>NZ_JAWLHI010000007.1:0-82008 GCF_041690455.1 Marinobacter sp.
ATATCATTCGTACCCTGCTTGAGCGAGAGTGGGTGCGCGTTGTCGGCCACCGGGACGTGCCCGGTCGCCCGGCCATGTACGCCACCACCAAACAGTTTCTGGATTACTTCAACCTGACCGGCCTGGATCAGCTACCGCCACTGTCGGAAGTGCGGGATCTCGAGGAAATCGGCCGGGAAATCGAGAAGAACATGCAGGGGGAGATCGAGTTCGAATCCCCCGAATCCAGTCAGCAGACCATTCACTGACCCCACATAAGCGTCAGTCATTACCAAGGATTTAACCATGGCGTCAGATCGACCAAGCCAAGGCTCAGCAAACCGTCAGGAAACCAGCGGCCCGGAGACGCCGGAGCGGGTCCAGAAACTCCTGGCCAGGGCCGGTGTCGGCTCCCGCCGGGAGATTGAGGGCTGGATGGAAGCCGGTCGGCTCACCGTCAACGGTCAGCCGGTCAGCCCTGGCCAGAAAGCCACGGCACAAGACCGCTTCGAGCTGGATGGCAAGCGGTTGGACGTAGCCGGTGCCGCCGAGGTGCTGCGTCGGGTACTGATCTACAACAAGCCGGAAGGCGAGGTGACTACCCGCAAGGATCCGGAAGGCCGGCCGACGGTGTTTGACCGGCTGCCGAGGCTGAAGGACCACCGCTGGCTGTCCATCGGCCGCCTGGACATTAATACCACCGGTCTGGTGCTGTTCACCACCGACGGCGAGCTGGCCAACCGGCTGATGCACCCGTCCAGCGAGATCGACCGGGAATACGCCGTGCGGATTTTCGGTGAGGTGGACGAGGCCATGATCGAGCGCCTGCTGGAAGGCGTGCTGCTTGAAGACGGAATGGCAAAGTTCACGGACATTACGCCGGCTGGTGGCAGGGGCACGAACCAGTGGTTCCATGTGACCCTCATGGAAGGCCGCAAGCGCGAGGTTCGCCGGCTCTGGGAATCCCAGGGCGTGAAGGTGAGCCGGCTCAAGCGGGTACGTTACGGGCCGATCTTCCTGCCCAGCCGCCTGACCGTGGGCAAATGGGAAGAGCTGGATCAGAAGGCGGTGGATTTGCTGAGCCGGACGGTCGGGCTGGATCCTGTCGAGATTCCTGCCAAAACCCCTGGTGAACAGGCCGCCCATGACCGCCGTCGGCGTAAGGCGCCGTCCCGCCCCGGCAAAAAGCCTGGCGCGAATAAATGGCAGGTTACTGATTCCGCTCCAGAAAAGCCGAAAGCACGCCGTCGACCCCAATCCCGGAAGTAAGGCTGGGCGCGCGGTCCGGAAAATCCGGAGTGGGGCAATCAAAATGTCGGACAAGGGGGTGGGGCCGGTGCAAGCCTGTGCTAAACTCCAGCGCTTGTGACTGTATTCATCCGGGAAGTGAGCGCCAGAATTTATGAGGTTTCAGGCTCCTGAAAGTTTGTCCGAACAGATTGCCCAGCACCTGGGGCAGAGGATCATCACCCGTGATCTCAAGCCAGGCGAGCGAATCCAGGAACTCAAGGTCGCCGGCGAATTGAACGTCAGCCGCGGCTCCGTCCGAGAGGCCCTGCTGATTATGCAGCGCCGGCACCTGGTGGAAATCTTTCCCCGCCGGGGCGCCGTGGTCTCGGGCCTGACCGCCGACAGCGTCAACAACCTCTACGATATCTACATCGATCTCCTGTGCATGCTGGGGCGCAAAGTCCTTGAGCGCTGGTCCGGCGAGGAACTGGGCGGCGTCATGGGCCAGGTCCGGGAGCTGCAGGCGGTGATCGACGCCCTCAACTCCAACAGTGCCGATGCGGCGGAACAGGTGATCGACGCCGGCTTCGGTGTCATGCGTTACGCCTACCGTCTGGTGGAGAATCCTTTCCTCGAGGAAACCCTGGAGAACTTCCGGCCGGCCATCAGCCGTACCTATTTTGTGGCGCTGGAACATTTCCGGGAAGAGATTGACGAGACGGCAACCTTCTTCCGCCAGCTGGCGGATGCGGCTACCGCCGGCGATGCCGACCGTCTCCAGGCGGCCATCCAGGCCTTCGGCGAGCACCAGCGCCAGCAGGTCCTGAGTATTCTCAGGGACGAGGAGAGCGCCTGATATGCGCCTGAAGTCCATCAAGCTGTCCGGTTTCAAGTCTTTTGTGGACCCGACCACGGTACCTTTCCCCTCCAACATGACCGCGGTGGTGGGGCCCAACGGCTGTGGCAAGTCGAACATCATTGACGCGGTTCGCTGGGTCATGGGGGAGAGTTCCGCCAAGTACCTCCGTGGCGAATCCATGACCGACGTTATCTTCAACGGTTCCAGCGCCCGCAAGCCCGTTGGCCAGGCCTCCATCGAACTGGTGTTCGACAACAGCGACGGCTCGGCGCCCGGCGAATTTGTCCGCTTCAACGAAATCTCCGTGCGCCGTCGGGTGTCCCGGGAAGGCCAGTCCGAATACTTCATGAATGGTGCGAAATGCCGCCGCCGTGACATCACCGATCTGTTCCTGGGTACCGGTCTGGGGCCTCGCAGCTACGCCATCATCGAGCAGGGCATGATTTCCCGGCTCATCGAAGCCAAACCGGAAGAACTCCGGGTCTATATCGAGGAAGCCGCGGGAATTTCCAAGTACAAGGAACGGCGTCGGGAAACCGAGAACCGGATCCGCCGCACCCAGGAAAACCTCGAGCGCCTGACTGACCTGCGTGATGAACTGGCTCGCCAGCTGCAACATCTGGAACGCCAGGCGGCTGCCGCCGAGAAGTACAAGGCCTACAAGCAGGAAGAGCGCCAGAAGAAGGCGGAGCTGACGGTGCTGCGCTGGCAATCCCTGGATAATGACCTGCAGACCTGGCGTGGCAAGATCCGGGATACCGAGCTTGAACTGGAAAAACAGCTGACCGAACGGGTGAGCCTGGAAACCGCTCTCGAATCGCTCCGGGACAGTCATCAGGACCGCACCGAACATTTCAATCGCGCCCAGGCCCGATACTACGAGGCCGGCGCCGATATTGCCCGTATCGAACAGAGCCTGGAACACCAGCGCGAGCGTAGCCGCCAGACCGCCACGGAACTGGACCAGGCCATGGCCAACGAGCGTGAGCTGGCGCGGGAACTGGAGCAGGACGAAGAAAAGCTGGCCGGTATCCAGGAAGAGCTGGACATGATGGAGCCGGAACAGGAAGCCCTGGCCATCCGCTCCGAGGAATCAGGCGAGAAGCTGCAGCAGGCCGAAGAAGCCATGAGCGACTGGCAGCACAAGTGGGAAGAGTTTAGTACCCGCTCTTCCGATGCGCGCCGTCAGGCGGAGCTGGCCCAGTCCCGCATCCGCTCTCTGGAAGACGCCATCGAACAGCTGCGGAACCGGAGCCGGAAACTGGAGGACGAGCGTGAACTGCTCGAAGGCCAGATGGACCGGGCGGAACTGGAAGGCCTGCTGGAGCAACAGGAAACTCTGGAGCTCCAGCGGGAAGAAGCCTCCGAGCGCATCGCGGATATCCAGGACGAACTCTACGAAGCCCGCCAGCAGCAGCGCGAGGCCGAAAATGCCCTGTCTGAGGAGCGCCAGCGGGTCCAGAGCCTTCGGGCGTCCCTTGAATCCCAGCAGGCATTGCTGGACGAACAACTGGGTAGTCAGGACGATCAGCTTCAGTCCTGGCTCTCCGACCATGACCTTTTGGACGCTCCGCGTGTGGCCTCACGCCTGCGGATTGACGACGGCTGGGAATTCGCCGTGGAGCAGGTCATCGGCCGGTTCACCCAGGGGCTTGCGCTGCCGGGCATCTCCGGACTTTCCGGTGCCATGGCGGAGGCCCCACGGGGATTGGCAGTGGTGGATGACGGTTCCGGGGATGCCGGCACTGGTACCGGGCTCGCCGCAAGGGTCTCTGGTGTGCCGGCGGTCACCGCGATGCTCGACGGAATCGACACCGCTGAAAACCTGGATGAGGCCCTGGCCACGCGCGCGAGCCTTGGCGCGGGGCAGAGTCTGATCACCCGGGAAGGTATCTGGGTCGCCCGTGACTGGATCCTGATGCCGGACTCGGATGCCGGTCAGGTGGGGGTCATCGAGCGTCAGAAAAAAGTGGCCGAACTGACGGAACAGCTTGCCAGCGCCGAGGCAGCCATGGAGACGGCAAATGAGCGTCTGGAGCAGCTCCAGGAGCGCGCCGAGCGGGCGCAAGCAACCCGCGAGGACGCCCAGGCGAAACTGTCCGATGCCGAGCGGGAACTCAGCAGCCTCGGCTCCCGGATCTCCGGGCTCAAGGCCCGGGCCGAACAGATCGATGCCCGGCTGCAACGGATTACCGAGGATCGGGAGGATGTGGCTGTCAGTCTTGAGGACCAGCAGGAAAGTCTGCAGATGGCCCGGGAGGAATGGCAGCAGGCACTGGCTTCCACGGAAGACAGTGACGAGGAAAAGGAAAGGTTGCTGGAACAGAGAGACACGCTCCGGGAGAACCTGGACCGACTGCGCCAGGAGGCCCGTCACGACCGGGACCATGCCCACCAGCTGCAGCTGCAGCTTCAGACCCTGAACAGTCAGCGTGAGGGCCTGAAACAGACCATTGATCGGATGCAGCTGCAGAAGGAGCGGATCCAGGAGCGCCTCGAGATCCTGCGGGAAGCGCGGGAGAACGCCGAAGAGCCCATGGAAGACTTGCAGATGCAGCTCGAGGGCCTGCTGGACCGTCGACTGGCGGAAGAGGAAAAACTGGGTGCAGCCCGGGACTCCCTGGAAGAGATTGACCGGGAGGTCCGTGAAAAGGAACAGGCCCGCAGCCGCATTGACCATGAGATCCAGGATGTCCGTGCCCGGCTGGAAAAACTCAAGATGGAGTCACAGGCACTGGAGATCCGCTCCGGCAACCACATCGAGCAGCTCACGGAACTGGATGTGAAACTGCAGGAAATACTGGAGCAGCTGCCGGAAGGGGCCAATGAGAAGGACTGGGCCGACGAGCTTGAGAAGATCGGCAACCGGATCCAGCGGCTGGGTGCCATCAACCTGGCGGCCATCGAGGAATACCAGGTCCAGAGCGAGCGCAAGACCTATCTGGACAGCCAGCACGAAGACCTGATGGAAGCCCTGGAAACGCTGGACAACGCGATCCGGAAGATCGACCGGGAAACCCGCCAGCGCTTCAAGGAAACCTTCGACCAGGTCAACGGCGGCCTGCAGGCACTGTTCCCGAAAGTGTTCGGGGGCGGTAATGCCTATCTGGAACTGACCGGTGAGGATCTGCTGGAAACCGGCGTCGCCATTATGGCGCGGCCGCCGGGCAAGAAGAACAGCACCATCCATCTGCTCTCCGGTGGTGAAAAGGCCCTGACAGCGATCGCACTGGTGTTTTCAATCTTCCAGCTCAACCCGGCGCCTTTCTGTATGCTGGATGAGGTGGATGCGCCTCTGGACGATGCCAACGTCGGCCGCTACGCCAATATGGTCAAGGAGATGTCGAAGCAGGTGCAGTTCATCTACATTACCCACAACAAGATCGCCATGGAGATGGCGGACCAGTTGATGGGTGTGACCATGCATGAACCGGGTTGTTCGCGGCTGGTGTCTGTGGATGTGGAAGAGGCGGCAGCCCTGGCCGAGGCCTGATGCCGGCACTGGTTGAAATGCCATCAAGGATGACAAATATGCCATCTGGCCCGGCTGTGCGTTGTATTCATTACAGGCTTTTCTTAGAGTAGCAACATTATTGAACCTGCAGACAGGACGACAGCACTATGTCTCTTAGGGAATGGTTAATCGCCATAGGTACCCTGGTTATTCTCGGCATCGTGATAGATGGTATTCGTCGGATGCGCCGGGCTCGGAAAGAGTCCATGGCCATTTCGTCGGGGATGGGTGCGGATGACCTCGACGAATCTCCCCTCGAAGAGGAGTACAACCCCGAGTTGCCCAATGGCGGAGCCCGGACGATCTCCCGTGACGTTCTGGAAGAGCGGGGTTACGTCAAGCCCGAAAGATCCAGCCGCTTTGGCAACCCGCCGCCCAAACCGACCCGGCCGGCGAAGGAAACTCGCAAGCCCGAACAGCCCGCCGAGCCTGAACCCGAAATGGCGGAGGACGAGCGTCTGTCGTCCGCCGATCAGGATGACTACATCCAGGACGCCGGCTGGGGCGCCCGTGACGATGAAGCGGTTGATGATGGTGTCGTAAGCGAGCCTCGCACCGTGGCGCCAGAACCAGCGCCCCGGCCTGCAGAGCCAGAGGTCACTGAAGAGCCCCGCTCTGCCAGGCACGCAGAGACAGAAAATGCGCCCCCGATTGTCACCAGCGAGGTTGAGGAGGACACCGCCCGGAGAACCCCCACCGCGCGGCGTTCTGACCAGCCACTGGCGGGTGCCAACCGTCCCGAGGCCCGGGAAGTGATTGTGATCAACATACTCGCCCGCAGTGGCGAGGAGTTCTCTGGCCCGGCCCTCAAGAAACTGTTCGAGGCCTGTGGGCTTGAACATGGCGACATGGATATCTACCACCGCCACGAGGAAGCGGACACCACCAGCCCGGTGCAGTTCAGCGTGGCCAATGCCGTGGAGCCCGGCACTTTCAAGCCCTCCGACATTCCGGGTATGAAGACGCCGGGGATCAGCTTTTTCATGAGCCTGCCCGGTCCGTCGAAGCCTCTGCAGGCCTTCGATTTCATGCTGGAGACCGCCCAGGCGGTGGTTCGTAACCTGGGAGGTGAACTCAAGGACGAACGGCGCAGCGTGATGACGCCGCAGACCATCGAGCATTGTCGCCAGCGCATCCGCGAGTTCGAGCGCAAGCAGCGATCCCATCGGGTTTGAGGGTCGTAACACCGAAAGCGTAATGCCCGGCACTGGTCCGGGCATTTTTGTGACAGCCGAGAGTGCCCATTGATGAGCAAAGCCACGCCCGACATTATCAAGCGTGTTGAAGAACTCCGGTCCCAGATCGAGGACCACAACTACCATTATTACGTCCTGGATGATCCCCGCATTCCGGACGCGGAATACGACCGTCTGTTCCGGGAGCTGCAGCAGCTTGAAGGAGACTACCCCGAACTCGCCTCCGACGATTCTCCGACCCGGAGGGTGGGCAGCAGCGCCGAGACCAGTTTCGAGGAAGTGGTTCATCGGCTACCGATGCTCTCCCTGGATAATGCCTTCAGTGAAGAAGAGCTCCGGGATTTCGACCGGCGGATTCGTGACCGTCTCGATACCGACAGCGAAATCGAGTACGTGTGCGAGCCCAAACTCGATGGCCTTGCTGTCAGCCTTCACTACGAGAACGGTTCGCTGACCGTGGCCGCCACCCGGGGCGATGGCTACAGCGGCGAGGACATCACTGCGAACATCCGTACGATACCCTCGGTGCCGCTCAAGCTGCGTGGTGACGATGTGCCGGAGATGGTGGAAGTCCGGGGCGAGGTCTACATGCCCAAGGCCGGCTTCGAGAAGCTCAACCAGCGGCTGGCGGACCGGGGTGAGAAGACCTTCGTGAATCCCCGTAACGCCGCCGCCGGCAGTCTGCGCCAGAAGAAATCCACGGTGACGGCGAAACGCCCGCTGGAAATGTGTGCCTACAGTGTGGCCGTCGCTGACGAGAGTCTCCTGCCGGATACCCAGTGGGACGGTCTGCAGCAGGTCAGGCGTTGGGGCTTCCGGATCAATCCGGAAATGCGTAAGGCCAAGGGTGTGGAAGAATGCCTTGAGGCCTACAACGAGTTGATGGAAAAGCGGGACTCCCTCCCGTACGAGATCGATGGCATCGTGTTCAAGGTCAACCGTCTGGATCTCCAGCAGCGGCTGGGCTTTGTGTCCAGGGCGCCCCGGTGGGCCATTGCCCACAAGTTCCCGGCCCAGGAAGAGTTGACGGTCATCGAGGACGTGGAATTCCAGGTTGGCCGTACCGGCGCCGTGACCCCGGTGGCGCGTCTCAAGCCGGTGTTTGTTGGCGGCGTCACGGTGAGCAACGCGACGTTGCACAACATGGACGAGATTCGCCGGCTGGATGTTCACATCGGGGACACCGTGTTCATCCGGCGGGCCGGGGATGTGATTCCCCAGGTGGTCAAGGTGGTGGCGGACAAACGCCCGAAGAACGCCAAACCGGTGGAGTTACCGAAGACCTGTCCCGTGTGCGGCTCCGACGTCATCCAGATTGAAGGCGAGGCCGTGGCCCGATGTTCCGGCGGTCTGTACTGCCCGGCCCAGAGAAAAGAGGCCATCCGCCATTACGCCTCGCGAAAGGCCCTGGACATCGAAGGGCTGGGCGACAAGTGGATCGACATCCTGGTGGATCGTGGCATGGTCAGGACGGTGGCCGACCTGTATCACCTCAAGGTCAGGGACCTGACCAGTCTGGAACGAATGGGTGAGAAGTCCGCCAGTAACCTGGTCAAGGCCATCGAGGGCTCCCGGGAACCGGTGCTCTGGCGTTTTCTCTATGCGCTCGGTATCAGGGAAGTGGGCGAGGCGACGGCCAAGGCCCTGGCCAGTCATTTCGGAACCCTTGAGGCCATCGCCGATGCGGACGAAGAGGCGCTGCAGGAAGTGCCGGACGTGGGCCCCATTGTCGCCGGGCATATCCGAAGCTTCTTCGATCAATCCCATAACCAGGAAACCCTCCAGGCTCTTAAGGACGCCGGTGTCCGGTGGCAGGAAGAGGTGGTGGAGCAGGGCGAGAAACCGCTCCAGGGCGAGACCTGGGTTCTCACCGGCACCCTGTCTGGGATGACCCGTGACGAGGCCAGGGAGAAACTGGAAGCCCTTGGCGCGAAAGTCGCCGGGAGTGTCTCCAAGAAAACTGCCTGTGTTGTAGCGGGCGAGGCAGCCGGCTCAAAGCTGGCCAAGGCCGAGCAGTTGGGCGTGCCGGTTCTTGACGAGGAAGGCCTGCTGAAGCTGTTGAAAGAGCACGGCCTCGAAGGCTGAGCCTTGCATCACAAACGCGCAGCTGCCCGCAGACCAGGACGGTTTACGGGCAGCGAATCTGAGAACTCGCGCAGATCCCGTCTTCGACAAATTGGCTACCATGGCGTTGTTCTGTAACGGTGTGTAAATAAGGCTCGATCGCCGGCTCACACCCATAATAACAACGCTCCGAAACGGACTTTTCCATGTGCGCCGATAGTTGTTCCCGCATCGCTTCCGGTCTCCGCTTTACCGGCCTGATACTTCTCCTGACTGCTCTCGTTGGCTGTAAAACCGAGAAAGACCCGGATCAGCCAACCATCCTCGGGGCACCGCCGACCAACGCCTACCTGGGCGTGGAGTATTACTACAACTGGGGCGCGTACGGGGGGGAAGGCATTCTCGATTACAGCCTGACCAACGCTCCGTCCTGGCTGGCGCTGGAGGACATCAGCAACAAGGCTCGCCAGGGTGTGATCATGTACGGCGTGCCCGGCCTGACCGGGGGCAGTCGGGGTGAGGCGGATCTCGGGAAGACCGAAGACATCAACCTGGTGACCACAGATGGCAGCCTGGCCGGTACTGCGCCGTTTGATATTGAAGTGCGATACAACCCCCTGGCTCTGGAGGCGGGTAACTTCACCGAGGGTGAGGTACCGGAACTTGCGACTCCGAGAGGGGAGCATTGCGCGGTGCCGGATCTGTCCGAGCCGGGAGAACATACCTTCACCATCAATACCTACGACGATTCCGGCGCGGTTGATGGCGAAAAGGAAGTCACCCTGCCTACCCGTCAGGTCGCCGTCAAGGTGACCCTCGACAAGCCCTCGGTGACCCGGGTTGGCGTCGCCTTTGAACTGAGCTCCCAATACGATCCCGGCATGTGTGATCCGTCGTTCACCGGCACCGCGCCTCACCAGCGTTGCGATTTCAGTGCTGCCAATGCCAGCGACGCCATCATCGGTAAGGACATTGTAGGCCTCGGCACCGGCTCTCCGGCGCCCGTGGATGAAAACGGCGATCCGCTCGGCTACCTCTCCTACGAAGCGGATGACAATGGCTATCTGACCCGGGGAGTCGTCACCCTTGAGCCGGGAATCACCGAATGCTATATCCGCCTCGAAGTGGTGGAGGACAGTTTTGCCGAGCTTTCCGAGTCGGCACATCTGACCCTCACCGAGGTCCGCTCCGGCCTTGCCGGGCTTGGCCCTAACAACGGCGGGGTACAGGCCACCGTGACCATTGATGACAACGAACCGGTGGTGTCCCTGGAAACCCTGAACGGCGGGCTCAGGGACACCCTGAACGTGGGGGATGCCCGGGAATACCGTGCCAGGTTGACCGGCGAGCGGGAAGGAATCGTGCAGGCCCGCCTGATCCACTCCGAAAGTTCCACCGCGCGACTTGATAGCGAGTTTGTGATCGAGCAGCAGGAAGCCGGGCTCTGGGTGGAGAATCCAACCCTGAGTTTTCCGGCGGATCAGGATCAGGTCACCCTCCGTGTCCGTGTGCCTGCGGACAGCTACACCAACCCGGGTCTGGACGACCGTTTTATCCAGATGGCTCTGGACGAGGCCTACCAGGCCGGACGCGAGGGATTTGCACGGCCGGCGTCAGAGGATCTGCTGCGTATCAGCCTGAATGAACTGACAGCACCGATCGTTCTGCCGGCGGGCGGAGGTTTCCTGCCCACGGATATGGCCCTTGGTCACGACGGCCGGCTTTTCCTGGCCGGCTATGACAGTGCCGACGGCAACCGGGCCAAGGTCCGGATCTTTGACCAGAAAGGCAACCTGCTACAGGAGGCAGGCGTTACGCCGGAGGGTGTCAGTCTTGCGCCGTCGTCCCCGGTCATTGGTGTGGTGAACAGGAAGGTTACCGAGAACAACACCAAGGTGGACCGGTATGAGTTCGTGGTTGCCTACAGCACTGACGAGAACATTCCGGGGGCAAATCGCGCGGAAGTAGATATGGGCCTTGAGGACGTCATTGCCTCCGTATTCTTGTTCAACGGTGATTTGAACGGTGGCGAGTACGTTCCTTACTGGACGCTACGCAGTGGCACCTCTGGTAACGACCGGACCCGGGATGCCGGGATCAATCCGGATTCCGGCTATGTGATCCTGTCCGGTGAAACCACCGGAACCTGGCCCGGACAAAGTTCGGCCGGTGGCGTAGACAGCTTCCTGCAACGGATTGATACTGTGCTGGACGGCGACACGCCGGTGCCCGAAGTCGCCTGGACCCGACAGGTGGGATCTGCCAGCGACGATGCCGTGGCGGGCAGTTCGGTGCTGTCCATGTCGCCCATGCTGTTCGGCTCGGCTGCAGGTTCCGTGGGTGGTGCCCAGGTGATCGGCGGGGAGGATGCCTATTTCTATTCCTACGGCGGGGCGTCAACCACGCCGACCGTCTATCAGGTGGGAACTGCTGGTGATGAGTCGGTCACGGCCGGCCTGTTCAGTGGGAATCACCTCTGGCTGCTGGGCGCGAGTGATGGGGAGTACTCCGTCGCCACCGGCGAGGACGATGTTCAAACCCTGGTGCGTGAGCCGTTGTCCAGTCAGGCGGGCTTCCTGCTGTCCTATTCCCCGACCGGAGGCCTGAGCAGGGGGTTCACCTTGAACGACGCGGCGGACGCATCCAGTGAGTCTTTCCACGCCCTGACCGGATTCGGTGGCGATATGGTGGCCGGAGGCGATACCACCGGCAATTTCACCGGAGATGCGGTTCCTTCATCCGGCCAGACCCAGGGCATCGTCAGCCGCATTTCGCTGGTCGAGCCGACCGCAACGGATGACAGCGAACCAAAGTTCCGCAACGAGTGGCGCTTCCAACTGACGACCGGAGAGACGTCTGTACAGCGACTCGCCAATTACCGGGACGACGAAATCACGGCGTTGGTGCGTTCGGGGGACGACCGGATGATTACCCTGCTCAGTCCCGAGGGGCGGCTGCTGACGCCCCTGAACTGAGGTGTCAGCCGGCCCGGCGCCGGCATATCCGGTCCGGCCGGACGCTGTGGGCGAGTGTCGCGGGCAGGCAGGCCGGTTGCCCGGTGAGCTGGTCCGCCACGTACTCGGCAAGAAGCGGCGCGTAGGTGAGCCCCTTGCTCCCCAGGCCGCTAAGCAGATAGACACCTTCAAGTGACTGCCCGTTGCAGTCTGCCATCATTCCGGCTACCGGCTGGTAATCGTGGGTGGTGCAGCGGAAGCCGACGCGTCCCTCGAAATCCCCGTTGCTTTCGTCTTCAGCAAACAAGCCCGGCAACATGTCGCCGAGCTGCTGGAGGTTCTCGGCGTTGGCCTCGCGGGTGACCGTGGGGTCGGCGCTGTGAAGGTCAAAGGTGGCCCCGGTCACGGCCAAGCCGTCCTGGCACGGATTAAGGTATTTCTGGCCACAGATAACCGCCTTGGGTGCCCGGATGGCTTCCTCGGGGAGGTGGGTTACCTGGCCCCGGATCGCCTTGAACCGATATTCACCCTTGAGCGGAATCAGTTCCGCCGTTTGGTGGCCTGCGGCGATCACCACACTCTCTGCGATGATGTCGGCGCCATTAAGGCTGGACAGGTGCCATTTGCCGTTGCAGGGCATCAGCCGTTCCACCCGTGTGCCGAATCGGCAATCAATCAGGGCGTGACGGGCCAGCTCCCGGCAAAGGCTGCCGGGTGACAGCCAGCCATTATTGGGGAACCAGAGCCCACCGTTGGCGACGGAAGTACCGGTAAGTTCGGAGGCGGTGGCCGCGTCCACAGGGTACAGAAGCTCTTCGGGATACTGGTTGCGCTCCAGGAAACGAGCCTGCCGGTCCTGTTCCTGAGGATTCCACGCCATCTGTAGCAGGCCGGTCGTGTGCCAGAAGGAATCCCGGTAGGGTTCGTAGGCGCGCTGACTGAAGGTCAGGGCGGAGACGGCCAGTTCTGTCTGGGCGTTGAACTCGACGCCGAGCTTCACATACATTGCGCCCTGAAGATTTCCGGAGGCCGCGGCACCGGCAGTTTCTTCCGCATCAATGAGAGTGACCGCCACACCGCGACTGGCCAGATTCCGGGCCAGCAGGGTGCCAGCGATGCCCGCACCGATGATTGCCACGGTACCGGCAGGGGCAGGCGAATTGCTGGAAACGGTGCCAGGCAGCACCCCGGCGATCATGTCCCGCTTGCGTCCGTAGCCCGGTGTTTTGCGCATCTCGAAGCCTTCGTCCTCGAGCGCCCGGCGGATTCTGCCCACCGCGGTAAAGGTCGCCAGGGTCGTGCCCGGTTTACTGTGCTCGCGGATTAGCGCCATGGCCTGGTCCAGCCACATGTCGGGGTTCAGGGCCGGAGCAAAACCGTCCAGGAACCAGGCGTCGGCAGAGAATGACAGAGCCCCCCAGGCTTCCAGTACATCGCCAAAGTGCAGGGTCAGGCGCACCCGGCCTTCATCCAGTACCAGGCGGTGGGTACCCCGGACCAGGGACGGGTAACGCGCCAACAGTTCCGCAGCGAGCGGTGCCAGTTCGGGCCAGAGGTCCAGGGCGCGCTTGAGATCATCCCGTGTGAGTGGGTAGCGCTCGGCGGAGACGAAATGCAGTACGGATCCGTTATCCGGCCGGTGCTCTTGCCAGGCTTGCCAGGCGGCAAGAAAATTGAGGCCGGTGCCGAAGCCGGTCTCCGCGATCACGAACGCACCTTGCGGAGGCACTACCTGGAAACGGTCGATCAGGTTGTTGTGGTCCAGAAAGACATAGCGGGTTTCTTCCAGGCCGTTATCGCGGCTGAAGTAGACGTCCCCGAACCGGGCCGACTCCGGTATTCCATCCCGCCAGACGAGATCGGCGGGTTCGATTGCTGGCGGACGTACGGTGGATTCAGTCATGTTCTACTCGTCGTTGCTGACCACCGAAACCGTCTCGATGATAACCGGTTCGACCGGTACGTCTCTCATGCCACGGGCGTAGCCGGTTTCGACACCGGCGATGGCGTCAACCACATCCATGCCTTCGGTAACCTCACCAAACACGGCGTAGCCTGCGCCACGGACGCCGGCATTGAGAGAGTCATTGTCGACCACGTTGATGAAAAACTGGGAAGTGGCCGAATCCGGATTGTTGGTGCGGGCCATGGCGATGGTGCCCCGCTGGTTCGGCAGGTCCTTGCTGGCTTCGTTGACGATCGGATCCCGGGTTGGTTTGCGTGACAGGTCCGCGGTAAATCCGCCGCCCTGGACCATGAAGCCGGGGATGACACGGTGAAACACCGTACCCTCATAGAATCCGTCCCGGGCGTATTGAAGGAAGTTCTCTACGGTTTCGGGAGCCACATCGGGGCGAAGTTCGAGCACGAAGTCACCCTGGCTTGTTTCAAACCGGACTTCGGGCATTGTCGCATCCTCGTCTCCCGATTGGGCCTGTGCCGGTGCGGAGACCAGGCAAAAAGCAGCCAGGGCGGCCAGCAGCGGGGAAACCAGTTGGCGGGAAAAAGGCATGTATTGAGTCATATCCGGGACACTCTCGATGTTGTAGGCAAAGTTCCGACCGGGTAAATCAGCGGGACCAGCTGGGCGAAGCAGGATGTTAGCAGATTGATCCCACACAACGGCCAGCCGAAGGTGGTAAAATGCCACGTTAATTACGCGAATATAATAATGAGTCAATGGAAACGATAAAGACAAGCGACTATCAGGCATTGCAGGCCTATCTTCGGGATGCCTGCGGGATCCTGCTGAGGGACAGCGCTCAGGAGCTGGCCCGGCGACGCCTGCGGCCGGTACTGGATAATCATCAGTTGATCTCCATCGAGGATCTACTGGAAGGTCTGGACAGACCGGGGCGGTCCGGCCTGAAGGAAGCTGTCATTGATGCGATCACCATGAGCGAAAGCCGGTGGTTCGGCGACGCGTCGGTGTTTTCAATGCTGTGCGACCAGGTGTTACCCGACATCGCCGGGCGTACCCCGGGCAAGAGGGTGGCGATCTGGTCAGCGGCCTGTTCCACCGGCCAGGAGTCATACTCCCTGGCCATGGCCGCAAGCGAGTTCAAGGAGCGGAACCCCGGCAACCTGGCCGAGGCCAGGGTTTTGTCGACGGATACCTCCCGTAGCGCCCTGGAGGTGGCCCGGCGGGCTCACTACGAACTCGGTCCTGAAGACACGGAAATTACTTCCCGGCGCAAGGAGCGTTTTTTCCAGTCCATCGAGAAGGGTGGCTGGCAAGTCAGCCCCGATATCCGTTCCCTGGTCGAGTTCCGTGAGCTGAACCTGCTTCAACGCACTTTGCCGGGCAAGTTCGACGTGGTGATCTGCCAGAACGCCCTGGTTTACTACTCGGCAGAGAAGAGAAAGGCCATATTGGCCCGGTTTCATGCTTCCCTCAATCCCGGCGGCTACCTGATCGCCGGGTCCTCCGAGCTGGCGGGCGACATGCCCAGCCTGTACGAACCCATTGAGTGCCCCAGCGGCACCGCCTACAGGAAAAAGTAATCCATGCCTCTGAATGTCTGGGTGCTGGTGGCTGCGCAAGCGCTGGCCATGTGTACCGCACCGTTCATCATCGTCATCGGCAGCATCCAGGGCCGGGCCCTGGCACCGTCTGCTGAGTGGGCCACGCTTCCCGTGGGGCTTGTTGTGGTCGGGACGGTGCTTTCGGTCAAACTGGCCACCTGGTTGATGGAGCGGGTAGGGCGCAAACCGGTCATGCTGCTGGGGGCCATCATGGGCATCCTGGCCGGCGGTCTGGGTGCGCTGGCTTCCTGGCAGGGATCTTTCCCGCTGCTTTGTGTGGCCGCCGTCGTGGGTGGTAGTGGCCTTGCGGTGGTGCATCAGTACCGGTTTGCCGCGATGGAGTCGGTGCGTCCGGAGCTTGCAGCCTCGGCCGCAGCCAGGGTGCTTCTGGGCGGGCTCGGTGCAGCCTGGTTGGGGCCAGAAATTGCCACGCTCGGAGCCGGTCCGGATGAGACTCATCCGTTCATGGATAGCTGGCTTGGGCTGCTGGCGGTGCAGGCCGTGGCCCTGGTGACACTTTTCGCCGGCTATCGCTCGAAGGGCGAGCTGGTCCGGGAGGACCATGTTGGCGGCGGCCGGCCACTGCGGGAAATCCTGGTCAATCCCCTGGTACTGGCAGCGATCGGTGCTGCGGCCATCGGTTATGCGGTGATGGCCTTCATCATGACCGCGACCCCGCTCAGCATGACCGAAATGGCCGGTCACAGCCTCGACGATGCCAAGACGGTCATCCAGCTCCACATCATGGCCATGTACCTGCCATCCCTGATCAGCGGCTGGCTGACCCGGGTAGTGGGCATTCCGCTGATGATGGTCGGCGGGCTGCTGGCCTATCTCGCATGCGTGCTGCTTGCGGCAGCCGGCATCAGCTTCCACCACTACCTGTGGGCGCTCCTGTTGCTGGGCATGGGCTGGAATTTTCTGTTTGTGGGTGGAACTGCCTTGTTGCCACAGGGCTACCAGGATTCCGAGCGTTTCCGGGTGCAGGGGCTCAATGACATCCTTGTGTTCGGCTCCCAGGCGACCGCGTCGCTGTCTGCGGGAGCGGTTTTTGCCTGGGTCGGGTGGTCCGGTCTGGTTATGGTCTCCGTACCTTTCCTGGTACTTCAGGGCATTCTCGTGATGCTTTGGCTTGCACGCTCCAGGGCAACCCAGAAGCTGCAGACAGGAGGCGCAGATGCAGATTGATTTTGATGGCATGGACCCGAAAGAGGTCTATCACATCCTCACCCAGACCATTATTCCCCGACCGGCGTGATTGCCACAGGAGGTCCGAATCCATGGAACAGCTCAACCTCCGGCATCTGTATTATTTCTGGGTGATCAGTCGGGAAGGCTCGATCGCCCGGGCCAGTGAGCTGCTCGATCTGGCGCCGCAAACCCTGAGCGGTCAGCTGGCCACCTTTGAGTCGGCCGTCGGAGGAAGGCTTTTCCTCCGCGAACGGCGGAAACTGGCGTTGACCGACCTCGGACGGATGATCCTCGGCTATGCCGACGACATTTTCGCCCTTACCGGGGAGCTGACCGACACACTGCAACTTGCCCCCGCCGATCGTCCCCTGACGCTGGCCGCAGGTATCTCCGCCTCGATCCACAAGCTTATTGCCTATTACCTGTTGCAGCCGGCCATGGCGCTCAAACGACCGGTGCAGCTGGAATGCCGGACCGGAAGGACCGAGGATCTGGTACTGAGCCTCAAGCGAAAAGAGCTGGATGTGGTTCTGGCGGACCGGATGCCGGGGCTGGATGAGCACGGTCCCTTCACGGTGCACCCGGTTGCCGGCTCCAGTATTAGCCTGTTTGCCGCCCCGGCGCTGGCTGCCAACCTGCGGGAAGGATTCCCCGATTCCCTGAATGGCCAGCCTCTGCTGGCCAATGCCACAGATGCGCCGTATTTCGAGCGCCTGATGAACTGGCTGTCACTGCAGGGTGTGCGAATGAAGCTGGTGGCCCGGGTTGATGACAGTGCCCTGATCAAGGTTTTCGGACGTCAGGGTTATGGCGTCTTTGCCGCGCCCACGGTGATACGGCGAGAAGTCTGCCGGCAGTACGAGGTGGAGCACATCGCCTGTATTGAAGAAGTGCAGGATGAATTGTTTGCCATCACCCGTGGCCGTAAGCTGGCCCACGAGGGCGTGCGGGCAATCTGTATGGACCCTGTCAATTTCAGCGCGCTTGGAACAGACCTGGAGAATTGATGCATCGAAAAGTTCGATGTTAAAGGATCAAAAAAGCTTATTTTCTCGAAGTTGGGATCGGAGGAACATGGGAATCGTGAAGTGGCAACTCGGAGGATGCAGCCATGAAAACGATTCACAAATTCCGCGTTGAAGCCGGAAAAGAGCCGACAACCCTGAACCTGAAAGAGGGCTACCGGGTAGTGCGCTGCGAATACATCGTCCCGCACAAGGCCGTGTACCTCTGGGTGGAACAGCCGCTGAATGTTGGCACACCGACAGTCGAGCGTCAGTTCCGGGTGGCCCTGTCCGGTGAGCCGGTGCCGGACCGTTTCGACTATCTCGGTACCGCACTGGACCCGTTCGGACCGGAGGCTTACCACGTGTTCGCCCTGCCGGCCGGGGAAAACGATTTCCGCTATACGCCCGCGGACGATGGCGCAAGCAACGACCTCTTCAGCAGCGTCGGTTGGCAGTCCTCAGCAATGTCATCCTGATGCGCACTCTCTTGGCCCTTCGGGGCCTTTTTTCTTTCTACCGTGCTGCCAGGGGAAGGTGGCCGGTCTTGACCCAGATAACAGTTTCCTGCTCCACAAACGGGTGATGCTGGCTCATATGCGGGCTGCGGATCCAGGTGCCGGCAGGATAGCGGCCATGCTCATCGCAGAACTCACCAGAGAGCACAAAGATTTCTTCGCCGCCAAAGTGCCGGTGGGGCTGGAATACTTCGTTGGCGGGCCATTTCACCAGTGCCACGTGTTCGTGTTCAAAGTCATGCAGGGGCATCACTTGAAGCCCGCCAATGCCCGGTAACCACTCAGCCGTGCGCGTATCCACCCGGACGGTCTCCGTGTCTCTCTCGTCAAACTGGTGCAGCTTGACCAGCAGGGTACATCCCTCCTTGCTGAAGGGCGCGTGGCCGCTGCCGGGCGGGTTGCGCAGATAGGTGCCGGCCGGGTAGTCGCCGGTCTCGTCGGAGAAGACGCCTTCGAGTACCAGGATTTCCTCTCCCAGCGGGTGTTCGTGGCGCTTGAACGATGCTCCAGGCTCATAGCGGACCACGCTGGTTGCGTGACCCCGTTCGGCTTCTTCCCGGGCCAGTGGCTTCCGCATGACACCGCCGGCAGGGCTGGGCACCCAGTCCATCTCTGCGGTACGGATCACCACCTTTTCACTGAAATCCATATTGAGCATGACAAACCTCTGATTGCTGAAGTGCCGGGAATACGCCAGCGGATGCGCGCTGGATGACCGCGCCAGGCCGATTACTTGATGAGCGCCTGGATATCCCGGAAACGGGGGTGCCGGCAATCGCGCATCCATTCAAAGGCAACCATTTCCAGAGTGACAATCCTGGCGCCACTCTCGTTCAGTCGATCCAGGGCCACATCCCGGTCAAAATCATTTCTCGAGCCGGTGGCATCTGCCACCACCCACACCTTGTAGCCGGCATCCAGGAGGCTCAGGGCGGTCTGCATCATACAGACATGGGTCTCACAGCCACCAATGACAATATGCTGCCGACCTTCCGGTAGCTGATCGATGAGGCCATCCGGGCAGGCATCGAAATGGGTCTTGTCGAGAACCGAATCGCACAGTTCCCGCACCGATTCGATATTGGGGCCGAGCTTGTCCGGCAGTTGCTCTGTACCGAGCACAGGAACCCCGAGGAGCCCTGCAATGGTTGCGAGCGTCGTGCACCGGTCAGCCACTTCCTCGCCGAAGCTGATCGCGGGCATCAGCTTTTCCTGGAGATCAATCAGGATCAGGACAGATTGGCCTGCTTTCATCAGCATTGTTATTCTCCTTGTTCTGAGAGGGCAGTATTGTACGAGGCGTTCCTCTAACGATACTACTCAACTTGTTCAACCGTTAACCTGAAACCAGGCCAACGTGAAATTTTTTCGGTGATTTCCGGATAGGGTGTTGCCAAGGGCCCGAAAAACCATTAAAGTTTGCGCCCTCAAATGAGCGGCAACACCGCTGATTTGAAACAGTTTATTGGAGAGGTGGCCGAGTGGCTGAAGGCGCACGCCTGGAAAGTGTGTATACGTTAATAGCGTATCGAGGGTTCGAATCCCTCCCTCTCCGCCAATACAGAACCCCAGCATCGCTGGGGTTTTTTATTGGCCGATTGGTAGGGTAAGAAGAACCTTCGCAGGTTCGACCGAAGGCGGCGAAGCAGCCTGAGGAACGTCGGAGCAACGCGACGACGGCCCCGAAGGGGTGAGGCCCGCAGGGCCGAATAATCCTCCCTCTCCGCCAATACAAAACCCCGTCAGAAATGGCGGGGTTTTTTATTGGGCGTATTCCAGGTCTAAACTTGATGAGTATCACTTCTTGAGCGGTATCCACCCTTGCGGGTTTGATAGTCGGGAATAACCATATATAAAACAGGTATAACCTACTGAACGAAAAGGAGTCGGATATGTCTCCACGCCCCTTCTGGTCACCCCTCTGGGCAGGCATTGCCCTGGGGTTGGCGTTATTTCTCACCTTTGTCCTGACCGGTCACGGCTTGGGCGCCAGTGGTTTCTTTACCCGGTTTACCGCGGAAGTTAGTCAGTGGCTGGCACCGGAGCTGACGGCGGCCAACCGGTACCTGGGCGATTATGTCCGTGGTGAGCCACTGCAGGCCTGGATCACCTGGGAGGTGATCGGAGCGTTCATTGGTGCACTTGTCGGTGCGCTCTCCGGTCGAAGGTTCAGACCACAGGTGGAACGGGGGCCCTCATCCGGAGTCGGTAGCCGGCTCGTGCTGGCTCTGATCGGTGGTATCCTGACCGGTCTCGGTGCCCGTCTGGCACGCGGCTGCACCAGTGGCCTCGGTCTTTCCGGCGGCGCTGCATTGGCGGTTGGGGGCTTTGTGTTCCTGATCTGCTTCTTCGCGGCGGGTTTCCTGTTCAGCTTCATTGTACGGAGGTACTGGCAATGATCTGGCCCCTCTATGATTTCGGTGTTGCGTCCGGTTTGCTGGCCGGCTTCCTGTTCGGCTTTGTACTCGAAAATGCAGGGTTTGGCAGCCCCCGGAAACTCACCGGGCAGTTCCGGCTTGAAGACTGGTCCGTGTTCAAGGTGATGTTTACCGCGGTTATTGTGGCGGCCGTGCTGCTGTGGCTGTCGAAACAGTTCGGTTTGATGGGGGCCGGCAGCTACTACGTACCCACGCCGTTCTATGTCGCTATGGCGGTCGGCGGATTGTTGATTGGCGCAGGATTCGCTATTGGTGGCTATTGCCCGGGAACGTCGGTTGCCGGACTCGCCGGCGGTCGTATTGACGCTATCGTGTTCATGGTCGGAATGCTACTGGGCACCGCCTTGTTTGCCGCCTGGTTCGGCCCGCTGGAGGACCTCTATCTGGCCACTCCCGGTCCACAGGGGCAGACTCTGATGGATCTTACCGGCATTCCCGAATGGCTCATTATTCTCGTGCTGGCGGCAATGGCCTGGGGTGGTTTCAAGTTGGGTAGCAGACTCGAGCAAAAGCTGGGCGGGCCCTACCAGGCCTCCGATCTTTATCCGGCGGACAACAAACAGAACTGAAGGAGCACAGTCATGACCAGTTACCGTTTCAAACGTGCCGCATTACCTGTAGCCATTACCATCGCCTTGGGCATGGGTGTTGCCGGGTGCTCCGATTCGCAGAACCCGGCCGCAACACAGGGTCAGACAAGCAGTCAGTCGTCGAGTGCCAATCCCTGTGCGGCCGCGAATCCGTGCGCGGCAGCCAGCCAGAGTGGGGCGAACCCCTGCGCGGCGGCCAACCCCTGCGCCGCAGCCAATCCATCAGCAAACCCCTGTGCGGCAAACTCCGGCTCGGGTAGTGGCACAGCCCAGCCAATGCCCGCAGCCGTTCCCAGATCGACCGCGCAAAATCCTGACCGGGCGCTTCCTTACGCAATTGAAAGTGACCGGACAGAGGCGCCTTTCGGCAGTGAAATGCCTTCCGTGGTCAAAAACTACAACAGGCCATCGCCGTTTATTGCCGCTGGCGGCCATGTGGAGAAAGGCGCAATGGCAGAACTGAAGGCCCAGGGCTTCAATACCGTGGTCAGTCTGCTCACCGAAGAGGAAGGTGTGGCGGAGGAAAAGGCGGAGGCACATGCCGCCGGCCTGAATTTCTATGGGCTTGGCGTTTCAACCAGCGCGCCAACCCGGGCTCAGGTGGAGGCATTCTCGAAGATCGCATCTTCGCCGGCGAACTATCCGATTCTGGTGCACTGTGCCAGCAGTAACCGGGTAGGGGCGATGTGGGCCCTGTACCGGTTCCAGATGGGTGTGCCTGCGGAGATTGCCATTGAGGAAGGGCGGGCTGCCGGTCTGAAAACGAGCCGGGAAGGTGCTGTTCGGGAACTCATGGGCCTCTGATGGATTTTCAGCCTGACCTCTCGGCCCTGGCGGACGAAGAGCTCGAAAGCCTCCTGGATTCGGCCAGCCGGGTCCGGGAGTGCTATCGCGTGCTTGAGAAAGGCGGCCTGAATGTTGTGGGTGAGGTTTTGAAGGGCCAGGGCACCTTCTACGAGATGGAGCATTACCCCAAGGGTGATGTCTTCGACCGGGACACCCGCAGCCAGTACTATTACCACGCCCACCGGCAGGACAACCCCGAACACGGCCATTTCCATACGTTCCTGAGGCTGCCGGACGGGGAGAAGGGCGAAGATCGCACCATGCACCTGATTGCCATCTCCATGGATGCCTGGGGCTTCCCGACCGGACTGTTTACCACCAATCGCTGGGTGACCGACGAGAAGTGGCATCCCTCCGACCAGATCATCCCCCGTCTTGGCGAGTTTGAAATCGACCATGCGTCACCAAGCTGGCCGGTAAACATCTGGATAACCCACTTTGTCCGGCTCTACCGGTTTCATATTGCAGCCATGCTGGAAGAACGTGATCGGGTCATCCAGTCCGTCGGGCGGCCGCTTGATGAGGTCCTGGAGAACCGGGACTTTGAGGTCCTCAGCAGCTGCGAGGTTGATGTTGAAGCGTGGCAGAAAACCCTGAACCAGGCCTTGCGACAACAGCATCGCTGAAATGTCAGTAGCGTACCCCGAAATTCGAGAACTCCCCATTCGCCCGCTGCTCCTCAACCTCGATATCAGTGACCTTGGCCGCAGGGGGACCTTCCTGGCACCACTGGTGCAATTGCTGGAGCTCTTCCGGACTGCCTTCGGCAATCACCTCGACGCGTCCGTCCGGCAGGTTCCTGGCATAGCCGAACAGCCCCAGCCGATTGGCTTCCTTTTCGGTGGAGGCCCGGTAGTAGACACCCTGCACCTTGCCTGAGATCAGCATTTTCCAGCGTTTCTTGTCCATAGCAGTCGCGCGACTCCGTTACATGTTAGCCTGAGACCAATCTAACGCCCCGGCCGGAAACGATTCAAGGAAGGGTAAAGCCATGTTCACCAAACATAATAACACCGGATTTTCCGATGCACTGATTTGCGAGGCGGAGGGGCTGGAGAGCCTTCGTTCAGCACTGGTGCAGGCGGGTGTCACGGATGTGCGGATTCCGGAGGTGGTGCGGGTCGATAATAGTGTGCTGGAGATCACCGGCATCGAGTCCGAACCCGCCACTGCCGAAACCCTTGCCATGCTGGGAGAGGGGCTGGCGCTGATGCACCGGCTGAAACAGGATCGCTACGGCTGGGGACGGGACAACTACATCGGACTGTCGCCCCAGCCCAATGGCTGGTCGGACTCCTGGGGGGAGTTCTTCGTTTCAGACCGCCTGGGCTATCAGGTGAGTCGAATCCAAAATCCGGAGATTCGTGTTGAGTTCGAGGCGGTACTCGAGCGCCACGGCGAGTCTCTGGCACGGTGGCTCGACGATACCTGCGAGCATCCGAGCCTTTTGCACGGCGACCTCTGGAGCGGCAACGCTCTGTTTGATCGGAACACCCCCTGGCTTATTGATCCGGCAGTATATTGCGGTGACCGGGAGGCAGATCTGGCAATGACCGAAATGTTCGGCGGCTTCGGCGAGGCGTTCTACGAGGCCTACGACCGGATGTACGCCCGATCCCCGGATTATCCCCGCAAGAGGGACATCTACAACCTGTACCACTATCTGAACCACTACAACCTGTTTGGCGGCGGTTACCTCGGTGGTTGTCAGCGCGGTTTCGAGACGGTTCGTGCGGTCGGCTCTCAGATGATGCCGTAACTGCGTAACAGGAAGACGCCAGCGGTAACTGTAACGCTGGCCATCAGGGTGGTCAGGGCAATGATATTGGCCGCCAGGCGGTCATTGCCACCGAGCGCCTTGACCATCACGAAACTGGCGGCGGCGGTCGGACTGGCGAAGAACAGGAACATCAGTCCCAGCTCCGGCCCCCGGAAACCGGCCAGCCAGCCCGCAGCGGTGCACAGGGCCGGCAACACGATCATTTTCATGGCGCTGGAGCCGAAAGCGGTCTTGCTGTCGCTGCGAATGGAGCTCAGGGACACGGTGGCGCCAATGCACAACAGGGCCAGCGGAAGGGTCAGGGACGCAAAATAGTCGGCGCTAGTCATGACCCAGGTGGGTAATCCGATATTCAGCCAGGCAAAGGGGATAGCCACCACAACGGCGATAATCAGAGGGTTACGGATAATGTCATGGATGATCTTGCGCCAGCTGGCGGACTGGCCGGGTTGGTAGGCGATCAGCACCACCACCGACAGTGCGTTGTAAGAGATGATCACCAGGCCGAGCAGGATACCGCCGGCGGATAACCCGAAATCACCATACAGGTTGGCCGCCAGCGCCAGGCCGACAATCCCGCAGTTGCCCCGGAAAGCCCCTTGCACGTAGACCCCGCGATCCTCTCTTCGCACCCGCCAGGCCGCCCACAGCCAGGTCAGACCGAACCCGCCAAGGGTGGCTAGCAGGTAAAACAGCAGCAGTTCCGGATTCAGGGCGGTACTCAGGTCGGCGCGGATGATGCTCAGGAATACCAGCGTCGGCAGTGTCGCCTTGAATACCAGGGCAGAGGCGGTATTGATGAAGGGGGCATCGATCCAGCCGATCCGCCGCAGCCCGAGCCCGATAAAGACCATGGCAAATACCG
This sequence comes from Marinobacter sp., assembly GCF_041690455.1. GTDB lineage: Bacteria > Pseudomonadota > Gammaproteobacteria > Pseudomonadales > Oleiphilaceae > Marinobacter. The sequence continues at coordinate 24,554 of NZ_JAWLHI010000007.1, forward strand.
GCAAGGTGGTTTCCAGTGTCTGGAGAAAGATGTCGATCAGGTTCATTGCGGGGCCATGGCAAATAGTGCAGGGGTAATTCGAGGCGGCAGTGTATAATTTCCTTGAGGTTTTCCCAAGGATTTCACCAACAAGATGCCCGGACCCAACGGTTTTCAGCGGAGTTCTCTCAGGATCCAGCCCTGCGGCTGCCTGTTGGTATTGAGCAGAACGCTGGACCGTATAGTCCAGTGCAGCGCCAATGCGGAGTACTTCCTGCAGGTACCGGCCGAAACCCTGCTTGACCAGTCCCCGGAGGGAGTTTTCGGCGCCCGGGTGCTGGCCCGCATTCGCCGAGAACTGGCAGAGGACGATGTGCTCAGCGGGCCGGTTTCCATTCGTAAGGAGAACAAAGGCCGCCAGATCCGCCTCCAGGTGAATGCTTTTCGTTCCGGAGCCTGGGTGGTGGTCGAAATCGAACCCATAACGGGCCTTGGAACAAGACGGATGACCGGAAGGGTCAACCGCTGGCTTGGCAAGCTGGCCAATGCCCGTAATCCCGACGATCTGATGGATATCCTGGTGGACGGCGTTCGTGACCTGGTCCGGTTTGACCGGGTGGTGGTGGCGCACTTTGACGAACAGGGCCATGGCGTCTTTCTGGCCGAGAGCAAGCGCAAGGGCGTTTCACCCTTGCGGGGTCAGCGTTTTTCCGCATCCGCGTATCCTCCGGCGCAACGTTCAAAAATGACCCGGCACCAGGTGCGGAGTATTCCGGACCTCGAGGCCGGCCTGGTGCCGGTGCTGGTTTCCGGCAAGATGAACCGTGAACAACTGGCGGACGTCGATGCCAGCGGGACGGTACTCCGGGCACCGTCCCGGAGGCAGACCGCGTACCTGAATTATTTCAGGGCCCAGGCGCTGCTCTCTATCGCGATTGTCGGTCCCTCGGGCCTCTGGGGCCTGGTTACCTGCACGTCGGAAAAGCCGGTTCCCCTTGCGCCGACCCTGAGGGACGCGGCACGCACCCTGGTTCTGATGGCCACCCAGCGCCTGTTCCTGCTGAAATCCCGGATGGAGGCCCAGTTCTTACAGCGCGTTCACAAGTCCAGGGATTTTCTGGCAGCTGATATCACAGTCGGGCTTTCTCCGGCCAGGATGCTTGAGAAATACGCCCCCGACTGGCTGGCATTGTTCCGCGCCAGTGGCATGGCCTATGCCAACAGCGGTGATATTGCCGCGCTCGGAGAGGTCCCTCCCACTGCTTCGCTCGAACAACTGGTCGCCAGGCTGAACGCCGAACAACAGGGTCGATCTCCCTGGGTGTCGGCCAGGCTGAAAGAGGAGCCGCTGGCCAGGGGGCTGGAACTCGGTGCTGCCTGTGGCCTGCTGGCGGTTCCGCTACCGGGGGAGCGGGTCACCAGCTGGTTTATGGTCTTCCGGGGAGAACACGGTCGAGGCATATATTGGGAGGGCCGTCCGGAGGTGGATATTCTGACCAGCGCACCGGGGGAGGAGGAAACCTTCCGCAAGGCCTTCGGTTCCTGGCTGGAAGCCGTGGAAAGCAGCAGCGAACCCTGGAAACGTGTGGAGCGTCTCGCCGCGGTGGATCTGGCAGAGGACATGGCGCTGCTGGCATCAATCAGCGAAATTACCCGGCTGAACGAGTTGCTCAAGGCCGAGCAGGCTGCGTTGGCGCAGGCCAACGAGCAACTCAGTCATGCTGCGAGCCATGACTCCCTGACCGGTCTCTGGAACCGTTACCGGACCGAATATGAACTGGACCGGGAGCTGGCGAAAGCAAGGCGCCATGGCTTGCCGTTTTCAGTGCTGCTGCTGGATGTCGATCATTTCAAAAACATCAATGACTCCTGGGGCCACGCGGCCGGTGACGAGGTGCTGCGGGAAGTTGCGCGGAAGGTCACCGATGTGCTGCGCCAGGAGGATCATCTCGGGCGCTGGGGTGGTGAGGAGTTTGTCATTCTGGCGACAGGCGCGGGGCGCGCCGATGGGGTGGCCTTGGCCGAACGGGTTCGACAGGCAGTGGCCGAGGTGGCAGTGCCTGGAGTGGAATCCGCCATTACTGCCAGTATCGGTGTCGCCAGCTGGCGCCCGGAAGATAAGCGCAAGTCCATTATCCAGCGGGCAGACCGGGCCATGTATGCCGCCAAGAATGGCGGCCGTAACCGGGTAGAGACCGACGAGGGCCTGTGACAGACCCCCGTCATTGGTTCAGGCCTTCAGCTGATCGCCCACGGGCAGCCGGCGAATCCGCTTGCCAGTGGCGGCATGGATGGCGTTGCACAGCGCCGGGGCCACCGGGGGCAGGCCGGGCTCACCAACCCCACCCATGGGTTCGTCCTGGCGGTCCATCAGGTGGATATGGATTTCCCTGGGTGCGTCGGGCATCCGGGGCAACAGGTACGTATCGAAGTTGTCCTGTTGGGCAACACCATCCCTGAAGGTGACTTCGCTCATCAGGGCGATGCCGATGCCCATCACGCAGGCACCTTCGAGCTGGGAACGGATCCGCTCCGGATTGGCCTGCCGGCCGCAGTCAAAGGCGATGTCGGCCCGGTGGATGATCACGTTGCCCGTGTCATCGACTTCCACATCAAACACGATGGCCGTATAGGATACGAAGCTGTGATGGAAGGCCAGTCCCATGCCGCGGCCTTCCGGTAGCTCCTTACCCCAGCCGGCAGCCTCTGTGGCTTTCTCGACCACGGCACGCATGCGTCCGGTATCAATGGGATACATCTCCGGGTCTTCACCGTAGTTCCAGCCATCACCCACCGTCAGGTTATGGATTTCCCGCCCCGGGCCAAGCAGTTCGAGTACGTAATCCCGGTGGTCCCTGCCTGCGGCGACCGAGACCTCGTGGGCAAAACTCTGGATGGCCCAGGCATGGGGAAGGTTGTACACCGAACGGAACCAGCCGATTCTCACATGGGCCGGTGCCGGCGGGTTCTCCAGCCGGATGGCGGGAATACTGAATGGCATGGTGTTAAAACCCATGCCGAGTTCGAATTCGCCCTTGTGTTTCGGGTCCGGGGCGAACAGGGAGCCGATGCTGGGAGACAGGGTGCGATGGCGCCATGCCAGGGCCTTTCCGTCACTGTCGAGCCCCGCTTCGAGATGATCCACTGACACCGCGTGGAAATAGGCGTGGTGAATATCGTCTTCCCGTGTCCATTGCAGTCGCACGGGTCGCCCCTCAAAGGCCTGAGCCACGCGAGCGGCTTCCGCGGCATAATCCGGCTTGGATTTGCGGCCGAAACCACCGCCGAGCAGGGTGACATTGACCCTTACCTTTTCCCGATCCAGACCCAGTTGACCAGCGACGGTGTCGCGGGTGGCACGGGGATTCTGGACAGGGGCCCAGACTTCCGCCTCGCCGTTTTTCACCAGGACGGTCGCCACCATCGGTTCCATGGGGGATTGGGCCAGATGGGGCATGTAGTAGGTCGCAGAGACCCTCTTGCTTGCCTGCTTCAGGGCGCCTTCGACGTCGCCGCGGCCCCGGATAACCCGGCCGGGCGATTGGGCACGTTCCTCGAGCGTCTGGCGATAGGACTCGGAGGTGTAGCTGGCGTTGTCTCCGGCGGGGCCGTTGTCCCATTGGATCTTCAGCTTCTTGCGGCCCTCGATGGCTGCCCAGGTATTGGTGGCGACCACCGCCACACCACCGAGCGGACTGAAACCGGCCGGTTGTCCGGTACCCTGGATTTCGAGGGTTTTCTCCACGCCCGGCACTTTCAGGGTTTCCGAGTCATCGTAGCTTTTGACTTTGCCGCCATAAACCGGAGGGCGGGCAATGACCGCATATAGTGGGTTTTCCACCTCGACATCGGCACCGAAGATCGCCTTGCCGGTAACGATGTCTTCGCCGTCAATGGCCTTGGGGTAGGCGGACTCCAGCCTGCCGTTGATGTAGCCGGATTCGCGGCCGATATAACGCAGTTCGTCATCGGTTTTCAGTACCAGGTCGTTGCGGCCTGGTACTTCCAGTTCACGGGCGGCTTCCGCAAGCTCGCCAAAGCCCAGTTCCCGGCCGGACGGCGTATGAATGATCTTGTGAATGTCCGTTTGTACCTCGTGCAAGGGCACCGACCACTGGTTGGCGGCGGCCTGTTCCAGCATCAGCCGGGCGGCGGCCGCGGCACGACGCATGGGATCGTACCAGTGGCGCATACTGCGGGAACCGTCGGTATTCTGGTTGCCGTATTTTTCCTGGTTGGCCTCCGCCTGACGGACCTTCACCCGGTCCCAGTCTGCACCCAGTTCATCGGCGGCCAGTAACACCATGCTGGTACGGATACCCTGGCCCATTTCGGCCCGGTTATTGACGACGGTGACCGTCCCGTCGGAATCAATATGAATGAAGACGTTAGGATCATCCACCCAGCCGCCAGGCATGGCGCCGGCGCCGAACTGGGCCTTTTCATTGGCCAGGGGCATATCCCAGCGCGCGGCCAGCACGAGGGCCGAGCCACCGGCCAGTCCCATGAGAAAGCGGCGACGGCTCACATTCGCCAGCAGGAGTTTGTCGTTGGATCTGTTCATGCCTGGTCCTCCTTGCCGGCCGCCCGCTCAATGGCAGCGAGAATCCGGTTGTAGGTACCGCAGCGGCACAGGTTACCTGCCATGGCATCGACGATCTCGCTGGTATCCGGGTTGGGCGTTTTCTTCAGAAGGGCGGTGGCGTTCATGATCTGGCCACCCTGGCAGTAGCCACACTGGGCGACACCGAGGTCCAGCCAGGCCTGCTGGACCTTGCTGCCCACCAGATCGTCGGCCATGGCTTCGATGGTTGTGATCTCGCCTTTAGCGGCAGACACCGGTGTCACACAGGAACGGATGGCCGTGCCGTTCAGGTGCACGGTACAGGCACCACACTGGGACACACCGCAGCCGAACTTGGTGCCTTTCATGCCGACCACATCCCTGATGGCCCAGATCAGCGGCATGTTGTCCGGGACGTCCAGTTCGTGTTGCTCGCCGTTGATGTTGAGCGTAACCATGGAGCTCTCTCTGTCAGTTGGATTAAGGGCTTTCCTTCACTGTAGCTGTACGCAAGTGAAAGGCAAAAAGCTCAGAATCCCGAGAGAAAGCCGGTTTGCTGGATGGTCATGTAAGCGGCGGTGCCGGCGGCAATGGAAAGCAGGGCATTACGCCGCCAGAGGTGAATGGCCACCACCAGCAATCCGGGAAGAACTGCATCCAGGCCGGGGAGGGCGGCATTCCAGTTGCCTGAGCGGGTGAGGAAAACCGTTGCCAGCAAGGCCATGACCGCAGCCGGCAGGTAGCGGCCAAGATGCTTGATCAGCGGGTGTTCGGTGTGCCGTTCGAAAAACACGAACGGAATCACACGGGTGGCAAAGGTGGCGATGGCCGCGACGGCAATGAATGAAAGCAGGTAGGACATGTCAGCCATGGTTTGTGCCCTCGGTTGCACCGGTGTCCCTCAGACGACGGTAGTGCACCAGCAGCATGGCAGTCACGATGACAATAGCGCCGATGAGCTGATGTGACGGAGACAATAACAGCATGGCGATACCGGCCGCAGCGGCACCGGTCCAGATCGGGAAACCGTCTTTCAGGGCCTTGTATTGCTCGATAGTGAGCACGATAAACAGGGCGACCAGGGCGAATTCTATGCCGGTGCTGTCGAAAGCCACGTTGTCGCCCAGCAGGGCGCCGATGGCACATCCAATCACCCAGTAACACTGGTTGAATCCGGTAATGCGGAAGTCCAGCTCCTGCTCATGATGGCGGTCGGGGCCGCGGGGGCGGCTGGTAAGCAGGGAATAGGTTTCGTCTGTCAGCCCGAAGATCAGGTAGGCCTTGCGCCAGCCGGCACCCCGGAACTGGCCCAGCAGCGACAGGCCGTAGAACAGGTGCCGGGCGTTCAGGACGAACATGGCGACAAACACCTCGACCATGCCTGCCCCGACTGCAAGCAGGCTGACCGCGAGAATCTGGCCGGCCCCGGCATAGATGAGCACACCCATCAGTGGCGCTGCCCACCAGGGGTAGTCCAGCTGGGTCGAGAACAGCACGCCGAAGGCCATTCCAAGGGGAATGTAACCGAACAGAATGGGCAAGGTGAGGCGAAAGACAGACTGGTTCATTAGCATCCAAACCGTTGAAAGCGACGCATGATAGTGAATCAGGTCGGCATTTTGAAGCTGAGCTGTTGTTACAGGGCTTCTACCCGGAGCGTTATATCCTTAACATACCCGTACTCACAGGAGGGATAATGACCGACGAAGCAGCCCTGCAACCAGAGCCGGACCCGCGAGAAGAGAAATTCGTGGTGGAGACGGAACTACTCACCGAGGACCAGCTTCAGGGGCTGGTTGAGGAGTACTGCACCCGCTACCATGGCCTCAATGACACCGAAAACCCTTTTTCCGAGAGAGAACGTGTCATGGCAGCCGTCCGGCGGGGCGATCTGGTGGTCTGGTTCGATCCGGTAGAAAATAGTGCCGGACTGGGCGTGCCCGAGTAGGGTAGAATCCCGCTGTATTTCCTGAAGCCGTGTGCGAGGTGGAATCTTGATCAGCGTATTGGTTGTCGACGACCACGAACTGGTGCGTTCCGGAATTACCCGGATGCTGGCGGACAACCCCGACCTTGATGTGGTGGGTCAGGCATCGTCCGGAGAAGACGCCATTGAGTTCGTGCGCAAGCAACGGCCTGACATTGTTCTCATGGATATCCGCATGCCCGGTATCGGCGGGCTGGAAGCCACCCGCCGGATTCTCCGAATCGATGATTCCATCCGCGTGATCGTGGTGACCGCCTGCGCCGATGACCCCTATCCGACCCGTGTGATGCAAAGCGGCGCCAGTGCCTACATCACCAAGGGCGCTGACATCCAGGAGATGGTGCGCGCCATCCGTCAGGCCCATTCCGGCCAGCGTTATATCAGCCCTGAAATCGCCCAGAAGATGGCGCTCAAGCAGATCTCCGGAGATAAGGATGAGAATGGCGAGCTATCGCTGTTCGAGCGGCTGTCCGAGCGGGAAATGCAGATCGCGATGATGGTGGTGGACTGCCAGAAGGTCCAGGACATCTCCGACAAGCTGTGCCTGAGCCCCAAGACCGTCAACAGCTACCGCTACCGGATCTTTGAAAAGCTGGAAATCTCCAGTGACGTGGAACTGGCCCTGATGGCCGTGCGGCTTGGATTACTGGATGCCGACAAGGTCTGACCCCAAGCCCGAGCAGAACGGGGAGTTCGACAGCAAAAACTTCCTGAAACAGTTGACCGAAAGGCCCGGCGTCTACCGCATGTATGACGCGGCGGGGGAGGTGCTGTACGTCGGCAAGGCCCGCAATCTGAAAAAGCGGGTCAGCAGCTATTTCCGCAAAACCGGCCTGGCACCCAAGACCGAGGCCCTGGTCGCCAGGATCGATTCTATCGAGGTCACCATTACCGGCAGCGAGACCGAAGCCCTGCTGCTGGAACAGAACCTGATCAAGTCCCTGCGGCCGCCCTATAACATCCTCCTGCGGGACGACAAGTCCTATCCCTATATCTATCTTTCCTCCCATCAGGACTATCCATCCCTTACCTTTCGAAGGGGGCGGACCAAGAAAGGCGGCGGTACCTGGTTCGGGCCTTTCCCGAGCTCCGGTGCGGTCAAGGAAAGTCTTAATATTTTGCAGAAGGTATTCCGTATAAGATCCTGTAGTGAAAGCTATTTCAGGAATCGAACCAGGCCCTGTCTGCAGTACCAGATCAACCGCTGCACGGCGCCTTGTGTGGGCTTTATCACCCCCGAGGAATACCAGGAAGATATCCGCCATGCCACCATGTTCCTGGAGGGCAAGAACCCGGCCATCATCCACGATCTGATGAATGCCATGGAAACGGCCTCGAAGAATCTTGAGTTCGAGAAGGCAGCCGCCTACCGTGACCAGATCAACCACCTGCGCCACGTCCAGGAGCAGCAATCCGTTGACAGTGCCGGGGGCGATGCGGATGTCATAGCCATTGCCCAGGATGCGGGAATCGTCTGTATTGTGGTGATTATTGTGCGTGGCGGCCGGGTGTTGGGCACCAAGGATTATTTCCCCCGGTATTCGATCGAGCAGACCGAAGGCGAATTGCTCAGCGCTTTCCTGGGTCAGTATTATTTCGGCGGTAATACCCGCCGTGAGATTCCCCGGGATATCCTGGTACCGGTCGAGGTTGAGGGCCAGGAGTTGCTGGCCCAGGCGCTCTCCGAGGCGGCTAACCGTGAAACCCGGATCCGTGGTAATGTGCGCGGAGAACGGCGCCGCTGGCTGGAACTGGCCATGACCAATGCCCGGCAGACCCTGCTGACGCACCTGGCCAGCAAAGAAACTGTTTACCGCCGTTTGCTGGCGCTGCGGGACCTGCTGGAGCTACCGGAAACCCCGTCGCGGATGGAATGTTTCGACATCAGCCATAGCCACGGGGAAAACACGGTCGCATCCTGTGTCGTTTTCGACGAGAATGGCCCGCTAAAGAGCGACTATCGACTATATAACATTGAAAACGTGACGGCCGGCGACGACTATGGCGCCATGCGCCAGGTGCTTACCAGACGGTACAAGCGGATGGTCGCGGGAGAGGGCAAGCGTCCCGACCTGGTGTTCATCGATGGCGGCAAGGGCCAGTTGAATGTCGCCAGGGAGGTTTTCGATGAGCTCGGAATCTCGGATATCCCGCTGATCGGTGTCGCCAAGGGCGTCACCCGTCGGGCGGGGATGGAGCAGCTGATTGATGCCATGACCGGAGATCTTTTCCGGGTACCGGCGGATTCGCCCGCGTTGCACCTGATCCAGCATATCCGGGACGAGTCCCACCGGTTCGCCATTACCGGTCACCGGGCGCGGCGGGACAAGAAACGCCGGCAGTCGACCCTTGAGGGAATCGAGGGCGTGGGGCCGAAACGCCGCCGTGAACTGATCCGCTACTTTGGCGGCATCCAGGAGATCCGCAAGGCCAGCGTCGACGAGATGACAAAGGTGCAGGGCATCAGCAAGGCCCTGGCGGAAACGATTTACGCAGTATTGCATGACGAATAGGAAGCCCATGAACCTGCCAAACCTGCTCACACTCTCCCGCATCGTGATGATCCCCGTGTTTGTGGTGGTGTTCTACCTGCCGGTGGAGTGGAGCTACATCGTCAGTGCCCTGATTTTCGCCCTGGCAGGGATGACGGACTGGCTGGATGGGTACCTGGCCCGCAAGCTCAACCAGAGCACGCCGTTTGGCGCCTTCCTGGATCCCGTTGCGGACAAGCTTATGGTGGCGGTGGCCCTGGCGGTGCTGATTGAAGAGCACTCGGCTGCGCTGCTGACTATTCCGGCCACGGTCATCATCGGCCGGGAAATCGTGATTTCCGCGCTACGGGAATGGATGGCGGAAATGGGCAGTCGGGCGAGCGTGGCGGTTTCCTACATCGGAAAGATCAAGACAACCGCTCAGATGGCGGCCATTGTCGGTTTGCTGGCATTCCCCCCGGGGGAGACCCTGGCCTATTTGGCCATCGCGCTGCTGTATGTGGCCGCGGTACTGACCCTGTGGTCCATGATCCTTTACCTCAAAGCTGCCTGGAAGGATCTGTTTCCGGGCAGTGAATAACCGGAATGGCCGGCCTTCGGGTTCAGTTTTCCTCCAGGCATCGGTGTACCCAGAGCAAGGTTTCCGCCGCGAGCTGATTGGCGGTTGTGCTGAAAACCCCGACTACCTCATCCAGTTCCCCGCTCGCCGCTGGCTGGGCCAGCCGGCTGTCGCGCACACACAGGCTCTGGCGTGACCGGTTATCCAGCACTTCTGTGTGCAGCTCAATCACCACCCGCGTTTCCCCTTCGAATTTCTCCGCCTGGAAGGCAGACAACTCGCTGATCAGCGTCAGGTCCGTGCTGGCGGCACTGGTATCGGTCACAACATTGGCAAAACCACGGCTCTGGCGCAGGGTGTCGATCAGGTAATCGCGAACCAGTATTGGTGCGCTGTCGCGCCAGCGGGCGTTGCCATACATCTGGAATTCATGGGGGGTGGGTTTGGTCAGGATGCGGGTTCCATTAACAGGCTCGGACGCCAGGGGAGTGTCCACCCTCAGGGTTCTGGCATGACGGATTTCCAGGCGCTGAACCGGGTCCACCGAGCCCAGATCCATGACACGGGGCGCCTCGGGGGTCGGGAAGATGGTACAGGCCGTCATGGCAAATGACGCTATCACCGGGATGACAACCCTAAAACAACTTCTCATTGCTCAACTTCCTCGATGTTGGAACCACCCAGCAGGGTGCCTGCGGGGTTGGCCTCCAGGCGCGTAGCGAACTGGTTCAGGTTGCGCAGGGCGCTGCGCAGTTCCCGGATTGCCGGCGTCAGCTCACCCAGTCCCTGCAGACCGGCATCCAGTGCACCTTCGTTGTTCCGGGTCAGATTATCGAGGCGGGCCAGAGGCGGCTGAAGCGTGGATAGCGCCCGGTCCATGGAGTTGAGCACCGGCGCGACCTTTTCCAGCAGGATGGCATTGGCATTGTCGGACACACTGGAGACCTTGATCGCGGCTTCTTCCGCCCGCACACCGGCGGCATTGAACTGCTCCATCAGCCCCAACAGTTCTTCCCGCTGGGCCAGCAGTGAATCGGTTGCCATCCGGGTGTTATCCAGGATGCCGGCCATGTTTTCCAGATTTTTCTCGGAGAATAGCTCGTTGGCATTGGTGAGCAGAATCTCGGTTTTCTCGATCAGTGCCTCGCCATTGGTCAGCAGGCTGCTGAAGGCCGAAGGATCTGCCGTGATCAGGGGCGGGTTGCTGCGGCTTCCCTCGAGTACGGGGCTGTCTTTGGTACCACCCCGGAACTGCACACTCATACTGCCGGTGATGTTGGCGAGAATCAGGCCCGCGTGGGTATCCTTGCGAATGGGCACTTCCTTGTCGACCCGGACCAGCACACGAACGTGACTCGGATTGTCCGGGTCCAGGGTCAACTCGAGCACCTCGCCTACCGGTACGCCGCTGTAAAGCACCGGATTGCCTTCGGAAAGGCCGGAGATCGGGTGATCGAAGCCGATCTGGTAATAGGCCCATTCGCGGTCCGCTGACGACTTTCCCAGCCAGAGCGCGAACACAAGCGCGGCGCTGACTGCCAGAACAGTGAACAAACCAATGATCACATGGTGTGCCCGGGGCTCCATCAGACGCTCTCTCCCTGTTGCCTCGGTGTTCGATCAGCCGCGGCGTAGCTCGCGGCCCGGCCTCGTGGGCCATTGAAGTATTCCTGTATCCATTCATCCGGGTTGGCGGCAACGGTTTCCAGGGTGTCTGCCACCAGCACCCGCTTTTGTGATAACACGGCGACCCGGTCACAGGTGGAGTAAAGGGTGTCCAGGTCATGTGTGACCAGGAAAACCGTCAGGCCCAGGGCATTGCGGAGGGTTACGATCAGCTCATCGAAAGCCGCCGCGCCAATCGGGTCCAGACCCGCCGTGGGCTCATCCAGAAACAGGATCTCCGGGTCCAGGGCCAGCGCCCGTGCCAGGCTCGCACGTTTGACCATACCACCGGACAGTTCCGCTGGATACTTGAGGGCTGCATCCGTTGGCAGTCCGGTCAGGGCAAGTTTCATGCGTGCCACCCGCTCGGCATCCGGGCGCTTGAGCCCGGCATGTTCGATCAGCGGAACGGCGATGTTTTCCTGGAGGTTCAGCGAGGTAAACAGCGCGCCTCCCTGAAACAGGACACCAAACCGCTGCTCCATTCTGGAACGGGCCCTTGGAGATAGGGCGTCCAGCGTTTGGCCCAAGACACGGATGTCACCGGATGTGGGTTTGCGCAGACCGATGATGCTGCGCAGCAGCACCGATTTCCCGGTCCCGGAACCACCCACGACGCCGAGGATTTCTCCCCGGTACAGATCCAGGTCCAGATCCTCGTGGACAACGGGTTCCCCGAAACGGTTGCAGAGGTTGCTGACCTCGATAATCGCTTCCGCATCATGCTGTGACTGCCTGGTGCCTTCTACTGCCGCCATCGCTTACCACCCCATTTCCATAAAGAATAGCGCAGCAATGGCATCCAGCAGTATTACGATGAAGATGGACTGCACCACGCTGGAGGTGGTGTGTTCGCCCACCGATTGGGCGCTGCCGCCTACCTTGAAACCTTCCAGGCAGCCGATGACGGCGATCAGGAAGGCAAAGACAGGTGCCTTGGAGATGCCCACCAGGAAATGGCGCAGGGCGATGTCCCGCTCAACAATGGCCAGGAACTGGGTGAGGGTGATATCCAGTGACAGTACGCACACCAGGGCACCGCCCACCATGCCGGCCATCATGCCGACAAAGGTCAGGATCGGAAGGCTGATCATCATGGCCAGGACACGGGGCAGCACCAGCAGTTCAATGGGGCTGAGCCCCAGGGTGCGGATGGCATCCAGCTCCTCGTTGACCTTCATGGCGCCGATATGGGCGGTGAACGAACTGGCAGTGCGGCCTGCCAGCAGGATGGCGGCGAGCAGCACACCGAATTCCCGCAGGAACGAGAAGGCCACCAGGTTGACGGTGTAAATGGTGGCACCGAAATCCTCCAGTACCGTGGCACCGAGAAAGGCGACGACGGCACCAACGAGAAAGGTCAGCAGGGCAACGATAGGCAAGGCATTCAAGCCGGTGTCTTGGATGGCGGCGACAAACGGCGTTATCCGCCAGCGTTTCGGCCGCGGCAGCACCCAGGCCATGGTGGCAAGGGTCTGGCCGATGAACCCGAGCAACACCCAGACCAGATGGCCGAGCGCTTCCACTTGCTGGCCGGTGTGACCCAGGAACAGGCGAATCGGTGAAACCTTGGGCGGTACCGGTTCCTGCCAGTCTTCCAGGGATCGGGCTACGGCCAGCAGCAGCGCCGCCTTTTCCTCCGCCAGGGTCTCTTGCGCGGCAACATGCTGCTCCAGGGTTGCTGGTCCGAGAAAGGATGCCAGTACCGAGGCCCCGGCCGTGTCGATGTGCTCCAAAGCCGAAAGGTCCAGTCTCTTGGGAGACCTGGCCCCTGTGGGGAGTGCGGCCAGCTGCTGCAACAGCGAGTGATAGCCCGAAAGGATCCAGTCGCCGGCAATGGTCAGCCCGCCGGACTCGAACACGGCGTTACCGGGCCGGGATTCGGTAGAGTCATGTGCCTGGGACTGGGAAGCGTGTGGTTCCATCTTTGGATACGTCCGGGCCTCGGGAAGTTATTGAATATCAAGCTAATGACAGCTTAGAGATTCAACTGCTTATCCGCCAGTATCTTTCGATCTTCCGCATCGTGGCTGGCCAGGACCAGAACTTTGCCAGCAGCCTTGTGCCGGAGCAGCAAGGACCGTAACTGGGTACGTGCCTCCGCATCCAGGCCCGTCAGAGGCTCATCCAGAAGCAGGATGGGCTGGTCCCGCAGCAGGGCGCGAAGCAGTGCCACACGCTGACGTTGCCCGCCGGACAGGTCCCCGGGCATGCGACTTTCAAAGCCGGCCATGCCGACGCTGGCAAGCCCTTTGACGATAGTCTGTTTCTGCTCCGTACTCAGCCTGAGTCCGGGATGCATGCCCAGGCCAATGTTGGTCTGTACGTCCAGGTGTTCGAACAGGTTATGCTCCTGGAACAGGCTGGTTACCGGTCGATTCCAGGGTGCCAGGTTATTCAGTAAGTCTCCTTCCCAGCGAATGGTGCCGGATTCCGGAGTCAGGAAGCCGGCGAGCAGGTTCAGGAGGGTGGATTTCCCGGAACCGCTGGGGCCGTTAATAGCAATGCATTGCCCATGGTCGACATGGAAGGTGAATCGCCAGGTGGTTTCCGTGTCCGGGTAGCGGAAGGTCAGGTCCTTCACATCAAGCATGGCGGGCCTCTGCAAGAGTTTTTAGCGCATCGTGCTGATGTCTGCGCTGTTTGCGTCTGTAACCGGGCAAATTGAATGCTGCAAAGACCAGCAGCAGCAAAGTTACCAGCCACAGGGCGGTGCCGGCCGCAAGTTCCATGCGATAACTGCCCAGTTGCTGGTAAAGCAGCACCGGCACCGTGGGCTGTCCCGGCGTGCCGAACAAGGCAATCACACCGAAGTCTCCCAGGGACAGGCCGGTGCCATAGGCCATGGCCAGAGCGAGTGGGCGCTTGAGGCGGGGCCAGTGCAGCCACCGCCAGCGATACCACCCTAATAATCCAAGCTGGTCCGCCTGCCGTGCCGTAGGCTCATCCAGGCCCGTTAGCGGGCCTTTCAGAAGTTGGGTGACAAAAGGCAGGGCCATCAGGCCATTGATCAGGGCGACCAGTGCCAGGCCCTGAAAGGAGTGTCCCAGGGCCGGACGGAAAAGCAGGAAAAGGCCGGTGCCCAGCACGATGGGGGGGACCATGAGCGGTACCGCGGTTGCGACCGAGGATAACCTGGAGAGGTTTGTGCCACCCCGAGTGGCGAGGGCCAGCACAAGGAGTGCCGACAGAACCGAGAACACGCCGGCGGGGAGGGCGATGGCGAAGCTCCGCAGCGTTGCGTCCGCCAGATCAGCCAGAGGGTTACCGCCGTCAACTGCAACAGTGACAAGCCCCGGCAGGCCCCGAAACAGGATTGCAGCAAGCGGTAGAAGGAGAAAGAGGGTAAAGCACAGAAGCAGCACCACATCGCGAAACCGCACAATGCCCTGGCTATCTGGTCGGGGGATGGCTTCTGAAAAACGCCGTTCCGGCGACAGGTTAGCGGACAAACCTCGACGCACCATCAGGAGCCAGATGGCGCCACAAATGGTCAGCTGTACAATCGCCAGCAGGGCCGCCCGACCGAAGTCGAATTCAAAGCGCAGAGACTGGTAAATCGCCACTTCCAGGGTAGTGGAAGCAGGACCGCCGCCGAGCGTCATGACGATGGCAAAGCTGGTAAAGCAGAGGGTAAATACCAGGGCTGCGATGCCCGGCAACACCCGGCGCACGGCCGGCCAGTCCAGGATGCGCCAGAGCCACCAGCCTGTCAGACCGAGCTGGCTGGCGACGCGTCGCCGGGGCGCGGGGACTGATTCCAGTGCCTGGAGCAGAATACGGCCCGCCAACGGGGCATTGAAGAATACGTGGGCCAGCACGATGCCGTTAAGTCCGTAGAGATTCCAGCGGACTGTGGTCCAGTGTTCAACCACCGAGGTCAGCCAGCCGTGCCGGCCATAGACCCCCACCAGCCCCGATACCGCCACGATCGTTGGCAGAACCAGGCTCAGCTCCATTATTCGTAACAGCAGGTTCCTGCCCGGGAACCGGGGCTGTCTGACCAGGGCAAGCGCAATGAACAGCCCCAGACCCAGGCTGAGGACTGTGGACAGGATGGCCTGCCAGACCGTGAAGCGGATGACATTGCTGAGATAACGGTTCTGCCAGAGCTCGGACATTTCCGGCAGTTGGGCCTGCCAAAGCAGCGCGGCCACGCCGGCGATGGTCAATGCCAGCAGGCTGCCGGCGATGATCAGGCCAGGGCCGATCTGCCAGCCCGGGTGGCTGAATGGTGCCTGGGTGGCTCTGAACGGGAATTGACGCATTATGGGATCATGGCGTTGAGCCATTCATCCAGCCAGGGTTTGCGTTTTTCAGCGACGATGGCCGGATCGATAAACAGGGTAGTGTCCGGCTGGATCAGGCGATCGAACACCTCGGGTAACTCATCCCCCAGATCGATGGCCGGGTACATCACGTTTTTCAGGGGAATATGGCGCTGGAAGTCCGCTGTCAGGATGAACTGCAGAAATTCCCGGGCCAGCGCTTTCTGGTCCGAGGGTTCAACCAGTGCCGCCACTTCCACCTGCATGTAATGCCCCTCCTCGAATTCCGCCGCCTGGTAGCGGTCGGTCTTGTCGATGGCCATGTGGTAGGCCGGAGAGGTGGAGTAGGAGAGAATCATGGGCGCTTCACCGTTCATGAACAGCGAGAAGTAGCCATCACTCCAGCTCTTTGTAGTCGTCAGAATGTTGTCACTGAGGGCTTGCCACTTTTCGCCGGCCTGGTCGCCGTAGACGGCCTTCATCCAGAGCAGCAGGCCAAGGCCCGGTGAGCTGGTCCGTGGATCCTGGATGATGATCTGGAGTTCTTCCGGGGCGTTGACCAGTTCCTCCAGGCTTTTCGGAGGGTTGGGCAACTGTTCGGTGTCATAGACGAAGGCAAAATAGCCCCAGTCGTAGGGCACGAACAGGGAATCCTGCCAGTCGACGGGCAGATCAAGAGACTCGAGTCCGATGCTGTGCGGGGCGAGCAGGCCGGTCTGGCGGGCGGTTTCCATGGTGCCGGTGTCCAGCCCGAGAACCACGTCTGCGTCGGTGGAATTCCCCTCAAGGCGGAGCCGCTGGAGTATGTCGCCGCCGCTATCAAGGACCACATATTCAAGGGTGCAGCTGCAGTGTTGCTCGAACGCTTCCTTGACGCCCGGTCCGGGTCCCCATTCTGCGGCGAATGATGGATGGGTGTAGACGGTCAGGGTCTCGTTGCCCTGGGAACTGGCCAGCAGGGGCAGCGCGATGCCAGCGAAGAGGGTCAGGGGGCGTCTCAGCATGGCTCGTATCCTCGGATTCGATGTGGGGAACCATGCCGCGGTTTCACCGGTGCGGTGAATACTCAATCCCTTCGCCGGTACGAGCCGGATCAGGTTCCGCGGGTATGGTCTCAGCCCTCCATTCTTCGTGGGAAGGGCACCCCGTTGAGTGACGCACAGTATAACACGCCAGCCCCTATCGCCTGCCAGTCATCGAATTTACCTATCAGCGTCATTGTGTCGCATATAGCCATAAGACCTATGCTTAGAACAAAAAGTATGGTTTAGTGTGTGACGTAACGACAGACACTCCCCACGGAGGAATGACTATGCAAATGCCTGTAGTCACACATTTCTTTGATGAACCTACCAATACGTTCAGTTACGTAGTAAAAGATCCCGAAAGCAAGGCCTGCGCCATCGTGGATTCCGTGCTGGATTTCGACTACGCCGCCGGCCGGACCGATGTCCGTTCTGCCGACGAAATCATCCGCTTCATAAACGATGGCGGACTGAAGGTCGAGTGGATACTCGAAACCCACGTTCACGCTGACCATCTTTCTGCAGCGCCTTACCTGCAGGAACAGCTCGGTGGCAAGACCGGCATCGGCCAGAAGATCGTCGACGTGCAGGAAATTTTCGGCAAAGCCTTTAATGCCGGAACCGAGTTTGCCCGTGACGGCAGCCAGTTTGATCGGCTGTTCGAGGAAGGGGATACCTTCCAGATCGGCAACCTCGAAGGGCAGGTGTTGCATACTCCGGGCCATACGCCCGCGTGCCTGACCTACGTTATCGGTGACGCAGCCTTTGTCGGCGACACCCTGTTTGCGCCGGATTCCGGCACCGCCCGTTGTGACTTTCCCGGCGGTGACGCTCACACCCTTTATCGCTCTGTCCAGAAGGTTCTGGCCCTGTCCGGTGAGACGCGGATCTTCCTGTGCCACGACTACAAGGCACCGGGCCGGGACGAGTTCCAGCATGAGACAACCGTTGCCGAGCAACGGGCCAGCAATATCCACGTTCGCGAAGGTATGACCGAGGATGATTTCGTCCGGCTCCGGACCGAACGGGACGCCACGCTCAACATGCCCCGACTGATCCTGCCGTCGGTGCAGGTGAACATGCGGGCCGGTGAGATGCCCCCCGCTGAGGACAACGGACAGGTATACCTGAAAGTACCTATCAACCGCTTCTGACAGAGGGGACGCCATGAAGATTCATTATCTTGAACCGGAGTTCGCGGTTGCCGATACCGTGGCTATCGAGGATCTCCTTGAAATCCGGGAAAAAGGTTTCCGGACGGTTATCTGTAACCGGCGTCCGGGCGAGGAAGGTTACGCGGGTGAGGCAGCCTACGCAGAAGCGGCCGCAAAAGCCGGCCTTGACTGGGTATGTGTCCCGGTAGCATCCGGCGAGTATTCCGAAGCAGATGTGGAAGAGTTCGGAAAAGCGCTGGAAAGTGTGCCTTCGCCAATCCTCGGGTTCTGCCGGACCGGCCGTCGCGCCGTTCACATGTGGGCCCAGGCTCGCGCCCGGGAACCACAGTGCAGTATCCCGATGCTCCTCAAGGCGGCCCATGAGGCCGGTCATGATCCTCAGCCCATCCGGGAACTGCTGGAAAAGTAACGTTTGAATATTGAGCTCGACGGACAGGGAGGTCCCTTGCTATTGCGGAGTTGAAGACCAGATGAAATCAAATCAAGACCTCGACCAATCCTCCCTGAAATACCATGATGTGGTTATCATTGGGGCCGGGGCTGGCGGAATTGCGACCGCTGCAAGCCTGTTGAAACGCCAGAAGGACCTGGACATCGCAATCATTGATTCCTGTGAAATTCATTATTACCAGCCGGGCTGGACCATGGTTGGTGGCGGTGTGTTTTCCGCCGAAAGCACACGACGCAAGACCGAATCCGTCATTCCCCGGGGTTGCCACTGGTATCGGGTGACAGCGGAGCATGTGGACCCTGAGGCCCAAGTGGTTACACTGACTGATCGCCGGCGTATCGGCTATCAACGGCTGGTGGTGGCCCCCGGTCTGGTACTGGACTGGGGCGAGGTAGCAGGTCTTGAAGAAACTCTCGGCCAGAACGGCGTTACTTCAAACTATCGCTACGATCTCGCACCCTATACCTGGTCGTTGGTGGAACAGCTTGAAAAAGGCAAGGCCCTGTTTGTGCAGCCCCCGATGCCGATCAAATGTGCCGGTGCTCCCCAGAAGGCCATGTACCTGTCAGCTGATGAGTGGCGCCGCAAAGGCCGGCTGAATAGCATCGATGTTTCCTACCATTCCGCGGGCCAGGTGCTCTTCGGTGTCGAGGATTACGTGCCCGAGCTGCAGAAATATGTGGATCGCTACGGGATCGACCTGCGTTTTGAAGAACGTCTCATTGCTGTTGATGGTAAGGATAAGATCGCTCATTTTGTAAAGCGCACTGGAGATCTGCAGGAAATCGTTGATCGCCCGTTTGATATGCTTCATGTTGTTCCTGCCCAGCGCGCCCCTCACTTTATAGCTGAATCAGGGCTGGCCAACTCAGAGGGCTGGACCGATCTCGATTCAGAAACCCTCCAGCATGTCCGATACCCATCAATATTCGGGCTGGGGGATGCCAGCGGAACACCTAATGCCAAAACAATGGCGGCGGTGCGAAAGCAGGCCCCGGTGGTGGCGGCAAATCTCGTTGCCTCACTGCTGGATCAAGAGCTTCCTGCCGCCTATCTCGGCTATGGCTCCTGTCCGCTGACGGTAGAGCGGGGCAGGATCGTCCTTGCCGAATTCGGCTATGGCGGCAAGCTCCAGCCGAGCTTCCCGAGCTGGATCAATGACGGCACCAAGGCAACCCGAATGGCCTGGTGGTTGAAGGCGAAGCAGCTGCCCTGGCTTTACTGGAACGGGATGCTCAAGGGTCGGGAATGGATGGCGGCACCAGCCGCACGAAAGGTCTGATATCAGGGAGTGAGAAACATGTCGGATCGGTTAACCCGGTTCCTGCCTATTCTGAACTGGCTTAAGGACTATCGGGGCGACACGTTTGTCAGCGACGCGCTGGCAGCAGTAATTGTCACCCTGATGCTGGTGCCCCAGGCGCTGGCCTATGCCTTGCTGGCAGGTCTTCCGCCCGAGGTTGGTTTGTATGCCAGTATGATCCCGCTGGTGGCGTACGCACTGTTCGGAACCAGTGCAACGCTTGCTGTCGGGCCTGTGGCCGTTGCCTCCCTGATGACCGCTTCTGCACTCGGTGGCATCGCCGAAGCGGGCACTCCCGAGTATGTCGGTGCCGCGCTGGTACTGGCCTCGCTCTCCGGCCTGATGCTTTTTGCCATGGGCCTCCTGCGGCTTGGTTTTCTGGCCAATTTCCTCAGTCATCCGGTGATATCCGGGTTTGTGACTGCTTCGGGCATCCTCATCGCCGGCAGTCAACTTGGCCATATTCTGGGTATCCAGGGCGGCGGCCACAACCTGGTGGAAATGGTCCAGGGGCTATGGCAGCAGCTGGGCGGGATCAATCCGATGACTCTGGTAATCGGTGGGGGCGCCCTGGTCTTCCTCTATCTCTGTCGCAAGTTCCTCAAGCGAGGCCTGACCGGCATTGGATTGTCTGAGCGCCTGGCGGACCTGACCACCAAGGCCGCGCCGGTGACCGCGGTCATCGTCACCACGGCGGCCGCCTGGTATTTCGATCTTGGCTCTGCAGGGGTAAACCTGGTGGGTGAAGTGCCCAGTGGCCTTCCGGATATCAGCCTGCCGTCCATGGATCCGGATATCTGGGCAACCCTGGTGCCCGCCGCCATCCTGATCAGTCTCGTCGGTTTTGTGGAGTCTGTTTCGGTTGCGCAGACCCTTGCGGCCAAGCGGCGTCAGCGGATTGATCCTGATTCCGAGCTGATTGCCCTGGGCCTGGCCAACGTGGCCGCAGGCGTTAGCGGTGGTTCGCCGGTATCCGGCGGATTCTCAAGATCCGTGGTCAACTTCGAGGCCGGTGCCCAGACGCCGATTGCCGGTGCGCTGACCGCTGTCGGTATTGCCGTGGCAACGCTTACGCTGACCGGCCTACTCGCGTTCCTGCCCAAGGCGACCCTGGCAGCGACCATTATCATCGCTGTGAGCACGCTGATTGACCTGCCGGCGATCCGGCGGACTCTGGCGTATTCGAAGGCGGACGGAACAGCGATGTTGGCCACGATTATTCTGACCCTGGCGCACGGGGTCGAGGCCGGCATTATTGTGGGTGTTGCGCTGTCGATCGGGCTGTACCTGTATCGCACCAGCCGACCTCACAGCGCCGTGGTGGGACGGATACCGGGTACAGAACATTTCCGCAACGTTCAGCGCCACAAGGTCGAAATCGACGACAGTACCGTTGTGCTGCGAGTTGACGAGAGCCTGTATTTCGCTAACGCCCGCTATCTCGAGGAAACGGTTCTGGAGCTGGTGTCCGACAACCCGGAAATGAAGAATCTGGTGCTGGCCTGCCAGGCGGTCAATGAAATTGATGCTTCTGCCTTGGAAAGCCTGGAAGCGATCAACAGCCGTCTGGAAGATGCGGGTATTCGCTTGCATCTGTCCGAAGTTAAAGGGCCGGTTATGGATCGCCTGAAACGGACGCATTTCTGTGAGGAGCTGACGGGTCAGATTTTTCTCAGTACGTACGACGCATGGAAGGCACTCGCAAAAAAGCCAACTATCCTTTTTAAAACTAACTGACGTTCCTGCTGGAGGTTCCCATGGAACTTGATCCTCTGTTGCTATCGCGAATCCAGTTCGCGTTTGTGGTGTCATTTCACGCCATCTTTCCGGTGTTTACCATCGGTTTGGCCTCCTATATTGCGGTGCTGGAGGCCCTGGGCTTCAAGACCGGCAATCCGGTGTGGCTGAAGCTCTCGGGCTTCTGGACCAAGGTCTTTGCCGTGGTGTTCGGCATGGGCGTGGTCTCGGGCATCGTGATGTCGTTCCAGTTCGGAACCAACTGGAGCAACTTCTCCCAGGCCACCGCCAACTTCCTCGGGCCGGTACTCAGCTATGAGGTGATCACCGCCTTCTTCCTGGAAGCCGCGTTCCTGGGCGTGCTGCTGTTCGGCCGCGACAAGGTTCCGCCCGGCGTGCACCTGTTCGCGGCCATCATGGTGGCCACCGGCACCTTCATCTCGTCGTTCTGGATTCTCTCGGCCAACAGCTGGATGCAGACTCCGGCCGGCTTCGAGCTGATTGACGGCGTGTTCCATGTCACCTCCTGGAGCGAGGCGATCTTCAACCCTTCCTTCCCATACCGCTTCATGCATATGGGGCTGGCCTCGTTCCTGACCGGCAGTTTCGTGGTGGCCGGTGTCAGTGCCTGGTACCTCCTCCGTGGCCGGGAAGTGGAAGCCAACCGCAAGGCGCTGTCCATGTGCCTGTGGCTGATCCTGTTCATCGCCCCGGCCCAGCTGATTGTGGGTGACTTCCACGGCCTGAGCACCCTGGAGCATCAGCCCACCAAGGTGGCCGCGATGGAAGGCAACTGGGAGACCTCCTCCAACGTACCGCTGCTGCTGTTCGCCATTCCCGACCAGGACGCCCAGACCAACCATTTCGAGATCGGCATTCCCAGCCTGGCCAGTATGATCCTGACCCACGAGTGGGACGGGGTGGTACCCGGCCTGAAGGATGTGCCACGGGCGGAACAACCGCCGGTGGCCATCGTGTTCTGGTCGTTCCGGATCATGGTCGGTATCGGCACCCTGATGATCCTGGTGGGTCTGACCGGCCTGGCGCTGCGTCGCGGGGGTCGTTACTTCCAGTCCACCTGGTTCCTGCAGGTGCTGCGGGTGATGAGCATTGCCCCGTTCATTGCGGTGCTGACCGGCTGGTTTGTGACCGAAGTGGGTCGGGCCCCCTGGCTGGTGTACGGCATCATGGACCAGGCGGCGGCGGTCACCCCTTCACTGACCGGCGGCATGGCGTTGTTCACCCTGATCGGCTACATCGTGGTCTATGCGGCGGTGTTCTCCGCGGGTGTCTACTACCTGATGCGGGTGCTGTACGTGGGCCTGGAAGACCAGGATGACGAGGAAGAGCACGAGGCGGACCGTCCGGCACGACCACTTTCCGCGGCTCATGTACCGTTCGAATACGGCGAAGACAAACACCGCAACCCGGCCAAGCAGGGAGGTCACTGATTATGGAACTCTTCGATCTGCCCCTGATCTGGGCATTCATTATCGGCTTCGGCATCATCATGTATGTGCTGATGGACGGCTTCGACCTGGGTGTCGGCATCCTGTTCCCGTTCGCCCCGAGCGAGGGAGACCGGGACACCATGATGAACTCGGTGGCCCCGGTGTGGGACGGCAACGAGACCTGGCTGGTGCTGGGTGGTGCCGGCCTGCTAGCCGCCTTCCCGATGGTGTACACCATCTTCCTGCCGGCGCTGTACATCGGTGTGTTCCTGCTGCTGGCCGGTCTGATTTTCCGGGGCGTGGCTTTCGAGTTCCGGTTCAAGGCCCGCACTTCCCGCTACCTGTGGAACTGGGCTTTTGCCGGCGGCTCCACCATCGCCTCCTTCGCCCAGGGCGCGGTGGTCGGTGCCTACATCCAGGGCTTCAATACCGTGGACGGCGTGTACGTTGGCGGCGCCCTGGACTGGCTGACGCCGTTCACCGTCCTCACTGGCCTGGGCATGCTGGCCGGCTACTCCCTGCTGGGGTCCACCTGGCTGATCATGAAGACCGAAGGCCGGCTGCAGGAATGGGCCTACCGGATCACCCTGCCACTGCTGGCCGCGGTGCTGATCATCTTCGGCATCATCAGCGTCTGGACCCCGTTCGTGGACGATCTGGTGCGCGAGCGCTGGTTCTCCAACCTGACCGTGATCTGGATCCTGCCGGTGCTGACCCTGCTGTGTGCCTTCCAGATCTTCCGGTCGGTGCGCAACCGCTTTGAAGGCATGCCGTTTGTGGCCACCATGGGGTTGTTCATCACCACCTACCTGGGCCTGGTGGTCAGCCGCTGGCCGTACGTGGTACCGCCGGAGTACACCCTGTGGGATGCGGCCTCGGCCTATGGTTCGCAGATGTTCCTGCTGCTGGGGACGCTGCTGGTGGTGCCCATCGTGATCACCTACACCGCCTGGACCTACTGGGTCTTCCGCGGCAAGGTGCGTGCCGGTGAGGGATACCACTGACAAAAAAGCCGCCTCCTGACCGGAGGCGGCTTTTCAATTTTTAAGTCCTGCCAATTGAGTGGCTGGTCAGTCGAAATCAGGCAGTTCCGGTTTCACCACCGGCTTGCCAGCTTCCTGCCACGCCTCGATTCCTCCGGAAATGGACTGTACGTGGATATAGCCCATTTCTTTCATGGCTTTGGCCGAGAGGGCAGAGCGGCCACTGTTCTTGCAGTAGATCACCATATTCAGCCCCCGATCTTCCAGGGCTGGATCATTGGTCAGCTTGAATTCCAGAATACCCCGGGGAATGTTGACGGCGCCCGGAATATGGCCGGCGTGGTACTCGTCAGCTTCCCGAACATCAATCAGCATGTCTGCCTGCTTGATGGCGTCTTCGGATTTCTCCAAAGGTACTTCCCGTATCTCGGCCTTCGCGGCCTGAACCATGTCATGAACATTCTTCATCGTGAAATACCCCGTTCATCTTTGGTAAAAAAGCCGCTACCGCAAAAGCGATAGCGGCTGCATTCAGTATAGCGGAATCGCATTCGAGCCGGTTACAGAGACTTGGTGCAGAAATAGAAGTCCTTGCACTCGTAGTCACCGGACTCGACGCGTGAGTTGGCGCCGTCAGCGGTCTTGGCCGGCGGAACGATGACCTTGTCGCCTTTCTTCCAGCCTTCCGGAGTAGCCACACCGTGCTCGTCACTGGTCTGCAGGGCTTCCAGCAGGCGCAGGAACTCGGGGATGGAACGGCCGTTGCTCATCGGGTAGTACACCATGGCCCGCAGGATGCCGTTCGGGTCGATGATGAAGGTGGCGCGAACCGCGGAGGTGTCGCCGGCACCCGGATGGATCATACCGTAGGCCTTGGCCACGTCCATCTTCAGGTCTTCGATGATCGGGAACGGAATTTCAACGCCCCAGTTCTGTTTGATATTGCGCATCCAGGCAATGTGGGAGTGGATGCTGTCGATGGACAGACCCAGCAGCTCACAGTTCAGCTTGGCGAATTCCGGCGCCGCTTCAGCGAAGGCCATGAATTCGGTGGTGCAAACGGGAGTGAAGTCAGCCGGGTGGGAAAACAGAACCAGCCACTTGCCCTTGTAATCACTCAGGGATTTCTCGCCATCGGTGGTCAGCGCTTTGAAATCCGGAGCCGGTTCGTTGATGCGCGGCAGGCCGGCTACAGATGCTGCTTGAGTATCCATAGAAATGTCCTCTTGAGATTGGGTTGTCAGTTGACTGTTCCAAGATATATTTCGCGCTAAATTCCAGCAAGGCATAAAGATATATCGCAACGATATATCTAATCTATGGCTGCTACCGTGGCAATTGGCAAGGGCTAAAAGCCGGCTGCAATCCCTGTTACCAGCTATCATTCGGGTTAAAAGGACTGGATCCGATGCTGGCCAGAAACACGAAAAAGGGGTAAAGACCGGTGGCGAAAATTGAGCCTTTCGAAGCGCACCATGAACGTTATGAATCCTGGTTCGATAGGCACCGCGAAGCCTATGTATCGGAGCTCCTGGCTGTCAGGGCTTTTGTTCCCCTGGAAGGAAAGGGTCTGGAGGTGGGGATCGGCAGCGGGAGGTTCTCGGCGCCTCTGGGGGTACAGTACGGGATAGATCCATCCCCGGCGATGCTTAACTACGCCCGTTCCTGTGGTATGAACGTGGCCGTCGCCATAGCAGAGCAGCTCCCGTTCAAGGCCTGTGTTTTTGATTACGCCCTGGTGGTGACCACCATCTGTTTTGTCGATTCAGCCAGCGACATGCTTGCCGAGATCCATCGGGTCCTGACGCCGGAGGGCAAATTGATCATCGGTCTGATCGACCGGGAAAGTGAACTCGGAGCGTTCTACCAAAAGCATAAGGCTGAAAGTGTTTTTTATCGCGATGCCGAGTTTTTCTCTGCAGCAGAAGTCGAGCGTCTGTTGGAGGATAACGGATTTACGGTGAACGCGCGGGCCCAGACACTTTTCAGGCCGCTTCCGGAGACCACAGAGATCGAACCGACACTTCCGGGAAGAGGTAAGGGCGCTTTCGTGGTAATCACAGGTAAAAAAGCCGGACCTCTCGGTCCGGCAAAGGGCTGTGAATCAGTCGTTTGAGTAAAGCGAAGTCTTGCTTACAGGGACTTGGTGCAGAAGTAGAAGTCCTTGCACTCGTAGTCACCAGACTCGACTCGGGCGTTGGCGCTGTCAGCGGTCTTGGCCGGCGGAACGATGACCTTGTCACCTTTCTTCCAACCTTCCGGAGTGGCCACACCGTGTTCTTCACTGGTCTGCAGGGCTTCCAGCAGGCGCAGGAACTCGGGGATGGAGCGGCCGTTGCTCATCGGGTAGTAGACCATGGCGCGCAGGATGCCGTTCGGATCGATGATGAAGGTGGCGCGAACCGCGGAGGTGTCGCCGGCACCCGGATGGATCATGCCGTAGGCCTTGGCCACGTCCATCTTCAGGTCTTCGATGATCGGGAACGGAATTTCAACGCCCCAGTTCTGTTTGATATTGCGCATCCAGGCAATGTGGGAGTGGATGCTGTCGATGGACAGACCCAGCAGCTCACAGTTCAGCTTGGCGAATTCCGGCGCCGCTTCAGCGAAGGCCATGAATTCGGTGGTGCAAACCGGAGTGAAGTCGGCCGGGTGGGAGAACAGAACCAGCCACTTGCCCTTGTAATCGCTCAGGGACTTCTCGCCGTCGGTGGTCAGGGCTTTGAAATCCGGAGCCGGTTCGTTGATGCGCGGCAGGCCCGCGACAGGTGCTGCTTGAGTTTCCATAATAGATTCCTCTTGAGGGTTGGTTGTCCTGTTGACGGGTTCCAAGATAGGGCTACGGACTAATGCATTCAAGGAATAACCTTATATCGCCGCGATATATTGCATCTATCGTCATGCGAAATGACCGCAGCTATTTTCTAAGTCCATGAAATAGAGAAGGAAATTAGAAATAACAGAAGGCCGGATTCTCTGTGGCGCAAAGGCTTGGGACGTCTATACTGTTTGCATTGATGAAAATTCCTGTTCCACGGACTGTCTAAGGAGAAACCGATCATGATATTCCGGCAACTGTTTGATGATGTATCTTCGACCTTTACTTATCTCCTGGCGGATGAGGACAAAAAAGAAGCAATCCTGATCGACGCAGTGTTCTCCCAGGCCAAGAGGGACCTGGCATTGATCGATGAACTCGGTCTGACACTGGTGCTCGCCGCTGACACCCACGCCCACGCGGACCACATCACCGCAGCCTGGCTGCTCAAACAGAAAACCGGTTGCAAGATTGCCTCCGCCAAAGCCATCGGGGCTGACCATGTTGATGTGCCGCTTGAGGATGGTCAGGAATTCGGAGTTGCAGGGATCACACTTCGGGCGATATCCACGCCGGGTCATACAGACGGCTGCATGAGCTATGTCATGGCGGACCAATCGATGGTGTTTACCGGAGATGCCTTGTTGATCCGGGGTTGCGGCCGCAGTGATTTCCAACAGGGAAGTGCCCATAAACTTTTCGAGTCCATCACCAACAAACTGTTCTCCCTGCCGGATTCCTGCGTGGTTTACCCGGCCCACGACTACCATGGCCGGAGCGTCAGTTCTATCGGGGAAGAAAAAGCGTTCAATGCCCGTGTGGGCGGAGGGGCGAACGAAACGGATTTTGTGGAATACATGAATGCCATGAAGCTTCCTCATCCCAAAAAAATCGACGAGGCTTTGCCAGCCAACCTCCGTAGTGGTTGTCCTGAAGATGGAAAGCTTCCGGAAGAGCCCGATTGGGCTGATATCCGGCTGACTTACGCCGGCGTTCCGGAAATCGGGGAGGAGTGGCTGGAACACCATCTGGATGAGGTCACGGTTCTTGATGTCAGGCTTGCGGAGGAGGTCAAGGACTGCCCGGTTACTGAAACACTGGTGGATCTTCACATCCCTCTGGACCAGCTCAGGTCGCGAGTGGGCGATGTCCCCAGGGAAAAACCGGTGGTTGCGCTCTGTCGCTCCGGCCGGAGGTCGGCCATGGCCGTCAATATCCTCAAGGACAACGGTTTTGACAAGGTGGCAAGTCTGAGCCGAGGGCTCATGGAAATAACAAGAAATTAAGGAAATAGCGTCTTTATTTAAACTGATTTCTTGATTCAGGAAGGACTGAGCTCCTGCATGGATGATACTTTCTGGACGGCTCTGACAACGAGTATCCTGGCGGCACTGGTCACATCGATCGGTATTTTCACGATCCGCCGTTTTGCAGACTGGGGGCATCGGAACACCACCTACTTTATATGCTTTGCTGCAGGTGTTCTGATTTCCGCCTCCTTTTTGCACATTATTCCGAAATCCTTTTCAATGAATCCGGATGCACCGGTCTGGCTCCTGGTGGGTTTCATGGGACTCCACCTTTTCAACCGCTTCCTGACGGCCTTTGTCTGCGAGAGGGACCCGGCCAAGAAGGACTATGTGATTGGCATCATCCCGATGCTGGGGATCGGGTTCCACTCGTTTATTGACGGGTTTATCTATTCAATCTCGTTCACCGTGAGCATCTTTACCGGCTATCTCGCAACGGTGGGTATGGTTCTGCACGAGTTTCCGGAAGGAATCATTACCTATCTTCTGCTTGTGCGGGGCGGGATTACTCCGAAACTGGCCATGCCCCTCGCGTTTCTTGCAGCGGCGGCTACAACCCCTCTGGGAATGCTGGTTTCCTATCCCCTTGTTAACGACATTGATCCGGAGTCGCTGGGGGCCTTGCTGTCGTTGTCCGCAGGCGCCCTCGTCTACGTCGGTGCAACCCATCTGCTGCCTAGGGCCGAGCAGGAACAAAAGAAGTTCAGCCTGGTTGCCCTGGCAGGAGGGGTGCTGGTTGCTGCGGTGATTGTCGCGTCCAAAGCGTGAATTTAAACAGCATTTTTGGCGATTTTTTGTCCTGTTTTTCTGGTTCACTCCACCAGATGGTCTATCTTTGTAGTGTGCTGGTCAGGATCAACGTTTCGTCGACCGACCGCAGATGTGGCAGTTGGAGGACAATAAAAATGGAAGTTATTCGTGTGCTGAGAAAAGGATCTGTGGTTCTGGGAGCTTCTGCCCTTGCTGCGTGTGGCGGCGGAGGTGGGGGCAGTGATGGTGATACTGCGGTTGCGCTGACTTGTGAATCGGCTGCTCTTCCAGTGTACGAGCTTATGCTGGATTCGAATAAATATTCAGGTCAGGAAGTTACGATAATTAATGCTGATGATGTCGCGAACATGCTGGGCATCTATGGTGATGTTGAGGTTGGAACAGCTCTTATCAATAACGTCCGAACAGCATTAACGAATCAGAGTGGTGATAAGCCTGTTTGCGTAAACGAAGAGGAAGGTGGCACGGCAACCCTGAGTGTTTCCGGTTCCGGAAGCAAGGTCGAAGAGCGTTGGGTTTTTAACAGTTGCGTTGTGAGTACTTCAGACTTTGGGCAGGTCAGTCTCTCCGGAACCTACCGAAACGGCGAAGAGATTACAGACAAGACCAGCAAAGTCCGAAGAGGTGAAGAATTTCAAATCTACGAAGATTTACAAGGTAAAATTGTCGACCCCCAAACCGCAACGCCTTTCACGATAAACGGTCAGTCATCCGTGGTTTTTGAGGTTGAATTGGCCTCGGGCGATGGCTGTGTGAAGGAGAACGTTTCGGGCCTGGAATTTCAGTCGTTTGACGGGGATTACGTTGCGCTTACGGGGTCCGAAACCTTTCTGAAAAAATCCGGATCGATGACGGAGATCAGAATTAAAGGAACTCTCGTTGGCTCCTCCGTTGGCGGTTACCTCGAAGTGTCAGCACCGGAGCCCGTTGTCTTTGCAGATTCTCAAAAATGTCCTCAGGAAGGCATCATCAGAGTCTTAAGTGACGGAGAAGCTCGAGTCCTTTATGGCGACAGCGCCGGCGGGACGGCAACGGGTGTGGCGGTATGGATTAACAATCAATTAGAACAGAGTTATGACGACTGCCAGAAAATTGGCGTGGCGCCTCTCTCTGCTGATTAACTGAAAAGGAATTCGATACTATGAAAACCAGAACCCTTTTGCTGGGCATTACGGCCGGCTTTATATACGCCTCCGGCGCTCAGGCAGTGGAGTTCTATCCCGGGTATTTTGGTATCTCTGTCGGCCAGGCTGAAGTCGATGATTTCTGCTCGGGCGCCGAAATCTCCTCATGCGATGATAGTTCTGTGACGGGCCGTATCTATGGCGGAACAGAGTACATTGGATTCGCAAACTTCGAATTCGGCTATCGTTACATCGATGAGGTGTCCGCGTCCGGGACAGTTGAGGGCCTCGGCTTTGCTTCCGCCGAGGTCGACGGCCACTTTTTCGATGCGACCCTACAACTGGGAATGCCAAGAACGGGCCGTTTCAAGGTGTTTGCCAAAGCAGGCGCCATGTTCTGGCAGCTGAACTATGAAGCTACGGCGCAGACCATCGCGGGTAATCTTCGCTTCAGCGATGACGACACCGGCGTATCGCTCAGAACCGGCCTCGGTGCCAGTTTCAATGTCTCCGACAATTTCCGTGTAAGAGCCGACTGGGACTTTCTCATGGATGTTGGTGATGAAGACGAAACTGGTGAGTTCGACATCAACGTCTTCAGTATCGGCCCGGAGTTCTTGTTCTGACGTGAAAATGGGGTCAGATGAAAGCGTTCATCTGACCCCGCCTTCTCCGACTTTTCCGCTTTCTTCTGCAGCCCAAAGCTCCCGCCAATCATAGAGTTGTGCATTTTTCTTCAGGTACGGGTAACCTTGATTGCGTGTTGAGAGAGCATGCATTCGGACAGGGGAATATTTGTGCCCAGATTTCTTCATACCGCGGACTGGCAGATGGGCCGGTCGTTCAGTCGTTTTGAAACGGAAGATGGCGCTGCGCTGGTAGAGGCCCGTTACGCAGCCATCGAAAGGCTGGCACAACTGGCTGTCGAGCAGGAATGCGATGCAGTGCTGGTGGCGGGCGATGTGTTCGATGCCCAGGGAGTATCCGACCGGACTATCCGCCGGGTATTCAATGCCACCAGTGCGTTCAAGGGCCCCTGGGTCATGCTCCCCGGTAACCACGATGCGGCCCTTGCCGAGAGCGTCTGGACCCGGGCCCAACGTTTGAAGGCAGTACCCGATAACATTCAGCTGGCGCTTGAGCCGGATGTGATCCTGCTGAAAGAGCAGGGCATCGCAGTGCTCAGCGCACCGCTGACCCAGCGCCATACCTATAGTGACCTGACCGAAGACTTCAGCGAGCGTGAGACACCCGCCGGCCTTGTTCGGGTGGGGCTTGCCCATGGCAGTGTTCAGGGTGTCCTCCCGGATGAAGTGGACGCGACCAATCCGATTGCTCCGGACAGGGCGGAGCAGGCCAACCTTGATTACCTGGCTCTGGGCGATTGGCATGGCGCCAAGCAGATCAATGAGCGAACCTGGTACAGCGGTACGCCAGAACCGGAACGCTTCCGGAACAACGAAGCAGGCTATGCCCTGGTTGTCGATATCTCCGAGCCCGGCGCGGTGCCTGAGATCAGGAACGTTGATACCGCCCGTTATCGTTGGCATCAGTGGCGGGAAACGCTATCTGTGCCCTCGGACCTGGACGGGTTGATCCAGCGTATGGAAGAGCTTCTGGAAGCGTCGGTTCTGGATATCCGCCTCGATGGCGCGATTACCCTGGATGGCCTGCAGCGTCTTGATCACGCGCTTTCGTTGGCGGAGGCTCGGTTCCGAAGCGTCAGGTGTGACCGGGCTGACCTCCAGCTCGAACCCACGGAAGACGATATCGCGGCGCTCAACGCCGATGGCTACCTGGGGGAAACCATTGAGGAATTGAGGCAGCTCCAACTGGGAGGCAGTCCCGAACCGGCAAGGGATGCGCTGGCGATCCTTACGGGCCTGCTCACCAGCGGTAAGCAGGAGGTAAACCAGTGAGACTCGAAAGACTGAGGATCGAACAGGTTCGCCAATTCCGGAATCCGATTGCCCTTGAAGGGCTCCAGCCAGGTATCAATTTGATCCACGGCCCGAACGAATCCGGCAAAAGCACCCTGGTGCGAGCCATCCGGGCCGCCTTTTTTGAACGCCACCGCTCCAAATCCGTTGAAGATCTGCGTCCCTGGGGCGACTCTGCAGCGGCCCCGTCGATTGAACTGGGTTTCGAGCACGGCGGCCACCAGTGGTCACTGACCAAAAGTTTCCTCCAGCGAAAGCGTTGTGATCTGCAGGTTGATGGCCAGAGTTTCAGTGGTGAAGAAGCCGAAGAGAAACTTGCGGAGTTGCTGGGTTATCAGTTCCCCAAGAAAGGTGCGAGCAAGGAGGAGCACTGGGGTATCCCTGGGTTGCTCTGGGTCGAGCAGGGTACCGGCCAGGATATCGAAAAGGCTGTTGAACACGCCGGAGATCACCTGAAATCCGCCCTCAACAATCTGGTTGGTGAAGTGGCCAGCACCGGCGGCGATGAGGTTATCCAGGCCGTGGAGAAGCAGCGGGCAGAGCTGCTTACCGGAACCGGAAAACCCCGGGGGGAATACCTGCAGCTTGAAAAGGATCGTGCTGCACTGGAGGCCGAGATTGCCGAGCTGCAAGCCCGGATCGAGCAATACCAGGCCCAGGTGGATCGCCTTGGCACACTGACGGCGGAGTTTGAGCGAGCGAACCGTGACCGGCCCTGGGAAGAGGCCCGCCACAGGATGGAGGAGGCCCAGGAGAAATTCCGTCAGGTCGAGTCACTTCAGGCGCAACAGGTGAGAGAGCGGGAGACCCTCGATCATGTACGCCAGAATCTGAATTTACTCCGTCAGAACCTGGAGCAGATGAAAAGTCAGGGCAAGAAACTGGCGCAACGGGAAACCGATCTCCGTAAGGCCCAAGAGACCCTGGCCGAGGAAGAGGCTCGAACCCCTGCTCTCGACAAGGCTCTTGCGGATGCGCGTGGCGACTATGACGCGGCGATCAAAACCGTCGAACAGGCCCGTCAGCTGGAAACTCTGAGTAGGCTGAAGCAGGAAGTTACCCGGCTGGATAGCCAGTACAAAACACTCCGGCAAAATCTGGACAAGGCCACAGATTTCCAGCAAAAACTGGACGAGGCCAGTAAACAGAAGCAGGAGAACAGGATTGATCCGGATTTGGTGCAACACGCCAGGGTTACCCAACGCCAGCTTGACGAAGAAGCAATCAGGTCCCAGACCATAGCCACACGCCTTACCTGGAAGCTGGAGCAGGGACATAGTCTGCATCTCAGCGAGGAGAGCATCGAGGGGGAGGGTGAACGTCGCCTCCTGGAGGAGACCACATTGGAGATTCCCGGTGTGGGGCGCCTCGGAATTACGCCGGGGGGTGAAGATCTGGCGAGCGTCCGCCGAACACTGGCGCATCTTGAACAAACCCTTGGCGAACATCTTCGGGCACTCGGTGTAAGTAGCGTTGAAGACGCGGAACAGAAGCTGGCGCGGTTTCGGGACGCGGAGAACAGGCTGAAGCACACCGAGGACCTGTTGGTGTCGGTTGCGCCCCAGGGGCTGGAACGTCTTCGGACTGAAACCCGGGATACCCTGGCAGACCTGGAGGCTCGAAAAGGGGAACTCGAAACATTGCTGAAGTCAGCGGGAACGACTGGCGCCGATCTCCCGAGCCTCGCTGAGGCCGAAAGGGCAAGGAAAAATGCGGAGCAGCGTCTTTCAGAAGCTGAAACTGCCCGAAGCAAACACCAGACGGCCATCCTGACCGCCAGGCAGCATGTTGCGAACGCCAATCGGGAATGGCAGCAGCTCAGGGAGGAACTGCACAATTCCGAGAGCCAGCGCCAGTTTCGTGAACTTGCCGACAAGATCTCGGAATCGGAGAAGCGGGAAGCGACAGTGCTGGGGAACCTGGAAGCACTGGACAAAAAGATCCGTGAGGCCCGGCCGGAGCTGCTTCAACAGGACATCCAGCGCTTCCGGCAGGCGGCGGAAACACAGCAGAAAGCCCAGGAAAACCGGGAGCGGGAACTTCGGGATACCCGGGTCCGGCTGGAAGCCTGGGGAGCAGAAGGTCTTGAGGAACAGCTCAGTGAGAAATCCGGGGATTTTGAGCATATCAACCGCCGGTATGGCGAGCTGCACCGGCGTGCCGAGGCACTTGATCTGCTGTTGAATGTGCTCACTCGCAAACGCCAGGCATTGACCCGTCGTCTGCAGGCACCATTGCAGAAGCACCTGGATCATTACCTTTCAGTACTTTTCCCGGAGGCAACACTGGAGGTGGACGAGCATCTCATGCCGGGCAGGTTTACCCGTGGAAATGAGCTGGGACAGATGACGGAACTGAGTTTCGGGGCACGGGAGCAAATGGGGCTGATCAGCCGGTTGGCGTATGCGGACCTGTTACAGGAAGCGGGGCGACCGACGCTGATTATCCTGGACGATACCCTGGTGCACTCCGATGCGGAGCGGCTGGATGGAATGAAACGGATTCTGTTCGATGCGGCGCAGCGGCATCAGATTCTGTTGTTCACCTGCCACCCGGAAAACTGGCAGGATCTGGGTGTCGAGCCCAGGGATCTGCAGGCGCTGAAGAGCCAGGCAGTCCCCTGAAAACGAAAAAAGGCAGCCGAAGCTGCCTTTTTCGTGTCTTGGCTGTTATTTACAGACCAATCACGTTTTCCGCCTGGGGACCTTTCTGGCCCTGGGTAACGGTGAACTCGACCTGCTGGCCTTCAGCCAGAGTCTTGAAACCGCCGCCCTGAATAGCGCTGTAGTGAACGAATACGTCCGGGCCGCTTTCGCGAGTGATGAAGCCGAAGCCCTTTGATTCGTTGAAGAACTTGACAGTGCCGGTAGTAGTAGACATAGATAAAAATCCTGAATTCAATATTTTCAATGTGCCGCCAGGAATCGTTGTGATTACTGTTCAGCGTTGTGCGGGAAACAAAAAACTGGCGGAATCAAAAACAGGACTTGCTAATGCTTGGCAGTGTCTTATTTATGAAATGCTTTGCTAAATCTTTCCAACGAGGCCCACTGTACTCCTGCTGTTACCAAAAGCCCAGCTTTTTCTCGTAGGCATTTACACGTCCTGGGGGATGGTCCCTTTTTGTTGCAAATGATAACAGTTGCATACACAGAAGGAGGATCATCTTACAAAATACCGTCAATATCGCCTTGCTGACCGGCAGAGTCCGAACCACATTTAAGGCGTATCAACACTGAACAAGGATGTAGTACTGATGATCAAGCTACAGCAATCTGTGGTTCTCTGCATACTTCTGTTGATCTCCGGTTTTCTGCAAGCGGAAGAAGGGTTCCCCGGAAGAAAGCTCTATCCCACGGTTGGTACCATTGAGTTGGATGAACTCCGGCAGCAACTGGACGAACTGACCGTTGTGGATGTCCGCTCCCGATTCGAATACGACACGCTCCACATAGCCGGTGCCCACCATGTTGCCCTCTCGGACCGGGATTTCGCTACCCGGGTTGCGAGCTTGGAAGCTGAATCCGGAAAACCCCTGGTCTTTTACTGTAACGGCCGAACCTGCGAAAAATCCTACCGGGCGGTGGCCAAGACAGAGCATGAAAGCACTTCAGCGCCTCGGTCTTTCGATGCCGGAATCTTCGATTGGGCCCGCGCCAATCCGGACCGTACCGTTCTGCTCGGCCAGCCACTGGACGATGCCGGCAAACTGCTCACCCGGGAAAAATTCGAGGCCCACCTGTTGCCGCCCGATCAGTTCGGCCGCGAACTCCAGGCAGCCGGCTTTGCGGTCGATGCCCGAGATTCCAAGGAGCGGGCCGGGCTGGCACTTTTTATGGGCTGGGAGAAACGAATTCCTTTCGACAACCGCGAGAAATGGGACCGACTGCTTTCCGAACGCACTGATAACAACAAGCCCTTGTTGATCTACGATGCGGTGGGCAAGCAGGTGCAGTGGTTGCAGTACTTCCTGGAAGCCAGGGGAGTGCAGAACTATTACTTCATGGCCGGCGGTGCTAAAGCCTTTTTCGATACCCTGTGACACTTTTCCGGCTGTTTATTCTCTGTGCCAGATTGTGCGCCGTGCTGGTTCTGGCACCAGTTCGGCTCGGCGCACAAACTTTAACCAACAAATCCCTATAAAACAGAAACTTGAAAAAAAGTATTGACGCCGGAACCGTAATCCGTAGAATACGCAGCCGTTGACGAGGCAACGCCTCTGAAGACAGAGCGGGAATAGCTCAGTTGGTAGAGCACAACCTTGCCAAGGTTGGGGTCGCGAGTTCGAATCTCGTTTCCCGCTCCAATTTCTCTCCGGTCAGCCGGTTGGAAATCACAATTCAAGTCTCTCAATGCCTCCTGAGAGCAAAAGCCAGCATCACAGGCTTTCCCCGGCGCGGTGGCAGAGTGGTTATGCAGCGGACTGCAACTCCGTGTACGCCGGTTCGATTCCGACCCGCGCCTCCATTTTTACCCTTTAAAATCAACAAATTACTTTATCCCCATTTAGTTGATTTTCTCACCCAAAAAATATCCAAATTAAACCCAAAATATTATCCGCTTCAATCCGTGGCATAAGAGCGGACAAGTGAATGTGCAGGGCATCTTGAGCAAGCGTGATTAGTTGTCTGTTGTGACCAAAAACACAGCCTCTTGCTCTAACGCCTTACCGCTCAGCTTAAGCGCCTCAATCAGCTCCAGCACCTCATCCGGTTCCTGATCCAAATTTAAACTTTCCTCGGCATTGGCTACATATTTAAGATTATTTCGCCATACCTCAGAATTGCCATAGCGCTCCAGTTTGCGTTTCCAGTCAGGCATTAGCCATAGTTCGGCGTCCTCACCCAGCGCTTTGCGCAGGCGGGCATAGTTCTCTAGTCCGACGCCATCGTAGTCTGGAAACATGAGAATCCGTGGACTTCGTTTTTTCCCGCATAGCCACTCTATCAGTCGTTCACTGAGCTGGCCCTGATAATAGAGTACAGATCCGTGCAAGTCTTCGGGCACCCAGCTGGTGTCATCCAGCAACCCCTGGTTCTCCACCAGCCACAAGGGGCTGTCGGTGGCCAGAGGCGTTTCATTCTGGCTGATATCGATGGCGAGGGCGCCGGCGATGGATGTCAGCTGCCATAGGTCGAGCAACTCTCCATCACGATTCCAGATTACGCCCGGTATTGTTGCCTTCAGTAGTCGGTAAGAAGCTGCGTGTGAACTCTTTCGACCTTTGGTGGACCGGGTAAGCGCGAGGTTTTGTGCCCGAACTGGATCCGCCTGGTTGGCTGAATTTACATCGGGCCGCAACTCCCGAAGGTGTTGCTCAAAAACCGGTGAGTTGCTGACGCGATAAACGAAGCCATTGCCCCGACGCAGCTTGGTGACACATGCGGTTCTGCCGAGAAACTCCTCAAGAACGCGCTTCTGTGAGGGGGTGAACCGTGATCCAAGACATTCTCCATCGGAATCCTCAAGTTTAATCAATGCTTCTCTGAGTGACCTGTTCATTGATGAAAGCTCATACCTCGACAGCTTCAAGCGGCTGCAGAATCTGCCAGTGCTTGCGGCTGATGTGGTTTTTTCCGTTGCTCAACTGTTGGATAGGGACGCAGTAATGAGCGGTAATCAACGGTGAAGGGGAAGCGAACATAAGAGCGAATCCGAATTCGGAAGCGGTTTTGATCAAACTTCTCTGGTTTGCAGCATCCAGCGCCAGGGCTTCGTCCAGGTAGCAAAGGGCTTGAACATTACGGCTCTTATCCTGCATCAGGTGGAGCATGGCCAGGCCGGTCACCAACTTGGCCATGAGCACGGTACCGTTGGAAGCTGCGCTGTCGATGTCGTCAAAGCTTTCTACGTCCTGGTTTTCTTTGCCCAGCTCGAAAGTGAGGCGAAACAAATCGGCAACCTTCAGCCCTTGTCGAGCGCTACCTTCGTCGATCAGTAACTGGCGGGCTTGGTCCAGCTGTCGATCGTCCAGTACGCTGGATTGGTTGAAGAGCTCGAAGGATTCGCCAGACTCCACTTTTTCTGCCGTTTGGATCAACAAGTCGATCGCTTCGACAAGGTGATTCTCGTGAACCGGCTGAATGCGGAAGACCTTGAGATCCGACAGTTTCCTGCGGCTGATCAGACGGTTGAATTCATGCATGGCGTTTTGGAATGACTGCAGGTTGTCCCGAAGATCCCTGAGGCTGGCCGTCACAGTGACCACGGCACTGCGGGCTTTCTTTTCCAGGGCTTCTGCCTCTCGGGCCAGATGATGGCGGAACTCTACCATCAACCGGATTTCCTCTTCCGGGTTGGGGGCATACTGGAATTTCGTCAGGCCACCGCTATGCAGCGTGATGCGTCGGTGCTGCAGATCCCGGTCCAGTTCTTTTAACTGATAGCAGTCCTGCTGATAGTTACGCAGCGTTTGCGCCAGTTGGTCGAGCGGTAGCTCCGGGTTGCCAACCCAGGGGGTATAGGGCAGGTCAGCAAGCCAGTTGAACTGCTCGTCGGTGTCGCCACGGTTCTGGCGGATACGATCTATCTCCTGGTGAGCGGTATCCAGTGCTTGCCGCTGCTTGGCGACTTCCTGGATCTGCTCCCTGAGCGTCTGTTGCTGGGCACCCGCCTGTTTCTGAGCGTGCTCTATCTCTGCCAGCTCTTGATTGGTTGCCTCCATTGCTTTCAGGCGATCCGGGCGCGATTTCTGAAGTTGAGCCAGTTCGTCAAACTGTTCCAGGTCCTTTTCCAGGCGTTTTACTTCCTGCTCCAGTTCTACCTTGCGCTTCTTCTGAGTGCCCAATTCTTCGGTGGCGGCCTTTTGTTCCTGCAATTGCCGGTGCCGGTCTTGGCAATCCTCAATCAGTTGGGCAATCTCTTCGTCTGATCGCTGTTCATACTGCGGCGCTTGGTGTTCAACAGACAGATTCAGCCCGGGTAGTTGAAACCGATCTTCGCGCATTTCCTGCAGCCATTGGCGCAGCTGGCCCGAATCCAGTTGATAGTCCCCAGGCGGCAAGGTAAGCAGTTGGCGGTTGAGCCCTCGGTTGAGAATACTGATCTGCTCTTCGGAGAGGTGCTGTTTAAGTGTGAGATAAAGATTGTCCGAGAGTGTTTCCTGTTCCTTGCGCAGTGCTGATAGCTCCTGCTCCTCCCGCCGCAATTGATGATCAGTGGCGGTCGCAGACTGCCCATGGGCATTGGCGAGTAAAGCAATCTGACGGTCGCGTTCTGCGGTGGCACTAGCAAGTTGCTGCTCAAGCTGGCTGCGGTCATTGACCAGCGCGAACCGGTTCTCCAGTTCGTCACGGCGCTGCTCGTCCTTGTTCAGTGCCTCCAACTGCTGATTGAGCTCACTCTGGCGGCGGGTCTGCTCCCTGTCCCTCTGAAGCAATTCTGCTTCCTGCTTGTGCAATTTCCCATGCTGATGCTGGAGGCTTTCGCTTTCTTTCTGGTAATGGTTCTGCCAGCGTTGCAGGCCATCGTCGATGAGCGGTCGGCGGGCAATGATTCGGCCTCTGGTGGCGAGTCGTTCGTCCTGCTGGCGTTCCAGGTCGTCAATCTGAGTTTGCTGGTTTTTGGCGGCCCGGTATTGTTCCCGATCCTGGTTCACCTCGGCAAAAGCCTTATCCCATTCATGTTTGAAATCCACCACGGAGTCCGGCAACAGACGGCTGAAGATCTGCAGCAGGTGGCGTTTTACTTCGCCGGAACTGAGTTTGTCGAGACGTAGGGTGCGGGTAAGAACCTGACGGTAGGCGTTTGCATCCTTGCGGTTCTCTAGCCGGAAAATGGTAAATTCGGAGCTGGACTGTCCCCGCTTTCGGGCACCGCCGTAGACCATTTCGGCAAACTCAGTCGATGAGTAGAAATTGGCCGTTCGCCCGTGATGAGCCAGCTGCTCCAACAGCTGTGGCTGCGTCACCAGCTTGCCATTGGCCAGCCTGTACTCCTCAATTTTCAGAGGGCCCCGATAGGCAAAATAGGCGTAGTCATGACTAAAGCCCTTGCCCACACATCCCAGCACCACAGAGCCAGCTTCAGGTAAAGTGACTTCTAGCAGGATATAGCTGCTATTGGATGGGAAGTAGAAACGTCTCGCTTTGTCTTTGTCGTGGGCACCAAAATCCAGGTGCCGCTTGTCGATAATCAGCAGATATTGCAGGGCATTAATCAGGCTGGTCTTGCCAGTATTGTTGGGGGCAATGAGAGAAACTGACTCATCCAGAGGGAGCTCTGCGCGCTCATAGCCGGCGCTGTTGAGAAGTACCAGCTGCTGGAAGCCGTAATCGGAACTCATAGGTAATTATCCTCGTCATCCTGATCGCTAGCCCAGGAAACATCTTCATCCTGATCCACCTGGCTGGCCAGTTCTTCGTAATGATCCAGGTAACGACACACAGCAGGCAACAGCTGCCAGGCTCCGCTATCGTAACGGGCAAAGCCGAAGTTTTCTGCGGTTCTCATCAGGCTCGCCAGGCCGGACAGATCCAGCTCTTCTACCTTCAGCAAGTCCTGGTGTTGCTCGAAAACCGTTGTCAGCAGGGTTTGATCGATTCGCCAATGCTCGAATTTCATCAGCGGAATGCCGGCATCCGCTTGAGTATCAAAGATGACCATGAACAACAGGGCCAGTTGCCGGGTGGCTTTGTTTGTATTGCTGCTGCCGTCGTCCTGATGGAACCAGGCGAAGCCCCGGCCATCAAGGCGAAGGTCAAAACCCAGTGCGGTAAAAATGGCCACATAATCGTCGAGGTTGCGTTCAAGCTCTTCCCACAATACTGGTTCTGAGATCCGGTTGAGATGCCGGCCCCGGTTGAACCACCGAAAAAGATGGGCCAGGTTTGGCAGGTTGCTAGCGATTTGTTGGAATTGGCTGGTATTACTCACGAGTTTTATTCACCGGTTGTGTCAGACGGTAGGGCCAGTAGTGCACTGAAATCAGGGAAAGGGCGGATATTGTAGGCTGCGCTTCCAGCTCCATCTCCCATAGGTCCTCTCGTGCCAGGTCATGATAGAGCCGCAGAAGAACCTGGTCAGGCAGGGAGGGGTAGTGGTGCTTCAGCCACTCCAAAAGGTTGCCGACCGGGAGGTCCTTTAACAACTGTTGCCGGAGCTGTTCTTCGTCAATCCACTCAGCAATGGTTATGGGTGCCGCATCGACTTCGCCCGGGAACTCCCGTTCAAAAGGCTCAAAGTTCCTCGCTTCCGCCATGATTGTTTTTATTTCGTCGCCTACAGACACACTGCGGCTTTGATTCACGCGCCACACCGGCAGCCAAGACTGATCCTGGCGTTTGCGAAAGGTGCGGTTGAGCCCTTTTTTGCGAACCTGTCCCAACAACCGGCTGATAGCTGAGGAAAGATTGTTGTGTTGGCGTGCCTCTTCTCGGAGGGGCAACAGAATTTCAGCACATTGCTGAGCCGTGATTCGCCCCAGTCGTCGCAGTTCCTTGGCCTGATAACCAACGTGCCGGAGACGGTTGAGGTGGCTGTAGAGTGCGCCTTTGGTATTCAGGCGATTGTATCCGAGGTCGAGGGCGTCTTCCGCTGCGGCGAGGTGATGGTAGAAAATGCCGGAAGGTCCGGAATCCATCATCTCGTTCATCGGTTCTACATATTGGTCGTACGCGTCGAGGACGGACTTGTAGCGTTTTGCAATGGGAGCCCGGGTGTCTGCTGATTTTGCTTGCTCGGCCAGCTCGGCAATCGCATGGCGGTCCTGCTCGAGCTGGCGGGCAATATCTCTGAACAGGGTAGATAGTTGGTTAATGGCTTGAGTCTGCTGACCGGTATCTCCGTCTTCGATACCCGCGGTGAGGGT
This sequence comes from Marinobacter sp., assembly GCF_041690455.1. Taxonomy (GTDB): domain Bacteria; phylum Pseudomonadota; class Gammaproteobacteria; order Pseudomonadales; family Oleiphilaceae; genus Marinobacter. The sequence goes on from NZ_JAWLHI010000007.1 coordinate 65,964, forward strand.
CTCTGTCGCGCCACGAATTGCTTCGATGCGCGCCTGAATGACTGATGACAGTCCTAGTTCGTGTTCATGCGTCAGGCCACGGACAAACTCAAGTACATGGGCATTGACCACGAAGCTTTCAGAGCGGCTTTGAGTCTCCATTACGCCACTTCCCAAAAGCCTACGTAGGGCCTCCCTGACTTGAACGTCGTCCAGGGCCGGTTGAGCCTGGCGAATGGCAGCAAGAACCTGTTCCTCGGAGAACGCCGGCATCTCCCGGGTGGCCCGAACCAGTGCCTCGACAGTTTCCCATTGCTCATAAAGTGTTCGAGTGAGGTGTTTTGGGCTAGCCATGGTGTTTAGTCGCCCTTCGAAGCAAGGCGGGCGTCGATGCCAAAGAAAACCGCCGCGTTCACCAACGCTTCATCCTCACTGATAAGTTGAGCCTGGTGATGTTCTGCGCATGCCAAATGAAGTGCATCCAACGTTCTCAAGCTTGTCTTCCTGGTGCCAATCCAGTGGCTGGCCCGTTTATAGTGGGCCGTTTCAATGGGGCACAGGCTGAAGCGCCCATGGCTGACATCATCGTGGAATGCACTTTCGATCCGGTTCGCCTGGGGTTCGCTGAGCTCTCCCATCCGAACCCACCGGGCCAGTGCGCTTGCCACCTCAACTTCAGTCAGATGACTGATAAGAACCGGCTCGGTCTGTGATTCAAGCAATACCTGAACACGATCGCTGGCGTGCTCTTGTCGGTAGTAGGGGAGAACGGCGCTGGTATCGAAGTACAACATTAATAGCGCTCTTCGTCTCTGAGTTCCCGCACCGCCTGAGCAGAGCTTTCCCGGACGGGGGGCAGAGATGCCCTGAGTTCCGAACGGTTTGGAAACTGAATCTTTTCGGGCAAGGCCGCGGTTAGGCGTGCAGCAGGTTTACCGTGACGCAGAATTACAACCTCTTCTCCTGCGGCCACAGCGTCCAGAAGATTTGAGAGCTTTTCCCGAGTTTCTCGAACATTGATCGTTTGCATAATTCTCACCCTATCCGTGTACACAATGAGTGTACTCTCAGTAGAAGTTCTATAGCAATCAGGTCCGTTGGAGATTTTTCGGTTTTATCTAACTCACTCAGAAAGTTTCTGTTCCCGCTCAAATCTGATCGTTGTCCTCGCCCGCTTAGGCGGCTTGATCAACCGATAATGATTCCGCATGGCCTGCGTTTCATGTCCGCCTTTGTCGTTTTCTCCTTGGCTCAGGAATTCTTCGGTCAGTCCTTTCTTGCGGAGGTCTCTGAGGTGGTACATGCCTCCATAGCCTGCTGCCTTGCAGGCATCTCGCCAGGCGGCCTGCATAGTTCTGTGTTTTACTTGTTGAGCTCTGGAGCGCTTATCGAAGTAGCGTGGGTATACTAGGAGGTATTCGCTTATGATGGCCTCCTTCCGCTTGAACTCCACAAACCACTTCCACAGATCGGCAAGATCCTCGTTCATCTCGAGTTCGATGCCGATTTTAGTTTTGTGGCGAGCAAAGCGGATCACTCCGTAGGCGAAATAGTCCCCGCGATCGATGGGTTTGTCATAGAGCTCACCTTGGCTTTCCTTCAAATTGAAAACGTCAATTGGCTGCTGACTCATCATGTAAATGAGATCGCAAATCTTCGCACGCCACGTGCCGTCCATATCTCGCTTGTTATGACGATGGACGCACAGGTGTTCAGTTATCTTCCGGTAGGCCTCATCAGGGATGAGAACTTGGCGTTTTTCTTCGGCGGCTTTACGTATATCGATCATCGGATTTCGGTCAATGAGACCTTCCTGAACCGCATGGAGGAACACCCGGTTCAACGTGTTTTTGAGACCGTTGTAATGGGTCGGCATCGGCAGCCATGGGGAAAGCAGTTTGCGAATCTTGCGAAGGATTTGCGGATCAGAAAGCGGGAATTTTGCATCGTCGCTCTGCTCCAACTGCCGGGCATCGCTCGCGTAATCAACTCGGGTTGGTTTAGCGATAGGGGCGCCTTTATTCGGTCCTCGTAGGGATAGGACTCGGCACTCCGACCAAACTATGCTCTTGCCCTTTATTTGATGACCGAGGACCTCCGTTCTCCATTTCTTCAGGTAGTCCTGGAGCAGGATGTGATCCCCCTTGCTTGCTGGTATCGAGAGGCTATCCAATTTTTCAGCCAGGGCGTTGGTTTTCCGTTCTTGGACTTCGGCCTCCCACCTATGGTTAAGCATTGACCACAGTCGGATCGCTTGATTCCTGTCCCTGGTGTCCAGGGTGCCGCGTTTTTTCGTAATGGGATGGATAACGAAGTAGACACCGTCCTCGCTCTGATAGAGGCCAGGGTATCTGTGCAGCGATGAGTGTTTTTCAGAGCGGTATCTTGGTGCCATGTTAGGAAGCTAGTTTATTTGCCAAGTCATGGATAAAGGCGTCTTCTGCAGCGTCCGATCCGGACACCCGACGCTCCATCTCCCGAAAATACCCGTCCAGGTCAATTTTCCAGGCTTTCCCCAATTTAAAGGCACCCGGGATAACTGCCAGTCCGAACTCGTCTTTCGCAGCACAAAGCCGACGAATAGTTGATGGGGCAGGTGGCGTGCTGTCGTATTCAAAAACGACCTTTATAAAATCCTCAATCGATACCAGACGCATGGCAATCTCCCGAACTTACTGGTTTGGACGCATCTGATCCCCAAAAGCGTGCTGTTTGAGAGGCACTTCTGATCAGACATTGAGATTACTCTACGTTTTTTTCGGGAGGAGCAAGTGCAAAACGACCGCGGAAAATTGCCGTCGTTTTGCACAAGTAATAGCGGTTTGTTGTGTCAGGGCATGGATTTTGGCGATGAGCCAAATCGTTAGCTGCGAGGCCTATCCTTTGCCGAACACCTCCTTGAGTACTGAGTGGGCTTGGAACTCAGTGGCGATTTGCAAAGGCGTCACCCATTTTCCTGAATTTTGATCAAGGTACGTCTTCTCAAGGATTCCACCGGCGCTGACCATTCTGTTTACTAGGTCTAGTTCATCACTTTCAATTGCAAGCATAAGGGGGGTATAGCCTGGAATGGGGTAATTCTGTTCTGCGTTGGTGTCTGCTCCCTGCTCGATGAGCAGTCCGGCCATAGCCCGCAAAACATCCAGGTCAAACGACTTTCGCTCTGTTTCAACCAGAATTTTTCCGGCCGCTTGGTGGATGCTGTTATACCTGGGGTTGGAGGCGACTCGTTCCAGATACTGCCGCTGGGCTTCGAGTGTCATACCAAGACTCCCTGAGGTATATCGCCGGATGCTTTCAAGTAGCACCTGATCTTGGGGTACCTGTGTTATCTGTTTTAAGACCTCACTCTTGCCCTTTACCAATCCAATTTTTTGAATGCAGTAGTACAGGGGTGTGCTCAGCTCGATGCCGGCTCTGGAATCTGGCGCGCAACCCATATCAAGTAATTTTCGCAGCACATCGAGCCTGTTGGTATTGATAGCGGCTGTTAGCAGGGATAGGCGCTTCTTCTGCGTAGTCGCATTCAAAACTTCTGGCTCGTGTGGCTTTTCACTCAGCAAAGTGAAAAACGAATCATCACCTGGCTTTTGGTTCGGGGTAGTGACATCTAGCAACTGCATAGCCTGCAATAATGCTGAGTCGCCCGCATCGGACAATTGATTCACGTTGGCGCCAGCGTCCAGAAGTTTTTCTACAGCGTCTGCGTTTTCCCTCCATACGAAATAGGTAAGTTGGGGTAGTCGTTTCTGGCGAAGCTGGCCGATTTTTATCTTCCGATTTGGATCATTGGTGGAGGGTTTCTTGGCAAGGTCCTCATCAGTTACAAGAATCGACCCGAGGAAGTCTGGCTCCTGCTGCGGGTATTCTGTTCCGGGGAACGCACCATCAGAAGGAAATATCCTTGGAAAATGTCCGCGATACTGAGGGATGAACCAGTTTTCAAGATGTTTGTCGTATCGTGACGACACAGCGGTTCTGTCGCCGAGATCCAGGGGTACTTCGAGCCCCAGCACTACCTGCGCATTTCGAAGTTGCCTGAGAAATGTCTTAGGGGGGGATGGGAGTATTGCCGCTACGGCCAGGGCCTCTTGGATAATTAGGCCCTGATTTGGCCCTGCATGAAAATAAGACTGCTCAAACGCTCTCTGGTAAGCCTCAGCGGCACGATCCAATTTTCCTGAGAGGGTGAGCCAGCGCGCTTCATGCCAGCTTTGACAGTAGGAGAGCGAGCCTGAGGGGGCAACCTTTTGCAAAAAGATCTTAAAATGCGTGAGTAGCTGTTGGGTGAAAGCTTGATCCGTGGATGCCTTTTCACGACCAGGATTCAGTAGTGTTGCGAGCATCGTATTCAGCTTCGCGATCGGCTTGAATTGGGGAGCTTTTAACAAGCACTCATCAACAATTCGAGAGTGGATATCTTGAGGGTTTGCAGGAGGGCGACCCTGTGTCCGTTCGATTGCAACCTCTCCAAAAGTCAGAGTTCGGTAATAATCAACGGCTCGCGCTGTAACGAGCAGCGCTCGCAATCGAGTTCTCTGTATTTCATCGAAGAATTTGCCAGCATCTTGTTTAGAAAAGAGGGCGCTGAGCGAACTCAGAGCAGGAAGCTGTGTGCCCGTTTGCCACCGTCGCATGCGGTCTTTCACTTCTTTGCTGAGTTGGCCATAGAAATCGTCCCAGCCAGGTACCGATAACTCGAACCATTCGAACAAAGTTGCAATGGCTTGCTTTCCAGGCGTCATAAACTGTTCTGGGGATGGACCGTCGAGGTTATTGCTTGCGCTTCTCAAAGCTTCAGCTCCAAACGAGCTGAATAGGTGACTCGAGAGAATTCTCAAAGCTTCTGTGCGAGAAATTCCCTCTAGGCTCAGGTTCGAAACAAACAAGCTGTATGCTTTGCAGAAGGCGGTTAACTTGGCGGCCACATCTCGCCCAAAATCCTCTCCGATGTATCGTGATAGCGGTTCATAGACTACCTTGTCGGTTGCGACGGGAATGGCTCTATAATCAAAATCCCATTTACCGGCATGGTCATCAATCCACTTATCAGATCCCTTTGTGTCAAACGCTCGTGCAAGTGACCTGATGATCTCGAGGTGGTTCGGATAGGCAGGAGTGCTATGCAAGAGTCGCCTCCCTGCGCTCAAGTTGACGAATATCTCGAATGAGAATCTGTAGGGTCCGTCGGTCGCTGGGGCTCGTCGGAATAACCACTTTGCCTACTCCAGGTAGTTCGATTTTCCCGTGCTTTTTGCCAGACTGATATCGCCAGCCGTTCTGAAGTAGCTCTTTAATCAACTGATTTATATCCTTATCGCTGCTTACTCGTTTCATCGTACTCTCCCGCAACAAGAGAGCGGGCACAAGGCCCGCCCTCTTGTAATGCCTATTTAGAATCCTTTTTTGCAACAGTCCTCTGAGCCCTGGCGACAAACGAATCCTTACTAACTCCACCGCCAGATTGCTTGGCAGTGGCGCTCTGGATCCTTGCCACATCTGCGGCGGTCATGGGCTTGCTTGAAGGTTTCTTGCTCATTTCATATCTCCGTTCATTGGTTGTTTGAATCGTCCCATCGGGACCCTTTGAAATTTACAGACGCGGAGATAAATCGTCGGCAGCGCAGTTGGAGGAAAAATCTGTTTTTTTGCGGATTGATATTCGGTGGGCTTACGTAGAGCTATTTTTACCACTCGATTGAAACCATAAATTCCAACCTTTCTGCCGTTTTGGGAATTTCATTCAAATCCAAATCAGGCAGATTCCATCATTTGACATGTCGCCTGATTTGGATCGGTGCCACGGCCTGCGTATCTGATTTGGATACTTTACCCAATTCCCAAATCTCGAATTTGTTTAATCACTCTGAGATGTGGGAGCCATGCTTGCCTGGCGAATCTGATTTGGGATCCGCGTTGTGCTCCCAAACCTGTTTTATAAACATCTGAGAGGCAGGGTTAGTTAGCATGACTTAGGCTTCATTGAAGGGCAGATGGCGCGATATGTTAGGTAAAAGAGTGAACCGCTAGTGCACCTGTGGGTACAGCGGTAATTTCTGCGATTTCGGCCAATTCAGAGATAGTGCACCGCTGGTGAACCTGCAGGTACACCAACTTTAGAAGAGAGTTTGAGTTGGAAGGAAGCGGTGTACCCCCAGTGAACCTACAGGTACACCGGTGTGGCAGATGCTGGGTTTGGATATCGGACGGGGTGTACCCATGGGTTCACTGGCGGTACACCCTCAGCGTCGCCAATTCCATTTCCAGTATGGGTAGGTTCGTGGGGCTTGTTGCGGAGATGAGGGAGGTGGCTCTTTATAGCCGGTCAGTTGACGAGCGACAGATCTTGGCACCGACAAATACAATGTTTCATTTCGCTTTCCGATCATCCCGTCTTTTCTGAACAGCTTGCCATGAGCCATAAAGGTCACGTTGTGTTCATACTTGAACACATCCAGTCTTTCGACTTGGATACGCCCGGGTTTTCCTTGCTGCATAACCTGCAAAATATCCCCGCGGCGAACACCAAGGATCTTTTCACAAACTCGCTGTTTGGCAACTTCAAGTTCTGATTCCCATTGCTCGATTTTTTGTTCGGCAGAGGCCAACCCGTCTTGCAGTAGCTGCAGCGCCTGGAATTGTTCGCTGGGCCACCAAATCTTCATAGCACGCGCCAACTTCTGGTGTAAGTCGGAATCCAGAAGGTCGTACACGACAGAGGAGCTGAGTGTATGCATATCTTCAGCCTCCAGTAGTGTCTGTAGTAGATTCCAGTCTTCTCGGTATATTCGAACCTCTGGGTCGATGTGAGTAGTGCGCTGCCGTTCAGGTAAAAAAGATAGCGGGCCCAGGTGATCAATTGGAACCTGATCCGTCTCATAGACCTCGGCGGGTGATTGTTGCTCAATCCGGAGCCAAGCATGTGCTCCCGACACGCAAAGATCGGCTTTGGCGATCCAATACGATTTCGGCGAAAAGATATACCGAACGCTCTGACAATACTCTGATTTGTTCAGAGGGATTGCTGAATAGGCCAGCTGCAGCTCATCAACTAATCGCTTGGCATTGGCAAGGTGCCGTAGTAGTTCCTCGGAAACGCGGACCACTACGAATTCATTCTCGGTCCGATGGCTGTATTTTTCAGATTTCGGGAATACCAATACATGCTTGGCGACCAATGGCAAAAGAGCATCCAATAGGCCGGCGGCAACCTGTCTTGCAGAAACAAATGGTGTGTTTGGTAGGAACTCTTCAAAGCGCTTAATTGCCGTGGTCAAAACTGCAGAAGCTAGTGGGGGCTCGATTTGCGTGAGCATTGATCCCTTAAACTCGAATCGTCCCAACTCGGAGTTCTGGCCCAGGACAGTTTGAGCAGCCTTTTCGAACAGTTCTTTTTTCCGCTCTGATAAATGAAGTCCAGGGTGGATAGTTTTTTGCTTTAGTCGAGCCCTCACCACATCCATGTACGCAGTCATCGGTGGAATAGGGCGATCTGGATTACCCTTGAATCTGGCCCAGTAGCCACGAGGTGGCTTGGGAATACCAAGCTTGGTGCATCGTTTCGTGAGCGCAGGACCTGAAATTCCCAGATTTGCCGCTACCTGCTCACTGGGCATGGACCACACAAGGTGGAAAAGGTCCTCCCGGTCTTGCGCGAGCCTGCTATCGTCCGATTCTGACTGCATTGCACCAAATCCCTTGCCACTTCTGTAGAGATTTTAGCAATTTTCTCTTGTGCGAGAGGTGGATCCACTAACTGCATTCGGATCTCGGCCAAAATCTTGGTTTCATTTTGCGAATCAGTAAATGCCTTCTAGATGATTTGAAAAGCTCCTTAATGGGTCAAAGAAGCCTGACATTCCATTATCTCGGGATTTGTTCTCGGAACTGTGTCGCTAAAAGCGGTAATCTCGTGCGGCTATACTTGCCCGTCTTTGCAGGTCTATACGGGTCAAATCGGTTGTAAGCATAGTGGCGCCCATATATATTGAAGGGTCAACTTGTCTTGGGCTGCTCCGCCCAAGAGACCGCGTCGCCTCTGGTGAGGTGGCAACCCATCGCCCATAGGAAGCGAAAATATGGCCGAGATGGACGACCGCTGGTTATCCGTAGAGGAAATCGGTAAGCATCTGGGTGTCAGCAACGACACTGTGTACCGCTGGATAGAGAAACACTCAATGCCCGCCCACCGCATGGGGCGCTTTTGGAAGTTTAAAAAAGTGGAAGTAGATGAGTGGGTGAAGGCGGGCGGAGCCGCAGAGCACCCCTCCAAGCCAGAATCCGAGCAGTAAAAGATGATTATGGCCGAACGAATAAGCAGCAAAATAAATCGATCACTGCAAGCGGCCGAAGGCCTATACCATCACCTGGTGCTGTTGGTCGGCGAGACAGGCTCCGGTAAGACCAGTGTGCTTAGGGATGTCGCGGAGGAGCTCGGAACCTCTGTCATTAACGTGAATTTGGCGCTCTCAAGCGAACTGCTTGAACTGACGACAAAGCAGCGAGCTTTGCGATTGCCTGGCATCCTTGATGAGATTGCGGACCAGGCTAATGCCCCCGTGGTTTTAGATAACCTCGAGATCTTGTTTGACAAGGAGCTCAAGCAAGATCCTTTGCGTTTGCTCCAGAGTATAGCGAGGAACCATACGGTGGTGGCGTCATGGAATGGAGCGGTCACATCAGGACGACTTACGTACGCTGAACCGGATCACCCTGAATATCGCAGCTATGATTCGGTTGATGTTCTTACAGTGGGTATGGATGGAGCGGCCACAATCGATGAAAAAAGAAACAATACAGAGGCAGGGCAAGCATGAAGTACGGGGAACTTATTCAGTTCGACCCCATTGAGTCGGTCGTTCAGCTGCGTGACGCAGATAAATCAACTGCCGCACTTCAGCTGGTGAATACTTATGTTATTTCAGAAGAGATGGCTGAACGGCTCACGCAGCTTGTCATTCCACAGATGCAGTTTGAGCACCCGGTGGATAACAAAGGATTACTGGTCGTGGGTAACTACGGCACCGGTAAATCGCATTTGATGTCAGTGGTCTCCAGTCTGGCAGCAGACGCTTCTTTGGTTGACGGGCTGAATAACGAAGAAGTTCGTGCCGCCGCAATGCAGATCGCTGGCCGCTTCAAAGTCGTCCGCACGGAGATCGGCGCCACGACTATGTCCCTCCGGGACATTCTGGTGGCAGAGCTGGAGGAAAACCTGGAAAAACTCGGTGTCGAGTACGTTTTCCCAGAAGCAGACACCATTACCAGCCACAAACGCGCTTTTGAAGATATGATGACCAAGTTCGGTGATGTCTACCCCGAGCATGGTTTGCTTCTGGTCGTCGATGAGCTCCTTGACTACCTGCGCACACGGAAGGATCAAGAGCTGATCCTCGACCTGAACTTCCTCCGTGAAGTGGGCGAGGTCTGTAAAGATCTGCGGTTCCGCTTCCTGGCAGGTGTCCAGGAAGCGATCTTCGATAGCCCACGTTTTGCCTTTGTTTCTGACAGTATCCGCAGGGTTAAGGATCGCTTCGAGCAGATCCTTATCGCACGCAATGACGTCAAATTCGTCGTGGCCGAACGCCTGCTTAAAAAGACCGTCGATCAGCAAGCCAAGATCCGCGAGTATCTCACGCCCTTTGCCAAATACTACGATGGCCTTAACGAGCGCATGGACGAATTCGTCCGTCTATTCCCAGTACACCCGGATTACATCGATACCTTCGAGCGGGTTACTGTCGTGGAAAAACGCGAAGTGCTCAAAACACTATCCATGGGAATGAAGGGAGTTCTGGACAAAAAGGTTCCAGCAGATGAACCTGGCCTGATTGCCTTTGACAGCTACTGGAACACACTCAAGCAGAATGCATCATTCCGCGCTATCCCCGAAATTCGGGCCGTCATTGAGTGCAGTCAGGTCTTGGAGTCTCGCATCGAAAATGCGCTTACACCAAAAAGCTATCAACCCATGGCACTGCGTTTGATTCATGCGCTATCGGTACACCGTCTCACAACCGGCGATATATATTCTCCCATCGGGGCGTCGGCCGCAGAACTGCGTGATCGCCTCTGTCTGTTTGAACCACTGATTGCGGAAATGGGTAGCGACGAGCCTGATAAGGATCTGCAAACCCATGTAGAAACCGTTTTGCGCAAGATTCACAGCGCAGTCAGTGGCCAGTTTATTTCAGAGAACAAAGATAACCACCAGTTCTATTTGGACCTGAAAAAGACCGACGATTTCGACGCGCTGATTGACAAACGCGCTGAAGCGCTCGGGAAAAACCAGCTCGATCGTTTCTATTACGAAGCGCTCAAACGGGTGATGGAGTGTCAGGATACGCCAACACACGTCACCGGTTATAAAATCTGGCAGCATGAGTTGGTCTGGCAGGAACGCAAAGCTGCCCGTACCGGCTATCTCTTTTTTGGAGCTCCCAACGAACGGTCCACGGCCGTGCCGCAAAGGGACTTTTATCTCTATTTTATCCAGCCCAACGACCCACCTCGCTTCAAAGACGATAAAGCCAATGACGAGGTTTTCTTCCGACTGAAAGGCACGGACGAGGTATTTCAGACTGCACTGAAAAGCTATGCAGCTGCCCTCGACCTTGCGGCCACATCGTCCGGCCATGCCAAGGCCACATATGAATCAAAAGCCAATGGCTTTTTGAAAGAACTGGTCCGGTGGCTGCAAAAGCACATGACCAGTGCCTTCGAAGTCGCCTATCAGGGCCGCACCAAATCGATTGCCGAATGGGCCAAGGGCAAATCTGTTCGCGACCTATCTGGCCTTTCGCCCCATGAAACCATCAATTTCCGCGACCTTGTCAATACCATTGCAGGCCTCTGCCTGGCCCCCAACTTTGAGAACCAGGCACCGGAGTACCCGGTTTTTTCGGTGCTGATTACGGGTAGTAACCGCACCCAGGCCGCTCAGGACGCCTTAAGGGCCATTGCCGGGCAGAACCGAACCAGGCAGGCAACCGCTGTGCTAGACGCCTTGGAACTACTGGACGGGGAGAAGGTTGAGCCTTACAAATCGAAATACACTAAGTTGATCCTTGAGGCTATCAAGGCTAAGGGCCATGGCCAGGTGGTGAACCGCAGCGAGATCATTCAGGATGATCACGGGCTTGAATACATGAATCCGGGCGGCGCGCGCCTGGAGCCGGAGTGGGCAGTCGTACTCATGGCGGCATTGGTTTACTCCGGTGACATCGTGCTAGCCATACCGGGCAAGAAATTCGACGCGACCGGGCTGCAACAGCTTGCCGCAGCGAGCATGGATGAACTGGTCCGGTTCAAGCACCTGGAGCAGCCCAAGGAATGGAACCTGCCTGCGCTTAAGGCGTTGTTTGAGCTGCTCGGAATGACACCGGGCATGGCTCAACTCGTGACTCAGGGCAAAGATGAACCGGTGCAAAATCTGCAACACGCCGTGGACCAGATCGTCAAGCGCATTGTTATGGCTCAGCAGACGATGCGCGATGGGCTCTCTTTTTGGGGCCTGGACCTACTCTCGGGCACTGATCTGGCCAGTCAGGCTAGCGCACTGGATGAGGCGAAGACCTTCTTTGAATCGCTTCAGGCCTACTCCTCACCGGGCAAGCTGAAAAACTTTCGTTACAGCGCGTCAGAAGTTGTCAGCCACGAAAAAGCCGCCACGATTCTGGACGAACTGGACGCCCTGCGCGAATTCGTCATGGAACATGGTCAGACGGCGTTCTGGCTTTCCAGCGCCGAGACGGTGCTGCCGGCTGACCATGACTGGGTGGATCGCATGAAGACCAGCCGGCAGGATGTGCTGGATGAGCTCAGACAAGCGGACCTGACCAAGCTGTCGGCCCAATCACAGGACATCGGTGCCAAGCTCTCTAGCCTCAAAAAAAACTACATCGTCGCCTATATTGGGCTTCACACCAAGGCTCGGCTGGGGGTAAACGACGACAAGCGTAAGGCAGGTCTGCTGAATGACCAGCGGTTGCAGACTCTGCTCAAATTGGCCGGTATCGACCTGATGCCCAGGCAACAACTCACCGACTATCAGAACCGGTTGGCGGGATTAAAGAGCTGTTTTGCACTAACCGAGCAAAACCTTGAGTCATCACCTGTCTGCCCGCACTGCAATTTTCGGCCTTCGGTGGAAACCGATACAGCGGCAGGCTCCCAGATGATCGACCAGATGGAAACCCAGCTCGATGCCATGGTGGCAGCCTGGACCTCGACAATTCTCAGTAACCTGGAAGACCCGATCACCCAGGCCAATATGGATCTGTTGAAAGTCGACGACCGCGAGCCCCTGGAAGCCTTCATGAAGACAAAGGAGCTGCCAGTGCCCTTGGACAGTAATATCGTCCACGCCTTAAAGGAGGTTTTATCTGGGCTGGTCAAAGTCACTATCCATGCGCAGGAGCTACAACAGGCCCTGCAGGTCACAGACGGCCCAGGCACGCCCGCAGAAATGAAAAAGCGCTTCGAGGAATACATTGATCAGCTCACCAAAGGGAAGGACCCAGCTAAGGTTCGGCTGGTTTTGGAGTAACTGCGCGCTTTGACCATCCAGGAACATAAACTTAAGGCGTCACTCGGCCCTGAAAACCTTATTGAAGGGCAAACACAGGGGCATTTGCTGTGTGCGGCAGCGTCAAGTTATGAGCCAGGCTCAACTGGCAAAACTACAATATGCTGCGGCGGCCCCGAGCTAAGAAATTTAACATTTTAGACCGTTACGACTCCGGCGAGAAATCTCATGGAAATTGAAGCATCTAGCGCGATAAGACTGTTTTTTCCCAATCCTTCGTTGACACTGGTCTATTTCGAGGCGTTGGCGAATTCGCTGGACGCTGGTGCGACTGAAATTGTAATGGAGATCGACCTGCAAGCGTACGACAAGCCCGATACCCTGACGATAACCATTACGGACAACGGCGACGGCTTTACCGATGAGAACTTTGAACGATTCAAAATGCTTTTGAAACCAAGGGACAAATTTCATAAAGGCCTGGGCCGCCTTGTGTTTTTAAACTATTTTGAGCGAGTTGAAATATCCAGTATTTGGGGAACAAACTATCGACATTTCACGTTCAGAAAAGGTTTTGACGGTAATGCCCCTATTGAGACCGTCGAGGAGAAGAAGGGCCGCAGGACATCGTTGACGTTTTCCGGCTTCGTTAAGGAGAAGGTTAAATCTTATGAAGACCTGAAGCCCGACGCACTTAAGTCTAGGATTATAGAGCAATTTCTTCCAACGTTTGCCGCTCGCAAAAGAGAGGGGAAGCCGTTTCGGATAGAAATCGACCTATCAACCCGGGAGAGTAATTCCCAAAAAGAGTTCTTCCCTCATAAAACAACCGTCACGGAAGACGACTTGCCATCGATGGCCAAAGTAACAATTCAAGATGACACATTAGACGCAATCACATCTATAGACATGCTTTATCACATCGAGAAAGTGACAGGGAAGGGGAGCAGCCTCACTGCTTTCAGTATTGATGGGCGAACTATACCTGCCAACCTTCTCCCAGCCTCATCGTTTCCAGCCGGGTACCTATGCGTGTTTTTGTTTGAGTCTGAGATCTTTCAGTCGAGTTCAGATACCTCACGTCAAAAACTAGTTCTTCCTGAAGGCATACCGGAAGCTCGTCTGTATAGATTTTTGACGCGTGAGCTCGGCAGGGTACTAGCGGAAAAGATTCCGATCATTAACGAAAGAAATGAAAAAACCAAAGCTCAGTTTGAAAAAACGTTTCCACATCTATTGGGATACTTTGAACAAGATACAGTTGGGCTTATAGACCAAGATGACGCGTTGACCGTTGCTCAGCAAAAATTTTTCCGTGTTCAGAAAGAAGTTCTTCAATGTGAAACGCTTAGCGATGCTGCTTACGAAAAATCACTCGAATTGTCCTCTCGAACGCTGACCGAATATGTGCTTTACCGAGAGAAAATTATAGGCCGCATGAAGGAAATGTCGGATCAAAACGCCGAAGCGGATATACATAATCTAATTGTCCCTCGCTATAAGGAATTTGGTCAGGAATCAATCGCGTCCGAGCTATACCAGAACAACGCCTGGCTATTGGATGACAAGTTCATGGTTTTTCAAACGATTCTAAGCGAGAAAAGGATGGATTCTGTTATCAACGCAGTACGACTCGGTGGAGAGTATACGGCAGAGGATGGAAGACCGGATATCGCAATGATTTTCTCTGCAGATCCAGCTGACGCAAAGGCGGTGGATGTAGTTGTTGTCGAGATCAAGAAAAAGACCGATGACGAGAAGGATAATATATACGCGATCAATCAATTGCTTGATCGAGCTGTAAAATTGGTAGAGCACTGTCCTAATATCCAGAGAATTTGGTACTACGCAGTCATGCAGGTGAATGACACGATGGCTCTTCGCTTGCGACAATTAAAATGGGCTCCTCTCTTTTCCAAAGGCAGTGTCTTTTATCAAGAATACGACACTCCACATCCTGATGGGCGAATCGTTCCAACGCCTACGTTTGTAGTGTCTTTTGACGCTATCGTGGCGGACGCGGAAAGTAGAAATCACACCTTCCTTGAAATTTTACGGGACGGTATGAAGAAGTACGCTCAGGAGCAAAATGCACGCGATTCCGCAGCTAGCAAATAATTGGGGCAAGTTATGAATATGGACGACTTATTTTCTGAGCAAGAGCAGTCGGTTGAGCAAAATTCGTCTGGTCTAGTGACTTGTCTTGGCATTACTTTTGAAAGCGATGAGGCTCGCCAAGCCCACTTTTCTGGTGAACTGAGAAAAAAGCTTCAAGACCCAGAGTTCCGTAAGATCGAAGGCTTTCCCATTGGCAATGATGAAGACATTTTGAATCTTAGTGATCCGCCATACTACACAGCATGCCCTAATCCGTGGATCCCAGATTTCATCGCCGAGTGGGAGAAGCAGAAACCTGAGCGGTCAAAAGATTATCATTACCATCGTGAGCCCTTTGCAGCCGATGTGAGCGAGGGGAAAAACGACCCAATTTACAACGCGCACTCCTACCACACCAAGGTCCCACCAAAGGCTATCAGGCAATATATCCTGCATTACACCGAGCCAGGTGACATTGTATTTGATGGATTCTGTGGTACTGGCATGACAGGGATTGCAGCGAGAGAATGCGGCGTCCGATTGTCTAACAATGAAATAGAATCGAATTTAGGTATGCGACATAGTATTCTGTTAGATCTTTCGGTATTACCAGGCTTTATCGCGTCTAATGTTAATGCAGAGCTACATGGTAGAGATGTTGAGAGGCAGTTTGCGAGACTTCTTGAACTAGCTACGGAAAAATTCAAGAAATATTTCACAACTGTGAATGAAGATGGGCAGGAGGGAGTGATTCAGTACTGTGTGTGGAGCGATGTTTTTATTTGCTCGAACTGCTCTAAGGAATTTAATTACTGGGATGGTGCTGTAGATCTCAATAAAGGGGAGCAGAAAAATCCGTTTCCTTGTCCTCATTGTGGGACGTCACTGAAAAAGCGGACTCTGAATCGCGCATTCACGACCGTTAGCGATCCCGAGACAGGCGAAATATATAAAAAGCCAAGAAGGGAGCTGGTTTATTTGAATTACGAGTACGCCGGTCGTCGATTCAATAAAAGCGCCACGCAAGAAGACAGGAAAAAAGCCTATCAGTTGGAAAGTGGTAAGAGTGAATGCTGGGTTCCGACCAGCGAATTGCCGAAAGCAGACCGGTTTTATAAAGATGGCCTGCACCTTGTGTCTCTTACTAAGTATCACAGATTTTACTTTCCACGCACACTTAACGTACTAGCATTTATTTGGAATGAAATCGAATCAGCATCGGTATCAGATAGGCTTCGAAATGCACTGCGTTTTATAGTCACTTCAATGGTTGACAGAAACCTAACCATTAGAAATCGGTTCGTAGTCAATAGCCACAACCCAAGAGGTAGAATAAACGGGCCACTAGGGAGGGTCTGATTAACCGCCAATTTTCACCAACATCGGTATGAGCCGGCAAAAAACCGAGGATTCAGACACTATCCTCCTGTTATTTGTATGTTT
>NZ_JAWLHI010000008.1:0-76634 GCF_041690455.1 Marinobacter sp.
AAGAAGCCTTCTGCAAGGCGGGCTATGCGGTCTTTGCCTTTGACTACCGCCATTTTGGGGACAGTGATGGCCAGCCACGCCAGACCCTGAGCCCCAGCAAGGAAGTGGCGGACTGGCTGGCGGCACTGGATTTTGCGCGGCAGCTGGATCGTGTCGATGGAAGCCGAATTTGCCTGTGGGGTACGTCTTTTTCTGGCGGGCTTGTAATTGCTGTCGCAGCGCAGGATGGCAACGTGCAGTGCATTATCTCCCAATGCCCGATGATGGATGGTCTGGCCTCTTTGCTGGGTGTAATCGGTTATGCCGGCATCATGCAGGCGATGCGCCTGACTTGGCACGGAACGGTCGACTGGATTCGTCGTGGGCTGGGGATGTCTCCCCGCTACATCGCCTCGGCGGGCCGCCCCGGGGAGTTGGGCATGATGACGGCGGAGGATTGCCAGGAGGGTTATGTGCCCCTGTTGGCCGATAATGCGTCAAACTACGTTGCTGCGGGCGTAAGTTACACGATTCCGCTTTTCCGGCCCACCCGTTTGGCCAGCAAAGTCACCTGTCCGGCCCTGGTGCTGATCTGTGATCGCGATACGGTCGCCCCGGCGAAAGCTGCGGCCAAAGCGGCCGAAAAAATGCCGAGCGCGGAAGTAAGGCATTATCCAGTCGGGCATTTTGATGTGTATCGGGGTGACGCCTTGGCCCAGTCCATAAAGGATCAGCTTGAGTTTCTTGGGCGGCGGCTGCCGGTGTGAGTGGCACGCCTCAGGAACGCCCTGCTACCGCGAGGCGCCTGGCTCGAACAATAGCTTGATATAACTTCGAAGCAGCATCAGTTGGTGGGGCAGAAGGGCCCGCTCTCCGGTCGCCCGGCCCAGAACAAGGCCTCCCTCGATGACCGTTGACACCATGTCTGCCAACGCATCCGGGTCGATGGTATCCCGGGGTTCGTAGCGTTCGTAGATCAGGTCTATCAACGTGCGAAACCGCGCTCGCCAACTCAGGACAATTCGCCTGTTCAGTTCCCGAACATCTCGATCAAACAGGCTTTCCTGATAACAGTAGGTTGCCACCAGGCAGCCAGGATATTCATGGGGCAGGTCCTCCATGATCTCCGCCAGCAACTTCAACCCCACCAGAAATCCCTGCAAAGGGTCCTCAGCCAGTTCCCGGCCACGGGCAAACACGTCATCCAGCAGGGCATCCTCACGCGCCATATAGCGCAACAGCAATGCGTGGGCCAACGCGTTCTTGTTGGAAAAATGGTAAAGGAAGCCACTCTTGGTTATACCGGCCTCGGCAATCACTTCTTCAATGGAGGTTGCACCAAAGCCCTTCCTCAGGACGGATTTTTCGGTGATGTCCAGCAACCGATCACGGGTAGCCTGACCTTTTTCCATCTGCCTCCTCCGGGAAACCATACCCTGAGTATGGTTTCCGTGCGGGAACCCCGACCGCCAGTGCCCAAAGGCACGCTTAAGGCTCAGTATGTCATTGTTTTAAAACGACCTGGAACTTCCAGGCAAAACCATACCATGTGCTCTCTGGTTGCTTTTCGCCTCCAGGTACATCCTGTTCTTAACGGGAAACACCCCGTTAACACTAATAAGGAGGATAGCACCATGATAAGCAACGCAGAGACTCTCACTTATGACATCACCGAAACAGATCAAGCGGTGGTAGAGGCATTCGGCGACCGCATGGTTGAGACACTGAACGCGGGTGCGCTGGCTCTGATGGTCTCGGTCGGCCACCGAACCGGACTGTTTGACACCATGGCCGAGATGCCCGCCGCAACCAGTGCTCAGATTGCCGAAAAGGCTGGACTGGACGAGCGCTACGTCAGGGAAAGGCTCGGAGCGATGACTGTCGGCAACATTGTCGAGAATGATCCCGCAGGAAACACCTACTACCTGCCCAGGGAACACGCTGCCAGCCTGTGCCGGAAGTCACCGACAGACAATATAGCGGTGTTTGCCCAGTATATTCCGCTGCTTGGCTCGGTGGAGGATGACATCGTTCACTGCTTTCGCAATGGAGGGGGCGTCCCCTATGATCGTTTCGAGCGGTTCCACGAGGTTATGGCCGAGGACAGCGGTCAGTCCGTTGTTCCCGCCCTGGAAACGGATATCCTCCCGCTCGTGCCAGGCCTTGTTGAACGTCTGGATCGAGGCATTCGGGTGCTTGACGTTGGTTGTGGCAGGGGGCGGGCACTGAACAAGCTGGCCAGGCTCTTCCCGAACAGCCAGTTTACCGGGTACGACATATCCGGGGATGCCATCCGGTATGCCAGCCAGGAAGCCAGGGCACTCGGGAACGACAACACAACCTTCCAGGTATTTGACGTCAGTGACCTTGAACACAGCGATCGGCCCGGCACTTATCATCTGATCACCACCTTCGATGCCGTGCACGATCAGAGGGACCCTCTGGCAGTGTTGCGGGGCATCCGCAAAGCGCTCGCTGACGACGGTGTTTATCTGGCCCAGGACATCAAGGGGTCGAGCCATCATCACAGTGACCGGGACCACCCGATCGGCCCGTTGCTTTACACCGTTTCCTGCATGCACTGCATGACGGTTTCCCTGGCACAGGGTGGCGAGGGCCTGGGGGCCATGTGGGGGAGGGAGAAAGCGTTGGAGTATTTTCGTGAAGCGGGCTTTCGGAGTATCGACGTGCATGAGCTCGCACATGACTTCCAGAACTACTGGTATGTATGCCGCCCCTGAGCTGTTTATCAGCCAGGTTGATGTAAAGCGCCAGCAAGATTCTGAAGTGTGTCCTACAATTGAAAGACAGTCCGCTGATTCAAGGAGTGAGTCATGAGCATGATCAACAGCACACAACGATTGGTCCTATCTTCAGTTCTTGCTGCCACGCTGGTTGCCGGGGCCCACGCCGCGACGCCTGCGCCCGAAGGGGCGGCGGTGTACTTTGTAACGCCAACTGATGGGCAGACCGTAAGTTCGCCGGTGACAGTGAGGTTCGGCCTGGAGGGTATGGGTGTGGCTCCGGCGGGTGTGGAGCGCGAGCGCACCGGCCACCATCACCTGCTTGTGGATGTAGATGATATGCCGGCGATGGATCAACCGGTTCCTGCAGATGAGCGCCATATTCATTTTGGCGGCGGGCAAACCCAGACTACGGTGGAGTTGTCGCCGGGCGAGCATACCCTGCAGCTACTGGTGGGTGATCATCAGCACGTACCCCACGAGCCACCTGTGATGTCCGAGAAAATTACCATCACGGTAGAGTAATGGCGTGCCCCGCGCCCGTGTATTTGTTGGTTTGGGTTGTTTTCAGCAATTTTTCCCGGTTTCGGGTATTATGGACGATTAATATTGGCGAATAAGCCAGGATTTAACTTGGGGAAATATGATGAGCAAGAAACCTCAAAAATCTACATTAACTTCTGCGCAGATTGAGGAGCAGACTGCTGCTTTTATAAAGTCCGGCGGGTCTGTTGAGTATGTGGATAAAGGTAAAAGTGGGCAGTTTTCCACTACAGGTTCAAAGCAGATCAACCTGAAAAGTGGTCAATGATTTCTCGGAAGCCGGGGCAGGTTGGGGGATTAAATCTGTCCTGTTTTTATTCGGCTTTCGGTATTCAATAAAAAAGGCAGCCTGAGGCTGCCTTTTTTCATCACGTATTGGCTGTTATTTACAGGCCAATTACGTTCTCTGCCTGTGGGCCTTTCTGGCCCTGGGTCACGCTGAACTCAACTTCCTGACCTTCGGCCAGAGTTTTGAAGCCGCTACCCTGAATAGAGCTGTAGTGAACAAAGACGTCTGAGCCGCCTTCACGAGTAATAAAGCCAAAACCTTTTGCTTCGTTGAAGAACTTAACGTTGCCGGTAATTGTAGACATAAATAGATATCCTGAAATTAATCATTAATGTGCCGTCAAAAGATCGTTGTGATCTTCGATCAGCGATATGCGGGAAACAAAAAACGTGCAGGATCAAAAACAGGACAAGAGGTGTGACAACACAAAAGGTCTTATTCGTGAAATGCTTTGCTAAATCTTTCCAACGACATAGACAGTACGCTAATTAAGAGGCCCTGCATAGCAAAGTTTTAATTGTTTTCTGCTATACAAGGGAGAGGGATCTTGTTGGGAGCTTGTTCATGCAGCCGAAAGAGATTGTGGCTCAGTTCATCGCGGATATCCGTGCCCAGCGGCTGGATGAGGCAAAGGCCTTGCTGGCTGCCGAGGGTTTTGAATATGTGGGGCCGAACATGCGTTTCCTGAGCCGGGACGACATGCTGGCCTACCAGTTCGGTATGTTCGCCATTCAGAAAGATCTGGTCCTCCGGCAGCTCAGTGCCGACGGTGAGCATGTGTTTGCGATCCTCGATTACCGTACCTACTTCGAGCCGATCGGGGACGTGCGTCTTGCGGTCTGGTTTCGTGTGCGGGAAGGCAAAATCCAGTGCGTTGAAACTTTCTATAATGCGGCCGTGATTGAAAACATGCTGGGCGGGAGCTTGCCGTCAGCGGAGTGAAAAAAAGGCTCTGGACAGTGGGGCATAGTGGCGGGCAATCATCATCAGCACGGACCAGCGGCTCCCTATTGCCGGGTGGTCTCGCCACCCTGGGAGGCTTGGTCCGTCGATTCCTCCCCGTCCTGCGAGTCGGTCCGTTTCATGAGCTCCATGCCGCCCTGCATCAAAAGGGTTTTGAGCCGGGGGTCGGAGGTCTCAGCGACGCCAACCGCAAACGCTGTCAGGGCCGATTCCAGCGGATTTTCCCGGATGAACTCCCGCAGCTTATCGAGGCCGGAAGTCGTTCCGGCACTTTTCCGCTTGCCACGTTTTGCCGGGGAGCTGCTGGCGGTCATCCGCCAGAAGAAGGCGGCGAGAAGGAGAACACAGCCGGAACCAACCACCGCCATGGCCGTGGCCTGACCCAGGTATGGAGAAAGTGCCATGATGGCGGCCTGGATCAGGAGGTAAAATCCGGTAATCAGAAGGGCGGTAAGCAAGACCAGTCCGAGAATGAATCCTGTGATTGCCGCAACAGCTTTGCGAACCGCACCCTTGACCTGTGCTGAATCAAGCATGGTCAGCGATCGAGCAACTTGCCAACGAGAACACCCACCAGGAACATGATTATGATACTGAGGAACGGCCGCTCCTCTATCTTGTGCTCAACCTCGTTAACAGCCCTGTCACCGGCATCCTTTGCCCGGTGCAGTGCGTCGTTACCCGTTTTTTTGACCTGATCAAATGCCTCACGACTTTCCCGGCGGATTTCGTCCCGAAGACTGCTGATATTGTTTTTCTGACCCTCGGTTAAGGCGTGTGTCAGATTGGCCAGATCTTCCCGAAGCTGCTGCAGATCCTTCTGAACCTGCTTGTACTCTTCCTGACTGGATTTGGCTTCCATTTTCCATCTCCTGATCCAATGGATGTAGCGATAAAAACGCGCTCCGATAATCAGGGCATCTCTTCCATACAACTCCATGGCGGGAACTATCACGTGCCGATCGGAGATTCCTTCATAAGCGTAGCACAACGCTTTTCTTTAGCACGGGAGGGTGCAGCAGTTGGAAATGCGCGGGGTGATTTGTTTTTTAGTAGCTTACTACTACGATTGATAGAATCGTCGCGAGCAGTCGTATTCGTTGCCTCCCGCCGGTGCCATTTCTATAATCGCTGGGCGGTCCGCTGCCTGATTGCCGTTTGGCGATCTGAACAACTCCAATAAGAAGGAAATCGCTATGTCGAAACGTCGCACACTTCTGGCTGCCGCTGTGGCGGCTACGTTCCTGTTCAGTGGTGCTTCCCACGCCGAGTACAAGGATGAATACACCGTCTCAACAGTTCTCCCGTCTGCCTTTCCCTGGGGCCAGGCTGCTGACAAGTGGGTGGAGTTGGTGAAAGAGCGCTCTGACGGGCGCATCAATATGAAGATTTACAGCAACTCCCAGCTGGTCTCCGGCGATCAGACCAAGGAGTTTTCTGCCATGCGTTCCGGGCTGATCGATATGGCGGTCGGTTCTACCATCAACTGGTCGCCCCAGGTGCCGGAACTGAACCTGTTCTCCCTGCCGTTCCTGATGCCCGATTATGCCGCCATTGATGCCATTACCCAGGGCAAGGCGGGCGAGGCGATCTTTGCCGCCATCAAGAAACGCGGCGTGACCCCGCTGGCCTGGGGTGAGAACGGTTTCCGCGAGTTGTCCAATTCCAAGCTGACCATTGATGAGCCGGCTGATCTGGACGGGCTGAAAATCCGCGTTGTGGGTTCTCCGCTGTTTCAGGATACCTTTACTGCTCTGGGCGCCAACCCCACCCAGATGAGCTGGGCCGATGCCAAGCCGGCACTGACCACCGGTGCCGTGGATGGCCAGGAAAACCCGCTGTCGGTCTTTGACGTGGCACGTATCGACCAGGTTGGCCAGAAATACCTGACCCGCTGGCATTACATGGCGGATCCGCTCGTGTTTGCCGTCAGCAACCAGGTGTGGGACCAGTTCTCCGCGGAAGATCAGGAATTGCTGAAGCAGGCGGCGATTGATGCCGGCCAGTGGGAAATTGAGAAATCCCGTGGCGAAGTGGACGCGACTCTGGCCGCCATCAAGGAGCGTGGCGTGGAAGTCACCGAGTTGACGCCGGAGCAGCGCGAAGCCTTCAAAGAGGCTACGAAGTCCGTCTATGAGAAATGGACGTCGCGGATTGGTGAAGATCTCATCAAGCAGGCACAGGAAGCTGTTGCCAACCGCAACCAGTAAGTCAGACCTGCCCCGCGCCCGCCACCGTTGGCGGGCGCTTGTTCCATAACGGAGTTTCCATGCCGTCCCGTTCTCCCAAGTTTCGCCCTGAGGCCTGGCTGGCCACCATTGCCCTGATTGCGATCTGCGGGATTAGTCTGGGCAACGTGATCGTCCGCTACGCCACGGATGCGTCGTTCGCCTTCACCGAGGAGTTCTCGGTGTTTTGTCTGGTGGTGCTCACCTTTGCGGGGGCGGCGGTGGCCGCGCGCCATAACCAGCACATCCGCATCGAACTGATTGAGCACTACCTCCCGCCGTGGGCACGCCGGGTGGTTTTTGTGCTGCAATGGCTGGCTGGTGTGACCGTTGTGGGCATTATGACCTGGTACGGCAGCACGTTCGCCTGGCAGGAATACCAGTGGGAGTCCCTTTCGCCAGGGCTGGGGCTGCCCAACTGGATCTATGTGATCTGGCTGCCGCTGTTGTCGGTGGCCATCATCATCCGCATGACCCAGAACATGATCGACCGCCTGCGGGGCAAGACAGATCCGGAGGCGATTCATGAGTCCTGATCTGTTGATGATTGCCAGCTTCCTGCTGGCCTTGATCATGGGCGTGCCGGTGGCCATTGCGCTGGGGGTGGGCGGTGTTGTCGGCATTGTGGCCGGACTGCCTCCCGCCATGCTGGGTACCTTCGGTACCAATACCTACAACAGCGTGGCCAAGTACCCGTTGATTGCGATTCCCCTGTTCATTCTGACGGGGCTGATTTTCGAGCGGGCGGGTGTGGCTGCCAGCCTGGTTCGTTTCGCCCAGGCGATTATTGGCCCGCGCCACGGTGGGCTGACGGTGGTCGCGGTGCTGGTGTGCCTCATCATGGGTGGCATGAGTGGCTCGGGTCCTGCCGATGCGGCAGCGGTGGCGATGGTGATGTTGCCGAGCATGAAGAAGGCGGGGTACCCGCAGCCGTTCTCCGCCTCGCTGATTGCGGCTTCGTCGTCGACCGCGATTCTGATTCCACCTTCCATTGCGTTGATTCTTTATTCCATTGTGGTGCCCGGGGTGGATCTTCGGGCGCTATTTGCCGCCGGGCTGTTCCCCGGCATCCTGGCGGGCGTGTCTCTGCTGGCGCCGGCTTTGTATTTCTCCAGGAAGTATCGCTGGGAAGATCCGGAAACGGTCGAGCGCCCGCCGTTCTGGCCCAGCTTCAAGGCAGCCCTGCCGGCGCTGTTTGCACCGGTCATCATTCTGGGCGGGCTTCGTTCGGGGCTGTTCACTCCCACGGAGGCCGCCGTCGTCGCGGTGACTTACGGGGTGTTGGTCGGGTGTCTGCTGTACCGGAATCTGGGCCTCCGGGACCTGTGGAATCTGATGACCGAGGCGGCTGTTACCTCCGGGGTGGTCATGTTCATCATCGCGCTGGCCGGCATCTTCGCCTGGGCAGGCACCACCCTGGGGACCTTCCAGCACTTGGCGGATGCGCTGCTGTCACTCTCTGAAAACGGCTGGGTGCTGCTGGGCCTGGTGATGATTCTGGTGCTGATCGCCGGCATGTTGCTGGATGCGATTTCCATCTACCTGATCCTGATCCCGATCGTGCTCCCGCTGATGAATCATTTCGGCTGGAACCCGATCTGGTTTGGCATCCTGCTGGCGATGAACATCGCCATCGGACAGTTCACGCCACCGGTTGCCGTTAACCTGATGGTCACCACCCGTATCGCGAACATCCGCCTGGAACACACCATTGGCTGGTCGCTGGTCTTTATCGTCGCCATGGCCTCCAGCCTGCTGTTGGTGATGCTCATGCCGGGCATTGCGCTGTGGCTGCCGGAGAAGCTTGGTTATGTGGTGGGGGCCTGGTAGCTGCAAACAATTCAATGCCACGGGTTGCTTATATCAGAGGATGACTCGTCATCCGATGTGCAGTAGTCATCCTTCGCCAGGTTTTGAAGAGATGTAGCACTCCTGAATCCGGACCGATGGGATTTCAGGCGGGCCCTTGGCGTTTTAGGTCTTTGATAATCTCCGGCACCTTGAAAGGCAGCAATTTCCGGACAGCGTTCAAAAGGTAAATCGCCAGATTCATCTTCTTGTACCAGAGCAGGCGGCGAATCTTTTCCTTCATGGGGTGGTAGCCCTCCATGTAGAGCTCGTCCACACATTTGGCGTTGTTGGTGAGGCTGTATTGGCTCAAGTCCAGCGGCACCACGATGTCTGCGTTTTTCAGTTGATTGCGGGTATTGAAATCGATACCAATGTTGATGGCATTGGTAATCACGTCAAACGTGTCGTGCGGTTTCGGGTAGCGGCTGACATGGCTCAGATCAATGGCCACGGTAATGCCCGCGCCCATGCCTTCTAGTGGCGAAATTGGGACATTCTCGACCAGCCCGCCGTCCACCAGGACCCGGCCATCCACTTCCACCGGCACAAACAGGCCGGGCACCGCCATGGATGCGCAGACGGCGTCTGCCAGGTTCCCCTCTCTGAAGACCAGCTGTTCACCGGTTTCGATGTCCGTTGCACAAATGGCCAGGGGGATCTCGGCATCCTCGATCCGGCAGTCCCCCAGATCCCGATGGATCATCGCCCGGATATTATCGGTACTGAACAGGCCGCCGCGTTCGAAGGTGAAGTTGATGATCTTCGACAGGTTCAGCGTTGAACAGATCGACAGTATGGACTCTGCCGGTCGGCCGAAGGCGTAATAACTGGCGATCAGTGCCCCGGCACTGGTGCCCGAAATGCAATGAATCGGGATCTGTTCCTCCTCGAACGCCTTCAGGACGCCAATGTGGGCAATACCCTTGGCCGCACCGCCTCCGAGCGCCAGGCCAATGCGAGTGTTAAAGGGGTTGAGTTTCATGCGCGAGTGCCTGTGACTATGCTGGAGAGAATGTCGATCATGATCGTGTTCGGACTTTGCTATGGTCCGGGCGTTTGTTCAATAGTATGCCGGTGATCAGGGAGCCGTCTCCACGCTCTTTGGATTGATCGGATGTTGGTTACTTGCGCTCTTCGGGGTAAGATCTTGCACTGCATCATCGGGGCGCGGATCGCCCTGTTAATTGTGATGCAATTTCAAGGATGACAGCTAACGCCAAGGATGCGATATGAGCAAAGCAATTGTTCTGCTCGGAGACATGGGCTCCGACCACGAAGGTTTTCCTCCCACTCCGGTCATTGCCGGCTCCCCCGATGTTCTGGTTAACGGCAAACCCGCAGCCCGTATGGGGGACCCGCTGGCACCTCATTCCAAACCGAAGCATCCCCCGCATCCGCGCACTATTGCCGGTGGCTCCAGTACGGTGATGATCAATGGCAAGCCGGCAGCGATAACCGGTGGCGTGATTTGTTGTGGCGGGGTGGTTATTGGCAGCGGCAGCGTTGTTGTTGGTGATTAACATGCGCTGATGACTCACCGGCCAGGGCGGGACTCAATGTCCACAACCTGACCGTTTCTCAGGGTGACAACCTGTCGAAACTGATTGTCCGAGAAGTCATACAACCACTCCTGAATCAGCACCGGTTGCAGGGTTTGCCAGGTTTCCGAGCGTTTTCGAAGCGGGGGTGCCTGCCATTCCAGACGCTTGGATATTGGCTCGCCGCACCGGGCGATCAGTTCATATTCGGTTTTGATATGCCTGAGCATGTTGGGGGTGCACCTGGGTGAATCGGAGGTGTGGAATCCGTACCCCAAGGTGTCAACGCGGGCGAGCTTGCCGTTGCGAAAGACCAACCTTTGCATGAAGCGCTGTGGGCCGTGGTTGTAATACCAGTGCGCTTCGGTCTGTACCACGCCGAGGCCCGGTACCGTCGCGCTGGGGTATTCCGCGATGTAGTCCGCCGGCCCGCAGCTTTCCTCCACCTCGATGGGCCAGGCTCCGTCATTGACCAGCGAGCTGCCGCAGCGAAGCGCACCCTGGCTGGTCTGGGCCAGGGCGGCGAGGGTGAGCAGGGCCATAAGTCGCTTGAGGGTTGTCATGGTCTGATTTTGCATCAGTTGGGTATCTGGATCTAATACTACGCCCCGGAGTGTGCACCCGGACTCGGCAGGCGACCGGAATCAAGAATTGTAAAGATATATAGCTTTTTGATACTGGTGTATTTTTTCGGCACATCCATGTTGTAAAGTATCTGCCACGACAACATGTAAGGGATGACATCTGGTTCAAAGAGGAACCACCCTCCGCGCCTTGGTCCGCATTCCCTTTCCGCTGTCTCATCACTGTTATCACTTGTTCTTGAAACAATTGTTCCTGGCAGGTTAAGGAGCCCAATCAATGAAAAAAATCCTTCCCTGGCTGATGTTGGGGGTTCTTACCGGCTGTGCTACCCAGACGCCTCAGATGACGGAAGTCGAGCCGGCCGTTACCGCAGAGCAGCAGCGAGCTGCGCAGCAGGCCGCATTGGAAGAAAGCAAACCCCAGCAGCTGAGCCTGAAAAGAAAAATTGCGGTTGGTCGCATTTCCAATGAAACGAATTATGGTCGGAGTCTGCTTCGTTCCGACGCTGAGGATCAACTGGGTTCAAAGGTAACAGACATGTTCCTGCAGGCTTTGGCCAACAGCGAAAGCTATCTGGTTTTTGAGCGCCCGGATATTGAGCTGTTGAGCAAGGAGGCGGAGCTGTCCGGTCAGGAAGTTTCAATCATTGGCGTCGACACCCTTGTCATTGGTTCGCTGACACAGTTTGGTCGCGCTACGACAGGCGAACGAGGATTTTTGTCCTCCTCCAAGAAGCAGGAAGCCACCGCGACCGTGGATCTTCGGTTGGTTGACGTGACGACCGGAAGGGTCTTTGCCTCTGTGACGGGATCGGGTACTTCATCGACCGAACAGGCCCGCACGATGGGGTTTGGTTCTGCGGCAGGATACGACGGCAGCCTGAATGATCAGGCTATTGCCGCGGCTGTTACGGCTGCCGTGGACAAGATGACAGGGCTGTTCCTTGAAAAACCGTGGACAGCCGATGTGCTGGCCCAGGAAGGCGATCTCATTTATATCAGCGGCGGCCAGAGCCAGGGTGTCGACAAAGGGATGGTGTTTGCTGTTGAGACACAAGGCAAGAAAGTGAAATCTCAGACTACCGGGACGGTAATTACCCTGCCAGGCAAGAAAATTGCTGAACTGACGGTCGTTGGACTGTTCGGCGATGATCCTCTGGAGCAGGGGGCAGTCGGCGAAATTTCTGAGGGCTCTCTGAAAGGCCATGATCTGAGCGAACTGCGCGTCAAGGAGAAGCAACAATGAGGATTGTGCTCGCATTACTGCTCTGTTTCACCCTGACGGCCTGTGTCCAATCCCCTACACGCAATACTCAGGTTGTCGATGACCGTCCAGGTATTGCATTCGAACTGCCATCGGTGGCTTCGGAATACTATGAGCTCCGGATTGATGGGGTCTCTTATGGTTATGTAGGTCAGTACCAGGCCGGTGAAAACCTGCTGAGAATTATTGATGGCACTCATCAGGTTGAACTTCTATCTGACGGTAAGGTGGTTTATCACCAAGAGGTTTATCTCGGTGCCGGTGTTAACAGGATTCTGAAGGTAGGGACACATGACTAAGAAGTTCTTTTTCACACTGTCGATGCTTGTGTTGTTGATGGGGTGTGCCAGTAATCAGGGGTTGTATGAGTGGGGGCAGTATCAGGAAACGCTGTTTGTGGTTTATCAGGAACCCGGGCTGAAAGAGGAAGCTCTGAAAAACTACGTGGAGTTTGTCGAAACCGGGGGTACGCCTGAACATCCGATAGCTCCGGGTCTTTTTGCCGAGGCGGGCACCTTTATGCTGGAACAGGGTGAGGTTGAAGCCGCACTCAAATTCTACCGGATGGAATACGATGCATGGCCCGAGAGCCGGCCGATGCTCAGCATGCTCATCGAGAACCTGGAGGCCCGGCAATGAGAGCATTGAAGCTGTCCCTCGTGTTTTTCGTGGTCGCGTTGGTCACCGGTTGTGCCACGACAGGCAATCCAGACCGTCTTGATGCGTTCCACAATGCGTCACCCAAGTCGATTCTGGTGGTGCCTCCTGTCAATATGTCGACTGATGTACAGAGCACGACCTCACTACTGGCAACGTTACCTTTCTACCTTGCGGAGAAGGGTTATTACGTTTTCCCCGTAAACACAGTGAAAACGTTGCTGGAATACGAGGGCTATTACGAACCCGCCGAAGTCCATGCCGCACCGCCTGAGCAGCTGGCCAATCTGTTCAAGGCAGATTCGATACTGTACGTGACCATTCACGAGTGGACGTCCAGGTACATGTTGCTGACGACCACAACGGAGGTGGATTTCGAATATCGGATTGTGAATGCCGATGGAGCAGAGCTCTGGACTGCCCGCCAGAGAATGACGTACACCCCCGATAACAACAGCTCGGGTAATCCGTTGGTGGACCTTCTCGCCATGGCCGTAACGGCGGCGGTGGAAAGGGCAGCGCCGAACTATTTGCCACTGACCAGGCAGGCAAATGCGGCTGCATTCTATGGCGTGAACGGCGTTCCGCCCGGGCCTTATAGTCCGACTTACGAGCAGTACTATCAGCGGGTAAATGCCGCGAAATAGCAACGTGCTCCAGGGAAGGCTGCCCTGGTTCTCCCTGGCTGCGAGGTAGTCGAGGGGAATCCACCCTCTTCAGCCTTCCGATAGATCAAAGCCACGGAGGCTCGGGCAAGGCGACGCCGGAAAGGAATCTTATGGGGGCGTAAGTTACTTGCCCATCGGTTGAATGCCACAGAGCTCTGTTCCTGTTGTTCGTTGACTGTCCAGTCAGGCAAAGTCGTATTCTACGCCCTTTTCGAGAGCCTTCGGGTAGGCCGGTCTGGCGTGCACTCGTTGAAGGCCCGTCCTCGGGGGTGTTTTTCATTTACGCTGTGGATTGGGCTACCATGTTTGGCGTTTAAAATGTCCCGATCCCAGAGAAACTATCCCCATGCCGGAAGATCCCCTCAAAACCCTGTCCGACTTCGCCAGCGATGCCCACACCCGCATTCAGGCAACCCACCAGCACATCAATCCGGTTGTGGAGGTTCGCAGAGGTATGCGTGATGCCGGCATCCCTGCGGATGTCATGACGATTGACTGTTTGCGAACCCGCCGGCGCATTAACCTTATCCTTCATGATGAGCAGCCGGGCGTTATCCTGTACCAGTTCGTGACCATCGAGGATGAAGTGGGCAACGATTTCCAGCAGATGGCTTTGGACGATATGTCTGAGAGCAAACTGTTCGACTGGATGCAGCAGTATTTTGCCTGATCGGTGCATAACTCTGACTGACACCGGAGTAAACTCGGGGTAACCAACCCGTTACATCTACCTCTTCGCATGATGCGCGGAGGTAGCCTAATCCACAGAACAGGAGGCCGGTTATGGTAGAACAATCACTCAAGGAGCAACTGAGCAACGCGGTAAAAGACGCAATGCGGAGCAAGGATAAACTCCGGCTGACCACCCTGCGCATGGCCCAGTCTGCGGTCAAACAGATCGAGATTGATGAGCGCCGCGAGCTCAGCGATGAAGATGTTTTGAAAGTTCTGGACAAGATGCTCAAGCAGCGCCGGGATGCTGCCAGTCAGTATGATGATGCCGGTCGCGAGGAGCTGGGCGACAAGGAGCGGGCGGAAATGGTGATTCTTGAAGAATTCATGCCCGCCGCCATGAGCGAGGATGACCTGGACGCCCTGATTCGAATGGCCATCAGTTCAACGGATGCCCAGGGTATGCAGGATATGGGGCGAGTGATGAACGAGCTGCGCCCACAGGTACTTGGCCGGGTCGATATGGGTCATCTGAGCAAGAAGGTGCGGTCGGCGCTGGCGGGCTGATTGGTCGAGCCTGTGAAAGGCTTGATCTTTGCCCTAAGCTTTTAACGAGATAGTGGCCAGCCTGGGCGGTTCGGGAAGCTTATGTCCGACAAAGAGCTACGCACCAAATCCGATAAACAGTCTATCGACCAGTTTATCAATGAAGTTCGCAAGCTGCCGAAACAAGGTGGTGGGCAGGGCCGGCTGATTTTTGCCCTGGATGCCACCGCGAGCCGGGAGGCGACCTGGGATCAGGCCTGCCACTTGCAGAGCGAGCTATTCCTTGCGACGAGGGATCTGGGTGGGCTGGCCATCCAGCTTTGTTACTACCGTGGCTTTGGCGAATTCAAGGCCACGAAGTTTGTCACCGAGACCGGTCAGCTGCTGGATCTGATGAACGGTGTTTCCTGCCGGGGAGGTCTCACCCAGATCAGCCGGGTGTTGGCCCACGCTGTGAAAGAAACCCGGGCAAAGCCCGTCAGGGCGGTGGTTTTTATCGGGGATTGTTGCGAGGAACCTGTGGACGAGCTGTGCCACGCCGCCGGAGAACTGGGCCTGCTGCGAACCCCGGTGTTCATGTTTCACGAGGGTGCAGATCCTCATGCCAGGGCGGTGTTCCAGCAGGTGAGCAAGCTCTCCGGAGGCGCCTATGCACCCTTTGATCGTAACAGTCCGCAGGTTCTGAAGGATCTTATCGCCGCGGTTGCGGTCTATGCATCCGGGGGAGCCAAGGCCCTGCAGGACTTTTCCAGCCGCAGCTCCCCGGAGGTCAAGCGCCTGACCTGGCAGATCAGATAGCGCTTGTAATCATCCACCGATGGGCCAATGAGTCCGGGGTATCTGAGTGCCACTGACGCTTCTGGTTATTGTTCTGTCGGTTGTTGCCTGGCTCTGGCTGCGTAACCAGCCGGCCAGCCAACGCAAACCGGCCATTCTCAAGCTGGCCCTGATCGCGGGTATCGGGATCGTGGTTCTGCTGGCGGTTACCGGCCGACTGCACTTTGTGTTTGCCGCGTTGGCGTTTCTTTATCCGCTGTTGCGTCGAGTACTGCCGTCGCTGTTGTCCGGGGCCGGTAATGGGGGCGCAGAGGGCAAGTCGGGCAACCAGTCCCGTGTGTCCAGCGACATTCTGGAAATGAGCCTCGATCACGACTCCGGAGCCATGAGCGGAAAGATCCTGAAAGGTCCCATGGCCGGCCGGGAACTGGCGGACTTGAGTGAAAGCGAATTTCTCGAGCTGCTCCGGTACTGTCGGGCGCAGGACCAAGATTCTGCCCGGCTGCTGGAAACCTATCTGGACCGCCGGTTCGGTGACTCGTGGCGGGCGGACGACGAGGCCAGCAGTGACAGTGGAACATCCGGCGAGAGTGGCAATTCCGGCGGCCCTTTGACCGAGAACGAAGCCCTGGACATCCTGGGGCTGGAGCCCGGCGCCAGCCGGGAAGAGATCATCAGGGCCCACCGCCGGATGATGCAGAAAGTGCATCCGGACCATGGTGGCAGTAACTATCTGGCGGCTCGTATCAATGAAGCCAAAGAGTGCCTGTTGGGCTGAACAGAAGTTCCGCACTTCGCAATAGCGATGATGAGTGCGCCTCCGTTTGAGGGACGCCCAGCGGTTGGCAGAGAAACTGGCTAGTAAAGGGCGCGCTGGCAACAGACTATGTCGCCAGCGGCCCGGCTAAAAAGTGCTGATACCGTTGGCTCAGGCCGTGATGCCTTTGCGTCGGTCGGCGCAACGCCGACCCAGAAGGGCTATCAGCCCCGCTGCAAATAGTGCAAGAGTGCTGGGCTCCGGCACTGCTACCGCTACCGATCTGACAGCGCTAATGCGCAAGGTAAACGTATCCTGATCACCTAGGTCCAAATTAAAGGGATTACTGAATAGTTCCATGTTTACCGGATTGCTAAACAGGTCCAGGTTTAAGGTGTCAAGGAAGTAGCTTACGTTGAACTTGGCAAGGTCTTCAATCGCGTCGGTGCCAGCCAGGCAGGGCGTTCCGAGGACCGCCTCGTCAGGGCATGTGGCAAGCGTAAGCCCACTCACCAGTGCCTGCTCCTGCAACGCGGCCTCTACCTCAGCAATGCTGTCATACTGGGAGCCTTCGTTTCCTTCAGCGGTGGGCACGATATTACCATCGTCATCAAGCGCTCGGTTCATGATCCATTTGCCTGTGGCGGCATCGAAGTGCGCCATCAGAATAGCATCGGTTGAGGGATCGCCGTCATCGTCATAGAAGTAACCATCGGGTGCCATGGAATAGGACATCCAGTCACCGAACAGGGCTTCATAACCAAACTCGCCGCCAAACAGCCCCGTGCTCTGGAACAGGTCCTCGTTCACCAGATCCAGGCCAAAACCGCTGCGCTCACCGCTGAAGTAACCCCGGATGCGGTCATGCGTCTCGTCCACACCAAACAGCCCCTGTGCAAAGAGTGAACTGAACTGGCTGTCCTTTGGATCCTCGCCGAAGTCAACAAAACTCAAGCCGTCGCCTTCGATGGAGTACTCAAACGTGTCTCCGATCCCGAATCCCAGGCCGATGTTGAATCCGTCCAGGGTGCCGCCTGTGTTGTTGCCGTACTTTTGGAAGATCCTGTATAGCCCGTCATTGTCTTCATTTACCCAATTGCCGCCCAAATCAAATACCAGGTCGATCGGGCCAGCTTCCGTCTGGTCAAGCTTGAAGCGCTTGCCGCTCTGGAACTCGCCGTTACAGGTTGCGCTGCCAGCCGCCATGATGCAGTTATCAACCGGAGAGCCTGAAACCCCAACCGGAGCATCGTTGACGACCTTAAGTCCGGGGGCCGCACCCTCATCCAGATCGTATTTGATATAGCCGTTGGTACTGGCTGAACTATCCACGGGAGCCTTGTCGTAGATCGTGCTGAAGTAATTCCCGTCGATGTCGGGGCCAGAGGTAACCACATTGTCCAGATTCCAATCGGTAATCTGCGCAGCGAACGCAGAGCCTGTTGACAGCCCGGCGATTGCGAACGCCAGGGCCAAAGTTGAACGTAAGAAGCGATCGTATTGCTTCATGTTTAATCTCCTGTTTTCCTTCGTAGAGGTATTGCCAAATCGTTAGAAAAGAAGATTTCCCGTCTGACACGACCGATCACGCATGCTTTGAACCATTTTTCTATATATGAATAAATAACAGTTATTTGGACGAGTGATGCGGTTATCGACGCTGACGTCGGAAGGACACGCTGAACAGAGATGTAAAAGTATTCGACGCATTTACGAGGAAATGCGAACCTCCCACGGATAGCTGCAATGCTGATTGAAGTTCTTGGTGCAAGAATATCCGGCACTTGGGCGAGGAGGTGTAACCAGGCGACCTGCTGGCACCGACAGCGTAATCATTGGTGGGTTAGCCCATGCCAGCCTGATAGATGGCCAGTGGAGATTCCATGACTCAACAGCTCACCGAAGCCAGGCAGCGCGCAACACTCCGCCGCCTGGAGAAGTTCAGTCGATTTACCGACAGCAGCATTGGTCTTCCCTTCACCCGATTCCGGATCGGAGTGGAAGCTATCATCGGGCTTCTGCCAGGCGTGGGCGACATGGTTGGCCTGGTGTTGTCCGCCTATGTGCTTGTCGAGGCACAGCGCGTGGGCGCGAGCCGGGCGGTGAAGCTGCAAATGCTGCGCAACATGGGCATCGATTTTCTCGGTGGCCTGCTCCCTGTAGTGGGGGATGCGTTCGACGCCATCTACAAGGCCAATACCCGAAACACCCTGTTGCTGAAACGGTATCTGGAGGAGCAGCTGGCGGTTGAACCGCCCCCGCCTCCGTTCCCCTGGAAAATGCTGATCGGGCTGTCCATCCTTTTCGCGGTGATTACCGGCGGCCTCACGCTGATCTTGTGAAAGCTCACCTGCCGGGTTTACGGTAGACTCCTTGATCAACATCCAACTTCCCGGTGGAACTTCATGAGTGATAACCCGTTAACCCAAGCCCTCAATATGGACGGTGAGGAACGCTACGACTACTTTCTGGACGCAGTGGGCGAGGAGCGCGAGATCTGGATTCTGGTCAATGCCGACAATCACTTTCTGAAGATCGTCTCGGAAGAAGACGGCGTGGCCTATCTGCCGGTCTGGCCAAGCGCAGAATTCGCAACCGAGTACGCGAAAGGGGCAGGCGATCTTTCTCCCAAAGCGATTTCCCTGCCGGACTTCTTCAGGAAGTGGGTGCCGGGATTAACCCGGGACGGGCTCGAAATCGGGGTGTTTCCCGGTGGGCAGGGGGAACTCTGGATCACTGCGCCGGAGGAGTTGAAAGGTGACCTGCAGGAAGTATTGGCGGGTCCGGGCTTCTAGGCAAAACCATGCAGTTTTATCGGACGATCTTTCAGGTCTATTAACAGGAGCCACCATGAACAAGATGCAGATCGACATTGTTTCCGACATAGCCTGCCCCTGGTGCGCGATCGGCTACGCCCGCCTCGAGCAGGCTATGGAACAGTTGGCGCCAGAGTATGATTTCACCGTTCAATGGCATGCGTTTGAACTGAACCCGGATCACAGCGGCGAGGGTGAGCCCATCCTGCCGGCACTGGCCCGGAAATACGGGCGCAGCGAGGACGAGATGAGGGCCACCCAGAGCCAGATGATGACGATCGCAAAGGATCTGGGCCTCAACTTCGAGAAGATGCAGGAGCGATTCACCTGCAATACCTTCGATGCCCACAGACTGGTGAAATGGGCCGGCGAGCAGGGCCGGCAGACCGCGATGAAACAGGCATTGTTCGACGCCTATTTCGGCCGCGCCGAAAACGTATCCGACCGGGACGTTCTATTGAGTTGCGTGGAAAATGCCGGGCTGGACTCAGCGAAGGCCGCAGAGGTGCTTGATTCGGACCAGTTTGCCGAGGTGGTACGCAAAGACGAAGCGACCTACCAGCAGGCGGGCGTCTCGGCGGTGCCTGCGTTCATTATCAACAACAAGTACCTCATCTCCGGGGCCCAGGAGCCGGATGCGCTGGTCCGGGCGTTCCAGGAGATTGCTGCAGAATCCGAGTGAAGTCGCTTTAATCCCGCGGGGCTGGGCATTTGGCTTGATACCGGCCACAATCACGCCACGGAACTCCCTTGTATGGATCACTAGCCGAGCCGAACATGCCACCACACATGCCCCATGCCCAGTCTCCAGGCGCTCAGGAAGACAAACGCGCACTCTGGTCCTGGGCGCTCTATGACTGGGCCAACAGTGCCTTTTTCACCATCATTCTCACGTTTGTCTTTGCCCAGTACTTCAGCGTCTCGGTGGTGCAGGATAAGGTCGCCGGCACCAATGCCTGGGGTAACATCGTGGGCATCTCCGGTGTGTTCATTGCGGTCCTCGCGCCGATGCTGGGGGCCATTGCAGACCAGTCAGGGCGCCGTAAGCCCTGGTTGATCAGCTTTACCCTGCTGTGCGTGGTGTCATGCGCCATGCTGTGGACTGTTACACCAGATCAGGACCAGTTCTGGAACGCTGCGTTATGGGTAGGGCTGGGCACCCTCGGCGCCGAGTTCGCGTTCATTTTCTACAATGCCATGCTGCCGGATATGGCCAGTCAGGAGCGTACCGGCCGTTGGTCAGGCTGGGCCTGGGGGCTGGGGTACATGGGTGGTGTCACAAGCCTGGTGGTCGCGCTGTACGGCTTTATCGAGACCGACGCCAATCTCTTCAGCCTGGACCGGGATCAGGCCGAACACGTGCGCGCGACCTTCGTGCTCGTGGCTGTCTGGTATCTGGTGTTTTCGCTGCCGGCGTTTATATTCACCCCTGACCGGCCGCCCACTGGCCTGAACCTGGCGGCTGCTGCCCGTGCCGGATTCGTGCAACTGAAGGAGTCCATCGCCCATGTCCGGCAATACAAGGACATTGTGCGATTCCTGATCGCCCGCATGCTTTACACCGACGGCCTGGCGACCATCTTTACCTTCGGGGGCGTCTACGCCGCCGGTACCTTTAATATGAGTCCCACCGAAGTGCTGCAATTCGCCATTGCCCTGAACGTGACGGCAGGCCTGGGTGCGCTGGGTTTTGCCTGGATAGATGACGCCCTGGGAGGGCGTAATACCATCCTGCTGGCGTTGGTGGGACTGGGTAGCAGCGCTCTGGCTATCCTGGTGGTAGACAGCGCCACCGCTTTCTGGGTGTGGGGCATGATTCTGGGTATTTTTGTGGGGCCGCTGCAATCGGCCAGCCGTTCACATCTGGCCCGCGTGGCTCCGCCTCACCTGCAGACCCAGATGTTCGGCCTGTTCGCCTTTTCCGGTAAAGCCACTGCGTTCGCCGGCCCCTTATTGGTGGGCGCGGTGACCGCACTGACCGATAGCCAGCGTTGGGGGATGAGCACCATCCTCGTATTCCTGCTGGTAGGCTTCTTGCTTATGCTGAAAGTTCCGGCGACCGAGGCCCGGAAACCCGGCTGAGGGGACTGTCATGGCAAGGCCAACCGGAAATTCCGGTAATCGATGGATCAGGTTCTTACCGGGTTTTTCCTGGTGCTGGGTACGGCGCTGTATCGGCCGCACACGCTGAAGTCCTAGTCCAGCTCCCTGATACATACCCTATCTGCATCGCTGGAAAAGTTTTCAGGATCTGGTGACTTGGGATGCCTGGCCATAAGCCGACTGTATGGCCCAGTTACGTCCTGCCACTTTCACTGGTAGCTGGAAGACATGATGAGCGGTCGAGCCGAACGGATCGACAGCAGAATCCACATACTCGTAATGATCCGGCACCGACTTGCCCGGGCGGGCAACAATGAAGCGTCTGGTTGTGGCTTTTCCGGAAGCTACCGGAGACTGCTCTACCCAGAGATACACGCCTTTGGCGCCCACCAGATACTCGCAGAACACCACCTGGAAATCCGGCATAAGCTTGAGCGCTGTTGGTTCCTGTCCAAAGCAGAGCAGATACTTGTCGATGGTCTTCATGCGCCTCGCCTCCTTTTGGTCTGGTTTCCATCATCACGGTTTGGCGAGGCGAAGAACATCAGGCTTTTTGGGCTTTATTCTCTGGTTTTTTCGAGTAAAGAACAGGGAAAGTTAGAATCGGGAGCGGCCCCCCCCCCTACCTTGGCGCAGCATGTACCTTGTCGCTCCGGTTTCATCCACCAGGACCGCGCCGAAGGGCATCAATAACTGAGGATGGAGACGCGGTACAGTGGCGCCACCGAACATTGAAAAGGCCGGTGACGCCCCCGTAGTGATAAGCAGAATATCAGGCAGAAGTGAGTGCTGAGTAGCTGTTCATCAGGTTCCGGTAATCAGGAATATGGTCAGAGAAAAGCTGCCCGAGGCCTTCAATGTCGTTTCTCCAGTCTCTGTGCAGTTCACAAGCTACTCCGAACCAGGTAATCAGCTGTGCGCCAGCTGCGGACATTCGATCCCAGGCGGAGTCCCGGGTCAGTTCGTTGAAGGTTCCGGATGCATCGGTTACGACGAATACGTTAAAGTCCTCTGCCAGAGCGGACAGGGTAGGAAAGGCAACGCACACTTCCGTTACCACGCCGGCAATGATCAGCTGCTTTTTGCCGGTCGCTTTCACTGCCGCCACGAAGTCCTCGTTATCCCACGCGTTGATCTGACCAGGCCGAGCGATGTAGGGCGCTTCAGGGAAAGTCGCTTTGAGTTCCGGTACTAATGGGCCGTTCGGTCCATCCTCAAAGCTGGTGGTGAGAATGGTGGGCAGGTCGAAGTATTTCGCCAGGTCTGCCAGCGCGAGTACGTTGTTCTTGAAACGATCCGGATCGATGTCTCTGACCAGCGACAACAAACCGGTCTGGTGGTCGACAAGCAGCACGGCAGCATCGTTTTTATCAAGGCGAACATAGGGTTGGCTCATGTTTATCTCCATTTGAACGTGAAGGGCGAACCATCGGTGGATTCATCGATGGCAGTCAGGTTCAGGCTAAATCAGGGAAAGGCAGTCGATAAGACTGCTAAAATAAGTCGTAGCGTTCCATTTTTAGAACAATGACGGGAAACCATGCAGGATCTGAATGATCTGTATTACTTCGTTAAGGTCGTAGAGTCTGGTGGTTTCGCGCCGGCAGAGCGGGCCATCGGAACGGCAAAATCGAAGCTGAGCCGTCGTGTTGCCGGACTAGAGGACCGTCTTGGTGTGAGACTGATCCACCGGTCAACAAGGCGGTTTTCGGTAACAGAGATCGGGCAACGATATTACGAGCACTGCCGGGCGATGCTCATTGAAGCGGAGGCGGCCGAGGACGCCATTGAGCAGGTTCGGGCCGAACCCAACGGGACGATCAAGGTCACCTGTCCTGTTGGCTTGCTGCACTTTCATGTCGGTGAAATGGTGGCCGAGTTCATGGGCCAATATCCCAAAATCTCGGTGTCACTTGAGGCAACAAATCGCCGGGTTGATGTTCT
Source organism: Marinobacter sp. (assembly GCF_041690455.1). GTDB lineage: Bacteria > Pseudomonadota > Gammaproteobacteria > Pseudomonadales > Oleiphilaceae > Marinobacter. Next base: position 22,924 of record NZ_JAWLHI010000008.1, read on the forward strand.
GGCGGAAGGAATTGATGTGGCACTTCGGGTTCGGCCACTGCCGCTGGAAGATAGTGATCTCATTTTGCGGGTTCTCTCGGATCGGGGGCAGTGTGTTGTAGCCAGCCCTCGACTTGTCGATCAGATGGGCGGGTTGCCCGAAAAGCCCGAGGATCTTGCAAAGTGGCCTGCATTGAGCCGCTCTGGCTCGCTTGGTCAGCATGCCTGGCATTTGTTTTCCAAATCTGGGGAGAAGAGGGAAGTGGCATTTTTGCCTCGTTATGCCACAACGGATATGGAAGCCCTCAAGAAAGCGGCATTGGCTGGCGTGGGGATCGTCCAGTTACCTCAACTGATGCTTCAGGAGGAGCTTGGCAGCGGTGCGCTGATATCGCTTTTGACCGACTGGGAGCCTCGCCGTGAAGTCATTCATCTGGTTTTTCCGTCCCGCCGGGGGATGTTGCCTTCGGTCAGGGCATTTATTGAGTTTCTGGCCTCACGTTACGCGGAAATCAATGAGAATTGATCAGGGCACTTCCTCAAACAAACGCCCCAGTCCCGCTTGGGGCGTCAGCTTCCCGCATAAACGCAGCGCCTCCCAGAAACTGACCTGGTTGGCGGTGAGCACCGGTTTGCCGGTGGCTTGCTCCAGGTCAGTCAGCCAGGCGGCTGAATGGAGGGCGGTGTCGGGGATCAGCAGTGCGTCCGCGTCCTCGCGGGTATTCGCCACGGCGAAGTCGATCACCGCTTCTTTGTCCAAGGTACCCACTTCTGCAGCGGTCACGATGCCTCGGCTGGAGAGATGTACCACATCGATGTCGAAATGATTGAGGAACTGGCGGAAGCGTTGTGCGACATCCTCCGGATAGGTGGCCGCAATGGCCACTTTTTTTGCATCGATTGCTGTGATCGCCCGGGCAAACGCCATGGCGGTTGTGGATGCAGGGACGCAGAGGATTTTTTCAAGGGCGTCGATCTGCTGGCGGATGCCGTCCAGTCCCAGCACGAAGCTGGCGCTGGTGGACGTCCACATGACGGATTCAATCCCTGAGCCCGACAGGGCCTCCGCGCCTTTCGACAGCCGCTCGATGCTGCCCATTTCACTCAGCGCCTCGACGGTATGGGCATCTTCAAGAAACTCAGTGTGGATCAGATGGATTTCGGCCGGCGGGTCGATCATTTCGCCCATCAAGGGGTAATCGTCCTCGGCAGCGTGGCCGGGGTAAAGAAAACCGAGTCTCGCGGGAGGTAATGTCTGGTCCATCGCTGGCATCGAATGCGTGTTCACTCAGATGTGAATGTCACAGCGCAGTTTGCGCGACTGCCTGTCCCGGGGTCAATTCTGTCTTTGCAGGCCTTTGTCCTGGCGGTGCGGAGTCTTTATCATCGCGGACTACCTTCACAAACCTGGAAGTCCGCCGATGAAGTTCCCAACGGTCACCGTCACACTGGTGTCACTTGCGCTGATTTTTGTTCTCTGGGACCAGACCCGGGAAAAGCCTGAGCCGGTGGACGCTAGCCGCTTCGTGAATCTGGCGACCGATCCGGTTCAGCGGAGCGTGGTCGTGGACTGGCTGGTTACCCAGATTCCTGCTTTCTGTGAGCAGGCCACCGATCAGTCTGCGGGCACGGATGCACATTCGAAGTGCGTGAAAGACAGCGAGGCACGGAGCTCGGTTTGCCGCCGTGAGATGCACGACCGATTCCCGAGCATCGTGGCCTCTGATGCGGTCTTCCGGGACCTGTCCATCACCCTGATGAACTGCCTGGTCTCGCAATCCGGGCTGGTTATTTCTTCAGGAAAGTGAGGAAAGCGCCCGCCGCGGCTGCTGCCGCACCACCTACCAGGTACCACATAGTCTTATCGGTAAACCGGCCGGTTACTGTCTCAGTGAGCTGGTCACCTACGGATTGTGTGGATTGGTAACCAAAAAAGAGCAGGGCAATGCCCACAACCAGCAACACGATACCGATTAGTTTCGAGCTTCCCATTGAATGTTCCTCAGAGAATGAATGTTATGGATTTTCCGGGGTACGAACACAAGCGTGACACCTGATGGGGTGGTCGGCAAGATCCCGGGCACTAACGGATAACACTTGTTCCTGCCCGGCGTTCAAGAATTGCCAGGGCATCCTCCAGCCGGCCGATACCACTTATACCCCCGCTTTCGGCGAAATTTCCCGCTGCCGCCATTTTGGGCCCCATGGAGCCGGCCGGCAGGTCCAGCTTGCGGGCCTCGGCGAGAGTGAGTTCATGGATAGGCGTGGCAGCGTCTTTGCCAAAGTCCCGGTAGATGGCATCCACGTCTGTGAGCAGCAGTAAGGCGTCGGCCTTCAGCTGACGGGCCAGCAGCGCGCTGGCGGCATCCTTGTCGATGACGGCTTCCACGCCAACCATGCTGCCGTCGTCACGGCGAAGAATGGGAATGCCGCCGCCTCCGGCGCAGATTATGACGACGCCCTGATCTAGCAGGAGTTTGAGCACCCGAATGTCGGGGATCTCCAGAGGGGTGGGTGAGGGCACGACGCGCCGCCACTTGTCGCCGTCCCGCGCTATGTGCCAGCCTGCTGCTTCGGCCCTGGCCTCCGCTTCTTCCCTGTCGTAAACCGGCCCGACGAATTTCGTGGGCCTGTCGAAGGCGGGATCATCCTTGTCCACCAGCACCTGGGTAAGCAGGGTTGCCACTGGCCGGTCGTGGCCCAGGACATTTTCCAGTTCCTGCTCGATGATGTACCCGATCATGCCTTCGGTTTCGGCGCCCAGTACGTCCAGCGGGTAGGCTTCGTCCGGTTTGTAGGCGGCCCCTTGCAGAGCCAACAGGCCCACCTGGGGCCCGTTACCGTGAGTGATGACCAGTTGGTGGCCGGCGCGGACGATGCCGGCCAGTGCCGCTGCGGCGATCTTCACATTGGCACGCTGGGCTTCGGCGGTCAGCGGTTCACCGCGCCGCAACAGGGCATTGCCTCCCAGGGCTGCTACTACAAGCATGTCAGGCTCCTCCCATCAGTTGCCAAGAGTGGCGACCAGCACCGCCTTGATGGTGTGCATCCGGTTCTCCGCCTGGTCGAACACGATGGAGGCGGGGCTTTCGAAGACATCGTCGGTGACTTCCATGGCTTCAATGCCGAACTCTGTCTGGATGTCCTTGCCGACGGCGGTTTCGGTATTGTGGAACGCCGGCAGGCAATGCATGAATCTGGTCCGGGGGTTGCCGGTTTTTTCCATCAGGGAAGCATTGACCTGATAGGGCTGCAGCAGTTTGATTCGCTCGGCCCACTTTTCCTTGGGTTCGCCCATGGACACCCAAACGTCGGTGTAGACAAAATCCACACCCGTTACGGCGGCCTCAATGTCTTCAGTGATCATGATTCTGGCGCCGGTGGCACTGGCAATGGCCTGGGCTTCGTTCTGAATCGCCTCGCTGGGCCAGCAGGCCCTGGGGGCACACAGGCGAACATCCATCCCCATCTTCGCGCCACCGATCAGGAGGCTGTCACCCATGTTATTGGCGGCGTCCCCGATGAACACAAATGCCACGTCCCGAAGGGGTTTTTCCACGTGTTCCTGCATGGTCAGGAAGTCTGCCAGTATCTGGGTGGGGTGGAATTCGTTGGTCAGGCCGTTGTATACCGGCACGCCGGCATACTGAGCCAGTTCCTCCACAACCGCCTGGCCGAACCCCCGGTATTCGATAGCGTCATATACACGCCCCAGCACCCGGGCGGTGTCCTTGACGGATTCCTTGTGGCCGATATGTGTGCCGGTCGGCCCCAGATAGGTGACCCGGGCGCCCTGATCGAACGCTGCAACTTCAAACCCGACCCGGGTTCGGGTGGAGTTCTTTTCGAAGATCAGCGCGATGTCCTTTCCCTGTAGCTGTGGCACTTCGGTGCCGGCGTATTTGGCGGTTTTCAGATCGGCGGAAAGCTTCAGCAAAAAACTGATCTCCCGGGGGGTAAAATCCCGCAGGGTCAGGAAATGCCGGTTCTTGAGGTTAAAAGCCATGACTCTGCTCCTTCCTTGTCAGACTGCGTCCCGTATTGTCGGGCAGCTCATGCACCGCCCGCCGCCCCGGCCCCGGCCAAGTTCAGCACCGGGTATCGGAAGCACCTCGATGCCAGCCGCTTCCAGGGCGGCATTGGTATCGTCATTGCGGTCGTAGCCGATAACCACGCCCGGGCTCAGGGCCAGCACGTTATTGCCATCGTTCCACTGCTCCCGCTCCCGTTCGGCTGGCGTGTCGCCACCGGTGGCGATCACCTCCAGGGAAGTGTAGCCAAGCACATCGGCGACAACGTCAAACAGCGGCCGGGGATCCTGCTCAAATGACAGATGCTTGCCGTCCTTGCCCGGGCGCAGGTCGTAACACACCATTTCATCGGCGACTTCCTTGAAGCTTGTCACCACGTTGCCGCCACAGAAGGTGAATACGGTATCGAGGTGCATGGCTGAGCGGGTTTTGGGAATCTGGCAGGCGATCACGCGCTCTGCGGTTCCGCTATCAAAGAGGGCCTTGGCCAACTGGCCGATGGCCTGGGGTGAGGAACGCTCCCCCATGCCGACCAGGACCGCGCCATTGCCGACCGGCATGACGTCACCCCCTTCCAGGGTAGCCAGGGCATGGTCCTTGAGGGGGTCACCCCAATGCACGTTAACCTTGCCGGCGAAGGCCGGGTGGTAACGGTAGATTGCGCTCATCAGCAATGTTTCCGGTTTGCGCGCGGCCCAGTACATGGGGTTCAGAGTGACACCGCCATAAATCCAGGCGCTGTTGTCACGGGTGAACAAAAAGTTCGGCAGTGGTGGAAGTACAAATCCGTGAGGCCCCAGATGGTTGCCAAACAGCCCGGCCGGGTCGAAAGGCAGGTCTCCCACTTCCAGCCCGCCAATCAGGAACTCTGCCAGGGTCTGGCCCGGAAGCTCGTCCATCCAGGCGCGGAGGTCGGATACCATGCCCACGCCAATATGATTCCAGGTGATCCGGTGGTCCAGAATCCAGGCCCTTGCTTCGGGAATATCAAGGGTTTCTGCCAGCAGTTCGTTAACGTCCAGCACATCCACGCCCCGGGTACGCATCAGCCCGGCGAATACGTCGTGGTCTTTCTGCGCCTGCTTGACCCAGAATACATCGTCAAACAACAGTGCATCGCAGTTGGAGGGTGTCAGCCTCCGATGGGCAAGACCCGGGCGGCAGACGATGACCTGCCGGAGGGTGCCGGTTTCGGAGTGAACGCCAAGAGTGTGTTCAGCCATCCCGCATGCTCCTTTGCTTGGGGTTAGAGAAACGCGCCGATACTGATGACCACACTGATAAAGACAGTGAGGATCAGCAACAGGGGCCAGATAAACGCCAGCCAACGGTCGTAGGAGATCCGGCCAATGGCGAGGCCACCAACCACCACGGCGAAGGTCGGGTTGATCAGGTTGACCAGTCCGTTGGCCGACTGGTAAGCGGTAACCACCAGATCACGACCCACGTTGGCGAAGTCCGCCAGTGGCGCCAGAATCGGCATGGACAGCACAGCAAGGCCGGATGAGGACGGCACAAAGAAACTCATGCCTACTTCCAGCCAGAACATCACGTTGATAAAGGCCAGTTCCGGCAAGCCACCCAGGGTGGTTTCTGCGCTATGGAGAATGGTGTCGGCAATCATGCCCTGTTCCATGATCACCACTATGCCCCGGGCCAGGCCGACGACCAGTGCCACGCCCAGCAGGTCGCGGGCGCCGTCCACAAAACTGCCGGTCAGCTTCTTCTCGCCCAATCGGGCGACCAGACCGATCACGATGGCCGACCCCAGGAAAAGCGCACCCATTCTGGCCATCCACCAGCCCTGGGAGGAGACACCCCAGATCATTACAGCAAACGTCAGTGCGAAAATAACCAGGGCGATTTTATGGGTACCCGTCAGGGTAAAATCTTCAATCTCGTCACCACCCCGAAGAAAAATCTTGCGGTGAGCCTCTAGCTGTTTGGCAACCACGGAGCGGGACGGATCCGCCTTGACCCGCTGGGCATAGCGCATAACATACGCGGCACAAATGACCAGGCCACCCACAAGCAGCACAAACCGCAGCACGATGCCATCAGTAAAGGGAATCTCAGCGGCATTGGAGGCAATAACGGTGGCAAACGGGTTAATAGTCGACCCCAGCACTCCGATACCGGCACCTATAAGGATGATGGCAACCCCGGTGACGGCGTCATACCCTGCCGAAATGATCACTGGAATGAGAATGGCATAGAACGCCAGGGTCTCCTCTGCCATACCGTAGGTTGTACCCCCGATCGCAAAGAGCGTCATCAGGATCGGGATCATCCAGATCTCCCGGCCCTCCAGCCGGTGCATGGCACTGCGGATGCCTGTGTCGATAGCGCCGGTGGCATTCATGACACCCAGAAATCCGCCAAGGAAGAGAATGAACAAGGCAACATCAATAGCATTGGCCGTGTAACTGTCCGGATCGTAAAAACCGGCCCCCGGGGCCAGCATCACATCCACAAAACCCTGTGGGTTGGGATCGACCGTTTGATAGGTGCCAGGCACGGCAACCTCGCGTCCGACCTCTTCGTTCATGACCCGTTCATATTGCCCCGCTGGAATAATCCAGGTGAGTGCTGCAACCAGAATGATCAGCAGAAACAGAATGGTATAGGCGGTAGGAAAGCGAGTGGCCAGCTCTTCTTCAGGATTCGATGCGGGTTGTTTTTCGTCTGTCATGTTGCCTCCCTTGGCTTCGTGATAAGACTGTCAAACACACCCAGTATAGACCTCAGCGTCACTTGTGCAGTGCGCAATCAGGCTTTCACCTTACCGCGCAGAGACTTGATCTTCCCCTTGTGGGTTTTGCGGTCTACCCTGCGCCGCTGCGAGCCCTTGGTCGGGCGGGTTGGCCGGCGGGCCTTCTGCTGTTTTACCGCGCCCTGGATGAGTTCTTTCAGCCGTTCGAGCGCGTCCTCCTTGTTCTGCTCCAGCGTGCGGAAGGATTGCGCCTTGATCACCACAATGCCGTCTTTGCTGATGCGCTGGTCGGATAACGCCATGAGCCGTTCCTTGTAAAAGGGCGGCAGGGTGGAGTGGAGAATGTCGAAGCGCAGGTGAACCGCCGTGGCCACCTTGTTCACGTTCTGGCCACCGGCACCCTGGGCGCGGATCTGGGTGATCTGGATTTCCCAGTCTGCGAGTTCGACGGCGTTGGAGATTTTCAGCATGGTTTGGTGATGAAACCTGTTGGTGGTTTGAGTGTCGTGTTTTTCTGCGCAGGGCAACGGGGCCAGCTAGCGTCGGAACAGCCTCGGATTACGCTCGATGAATCCGTCAATCCAGCGCTCAAGAAAGGATTTTGCGTCCGGTCTTTTCAGGTACCGCCATCCCAGGAAAGAGATCACGAACGCGCCAATTGCATCCACGATCAGGTCCCACATGGTATCGGTCAGCCCCGAGGGATCGCCCAGCATGGGCTTCTGCATGTTCATGCCGAAGAGCGAGTCCATGGTGAATTCGAAGATCTCCCACAGGGCGCCCACCCCCAGGGCAAACAGGAAGGCAAAAAATGCCACGAAGCCGGGCTTCATGTGCACATGGATCTTTTCGGTTTCGTTCATGATGTGCACCAGCAGAAAGCCGATGATGCCCAGCAGGAATCCGGACATGGTGTGCAGCGCCATATCCCACCACCAGAACCGGGTGTAGTAATCGCGGATCTCGCCAAGAAATAGCGAGGCAAACACAAAGGTGATGGCCGCCAGCTGCAGCTCCGGCGGAATGTGAATCCGGAAGCGCCGCTCGAACAGCACCGGGAAAAAAGTGATCAGGATAATCATCGCGGTCAGGAACGCTGTGAACCAGCGTTGGCCCCAGACCGCAAAAATCGCTTCAGCCAGCAGGACCAGTTGCAGGGCGACTGTGATTCTCTGATGGGTAATTCGGATCCGCATCTGCAGAAGGCTCCCGTAATCGGTGGGATTACCCTAACACAACAGCTTGCGGAAATGGCGCGTGACCCGTTTGCCCGGAGGGTGTTCCGTTGGGCCAGTCAGTCAGATTTGCGGGTTACCGAGATGGGCAACATCACAGACACTCGTAATCCCTTGCCTTCCGGGCCGGTGTCGAGCTGGATCTCGCCTCCCATGCCCCGAATCAGGGTGCGTGCGATGGCCAGCCCCAGGCCGGCGCCACCGGTGTCGCGGCTGCGAGACTGTTCCAGGCGGTAGAAGGGCTGAAACACCCGGTCCCGTTCCGCCTCCGGGATGCCCGGACCCTGATCGGTGATGGTGATGATGGCCTCTTTTTCAGAGGCGTCCAGCTTCACTTCGGCCTTTTGCCCGTAATTGACGGCGTTCTCGATCAGGTTGCGCAGCGCGCGCTTGACCGCCTCCGGCTGACCCTGGAGCACGCACCGTGGGCTGTCTTCACAGTCCACCGCCAGGCCCATTTCCCGGAGATCATCACAGAGGCTTTCCAGCAGGGTGGCGAGGTCATAACGTCGGTGTTGCTCGGTGGTGCTGCCCCGAATGAAGTCGAGCGTTGCTTCCGCCAGGTGCTGCATCTCTTGCAGAGAATCGAGCAGCCGGTCCCGGTCTTCGCCTTCAGGTAGCATTTCCACCCGCAGCCGCATGGAGGTAATGGGAGTTCGCAGATCATGGGCCAGGGCAGCCAACAGGCGCTCCCTGTCTTCCTGCGCTCGGCCGACCTGGAGCTGCATCTGGTTGAAGGCGCGCGTCACTTCGCGAATATCTTCGGGGCCGCACTCCGGAATCCGGACTTTCTCACCACGACCGAAGGCATGGGCAGCCTGGCTAAGTTCGTTCACCGGTTGCAGAATGCGTCGGATTGCCAGCAGAACCGTGAGGATCAAAAGCACGGCAGTGATGCCCACACTGGTGAGGGTCGCTTTCAGCCAGAGCCAGGAAGGTGCTGGCGGCTGGGCCCGGGCGTTGAACCACTGGCCCGACGACAATGCCAGGGAAACGCCCAGAATGGGCGGGCATTCGTGGCGGTCCGCCCGGTGTTCACGGCGATCATCGTCCTCGTGATGCTCGTCGTCATCGTCGTGTTTCTCCCGGTCTTCATGGTCATCGTCATCCGGTTCCCGGCCTGGCAAGCATTCGGCCTCATCCGCTTCCATGGCTGATCGTACCTGTTCACCCGTCAGGCCCAGTTCCGTGGCCAGTTGCCGGGTCATGGCTGAGGCTTCGTCGGTGGGCAGCTGAGGCATAGGATCGATGGAAAGCTGCAGGGATGGGCTGGAAAGTGCCCGCAATATACGCTCCTGGCGCTCCGGGTCTGTGGTGTCGAGCAGGGCGTACGCGTCGGCTATCCGCTCCAGAACATGCTCAAGGCTGGCGCTGCGCAGGGCACCCTGGCGTTCTCCTGCCAGAATCGCGATGGTGATGATCTGCGCCACTACAAGCACCAGGATCAGCAACAGAGCGAGCTGTCCGCCGGCACGGCGGGGCCATAACCTCATTGTCCTGCCCCTTCCACGCTGGCAATCCACTGGTAGCCACCACCCCAGATGGTTTTGATCAGTCTGGGGTTGCGGGCATCCGGGTCAATTTTCCGGCGCAGCCGGCTGACATGGTTATCGATACTGCGATCAAAGGCATCCGCTTCCCGACCCAGGGTCAGGTCCATCAGCTGATCCCGTGACAGCACGCGACCGGCGTGTTCCAGGAAAGCCAGCAGCAACTTGTATTCGGCGGTGCTGAGGGACACTTCCACGCCATCCGGGTCGACCAGTTGGTGACGGTCGACGTCCAGGGTCCAGCCCTCGAATGACAGGCATTGCCCCGCCATGGGGCTGCGTTGGGGGGGGTAGCGCTGTGGTGCGGCGCAGGACTGCCTTGATGCGGGCCAGAAGCTCCCGCGGATTGAAGGGCTTGGTCAGGTAGTCGTCGGCGCCCATTTCCAGGCCGACGATGCGGTCGGTCTCCTCGCTCATGGCAGTCAGAAGAATGACCGGCAACTCGGTGTGCTCCCGAAGGTAGCGGCAGAGGGTCAGACCATCGTCTCCCGGCATCATGATGTCCAGCACAACCAGATCCACAGAGTGGGCTCTCAGCTGCCGCTTCATGGCATCCCCGCCATCCGCCAGCAGCACTCGAAGACCGTGTTCCTGCAGATAACGGCCGACCAGATCGCGAATGTCCCGATGGTCGTCGACTACCAGAATCGTGGGAGAAGCGCTCACTCATTACTCCGTCTGCTTGACTGTTGCACCGATTATAGGGGACATGTCGGGGCGCTTGGGCACGATGTTGTCAAAAATCATCCCGATTCCGGCACTTGCGACAATTTGCGACAAACTCGCCGCCTGACCGGGACAATTCTGCGACGTTTCCTTGGTGCAATGATTCCCGACCAGCAATGACATTTCGTCATGGGTTTCATCACACAAGGAGTTCCATCATGAAGAAAACCACCACGATTGCCGCCCTGTCCGCTGCCGCTTTGCTCAGTGCAGCCCCGCTTCTGGTGTCCGCGGACGACGATTACTGGGATGACGACCGTTACGAGCATCGCCGTGACGGCAAGCCCATGAACGCTGATCTCAAGCAGTACAGCACTGAGGAGATGCGCATCATGGCCTATGGCCAGGCTCTGCGCCGGTTTGGCCCGGGGGTGGACGTCTCCGTGGAGGAGACCAAAGACGGCACCTATCTGGTGCAGTTGCGGGATGCCGATCAGAACCTGATCCGTGAGCAGGAGTTCAACCGGTATGGCGTACCGGCTCGTGATTCGCGCCGGGATTGAGATCCGGTAGTCAGCGCGAGGGCCCGGGGAGGGCTCTCGCCACCCCTGCTGAAGGAGATAGATGATGACACTGATGGATGCTGAGAACCGTTATGGGGCCGTTTCCCGTGCCATGCACTGGATTATGGCTGTGTTGCTGCTGTTCATGCTCGCCAGTGAGGTCTGGTTCGAGGGTTTGGAAGACAGTCTCTCGGAAGCCTCATTGATGGTGTGGCACCAGAGCCTGGGCCTGGCATTGTTCGGGCTCGTACTGTTTCGTGGCCTGTGGCGATGGGTGAACCGTTCGCGCCTGAATCCGTCTGCCCACTGGGCAACGATGGCAAGGTTAGGGCATTTCGCGCTATACGCACTGATGATTCTGATGCCGCTGTCCGGACTGGTGACGTCGCTGGGGGAAGGAGACCCTGTCACCTTCTTTGGCTGGACGCTGTTTGGCTCGGGCCCGGAAATGGAGTGGCTGGAAGAAAGTGGGGAAGATGTCCATGAGGTTCTGGCCAACGTGCTCTGGCTGATGATTGGCGTTCACGTGGCCGCTGCGCTGGCGCACCAGTACCTGTTGGGTGACCGGATCATGAAACGCATGGCCTGAGTGTCGGGTATCGGTTTCATTGACTATGCTTTGATCAGCGGTGCGGGTTGCCGGGATGGCACTGGCACCTCCTGAACCAAAGCATGGAGTTAGCTGTGACTGAGCGAAGAGATGTCACCGTATTTTACGATGAAAGGGTACTCAATCACGCCCCCGATGTGAATGCGGCCTTTCTTCCCGGGCGCCTGGACAAGCGCGTCCGGGCGATCCTGGCGGGCCTGAACGTCCAGTGGAAATACCCTGAACACCCCGGGCGCATTCATGCCATTCTGGATTTATTGAAGCGTGAGCCGGTTGAGGGCGTTCGGTTTGAGCCGGGCAAGGTCGCCACACGGGAGCAGCTGGCCCGGGTTCACACTACGTCTTATCTCGATGATGTATTTTCCCTTCGTAACAAGAATGCCTGGCTGGATGTGGATACCACGGCTGTATCTCCCGGTAGTATCGAGGCTGCCGAGGTAGCGGCGGGAACAGCTATCGCAGCAGTTGAGGCCGTGATTTCAGGCAGTACCCAAAGCGCCTTTGCGCTGGTCAGGCCCCCCGGCCACCATGCAGAACCGGTGCGCGCCAGGGGCTTCTGCCTGCTGAATAACGTTGCCGTTGCAGCGGCCCATGCACTGGCAGAGCTTGGCTGCGAGCGGGTGCTGATCGTCGATTGGGATGTCCACCATGGCAATGGCACCCAGGACATATTCTGGGCCGACCCGCATGTCATGCTGTTCGATATCCATCGGGCTTCACCTTTTTATCCGGGCAGCGGTAATTTGCAGGAGGTCGGTGCGGGGATGGGCGAGGGCGCCACGGTGAACGTGCCCATGCCGGGCGGTTCCGGTGATGTGGCTTATCTCCGGGCCTTCAACGAGATCCTTGTGCCGGCCGCAGAGTATTTCAAACCTGATCTCATTCTGGTGTCCGCGGGGTTCGACGTCCACTGGTACGATCTGGCTATGAATGTATCCTTTGAGGGGTGCGCCGCCATGACCGGTGTTGTGCAGTCATTGGCAGACCGGCTGTGCGAGGGTCGGTTGGCGTTTGTCCTTGAGGGGGGCTACAACACGGAGTCACTGGCCCACGGCGTCCGCTCTGTTCTGGAGGTCCTGGCCGGCAGGGAGGTTCCGGAGCCCAAAGAATGCGGCATGGATGCGGTGGAGGAAGCCATCGCGTTTCACCTCAGTGCATTTACAGAGGATCCCGCTGACGATTGAGCCTTCGGGTCAGTGCCCTGAAACAGAATAATTGCATGCCGGGGAACCGATCAGCAGACTCCGACCGGGTCATGTCCGGGGCTGCTTCCGTAGCGACGATTCCAGCTTCTTGGTGTCGGTAATATCCACCAGGGTGATGACCACGCCGTCGATGACATTATCCAGTCGCCGGTAGGGCATGATCCGGACGGAGAACCAGCGGTCATCGTTAGTGGCAATCTGTTTTTCGCTGACCGCGAGCGTGCTCAGCGTTTTCCCGGCATCTTCCTGAAGCTCCGGATAGCGGAGACTGGTGGCCAGGTCGCTGAGGGGGCGGCCGATATCACTTTCACGCAGGCTGAAAATGGCGGCTGCGCGCTCGGTGTAGCGCCGTACATTCAGGTCCTGATCCAGGAACAGAACCGCGATTTCGATGCTGTTGAGAACATTCTGCATATCGCTCTGGGCGAGCGCGAGGTCATCCAGCTTGGTTTGCAGCTCTGTGTTGATGGTCTGCAGTTCCTCGTTCATCGACTGCATTTCTTCTTTGGACGTTGTCAGTTCCTCATTGGCCGACTGCAACTCTTCGTTGGTGGACTGAAGTTCTTCATTGGAGGCCTGCAATTCCTCCCGGGATAGCTTGGCCTGCTGCCGCAGGCTTTCGATTTCCTGCTGATACCGCTGGATCTCGGCAGCGTAGTCCGAATCGGCGGCCGGGGCGGACTTTCGGCGCCGGGACGCAGGCCGGGCAGGCGCGTCGCGGAACACCACCATGGTCATGCCCTTCAGGGCATCGGGCTCACGGAAGGATTGAATGGTCACGTCAACAGCCTGGGTGCCGGAGCCGGTCTGAACCAATAGTCCGGTCAGCTCCACCGGCTCCGGTTGAACCGATGCCCGTTTCAACGCGGAATACAGTGCTTCTCTCAGTCCGTCACGGGCCATGGCATGGATGTTCCAGTTGGCCTTGCCCGCGGCGGGTTCCAGGTACTTCCCGGTGCGCCCGCTGATGTACACGATGTCAGCATCGGCATTGAGTACCACGGCGGCGGGTGCATAAACCTGCAGCAACACGTGATCTGCAGCGGATTGCAGGTTGTTGATGGTCTCCGGTGGAGGCGCCTGGTTCGATGACACGGATTGCTCCTTGGGCAGGGTGGACATGGGAGGAAACGATTCTAGCAGGAACTCCGAGTGGCGGATGGATTCGTAGGGCTTACTCCGGTACAGGCGCATTTTCGGCTTCAGGGGAGCGAACATATGGGTCAGCCGGCCAACGGTTTCCGAGCTGCCCAACATTAACAATCCGTTCGGGCGAAGGCTGTAGTGAAACAGGGGCAGTATCCGGCGCTGTAGTGTCAGGTCGAAGTAAATCAGAAGGTTGCGGCAGGCAATCAGGTCCAGTTTGGTAAACGGCGGGTCCAGGATGACATCATGGCGGGCAAACAACACCTTGTCCCGTATCGATGGGCGTATCTGGTAATAATTATCGTGTTTGGTGAAAAAACGCGCCAGTCGGGTCTCGGAAACGGCGTCTTGAATACTGAGTGGGTATTGTCCTTTCCGCGCGATGGCAATGGCTTCCGGGCTGATGTCGGAGGCAAAAATCTGCAGGTCCGGATCCCGGTCTTGTCTGGCACGCTCCAGCGCCTCGGTAAACGCAATGGCCAGGGAATAGGCCTCTTCGCCGGTTGAGCAACCCACCACCCAGGCACGCAGCGTGTGTTCAGGCGATTGTCTGGCGAGCAGCTCGGGCAGGCCCTCTTCGATCAGGTAGTTCCAGGTGTCAGGGTCCCGGAAGAACTGGGTGACGCCGATCAACAGTTCCCGGAATAACAGCTGCACTTCCTGATTGTTGGCGGTCAGGAAGCGGGTGTAATCGGCCAGATCCGAAATGCGATGGATGGCCATGCGTCGCTCAATCCGGCGGTTCAGAGAGGTGGGCTTGTAGAGGGAAAAGTCATGTCCGGTTTGTTCTCGCAGCAAGTGGAGAATCGGGGCGAGCCGTGTCAGCGAGGTGTGGGGGTGGTGGTCATGTTCCGGGCCTTGTTTGGGCTCGGGAACGCGCCGGATATAAGCCAGTATGCGAGCCGGTAATTCGCCGGCGGGTGCCACGATATCGGCGCAGCCGGCGGCAATTGCGCTTTTGGGCATGGCATCGAACTGGGCCGACCCGGGCGACTGCACCACTGACAGCCCCCCGGTGGCCTTGATGGCCTGAAGACCGAGGGTGCCATCGGAGCCCATGCCGGAGAGTACAACAGCTATGGCCTGCTCGTTCTGTGCGCTGGCCAGGGATGAGAACAGCACGTTGATGGGGAGGCGCAAGCCGCGGGGTTCCGCTGGCTGGTCCAGCTTCAGGGTGTCATCCAACACCCGCAACTCCCGGTTTGGCGGGATGACATAAATGGAATTCGCGCGAACGGGCATGTTCTGTTCGGCTTCATACACCGGCATTTCGGTGTAGCGCTTTAGCAGTTCCGGCAACAACGCCTTCTGGGTAGGGTCCAGATGCTGTACCACCAGAAACGCCATTCCGGTATCGGAAGGCGTATTCCGGAAGAAATCTTCGAGGGATGCCAGGCCGCCTGCGGAGGCGCCGATACCAACAATACGCATCAGGAATTGATAGGGGAGGTTGTGGCTTCAGTCAGTATCATGAGAATGCTGTCTCCGCCGGCGGCGGGCCTTGCGCTGATGGTCACCCGGCTGTGATCAGGAAGCTTAACCGAATCTTTTGCTGTATCCCGGCTGCCTGACTCATGATCGCCGGAGCTTCTCAGCAGTGCGTTAACCGCGCCCTCCTGGCCCGATGCCAGAAGGGAGCCCAGTGCCTTGCCGGTAAGCTCCCCGGCGGATTCGCCAAAAAGCACGCCCGCAGCCTGATTGCCTTCAATAATCACGCCGTCGTTGGCAATGATCAGATAAGCCACAGGAGCAAATTCATAGAGCGACTTGTAATGGGCCAGATCCTCCGTGAGTTCATGTTCGTTGGCCTGAAGTTGCTCAAAAAGAATATCCAGCTCCACCTGATAGGTCTGGAGCTCATGGAGCAGTTTAAGGGCGTCGGCAGCGGATTCGGGGCTGCTCGCCCGCTGGTAAAGCAGTTGCAATGCATCCACGCTGAGTGTGCCGCCGCGGTTGGGTGGCGGGACTCCATGATCGATCAGGTCCCTGGCGCTGCGGCGCAGCCGTTCATAGCTCTCGGCGTAGGGGTAATCGCGGGTGTCGGCCAAAGTACCTCCCTGACTGTGCCTCAAAAACAGACTTCTGAGTTCCATAAATTGAGTCTACTCCACCTTGAGACACCCGAATAGCGAGCGTTAGGTGTTTTTCCAGGGGGTGGTCTTGTGTGCGTTAGCGTACGGACGTTGTCCGGGCCGAGCTCTAGTGTAGAGGATAAGGAGCGTTGCCGGACCGTTCAGGCTTGGCAGTGCACGGGCTCTTGACCGGGGCTCGGGCAGCTCCGTGGCATAAGGAGCCATGCTATGAAGATGCACGTAATTCGCCGGGCCGCCGAACGTATCGGCCTGTTCACCATCCTGTTTCTCGCAACACTGACCCTGGCCGCCTGTGCGTCTGCGCCGTTACCACCCACTGAGTCTTTGAACATGGCCAGGGATGCCATTACCAGTGCCGAGCAAGCCGAAGCCCGTCGCTACGCTGCCGCTGAACTGGAAGAGGCGAACCGGCATCTTGTGGCTGCCAATGAAGCCGTTGCGGCGGAGCGCATGACCGAAGCAGATCGCCTGGCGAAGCAGGCCAGAATTGCCGCAGAGCTGGCAATCGCGAGAACGGAAGCGGCGAAAGCCGCGGAAATCAATCGCGAAATGGAGCGAGGTGCTGAGGCACTCGACGAAGAGATGCAGCGTCAGGGAGATCCGCAATGACTATCTTATCCTTTTTGAAACCGGTTCCAGGCGCGAAAACTGGTGCCGCAGTATTGCTCTCCTCGGTACTCCTGACCGCATGTGCCATGTCTCCGACCAGCCCTGATGGTTCGGAGGATGTGCGCGCCAAGTTGACCGAACTGCAACAGAACCCCGATATGACGACTTATGCCCGCGTAGAATTGCGCGATGCGGAATCGGCGGTGCAGCTTGCCGAACAACCGCTGGATAGCGACGAGGCGGCATTGGCGGCTCACCGGATCTACATGGCCGACCGGATGATCGAAATCGCCCGGGCCAAAGGCGAGACCCGGCTGATGGAGGCCGAACGGGAACTGCTGGGCGAACAGCGCGATGCGGCCAGGCTGGCGGCACGAACCCTGGAGGCAGACCGTGCCCACGCCGAAGCCAGCTCACAGGCAGAAGCTGCCGCCCTGTCAGCCCGGGAAGCCGAGGAGCTGCAACGGCAGATTGACACCCTTGAGGCCGAAGCAACCGAGCGGGGACTGGTCCTGACCCTGGGTGATGTTCTGTTTGCCACTGGCAGTGCCGAGATTCAGGGAGGTACCAACCAGAATCTGGAAAAACTGGCGGACTTCCTCAAAAAGTACCCCGATCGCCAGGTGTTGATCGAGGGCCATACGGACAACGTGGGCAGTGCCGCCTTCAATCAGACATTGTCACGCCAGCGGGCCGAATCGGTTCAACGGTTTCTGATTAACCGTGGTATCGACAGTCGCAGACTGAGGGTATCCGGATTTGGATTTGAGCGCCCTGTCGCCAGCAATGACACTGCACTGGGTCGCCAGCAAAATCGGCGAGTTGAAGTCATTATCGAAAACAGGGAGTAAAGGTATGCTGCGGTATCGCGACTTTTTCCCGCTGGCGGCGGACAGGCAAGCCAACGCCAGCCCTGGCAAGGGTGTTTCGCTGAGCGATACCTTGCCGCTGGGTATTCTGGTGACAGACCGGGAGGGCAAATGCCTCTACAGCAATGCGGCCTATCAGAAACTCTGTGGTTGGACCGGCGATGAGTTGATCGGCTCGCATTGGAGTTCCGTCATCCATCCCCAGGATCATGGCAAGGTTGTCCGGCACTGGGATGCGGCGGTGCTGGGTCACAAGTCCTTCCTGTGTGAGGCACGGATGAAGCGTTCAAATGGAGAGGTTGTCTGGATCCGCCGTAATGCGGCCCTGCTGGCGGATACCATGCCTGGCCACGGATACGTGCATACGGTAGAAGATATCAGCACCTACAAAGCCCATGAGCGAGCACGGAAAAAGGCCGAGGAACAGCTGTTTGAAGAGAAGGAGCGGGCACAGGTCACCCTCGACTCCATTGGCGATGCGGTGTTAAGCACTGATATCGATGGGCGGGTGTCTTACATGAATGTTGTGGCGGAGACCTTGACCGGATTCAGTCGCCAGGAGGCCATCGGGCGGCCACTGGGTGAGGTTTTTCAGGTGCTGGATGCGAATTCCCACAAGCCCATGGCCGATCCTGCGCGGCGAGCCATCCGGTCAGACAGTATTGTGGCTCTGGAAGCGAACGCGCTGTTGGTGGCCAGAGACGGTGTGGAGCTTGCCATCGAAGACTCGGCAGCACCCATCCATAACCGTTACGGAGTGGTTATCGGAGCGGTGATCGTATTCCATGACGCCCGCTTCTCACGGGAAACCACCGCCCGCATGGCATACCTGGCACAGCACGATGCCCTGACCGACCTGCACAACCGCAACGCTTTTTATGAGCGATTTGAGCAGTCTCTGGCGCTGGCGCGGCGGCATGGCCAACAGATGGCCCTGCTGTTTATTGATCTTGATAATTTCAAGAGCATCAATGACGTTCTTGGTCATGAAAGCGGGGACATGATCCTGATTGCGCTGGCCGAAAAACTAAAGGCGTGTGTAAGAGCGACGGATACGGTCTGCCGCTATGGTGGGGATGAGTTTGTGGTGTTGTTGAGCGAAATTGCCCAACCCGATCATGCCTTTGCCGTTGCCGATAAAATTCGGGAAGCCGCTGCGGCTCCTATGGTAATCGGTGGACATGATGTGGCCCTGCAGCTCAGCATCGGGGTGAGCGTGTATCCTGACAACGGGGAGACCGCCGATGAGCTTCTGAAAAAAGCAGATGCGGCGATGTATCGGGTCAAGATCCTGAATCGGCGCCCCATCGCCGAACACTTGCCCCCAGTTTCGGCGGGTCGGCAACGACCGCTCTAGTATTTAGGGTTTCGAGAGACCAGGCGGTCGGTTTCCCGCTTGACCACGGCATAGCATTCACAGCAAAGCTGTTCGAGTCGTGGCCGGTCAAGTACGGATATGTGACCGCGATGATATTCGATGATGCCCAGTTTCTGAAGCTTGCTGGCGGCTTCGGTGACCCCTTCCCGCCGGACGCCCAGCATGTTGGCGATCAGCTCCTGTGTCATCGTCAGATGGTTGTCTGGCAGGCGATCAAGGGATAGCAACAGCCAGCGGCACAGTTGCTGATCGATTGAGTGGTGGCGGTTACACACTGCAGTCTGGGACATCTGGGTTATCAGTGCCTGGGTGTAGCGTAGGGTCAATACCCTCACGTCTGGATTATTGTCGAACTCAACCTTGAGGTCCGGGGCAGACATCCGGTAAGCGAACCCCTTGCTTTGCACAACCGTTCGGCTTGGGGTGCTGTCTCCGCCCATGAATACTGCGATACCTGCAATGCCTTCATTGCCCACCACCGAGATTTCGGCGGACGAGCCGTTGATCATGACGTAAAGCAGCGAAATGATGCAGTCGGTTGGAAAATAGACAAACTCAATAGGCTGGCCGGATTCGTAAATAACCTCACCCAGGTTCAGTTCAACCAGTTTGAGCCGGGGAAAAATCCGTGCTCTTGCGTTCTCCGGCAGGGCAGCCAGCAAATGATTCTGCTCGGGGGCGGTAGGAGTGTCGTTCATGGTCTCCTTCCTTGCAGAGTTGTTGTTGAGTGTAGGCTTCTGAAGCTAGCACAAAATAATCATTGTGGCTGAATCAATTTCGGGTGGAGCTGTGACGGGATAAGGATAGCTTGGCAAGAAAGGGCGTATGAGGGGGAGGACGAATGGACTACACGGATGAAGTAAAACGACTCTGGCGCCACCACGACCTCGGCAGCGGCGATGCGCGATACCCCGCTATCATTCGCTATGCCACCATGGCCGCCTCCAGCCACAATACCCAGCCTTGGCAGTTCCGGATAGAGCCGGGCCGAGTCTGGATTCTTCCGGATCTGTCACGGCGATGTCCGGCGGTGGATCCGGATGACCACCACCTGTATGCAAGCCTTGGCTGTGCCCTCGAAAACCTGCTTCAGGCCGGGCGGGCAGCTGGCCTGGAAGGGCATCCCGAATACGACCCTTCGACGACCGGAGTGAAGGTTGAATTCGAGGAAACGGCCCCTGTCCGGACGGCACTCTTCGAGGCGATTCCGAAGCGCCAATGCAGTCGGGTTGAGTTCGATGACGAACCGCTGACAGAAAAGGAAACCGAGCTTCTGACGGCAGCAGGCATTGGTGACGGTGTTTCGGTTCTTCTCATCGACAACGAGGCGCAGAAAGAGCAGATCGCCCGCTATGTGGCCGAGGGGAACCGTGCCCAGTTTGCGGACGGTGCCTGGGCCAGCGAGTTGAAATCCTGGATTCGTTTCAGCAATGACGAGGCAGCACGCACTGGCGATGGCCTCTATGGCCCGGTGATGGGCAGCCCCTCGGTGCCTCGATGGCTGGGATTGCTGGCAATGAAGTTCGGGTTCTCGGCAAAGGCCCAGAATCGCAAGGACTTCCGGAATATCCAGAGTTCCTCTGCGATAGCTGTTCTCTACTCCGAGTGTGATGACCAACGCCACTGGATTGAAGCGGGGCGGTGCTATGAACGTCTGGCGCTTCAGGCTGCGGCCCTGGGCCTGCGCACAGCGTTTATCAATCAACCGGTGGAGGTTGCTGCAATCCGACCGGAGTTTGCGCGTTTTCTCGGCATTGGTGACCGGCGGCCGGATCTTGTGGTGAGGATTGGCCACGGTCCGGAAAGCCCGCGATCACTACGCCGCCCGGTAGAGCAGGTGCTGGCCTGATGGTCAGGTTGCCGGGGCCATCTCCCGTGCGACCGCACCGGGCGCGCCCGCGGCCAGGATAACGGCTCCGGTAGAGCATGCCAGCATGCTGGCCACAATCGGCAGCAGGGCCTCGCCACCGAACAACGATGACAGGGCACTGATGCCGCCGGCGATGGTGAACTGGGAGGCGCCCAGCAGGGCGGCTGCGGTACCACCGAGATGCGGGAAGTATTCGAGGGCATTGGCCATGTTGTTGGGTATGATGCCGCCCTGGCAACCAATGGCGGCGATGATGCAGGCCGCGACCAGCCAGAATGGGCCATCCAGCAGGACGACCGCCACCAGTGCCACTAGCGCGGCAAACTGCATCGCCACCTGTACCCGCAGCAGAACGACCGATGAGAAGTGTCGTAGCAGTGGTCGGTTGATCAGGTTGAGAATCGCCATCACGGCGATATTGGCGGCGAACAGGATGGCAAACATGCCATTGGAGAGGCCGAACCACTCCTGGTAGATGAACGAGGAGTGGGTAATGAACAGTAGCATGGTGCTGAAACACAGCACCTGGATACCCACGAAGCGCATGGTGGTCCGGTGGCGGAGTACCAGAACGTAGTTGGTAACCAGGGTGCGCACCGGTGTGGTCGCCGGTGGCCTCGGTTGCAGTTTGGGGAATAACGCCAGATTCAGCGCGAATACCAGCAACACCGCGTACCCGGCCAGCACCAGGAAGATGCTGTGCCAGTCACCCAGGGCCAGCATCAGTGCGCCCATGGACGGTGCCGCGGCAGGCGCGATAAACATGATCAGACCAATGAGGCCGAACAGCCGCGCCGCTTCCTGTCCACCGACCTGATCCCGGACAATGGCCGGGACGGACACTGCACAGAAGGCCCCGCCTACGCCCTGGATGACCCGCCAGAACACCATGTTTGAAAGCGAATCGGCCAGCGAGACCATCACGGCCGCACCCGCAAAAATGGCGAGCCCGCCCACCAGGATCGGTCGCCGGCCATAGCGATCAGACAGCGGGCCGCCGACCAGCTGTGCCAGCCCCAGAGTCGCCACGTAGGCACTGAGGGTCAGTCCCACCTCGCTGTGGGCAATACCGAGGCTATCGGCGATGCTGGGGAATGCCGGTAAATAGGCATCCAGCGCCAGAGGCCCGAGGGCCACGGTCATTCCGAGTAGTAACGCTAGCTGAAAATGGGACAAAACCTACCTCCTTGGGAAGGTAGAAAGCTAATAATAATTCTCATCTGATGCAATGGGCAGTTTCCGAAAGCGTGATGGGGGGATCTGCAAGTTATTGGTTATGTGCGCATAATAGTACCCGAATAGCCGCAGCAGTTGCGCGCAACCAGGGAGACAGGTGTGGAAGTATTATTCATCGTTTTTACCGTGGGATTGGCGTTGTTCATTCCTGTTGGCTCGGTACTCGGGTTCCTGGCGTTCCGTCAGCGTGGCGCCCAGTCGAGGCGAATCGAGGGGATCGAGCGGGAAATCGCAGCGTTACGGGGAGAAATCGCCAGCCTCAGATATCGGACGGGGAGGGAAGAGGCTGCTCCTGATATATCGGAATCGCCCCAGCCGGAAACCCGGCCCGAACCCATGGAGTTCGAACCCCGTCTGTCGATGGAGTTGGAATCCCCGGCACAGGCCAGTGCTCAAGAGGATGCTCAGTGGCTCTCGGGAGAGCCGGAAGAGTCGGTCAGGGCTGGCCGTATCCTCACGGCCCTCAGGGAAAACTGGATGGTCTGGCTGGGCGGGCTGAGTGTTGGTCTGGCAGGCATCTTCATGGTCAGCCATTCCATCAGTGCCGGCCTCATCGGCCCGACTCAACAGTTCCTGCTGGCTCTCTTCAGTGGCCTGGCGTTGCATGGCGCCGCCGAATTGCTCCGGCGCCGCCAGAAGGGCGCGGATGAGGTCTTTGCGGCGCTGGCCGGGGGCGGGAGTATCACTCTGTATGCGGCGCTGCTGGCAGGTGTGCACCACTACGGGCTGATCAGCTCGATGACCGGCTTGATCGGGTTGGGGATCGTGTCACTGGGCACCATGGTCATGGCGCTGTTACACGGGCCATTGCTGGCTATCATGGGCTTGAGTGGCGCCTACCTGGTGCCCATGCTCATTGGCGGAGAGGATGGCAGCGTTACCTTCGTGCTGTCCTACAGTTTCCTCGTCACCCTGAGTTCCCTGCTGCTGATGCGCTATGTTTTCCGGGAGTGGCTCTGGTACGCCACCCTGGCGGGCGCTTTGCTGTGGTGGCTGCTGACGAGTTCTGCTGTGCCGGTTGAGGTGTCGACGGTCGGTTACCTGGCCGGGTTGTTCCTGGCTTTTGCGATTCTGCCAGGCAAGGTGCAGCAGGATGCCTGGCGATTACGCCAGGCCTTTCTGCCCTTGCTCGCACTGTGGGCTGTTTCTGTTGCCGGTCAGCCAGTAGATGCTCCGTTTTTCTGGGCCTGGCTATTGATTCTGCCAGTGGCGGCTCTGATCCCCCAAAGCCGTGGCGCGCTCTGGTT
The DNA here is from genome assembly GCF_041690455.1 of Marinobacter sp. Taxonomy (GTDB): domain Bacteria; phylum Pseudomonadota; class Gammaproteobacteria; order Pseudomonadales; family Oleiphilaceae; genus Marinobacter. The sequence goes on from NZ_JAWLHI010000008.1 coordinate 45,924, forward strand.
CCTCCCCTGGGGAGCTGTGCTGGCCAGTGCCGTCGGCTGGCTGGTTTATATGAGTCGCGCCAGTGCCGATGTTGTTTTCCTGGTCCAGTTTCCGGCCGGGCAGCGCGCGGCGTTCGTCACCTACCTGATTTCAGCGGCGATCCTCTCGGTTGCGCCGGCGCTTTGGCAATGGGTGCGTCATCCCGGCCAGCGGCGCTGGGCTTCGTTGATGCTGCTCTCGCCATTGGTCTGGCTGACCCTCGGCTGGCTGCTTCTGCACGGTTATGAGAGGACAACCCTATGGGCCACGGGTACGCTGATTCTGGCTGGTGTGTACGGTGTGCTGGCCTGGCAGATGGAAAGGTCTGAACGTTACCGGGAGGGTGTGGTCTGGGCCATACTGGCAGCCCATATCGGTTATTCCCTGGCTGCCGTGATGATGTTCCGCGAGGCATCGCTGACCCTGGCGCTGTCGGTCCAGTTCATCACTCTGACGTGGCTGGCGCGACGTTTTCAGATGCCTGAACTGTATATTCTGCTCAAACTGGCCCTGGCATTGGTGGTCGCAAGGCTGACTTTCAATCCGTGGCTACAGGGCTACGATGCCAGCGTTCACTGGTCGCTCTGGACATACGGCGGCGCGACGGTGGCGGCGGCAATCGCCACCCGGGTTGCAGATAAACACCATGGCATCCGGCCCTGGCTTGAGGCGGCCACCCTGCACCTGTTGGTGCTGTTCCTTGGTACCGAGCTGCGCTACTGGCTGTATGAGGGAGATATCTTCGCCCGGGAATACAGTTTGACAGAGGCCACCATCAATATGTTGCTCTGGGGTGCCCTGAGCCTGACCTACTTCTACCGGGCCAGGGTCAGTGAGTCGCTGGCCTGGCTCTACCGGTTGTTCTCGCGAATTCTGCTCGGTTTGTCCTGCCTGAGTTACCTGACTCTAATTACTGTGCACAATCCATGGCTGGGAGGCAGCGTCATCAGTCCAACGCCTGTGTTCAACATGCTGCTCCCCGCATTCGGCGGGCCGGTGCTGCTGGCACTCGTCGTCACCCGGCTGCCGGTTTTCGGCCCCCGGTCGGTTTCCCGGTGGTTTGCAGCGGGGAGCTTCCTCCTGTTCACTGCCCTTGAAATCCGGCAGCTCTGGCGTGGCAGCGATATGGCGCTGGTCTCCGGTGTCTCTGAAGGTGAGCTGTATACCTACTCGGTAGTCGGCATGCTGTATGCCATTGCGGCGATTCTCTATTCCGGCGTCAATCACAGTGTCAGGCTGTACAAGGTCGGGATGGCATTGCTCGGATTGGTGATCGCCAAGATCTTTCTCATCGATATGGCCGGCCTGCAGGGATTCTGGCGGGTTGCGGCCTTCATGGGGCTGGGGCTCGCCTTGCTGGGTCTGGCGTGGCTGTATCGGAGGACACCTCGCGCGCGTGGACCGGACATGAGCTAGTTTGATGATAATGTAGATAACCTGGTGGGGAAGTAGAGTGCTGGAACATCTGGAAGCTGGTCTGCAGGCATGGTTGTTGCCCGGGTTGTCGGCATTGCTGGCCGTGGTGGCCACCTACGTGACCTACCGGCTGGCGTTGGCGCTGGTCCGACGCTTTTCCCGATCCAGAGCCGTTCCACGCCTGTTCCTTGACGCCTCGGCGCGTGCCCTTGGCGTCGTGCTCTGCCTGTTCGTACTGGCTGGCGCACTCAAGGCGGCTCCCGAGGATTTACCCCTGGTTTACGCAGTGCGGCATGTCACAACCCTGCTGCTGGTTCTTGCTCTGACCTGGGCCGCTGTGCGACTTACCTCGGCAATCGGCGATGTGATCGTGGCACTGAATCCGGTGCTCGAGGGCCAATGGAAACGTGCCCGCAAAGTGGAAACCCAGACTCGCTTCCTGGTCCGCTGCCTGAACATACTGATTGTGATTATCGGGCTCGGGGCCGCGCTTATGACCTTCGAGTCGGTACAGCACATGGGCGCCAGCCTGCTCGCCTCGGCGGGTGTTGGCGGCATTATCCTGGGCTTTGCTGCGCGGCCGGTTCTGAGTAATCTGCTGGCCGGCCTGCAAATCGCACTGACCCAACCCTTTCGCATTGACGATGTCCTGCATGTGCAGGGCGAGTGGTGTTGGGTGGAGGAGGTCACTGCCACCTATGTAGTTCTCAGGGTATGGGATTTGAGAAGGCTGGTGGTCCCTTTGCAGTGGTTTATCGAAAACCCCTTCCAGAACTGGTCACGGAACAATTCCGACCTCTTGGGTACGGTCTTCATCTGGGTGGACTACACCATGCCGGTGGAACCGTTGCGGGAGGAGTTCAATCGCTTGCTTCAGGCTTCCAGCCAATGGGATGGAAAGCTCGGCACGGTTCAGGTGACCGACTCCAGTGATCAGGCGATGCAGATCCGTTTCCTGATGAGCGCGCCGGATTCCAGTCAGAACTGGGATCTGCGGTGTGCCGTTCGCGAAGGGCTGGTCACGTTCATTCAGAATAACTACCCGGATCACCTGCCCCGCGTTCGGGCCAGGCTGGTTGAAAGCTAGCCAGATCAATTTACCGTCATAATTGCCCGGCACTGACCCCGTGCCGCCTGGCGCCATGTTTCCTTGCTCTACTCACACAGTTATCCACAGATATTGTGGGTAAACCTGCCTGCCTTTTTTCTTCGATTTCAGCCTTTTCCGCTTTTGTTACGATTTTCTGTCGGAAAATTGACCATTTTGTAACTAGAATACCGACAAACTTCACACCCATAATCCGTCGCGTTTAACACAATTTCACAAATTCGACGATTTATTGGTGTCTATTGACTATGAAGCGCGTCATTAATACGTCAAAGGCATGGACGGCTGCAGTGTTTATGGGGATCGTGCTCACAGGGTGTGGAGGCGATTCCAGTGTGTCAGCAGGCTCGGCTGACGGCAGCAATGATACGAGCAGCTCCTACGATTCCGGCACCAAGTCCAGTGGTGAGCGAGTCAGCTCCGACTCAAGCAGCGAGGAGACCGTTGTCAGCGACAGCTCCCCGGGTGGTGAGACAACGGGGGCTGTCGATAGCGGCACAGCAGACGAGAGCCCGGTAACCAGCGAGCCGGCGGTAACCGGTACCGCCAAACTCAGCTGGGTTGCGCCGGCCACCCGTGTGAACGGCGAAGGCCTTGCCATGGGCGAGCTGGACAGTTACATCATCAGCTATGGCCAGGACGCATCCGATCTGAGCAAAACCATCGAGATCAACGACGCCAGTACCATGGAATACACCATCGACAATCTGGGCACCGGCGAGTGGTTTTTCTCGATCCAGGTGGTCGATACCGATGGCCTGATCAGTGCCCCTTCCGACGTCGTCAGCAAAACAATCTGAATAACCGTCTCGTTTTGGCGCCCAACTGTCACTTCAGGGATTGAATCTCCCGGGCGCCTCACCGACAATTCTCGTTTCTGTTAAGTTATCAAACACTCACTTTAGGGTGGTTGATCAGAAGGGAGAGGCCGGTGACCGAGCTTGTTAGTTATGAATTGAACGATGGAGTTGCAACGATTGTCTTGAACAACGGCAAGGCGAACGCCTTGAGTCACGAGGTGTTCGAGGCGCTGAACAAGGCGCTGGATCAGGCTGAGCAGGACAAGGCGGTCGTTATCCTGACGGGGCAGCCTGGTGTTTTTTCCGCCGGCTATGACCTCAAAGAAATGCAGAAGGGGCCGCAGGAGGCCGCCGCGCTGGTGAAAGTCGGCTCCACCCTGACTCGCCGTCTGGCGGCATTTCCCCTGCCGGTGATTGGCGCCTGCAGCGGTCATGCCATTGCCAAGGGCGCGTTTATCCTGCTGTCGGTGGATCATCGCATCGGCATCGAAGGGCCGTTCAAGCTGGGCCTGAACGAGGTGGCCATCGGGATGACGATGCATCATGCCGGCATCGAGATTGCCCGCCACCGCCTCAACCCGCCGCACTTCTATCGTTCGGTGGTGAATGCGGAAATCTATAATCCTGAAGGTGCCGTTGAGGCCGGTTATCTGGACGAGGTGGTCGGGCAGGACAGGCTGCTTGAGCGGGCGAATGCCCTGGCCAACCAGTTCAAGCAACTGAATATGCGCGCGCACCGTGAAACCAAGGTGAAGGCCAAGGCTGAGTACCTGGCGCTGCTGGATCGTTGTATCCAGCAGGATGCCGAGAACCTGGGCTTGAAGGGGTAAGTCAGCCCCCGGCCGGGAACACTGGCGATATTCAAGCGCCGCATGGCGTTAACAGTCCCTTTTTTTCGGTGGTGCGTGAGAGGCGGCAGTATACCCTGATCAAATTACCTTCACATTCCGTCAGGTCACACACTGGAAGGCTTACAGGCACCTGTCCTGATGTTGCCAACAAAGTTATCCACAGAATCTGTGGGAAAAGTTTTTCGTGATGCTGGTCAAAAAAACGGCATTAGACCTTCCGCGATAGGTGCCCTGGTTCACGGTGCTCTGGACCAATCTGCGGCAAACTTACGTCAGGGTGATGAATTGTTTATCCGCTCGCCCGTTTATCCGGCCACGAATGTGAGGAGAAGTGTCGTGCAAGGATCGTCATCCAGTGATTTCCGCGTGGAGTCTGCAGGTCGCATCCTGGAGGGGTTTTCAACCGAGAAGGTGTCGGAGGCGCTGGCCACCCGGTTTCGCCTGAAGCCTTCTCAAATCGGCCTGATGTTATCCAGGCGGGTCGTGATCAAGCGGGGGTTGACCGAGGACCGGGCGAAGAAGCTGGAGGCTGCACTCCGAGCATCGGGGCTGGATGTCTCCGTGCCGGAACTGAAGTCCGGGGCGGAATCGTGCGACACCCAGGCTGACCTCGAGGCCCTGTTGCCTGACTCGATCCCCGGCATGCCGGTGAGCCTGGCTTACCGTATCGGACTGATCGCTGTGATGGCCCTGAGCCTGATTGCACCGCTTTTCTACCTCGGACTGATCGCGGCTCTCGCGGTTGGCCTGATCTGGTCACTCACTTTGATTCCCGGTCAGCTGGCCGAGACCGGCTCGATAGCCGGGACACTTTTCTCCGGGTTGGCCTCCGTTGTTTGTGGCGTGGTTCTGTTGTTCCTGACGCGCCCACTGTTTACCCGGTATGCGTCGTCTCCAACGTTGCCACTGGATCGTCAGAAACACAGGCAATTCTTCGGCCTGGTTGATGGCCTGTGCCAGCGTATGGGCCTACCACCTGTGCAGGACATTCGTGTTGATAATCGCATTACCGCCTCTCTGGGGCCGAGCGAAGGTCTGCGCAGCCTGCGCCGGGGGGAGCTGACCCTGACGGTCAGCATGCCACTGTTTGCCGCTCTCGATACCCGCCAGATGATAGGTGTGGTCGGCCATGAGTTGGGCCACTTTGCCCACCCGACAGGCATGTATGCCAACTATCTGGTCAACAGTGTCAATCGTTGGCTTGCCAACCGGGCAAGGGCGGGGGATTCGTGGGACGTCCGCCTGGAACGTTGGCAGGGCAGTGCGCCCGCGCTTGTTGGTCATGGGGTTCTGCGGCCTGCCCAGGCTTTGATGACACTGACCCGCAATCTGTTCAGGGGCATGCTCCTTTTCAACCTCCGGGTCAGTCATCAGTTATCACGGAGAATGGAGTATGAAGCCGACCGTTACGAGTGCTGGCTGACGGGCAGCAAGGCGTTTGAAGTAACGGCCGAAAAGCTGCACATGTTGGCGTTTGCTGACCAGTGCGTGCAAGCGGCAAACGCCCGGGCCCGGGAAAATGGAAAGCTGATGCGGGATCTGCCGCGAGCCATCACCGAAAGTGCCGATCACCTGACAGTGGACCAGCGCCAGGCGGTTCAGGATGCCATGGGCGAGCAGCAGACGTCCCTGTGGGATGCCCACCCCGCGGATGTTGATCGGATCCGTCACGCCCTGGAGCTGGAATTCCCTGGAGCGGTACGGATTGACGAGCCGGCGGCCCGGCTGCTACCGGACTTTGATCAGCTGTGCAGGAACATCACGCGGCAAACCTATGCGGACTCTGGAATTGCGGACCTGGAGCAGTATCTCGTTGATAACGAGGAGATTCTGCAGGTCAGGAAGGTCAGTGACGAAGACGGCGAAGCGCTGGATCAGTATTTCAACGGCCACCTGACCAGGCGATTCCTCAACCTCGAGTCTGGCCGGGAGGGGCAGCAGACGCTGCAGCAGGTCATCGACACCCTGCGTAGCCGGCTGCCGGAATTGTCCGCACTTCAGGAGTCGTATGCCCGGGCTGCCCAGCTTCATGCCGATCGGACCCATGGCAGGGTCCTGCTGGCTGAAAAGGTTTCCATCCAGCCGAAGGATTTCGGGCTGACCACCCGGGAGCTCAGGGACGCGGACCGCGCAGTCGAGGAGGCATCGAAGGAATGGCGGGATCTGGGCAAGCGGCTGGGGGATATAGATCGCCTCTTTGCCCGCCGGATGCATCTGGCCATCGACGAGATGCCGGCGGACGACGCAAGGCTTGCCTCAACGGTGCTGGAGAGCCTGTCCACCTTCCCGATGCTGGTTCTGCCGATGCGCCACCTGAGCAGCTACGCCGCGACGCTGGAGGGTGTGTTGAGAGAAAATGACAGGGGCCGGCTGAAGCGAGCCGAGCCGGTGATTGAGCATGCCGCCAATCGCTGCCGGGAATCCATCATCCAGTTCTACAACGCGGCGGCCCGGGTAGCTCTGTCCCTGCCCGGTGATCAGGGCACCCTGAGGGAACAGGCGATAGCATCTGGCCTGGCGGGCAGCAGGAACGGCAGGGACCTGACGGCCCGGGAGCTTGATCCCCATGAAATCCTCCGGGTTGCGCGACAGTGTGAGGAGTTGGCAAACGACGCCTACTACCGATGCATGGCCATCATGGCGAGGCTCTGCACCGAGCAGGAGGTGCGGATGTGTGTTCGCCCGCTGAAACTGCTTCGTTTTGGCGGTGGGGCCATGGATGCCGTCGCCTGACCCCGCAGAGGATGGTCTTTAAATCCAATTCGCATATGCCTTTGTTTTTGGGTCTGGAACAGTCTAGCTGAAAGGGTGTTTCCAGTGTCGTGATGAACTAGTCTGGTCGGGTGAGGCTGCGTTACACAAAGGAGTAACGGAGATGAACAATACAGACTGGAGAATCAAGGGACTGGAGTTTGTGAACTGCAACTGTGATCCGGGATGTCCTTGCCAGTTCATGTCCCGTCCCACCCACGGGGACTGCCATGCCTTTGCGGCAGTCAAAATACAGGATGGATATTTTGGAGAGACCCGCCTGGATGGCCTGTCCTTCGCCATGACGCTGAAGTGGCCCGGCGCCATCCATGAAGGCAACGGCCAGGCCCAGGCCTTTGTCGACGAGCGGGCAACAGCCGAACAACGGGATGCCCTGATGGCGATCCTCTCCGGGGATACATCTGAGCCCGGAGCGACCTTCTTCAATGTGTTTGCCAGCACACTGACCAAGATGTATGACCCTGTTTTCTGCCCGATCGAGATTTCCTGCGATGTCGAGAATCGCAAGGCGCAGGTACGGGTGGCGGATCTGATTGAAGGCAGCGCCGAGCCGGTTATCAATCCCATTTCCGGTGAGCCGCACCGGGCCCGCATCGATCTGCCCGAAGGTTTCGAGTACGCGGTTGCGGAAGTAGCCAGCGGGCGCACCAATGCCCGGGCCGACGTACCCATGGGGTTTGATGGCACGCATTGCCACCTGTCGCACCTGGATATTGGCCCCAGCGGCGTCTACCGATAGTTTCGGGTGAGAAACATGGGGGGAATCAGCGCCCGGGGCCTGCCCCGGGCGTCACTGGTTACGCTGGCCGCGTTGCTGGCGATTGCGGGTGTTTGCTGGTGGTATCTTTTCGATATGGCGGCCGGCATGTCTGCCATGTCAGGGGGCGGTTCCATGATGCTCAGAGAATGGACGCCCGTGTACTTTATCATGATGTTCGTGATGTGGAGCGTCATGATGGTGGCAATGATGGTTCCCAGTGCTGCTCCCATGGTGCTGTTGTACCGTCAGGTGGCCAGGACCAACAAACTGGCTCGGGAAGCCCTGGGTACCGGACTGTTCTGCGCCGGTTATTTAGTTCTCTGGACACTGTTCAGCCTGGTTGCCGCGACCCTGCAATGGCGGCTTGAAGAGTGGGCATTGCTCAGTCCCATGATGCGCAGCCAGAGTGTTGTTCTTAGCGGAATCATCCTGATTGGCGCAGGCCTTTACCAGTTTTCCTCTCTTAAGCAGGCTTGCCTGAAGCATTGCCGGGGCCCCCTGTTTTTCATTACCCGTCATTGGCGCCCGGGCCTGAGCGGGGCATTCAAGATGGGCATTATCCACGGGGCCTACTGTGTGGGGTGCTGTGGCGCGTTGATGGCCCTCCTGTTTGTTGGCGGCGTTATGGATCTGTTGGTGATTGCGGCCCTGGCGGTGATCGTTCTGCTCGAGAAAACGATACCCGGTGGGGAGTGGTTAGCGAAGGGTGTGGGGGTGACGGCGATAGTCATGGGCATTGTGGTTATTGCCTCTGCCTGATTGTCGCTATCGCTTATCGTCTGAAGTCGTGGTATATCAGGCTCCCTATTTTCATTTTCTTTCGGGACCACAAGCAATGCCAAAAGCCAGTGAAATCAAAAAGAATCAGGCCGTTGAGTACGAGGGACGGGTTTACTTCGTCAAGGATATTGAGCGCTCCGTGCCCCAGGGGCGTGCCGGAGGTAGCCTGTACCGCATGCGTATGTACGATGTGGTGACCGGCCAGAAGCTGGATGAAACCTTCAAGGACTCCGACATGCTGAACCAGGCGGACCTGGTTCGCCGGCCGGCTGCCTTCTCGTACGCCGACGGAGACGAGTACGTCTTCATGGATACTGAGGATTTCACCCAGTACATGCTCAACAAGGAAGCAATCGCTGACGAGCTTCTGTTTATCAACGAGGACACTGAAGGGCTGATGGTTATTCTCGTCAGCGATTCCCCGGTGGCCCTCGACCTGCCGCCGACAGTCGAGCTTGAGATCGAAGAAACCGACCCCTCTGTCAAAGGTGGTTCCGCCACCGCCCGGACCAAACCGGCCAGGCTGACCACCGGCCTCGTGGTTCAGGTACCCGAGCACATCTCCACCGGTGACCGCATCAAGATCAACGTGGAAGAGCGGAAGTTCCTGAGCCGGGCCTGATATGCCCCATCAGGGCGTGGGTGTATTGCCGTGCCTGGTTTCAACTGCTGGCAATCAGGCACCCGCGCCCTGATTTCGTGTTAGGGTGATAGTGTTATTCCCAACCTTTGGGGGAGGACGCTATGAAGCATTCCTCTGGCAAACTCGTGGTGTACTACGACGGTTCATGCCCTGCCTGTATCAAGGATCGCCGGTGGTATGAAAAGCTGGCCGGGAAGACCGGCGAGTCCGTTGAGTGGCTGGATATTACCGGCCGTGATGAGGTGTTGCGCCAGGAAGGTATCGATCCCGACAGCGCGCTTCGCGAACTGCATGTCAAGGACAGTGAGGGCACCATTCACCGGGAAATGGACGCCTATATTCTGTTGATGTCCCGCGTCCCGGTACTGAAGCCGCTGGCCTGGTTGATTGGTCTGCCGATGATTCGTCCTCTGCTGGCCCGCCTCTATCACTCCTGGGTTGACCGGAGACTCTCCGGGCAGGGGTGAGCCTCCTTTTCCTGCTTTCGATGGCCTGATGCGTCAACCCACGGAGCTGATTTCATCGGCGGTCAGCTGGCGATAGCCGCCAATGGCAAGGGCCGGATCCAGCACCAGGCTGCCCATGCTTTCCCGGTGCAACGAGGTGACCCGGTTGCCCACCGCATGGAACATGCGCTTGACCTGGTGGTAGCGCCCCTCGTAAATGACAAGCCTTGCCTCTGCCGGCCCCATCTGTTCCAGCCTGGCTGGAGAGGTCCTGAGTTTTTCGTAATCAAACCAGATGCCCTCGGCAAATCGCCCGGCCGTATCAGGAGAGATCGGATAGGCGGTGGTGACCCGGTACACCTTGGGTATTTTTACCGTGGGCTCGGTCAGTCTCCGCGTCCACAGACCGTCGCTGCTCAGGATCAGCAGTCCGGTGCTGGCACGGTCCAGGCGGCCGCCGATGTGGAGATGGTCCCGGAGGGCTGGCTCAATCAGTTCCATAACGGTTGGGTGCACGGGATCTTCGGTAGCACTCAGGTAACCGGCAGGTTTGTTCAACATCAAGTAATAGGCAGGCTCCGCATGCTGAATGACCTCCTGATCAATGCAGACCTCCCGGAATCTGCTGATATCGAGGTTACCCTCCCGGCAGATTTCGCCGTCAACGCGAACACGACCGGCAGCAAGCAGAAAATTGGCCTGACGGCGGCTGATGCCGTTCTGGTTGCTGAGGATGCGTGAGAGTTTCATCGGTCCTGGAAGCAGTCGAGGTTAAGCCGGGAAAATCCAGTTTAATGCCAACGGCATAATTACTGCTATGTTCAATTGATAATGTGACGGAGGCCTTCAGTCCGGGCGTCTGTCATGCGGAACCCCGGGGGAGAGTATGAAAGTATCGGTAATCGGAACTGGCCATGTTGGCTCCACGCTGGCCTTCGTCCTGACACTCAAGAATCTGGTCAAAGAACTCGTGCTGGTGGGGAAAACACGCGAGTCTGCAATGGGAGATGTCCTGGACCTCCGGCATGGCCAGCTGTTTGTGAATACACCAACCCAGGTCAGCGCCGGAACACTTGCGGATAGTGCCGGTTCCGACATCATCGCGATGTGTGCATCTGTGCCCACGCCTAAAGACATGAACAGCCGTCTTGAGCTGGCGAAAGGCAATGTAAAGCTTATGCGTGAGCTGATGCCGGAGTTGGCCCGGCTGTCGCCTGATTGCAAGGTGGTGATGGTGTCCAATCCAGTGGACGTTCTGGTGCACTATGCGCTGGAATTTACCAATCTCAGACCGAACCAGGTGGTCGGTACGGGGACCCTCGTGGACTCATCGCGCTTCCGGCAGTTGCTGGCGGAAGAGCTCCGGATTCATTCCGGGGATATCCGTGCCTACATTCTGGGCGAGCATGGTGACAGCCAGTTTCCTGCCATGAGTTGTGCCGATGCAGGTGGCGAGCCTCTGGATCCGACACCTGCACGGTACGAGCTCGCTGACCGGGCCTCCAAAGCAGGTTTCGAGGTGTTGAAGTATAAAGGCCACACCAATTATGCGGTCGCCCTCGCTGCGGCAGAGATCATTGAATGCATTATCACGGACGCCAAACACACGTTGCCGGTCAGTCTGCAAGTGGATGGTTTTCTTGGTGTCAGTGACGTCTGCCTGAGCCTGCCGGCGGTAATTGGTGGCAACGGCATCGAGCGGGTGCTTCATCCCCGCCTGAATAAGCGGGAGGAGGGGGAATTTCTTCACAGTGCGGAGGTGGTCCGGCGAGTCGTTGCTTCCGCCAGAGCTGACTAACCATCCGTTAATTCTCCGGCAGTGTTTCTGGCGAGGGTGCCTCGGGTATAGTAACGCCTTTCATATTCTGGAGAGAAAGGGTGCTAATGGCGCGCAGGAGGTCTGACTCTCTGATTCGCAAAGCTCTCCGGTGGTTGATTTGGAGCTTTCTGGGGTTACTCGGGGCCCTGATCCTCGTTTTGCTGTTGTTCCGGTTTGTGAATCCGCCAACCTCTGCGTTCATGGCCGCCTACTGGTTCAGTCATCCCGATCAGAACCTCCGGCAGGAATGGGTGCCTTACGAGCAGATCTCGCCCTGGATGCCCCTGGCCGTTGTTGCCAGTGAGGACCAGCGTTTTCCCGAGCACTGGGGCGTGGATTTCAGCGCAATTCACAGTGCCGTGGAAGAATACATCCAGGGCGAGGGGCTGCGTGGTGCCAGCACCATTACCCAGCAGACCGCTAAGAATCTTTTCCTGTGGAATGGCCGGAGTTTTGTCCGGAAGGCCCTGGAGGCGGGGCTTGCGGTTACCCTGGAGGTGTTGTGGCCGAAAGAGCGCATCCTTGAGGTCTACCTCAACATCGCCGAGTTCGGGCCGGGTATCTATGGTGTCGAGGCCGCGAGCCGGGTCTTTTTCGGGATTCCTGCAAACCAGTTGTCCCGAACCGAGGCCGCCATGCTCGCTGCGGTGTTGCCCAACCCCAAGGTTTTTCGAGCAGACCAGCCATCGGCGTATGTCTGGGAGCGGGTGAACTGGATCAACCAGCAGATGGGTCAGCTGGGGCTGGGGTATCTGCAGAGACTGTGATCCTGGCTCAGTCCTCCACCATCGAAAGCTTCTTCATCAACTTGCGCCAGCCGATGGGTAAACGCTCCTCCAGTTCCTTCAGGTGCGGCACATCCAGGGGCCAGGGATAGAAGGGTTCCTTGCAGCCGTAAATGACGATGTTGTTGGTCTTACTGTGGAAGTACAGTAGGCAGGGGAACTGGCGCACCAGCTCGCGGAACAGGCTGCCGCTTTCATCCGGTACCTTGTGGTAGTTCAGGATCAGCCAGCCATCGTCGGTGAGGGCGTTGCAGCAATCCTTGATAAACCGGCGCTGGGCCTGGGCTGGGCTCATGCGGTCGGCGTTGTATAAGTCGGTGAAGATCATGTCAGTACTGGCCGGGGCGAGTTCCGCGACCGCTTTGCGGGCATCGGCGATGGTGACCTCCATCCGGTCGGAATCCGGCAGTGCAAACCACTCCCGTGCTATTTCGAGGACTTTCGGGCGTAACTCGATCACGTGAACCCTGCACTCCGGAAACAGCCGATACAGGCCGTGGGCCAGGGCGCCTCCACCGAGGCCTAGCACGGTCACATGGGCCGGCTCGGTGAACGCCGCGGGTATAAGCATGGCGCGGCTGTATTCATGCACTGGCAGGTACGGCGTGGCCCGGGCGATCTTGCTCTGCTCGAAGATGGAGTCAAAGCTCAGTACCCGGTGCTTGCGGTCGTCAATGACCAGGATGTTGCCCAGGGCATCCCGGGTCACGTGGACAATTTCACCCCGGATTTCAGGTATCGGCATCATGAAAATGTGTGGTTATCGGCTATGGTGTCAGTAAGGGGGCTTGTTGCCCGGCCCATGGAGAGTATCCGATTGCGAGAGTTCGTGCAGGTCTGCTGTTATGACAATCTTGTCTGAAGGTGCCCGGCACTACGTGCTGATCCTGCTTCCACGCCTGCTCAAAGACGTGGAGCGTATAGGTCTGCCCGAGATTATCCGGACATCCGGGTTCAGCGAACAGGAAGTCACCACGCTGTATTTCCGCTTTGTTTCCATTGCCCGGGTGTTGCCTGCCGATCCGGAACGGATCACCCCGGAGATCTGGGAACATCTGGTGTACTGCGTGCAGGTCATGACCGGCATGGTGAACGCCGCGTCCCTCGAAGACCTGATCGCGGCCCGGGAACGGGCTGTTCGCAAGTATCTGCCCCATGCCCGCAAGAGCCTCGAAGAAGAATTCGAGGAGCTGCGCCATGAGGGCACGGTGGATTTCCGGTTGGCCGGCCTGTTGCGCCAGGAGGAGTCTCCGGAGCATTCACGGGATCTGTGCATGGAGGCGATCCGGCGGGAGCGGGAGGAGCGCTTCGAGTCGGTCCGCGCTCTGGACACCCGTGCCCTCGACGCCCATCAGGCGTTCATTGTGGAGTCCGCGAAAGCGTTTGTGATTCGCGAGATGGCGTCAGCGCCGGACGACTTCGACATCCTGGATCTGGTCATCCGGCTTCTGGATTTGCTCAGGATGGTGCTGATCCTGGAAGCCCGGTCAAAACCCGGTGAGAGTCCCGTGTCTGCCGATGTCTCCGTGGAACGGATCGTGCTGGGACTGGGCAACGTGTTGTACAAGCACGAGCTCGGCCTTGAGGCGGCCAGCTGAGCTTCCCCTTCTGTTGTTCAGATGCCCGTGTCCTTCACATTCTCCATGACCACAAAGGTACTGGTCTGCAGCACATGGGGCAGGCTGGAGATCTGCTCCCCGAGTACCTGCCGGTATTCGGCCATGTTACGTGTCCGGATCTTCAGCAGGTAATCAAAGTTCGCTGCCATCATGTGGCACTGCTCCACCAGGGAAACCTCCTTGACGGCCTCGTTAAAGGCGGCGAGGGCACTGCTGCTGGTGTCGGAAAGGGTGACGTGGGCAAAGGCAACGTGACTCAGTCCCAGCTTGGTATGGTTTACAAGGGCGGTGTAGCCGGTGATGTAACCCTGGTCTTCCAGTCGCCGCATGCGAACCTGGCAGGGTGTCTTGGAGAGACCCACCCGCGTGGCGAGTTCGGTAATGGTGATCCGGGAATTCTTCTGTAATTCCCTGATAATTGAATGATCAATTCTATCCAGTTCGACCATAATTTGGTCTCCTGCCAAGCTTAATGTCTATGTCAGGATTCGAATATAAGCGAATTTCCTTCGTTTTGAAACTATATGGTCAAAGTGACTTTCGGGTCTTGAGTATACTGGATTGGCATGAATCCGTACCGCCCTGTGGATACCGCCCGGAGAAGATTGATGACCGATTCCCGCTCAGTACAACAACAAAGCCTGCTGGAACAGCTTGCCAATGCCCTTGATGACCAGAATGTCGAAGCCGATGACTCACTCGATCTTCGCCAGGTAGTGGCGAAAATGATGGAGGAATCCCGTTCATGGGACGATGACCTCCACAGCCAACTGGTCGCGACCTTTGGCGACACCCTCGGCGGGCGGTATGCCCAGCTTTTCAGCGGTAGTTTTCCCTCGGCGTATCGGGCCCGCTTTCCGGTGGCCGAGGCTCTGGAAGATATTCGCCAGATCCAGTCCATAGCCATCAGTTCCGATGTGCCCATGGGCTTTTACGATTCCGGCGACAGCGCCGAGGGCCAGCTCAGCTTCAAGCTTTACAGCCAGGGCAGTCCGGTGATCCTGTCGGATGTGATTCCCATCCTGGAGAATCTCGGAATGCGGGTTCTGGGTGAGCATCCCTACGCAATCCGGCGTCGGGATGGCGAGGCCTTTGGCGTCAGTGACTTTACGGTGGCGTTCCATTCCCGATGCCGGAACGCCGATTTCAGGACGGCGAAACCCCTCGTGCAGCAAGCCTTCCGGGAAATCTGGAACGGCTTTGCCGAGAACGACGAGTTCAACCAGCTGGTCATGGCGGCCGGCCTCGGGTGGCGGGAAGTTGCGTTGTTGAGGGCCTACGCGCGCTATATCAAACAGCTGCGCTTCGGCTTCAGCCAGCCCTTTATTGCCGATACGCTGGTTCGCCACCTCGATATCACCGCCGGTCTGGTCTCCCTGTTCAGGGCCAGGTTTGATCCGGAGGAATTGAAGGCCGAGGAGCGAGCCAAGCGTATCGATGCGATCGAGAGGGAGATCCTTGCTGGGCTGGAACAGGTGGAAAGCCTGGATGATGACCGGATCCTGCGCCGCTTCCACGCCCTGATCCAGGCCACCGTCAGAACCAATTATTACCAGCCGGAGGAGACCGGCCAGCCGAAAGGCTACCTGTCCTTCAAAATCGACCCTTCCTCGCTACCGGACATTCCCAAACCCCGGCCCCGTTTCGAGATCTTTGTTTATTCGCCCCGGGTGGAAGGCGTCCACCTGAGAGCCGGTGCGGTCGCCCGCGGTGGTTTGCGCTGGTCCGATCGCATCGAGGATTACCGGACCGAGATTCTGGGGCTGGTGAAGGCGCAGCAGGTCAAGAACTCGGTGATTGTGCCGGTGGGTGCCAAGGGCGGCTTTGTCGTCAAGCAGCCGCCGGAGGGTGGCGACCGGGAATCGCTTCGGGCTGAGGGTATCACCTGTTACCAGACCTTCATTCGCGGTTTGCTCGATCTCACCGACAACCTTGAGGACGGTATGGTTGTGCCACCGGCCAACGTGGTCCGCCATGACGACGATGACCCCTACCTGGTGGTGGCCGCGGACAAGGGAACAGCGACCTTTTCCGATATCGCCAACCATCTGGCCGGGGAGTACCGGTTCTGGCTTGGTGACGCCTTCGCCTCCGGTGGCAGTGAGGGTTATGACCACAAGAAGATGGGCATTACCGCCCGGGGTGCCTGGGAATCGGTGAAGCGCCATTTCCTCGAGAAGGGGCTGGACACCCAGTCTGAGGATTTCGCCGTGGTGGGTATCGGCGATATGGCCGGTGACGTATTCGGCAACGGCATGTTGCTGTCGGAGCACATTCAGTTGGTGGGCGCATTCAATCACCAGCACATTTTTGTGGATCCGTCGCCGGATGCAGCGGTCTCATTCGCCGAGCGTAAGCGTCTTTTCGAATTGCCCGGGTCCAGCTGGGCGGATTATGACCATAGCCTCATCAGCAAAGGCGGCGGTGTCTTTGCCCGATCCGCCAAATCGATTCCGATTTCACCCGAAATGCGTTCGCTTGTGGGCATCGATGCCCAGCGACTGGCGCCCAATGAGCTGATCCGCGCGCTGCTCCGGGCACCGGTGGACATGATCTGGAACGGCGGTATTGGCACCTATATCAAGGCGCCTTCCGAGTCCCATGATGACGTCGGGGACCGGGCTAACGACGGGCTCAGGGTCGACAGTCCCGAGCTTCGTTGCCGTGTGTTGGGTGAGGGGGGCAACCTTGGTGTCACCCAGCGAGGTCGGGTAGCGTTTGCCCTGGCTGGCGGCTCTGCCAATACCGACTTTATCGATAACGCCGGAGGAGTGGACTGCTCCGACCATGAAGTGAATATCAAGATCCTGCTCAACGAGCGTGTCGCCCGGGATGAAATGACACTGGGCGAGCGTAATCAGCTGCTCCGGACAATGACGCCGGAAGTGGCGGAACTGGTGCTACGTAACAATTATCGCCAGGCCATGGCGCTCAGCCTGGCCTGCACCGGCAAGGTCGGATCGGATGACGGGTATGAGCGCCTGATGCGCCGGCTTGAATCGGACGGGCGCCTGGACCGTGCCCTGGAATTCCTGCCGGACGACGATGAGCTGCGCGAACGCTCCGGAGGGCTGACCCGGCCCGAGCTTTCGGTGTTGCTGTCGTACACCAAGATAGAGCTCAAACAGGCACTCATGGCCGCTCCTATTGTCCGGGATCCGCGGTTTTCCCGGGCGCTTTTCTCGGCCTTTCCGGTATCCATGCGCGAAGCTTTCCGGGAGGCCATCGAAGCGCACCCGCTGCGTGCCGAAATCGTGGCAACCCAGATTGCCAACGACATGGTCAATCGCATGGGCATCACCTGGGTGGAGCGAATCCGCAACACCACCGGGGCAGATGCCGGCCGTATCGCCGCCGCCTATCTGATCTCAGTTGGAATCCATGACGTAGACCGGCAATGGGAAGCCCTTGAAAATCTGGATGGCCGGATAGACGCTTCGGTGCAGGCCGATTTGTTCAGCGATGTCATCCGCCTGGTCACCCGGAGCACGACCTGGTTGCTGCACAACCGGCGCCACGATCTGGACCCGGCCGACTGTGAGGCCCGATACCAGGGGCCTCTGGCGGATGTGCTGGCCTCCATCAAGCGATTGTCTTCGGTCATCCCTGAAAGCCGCTGGTATGGGCACTATGCTGAGTACAGGGAAAAAGAGGTTCCGGAAGCGCTGGCTGCTTATTGTGCGTCGGCGGAGAGCCGTTACTGGCTGATGGACATGATCGAGATTTCAAGCCAGCTGGGTCAGGAGCTGGAGTCCGTGGCCTGGGTGTATTTCCAGTTGGGGGAAAGCCTGAACCTGACCTGGCTGGACCGTCAGATGCGTGGTTATCGGGCGCATGGGCACTGGCAGGTTCTGGCAACGGTCCATTACCGGGATGAACTGGACCAGCAGCTGCGGGGCCTGACCGCTTCCGTGCTGGCGCAGGATGATTCCGATGAAGGCGCTCCCGCTTCTCCGGAGGCAAAGCTGGAGTCCTGGCGAAGTGCGAGGCAACCGCTGCTGGGCCGTTGGGAGCGGGTGCTCGGGGATATGCAGGCCGCCAATGACGTGGATTGTGCCGTGTTTTCGGTGGCGCACAGCGTGCTCAGGGAGCTTTCCAGGGAGGCTCTCTGATTCATATAGAAGGGCGATATGTCTATAACGTGACACTTCGATGGTTTTTTAGTGAATCATAATTCATCAAAAAAGTCGTAATGTATTGCATGCCCTGTTTTTATGGGCGAATCGTCTTTTTTATTCTCGGTAAAATGCGAGAGATACAAGACAAACAGCGAAGAGGGTACAACTATGAGACAGCAATCAGTGAATCCTGACCTCAACGAACATCGCCAGGCAATCCGGCAGAACTATCTGGCGGACGAGCATGCGGTGATTCACCAGCTGATTGCTGACGCCCAGTTGTCCCAGGCCGAGCGCGAGGCGATCTCCACCCGCGCCGCAGACCTGGTGCGTAGCGTCCGCGAGAATGCCCGCCCGACCATCATGGAGAAGTTCCTGGCGGAATACGGGCTCACCACCAAGGAAGGCGTTGCGCTGATGTGTCTGGCTGAGGCCCTGCTTCGGGTGCCGGACAACCTCACCATCCACGATCTGATCGAAGACAAGATCACCTCCGGCAACTGGGGCGCTCACGTGGGCAAGGCCCAGTCCGGGATGATCAACTCCGCGACCGTGGCGCTTCTGATGACCAGCAACCTGCTTAAGGACTCCGAGCGCCAGAGCGTTGGCGAGACCCTGCGCAAGCTGGTAAAGCGCATGGGCGAGCCGGTGGTTCGCACCGTGGCCGGGCAGGCCATGAAGGAGATGGGGCGCCAGTTCGTTCTGGGGCGCGATATCGAGGAAGCCCAGGAGCGTGGCAAGTACTACGTTGAGCGTGGTTACACGTACTCCTATGACATGCTCGGTGAAGCCGCACGTACCGATGCCGATGCGCAGCGCTACTACCAGGCCTATTCCGACGCCATCGACAGCATCAGTAAGAACTGCGAAGGCGATGTGCGCACCAACCCGGGCATTTCCGTGAAGCTGTCCGCCCTTCTGGCCCGTTACGAGTACGGCCACAAGGAGCGGGTGATGAATGAACTCTTGCCCCGCGCCCTGAAACTGGCCAAAAAAGCGGCGGCCGCAAATATGGGCTTCAACATCGACGCTGAGGAACAGGATCGTCTTGATCTGTCCCTGGATGTCATCGAAGCCATTCTTTCCGACCCGGAACTGCAGAACTGGGACGGTTTCGGCGTGGTGGTTCAGGCATTCGGCAAACGCTCCGCCCAGACCCTCGACTGGCTGTATGCGCTATCCGAGAAACTGGACCGTCGCATCATGGTGCGCCTGGTAAAAGGCGCCTACTGGGATGCCGAGATCAAGCGTGCCCAGGTGATGGGCCTGAGCGATTTCCCGGTGTTCACCCGCAAGGCCTGCAGTGACGTTTCCTACCTGTCCTGCGCGAAGCAGTTGCTGGGCATGACCGACCGCATCTACCCGCAATTCGCCACCCACAACGCGCACTCTGTGTCGGCGGTTCTGGAGCTGGCAAAGGATCTGGACCGTTCGAAGTTCGAATTCCAGCGTCTGCACGGTATGGGCGAGTCCCTGCACGATCAGGTACTGCAGGACAGCGGCGTACCCTGCCGGATCTACGCACCGGTCGGTGCCCACAAGGACCTGCTGGCCTACCTGGTGCGGCGCCTGCTGGAAAACGGCGCCAACAGTTCTTTTGTGAACCAGATTGTCGATACCAGCATTACCCCGGAAGAAATTGCCAAGGATCCCATCGACGCTGTGCTGGCGCTGGGTGAGAACATCTCCAGCAAGGCCATTGTGCCGTCGGCGAAGATCTTCGGTGACCAGCGTCGTAATTCCAAGGGTTGGGATATCACGGATCCGGTGACCGTGGCGGAAATTGAAGAAGGCCGTGGCAGGTTCAGGGAACACCAGTGGAAGGGCGGCCCCGTGCTTGCGGTGGAGTCTTCCAGCGACGAAGTCCACGAGGTTCGTAACCCGGCCAACCCCGATGATCTGGTGGGCCACATCACCTTCACCTCCGAGGCCGATATCAGCGTAGCCCTGGACGCCGCCCAGGAGGGTTTCAAGGGCTGGTCTGCCAGATCGGCCGAAGAACGCGCGGCCTGCGTTCGCAAGGTGGGTGACCTGTACGAGGAACATGCCTACGAGCTGTTTGCCCTGACCACCCGTGAGGCCGGCAAGTCCCTGCTGGATGCGGTAGCGGAAATCCGCGAGGCGGTCGACTTCGCCATGTTCTACGCCAATGAAGGCATCCGCTACGAGAAGGATGGCGAGGCCCGTGGCGTTATGTGTTGTATCTCGCCGTGGAACTTCCCGCTGGCGATCTTTACCGGCCAGATCCTGGCCAACCTGGCGGCGGGTAACGCCGTTGTGGCCAAGCCGGCCGAGAGCACCTCGCTGCTGGCGGTGCGCGCGGTTGAGCTGATGCATGAGGCGGGTATCCCCCGTGATGCCATCCAGCTTCTGCCGGGTACTGGTGCCACCGTAGGCTCCGCGCTGACCTCCGATGCCCGCGTGACCGGTGTGTGCTTCACCGGCTCTACGGCCACTGCCCAGCGTATCAACAAGGCCATGACCGAGCACATGGCACCGGACGCGCCGCTGGTGGCCGAGACCGGCGGCCTGAACGCCATGATCGTGGACTCCACCGCGCTGCCTGAGCAAGTGGTGCGGGATGTGCTCGCCTCTTCGTTCCAGAGTGCCGGCCAGCGCTGCTCCGCACTGCGGATGCTCTACGTCCAGAAAGACATTGCCGATAACCTGCTGGAGATGCTCTACGGCGCCATGGAAGAACTGGGTATCGGTGATCCGTGGCAGCTGTCTACCGACGTGGGCCCGGTGATCGATGAGCCGTCCCAGAAGAAGATTGTCGACCACTGCAACAAGTTCGAGCAGGCCGGCAAGCTGTTGAAGAAAGTGGAAGTGCCGACCAAGGGCCGTTTCGTTTCGCCGGCGGTGCTCAAGGTCAGCGGCATCGAGGAGCTGGAGGAAGAGATCTTCGGCCCGGTACTGCACGTGGCTACCTTCGAAGCGAAGGACATCGACAAGGTGGTGGACGCGGTCAATGCCAAGGGCTATGGCCTGACCTTTGGTATCCACAGCCGGGTCGACCGTCGGATCGAGCATATCGCCAGCCGGATCCACGTGGGCAACACCTACGTGAACCGGAACCAGATTGGTGCCATTGTCGGCTCCCAGCCGTTCGGTGGTGAAGGCCTCTCCGGTACCGGCCCCAAAGCGGGTGGCCCGCTGTATGTCCGTCGTTTCGTCAAAGGGGAGACGGTCGAGAAGCCGTCCAGCTCCAGCGACAAGGTCATCGGTGCGGACAAGGCACAGAAGCTGATCAACCAGGTGGCCTCGGGCAAGGCTCCAAGGCCGGAGGAACGTCAGGAAACCCTGAAGCCGTTCTTCGGAGAGGTTCCGGCGCCCATGGACAAGGGCTATCTGGAAATGCCCGGGCCCACCGGTGAGCAGAACCATCTGTCCTTCCATGCCCGGGGCGTGGTCCTGTGTCTGGGACCGGATGCCGATTCAGCCATGGAGCAGGCGGCAACCGCGCTGTCCCAGGGCAACCAGGTGGTAGTCATTGCGCCGGATGCCGAGAAGAAGGTGGCGGATGCCGCCAGGGCCGGCCTGCCCATTGTGGCAGTCAACGGCGTGCTCGATCCGGACGCCCTGGCCGAGCTGTCCGGCTTCGAGGCGGTGGTCAGCGTGGCCGAGAAACCGCTGCTGAAGCAGTACCGTCAGGCTCTGGCCGAACGCGACGGCGCCCTGCTTCCAATCATCACCGAGCACAAGCTGGATCAGCGCTACGTGATTGAGCGGCATCTTTGCGTGGATACCACGGCAGCGGGTGGCAACGCCAGCCTGATTGCCTCGGCTGAATAAAGCCCGCGGCCTCTCTGCCAGCGGTCCGGGGAATACTCCGGACCGCTGGTCGTCACTTTTCCCAGCCTCTTGATCCTGCTACACCAGGTTCCGCTTGATGATGCGGTTCCAGTTTCGGGAGAAAACCCGCCGTTTCCCCTCGAAGGCATCCAATTCTGCGTCCAGGTAGAAATTCTGGCCGTCGCAGGTCAGTACTGTCCTGGTGGTGGTCCTGATACTCCAGTCTCCCCGTTGATAGGCTCTGACAGCCAGTGTCTCGCCACGCGCGGAAGAGAAGTCATCGGCCTGGTAGGAGTACCACTCTTTCACACTTTGCTCGATCGTCAGGTCGGGGTCTGCCAGGTAATACACTCCGCTGTCGTTGATGACCTCCAGGGTGGATATATCCTTGTCGAGTTCCCGGATCACACGCCAGTCATGGTGCCCCTCTCGAATCTGTGTCTTCTCGCTGGCCGGTGTACTTTCCGGCTCGGGGAAGCTGATTTGCTGAGGCTTTGGGGGGTGCACCGGCAGGATCAGCCGACTACCCCCGGTATGGATTTTTAGCTGGGTAGACCTTGGGGGTGGCCAGGCCAGAGGAAAATAGGATGACGATACCGCAAGGCGGAGCCTGTGGCCGCGGGGAAATTTCTGGGCAATGCCGTTGAGTCGTAATCGGATACGATAGGTAGTTCCCGGATTCAGGGGCGATGGTGAAGCATGACTTTCCCGGTGGGCCAGGTTAAGTAACCCGTACGTGACCCTCGTTACCTTGTTATCCGGGCGCATATCTGACAGCCGGACGCCAATCATCGCCACTGGTTCCGACGCCGAGAGATTGAGCTCCACCACCGGTGCCCCGAGTATCTCCAGCGGCTCCTCCAGTGGCTCTGTGGTGAAAACGAGGGCACCTCCATCCTCTTCCCTTTGATCGTGGGGCAGGTCGGGGGTGTTGCTGTAAGAGCACCATTTACCGGCGAATAAACCGTTGCTTAAAGGCGACTGGAGAGCCAGGGAGGCGACCTCCGCCGTACTGTGGCTTTCCACCAGCCGATAGGGAGCAAGCTTATAGGTGCGCTCGATAGTGGACGGGGAAGGCCATTTTGCCTCACTGACCCAGCGCCCAAAGCGCTGATGGTAAGACGTGGAAGGTGGCATGCTGTCGAGCATCCAGGCTCGTAACATGGGTTCTTCCATGATCCCGGTCTCACGGCCTTTCAGCCATTTGTCCCACCATCTCAGGCATTCCTGGAGGAATCCGATCGCAGGTCCCGGCACGCCCTGGTGCGGGTATTTGTGGCTCCAGGGACCGATCAGGCCCACACGTGGACCCGGGAGTTTTTCCAGTAGGCGGAAAACCGCGTTGGAGTAACCGTCGGCCCAGCCGCTGACGGCCATGACCGGCACCTCGACCCTGGAGAAATCCTCACAGATCGAACCATGGCGCCAGTAATCGTCGCGATGCTGGTGCTGCAGCCAGGTTTCCAGCCAGAGTCCGCTGCCTTCCAGACGCTGGAACCACATGTCGCGCCAGCGGTCTCCGACGATATCTGGGTCCGGCGGCAGGGAATTGTAGGCAAACATGACCGATGCCCAGGACAGGTTGTCACCCAGAAGGCAGCCGCCCATATAGTGGACATCGTCCGCGTACCGGTCATCCGTCGAGCAGACGCTGACCACGGCTTTCAGTTGCGGTGGCTGCAGAGCGGCGATCTGAAGACCGTTAAAACCGCCCCAGGATATTCCGATCATTCCCACCCGGCCGTTGCACCAGGGTTGCTCTTCCAGCCACGCCAGGATGGCGACGCCGTCGTCCAGTTCCTGCTGCAGGTACTCGTCCGTCAGCACACCTTCGGAATCCCCGCTACCGCGGATGTCCACCCGGATACAGGCATAGCCGCGGCCGGCAAAATACGGGTGGTTGGCCTCATCTCGTAGGCGCGTGCCGTCTCTTCTTCGGTAGGGGATGTATTCCAGGATCGCTGGAACCGGCCTACGCTCAGCGGATTCCGGCAACCAGATCCGGGCGGCAAGACGAATGCCATCTGGCATCGGAATCCATTGGTGTTCAATGTTCCGGACAGGTTCAGGGAGCTTGTCGACAGTTTTCATGCAGTTGTCCCTGTGGTTGGCGATTACGTTTTTCCGCTCAGAGGTTCAAGCTCGATATCCATCAAACCCTGTATGTCACGGTATTTTTGCAGTAATTCCTGCTGGCTCTGTGCGCCCAGGAATATCACGGCAATTTCATAGCTGTAGCTGTCCTGGTCGGCCAGTGATGACAGCTTCATGCCGGGCTCGATATGTAACTCTATATCCGACTCCGGAAACTGCTCCTTCAGTTTGGCCAGAGACCGGGCGTCGGGCACCTTTTTGACGATGGCGTTTTCATAGGTGCGCCACATGAATTTTGCCGCGATCCTGAACTGACCCTGCCGGGCCGGAAAGTCGGGCTTTTCGCCCAAGGCCAGTTCCACCATGACTTTGTGGTGAGCATGGCCATCCACCTTCTGGAACAATGGACAGTGTGATTTGGAAATACGGGTATTCACTTCAAGCAACGAGATGCGATCGCTGCTACTCCAGTAGAACTCGGCATTGAATGGCCCGTTGTCAAAATCAATGTGGCGCAGAAAGCGGTCAATGACAGAGATCATTTGTTGCTGGACGCGCCGGGGGATCGAAGACGGGTATTGGTACCGTGAGAAGCTGGAGCGGTGTTTGCCTTCCCGAATAGAGTCGACAATGCCGTATACGGTAACCTCTCCATCATACACGTACCCCTCAAGCGTGCATTGCCTGCCCTTCGATATGATCTGCTCAGCGAGACACCAGTTGCCGTGTATCCGGGCGACCTTGTCCGGCAGTTGGGCAAATTGCAGCACGTAGTTGAAAGGATTGCCGTAGCGTGCGATTCCGTCACGAATTCTCTGGATGGCATGGTCCAGTTCGGAATCATTCCTGACCTTGAACCCAAGGTAGGATGAGGCTGACTTGATGGGTTTGATCCAGAACGGGTAATCAAGGGTGATTTGCTGGCGATAATCGTCCGCAAACGGATCGACCGCGCAGAAGTCCGGAATGAAGTCAGGGATGACCCGGCGTTGTTCAAGCCGGCTCCAGTATTTGTGTTCACACTTCAGCACCGACTCAAGACTGGGAGATGCAAGGTCATAGGGTTTCCTTAGCAGCGGCAACAGAGTGCTCACCGGGAAGTCCCAGTAACCCACGATCCCGTCGACCGTTCCCCTGAAGTTCCGCAGTTTTTCCTGGGCGCCCTCGTACAACTCCCGTACTGGAAATTCCTCGCCGGCCTTGATCTCACTGTAATGGTAAAGGCTGTGCAACTTGTAGCGGTTCTGAGTGTCCAGTGACCGCATCAGGGACAGATTGAATTCATCCGAGCCAAAGACGAAGATGTTTTTGCGGGTCGATTCCATGACACCAGAGCCCTTTCCAACACGTGTCTACTCTTCATAGTCACTGGGAGCCGGTGGTGCCAATGTGAATTGTTGGACCAGGCGGATCTGGGCGATTGGTCCTGGCTATCGTGAAGCGTAACGCTCATGCAGAATGCCCACCCGCTCCACATAGGCCTTGGTCTCGGCGTAGGGGGGAACCCCCTTGTAGCGGGTGACGGCGCCAGGGCCGGCGTTGTAGGCAGCAGTTGCCAGGCGAATATCCCCATTGAAGCGGGCCAGCATCCGGGCCAGATAATTCACGCCGCCACGAATGTTTTCGGCGGCCGCCATGGCGTTACTCACGCCGAGTTCCTTCGCGGTGCCCGGCATCAGTTGCATCAGCCCCTGGGCACCCTTGGGAGACAGTGCCTTGGGATTGAAAGCGGATTCGGCGTGAATGACGGCCCGGACAAGGGCCGGGTCGACATCGAACTCAGTGGCCGCCGCCTGGATTTCCTGCCGGTAGGGGGAAAGGAACAGTGGGGTCTTGCGCCAGTCGACTTTCGAGTTCGGGTCACAGGCGTAGCAGTGAAAGCGGATGACATCGAACGTGGCGTTGTTTGGCTGGATACTGCTGTACGAAACGACGCCGTTCTCATCGGTATAGCGATAGACGGTCTCGTTGCCGGTGGAGGCAATCGGCGCGTCCTGGCTCTTGGTGTTGGTGTACTCGACGGTGCCATCCGGATGCACGATGCGCTTGATGCCATCGGCCAGCACGGCACTCGAGAGCATCATCGAAATGAGAGCGCAGGACAGAAGTTGTGATCGTTTTGCCATGGTCCGTAATTAGCCGCCTACTGCCAGGTGGACGTGAGTTGCCTATTATTTCAGCCAGAGGCCCTGTGGCAAAGGGCCGGGGTCTCATAAACTGTAATCGCAATGATGCAATTTGTTGCAGTTACGAATCGGCCGGTGCCGGTTCCGACGGCAACCGGGTGCCTGACCAGTTCTCCATCAGCCGGCAGGTCACCAGGTCACCGGTGACGTTGATGGCAGTGCGGCACATGTCCAGAATCCGGTCCACCCCCATGATCAATGCGATGCCACTTGGCGGTATGCCCACGGTCTGGAGCACCATGGCAAGGATGACGATGCCAACGCCGGGTGTGGCCGGTGAACCGATGGACGCGCCGACCGCCATGGCAACTACCAGCGCCATGCTGCCCCAGCCAAGATCAATTCCATAGACCTGGGCCAGGAACACGGTTGCCACCGCCTGGTAGAGTGCGGTGCCGTTCATGTTGATGGTCGCGCCCAGGGGAATCACGAACTCGGAGATCGAGGGCCGCACCCCGAGTTTGTCTTCAGCGGTCCGGATGGACAGCGGCATCACCGCGGCAGAGCTGGAAGTGGAAAATGCCAGCAGCAGGACATCGCGGGTGTCCTTGAGGAAGCGGATTGGGTGTTCACCCCCCAGAAACTTCAGGATCAGCAGATAAAATCCCAGCAATATCAGCAGTCCCAGCAGGACGGTCAAGACATAGGAGCCCATGCCCAGCATGGCCCGGAACCCGATGGTGGTGGTGAGCTGGGCCATCAGGCCAAAGACGGCGAAGGGCGCCAGGCGCATCGCCCATTGCACCACGGTCATGCAGACCTGTTGCAGGGAATCGAGCAGGTCCAGCATCGGTCGGGACTTTGCCGGTGCCATGCTGACGAGTGCAACGCCGACGATAATCGAGAAGATCACTACCTGCAGCATCTGGCCCTCCACCATGGCATCCAGGGGATTGCCGGGTAGCAGCCCCAACAGAGTCTGGGGAAGGTCCTCAACGCTGGGCATTGTGGCATTCACCACCTCGTCAGAGGCTTCCGTCACTGGTGTGGCCAGCCCGGTCAGCATGCGCCCGGGGTTAATCAGGCCGCCAACCCAGAGGCCAATAGAGGCGGCAATTGCCGTGGTGATGATGAAGAAAATCGATACCCGCATACCCAGCTTGCGCAGTTGTGAAAGATCTTCACTGGAGGCCAGGCCACGCACCACCGAGGCAATTACGAGCGGTATGACAATCATCTGTATGGTGGCGAGGAAGAGGTGACCGGGAAATGCCAGCCAGTTACCGATCAATCGTCCCCTTTCCGGCTCGATCAGGCCGACCGAGGGGCCGAGCAGGGTGCCGACCACCAGGCCGGTCCCCATACCGATCAATACTTTGAGCCACAGTCGCCCCTTCACGAGTCCGGAAAGGTACACATTCAGATGGCGAAGTGGCCGCAGGTAATAGTTCGGGAATTCTTCGCTGTTATTTGTCATGCTGGCTTCGTCCCTGTGCTTGCCAAGTGCTGACCTGAGCCTAGACTGAAAAGCAGATCAATCATAAAAAGAGGAAGTGCCATGCCATTCTCGCCGAACCACCTTGCAGAGCTCAATCTGTTACTGCAGTTTCCCTCGACCTCCATGCAGGAAGGCATCAAGGTGCATGCCCATTCCGCTGCGCCGGAAACGGTCCGGGCTGCCGAGAGTCTGTTCGCCAAGGGACTGATCAGCCAGAAGGATGGCGGCTATCTGACACCGATGGGCACCGAGGCAGTGGAACTGACTCACAAGCTGCAATCCATCCTGACGAGCAAGTGAGCCCGGCTGGAACGATTGTAAGTACCATCCGAGGGGCTACAGCTTTGGGACCAGCCGCGCCCCCGGGTTAGGGTAAAGTCTGGTCCGGGTGGTGATTTGCACCCGAAATCTCAGTTCTGGCAAGGAGTTGAGCGTTTGGTGTCTGCCTCCGAACCGAAACAACGAGCCAACTGGACCCGATCGCCGCTGTTGTGGATGGCTGGCAGTATTGCCGGTGTCGGGGTGATCGTCGGGCTCCTGTATGCGCTTGGTGTGCACCAGCAAATCGTCGACTTGTTGCGGTGGTTTGATGAGCAGGGCGCCTGGGCGGCGTTGTTCTTTGTTGTGCTCATGGTTTCGGCCATGGTGCTGTTGCTGCCCGGAGTGTTGCTGACCACCGGCGCCGGCTTCGTTTTCGGAGTGGTCGAGGGTACCCTTTATGTGGTGATCGGCACCACCATCGGGGCTGGACTGGCGTTTCTGATTGCGCGGTATTTCTTTGGCGAGACCGCCCACATCTACATTCGCAACCGGGCAAAGCTGTCGGTGGTGACCGACGAGATGGCACCCCATGGCTGGAAGATCGTACTGCTGACACGACTGATTCCGTTTTTCCCCGGCAAGGTATCGAACTACCTGTTCGGCCTGACCAGCTTTTCATTCCCCGGTTTTGTCGCGGGTACCTTTCTCGGGGTGATTCCTTTCTCACTGCACAACGTTTACCTCGGCTCGCTGGCCGCTGACCTGTCCACCCTGGGGGTCCGGGAAAGCGCCCGTACTCCGCTGGAGTGGACCATCTACGGCGCGGGTTTTCTCGGCACTGTACTTGCGGTGGTGATGCTGAATCGTCTGGCCAGACGGGCATTGGCCCGTTACCGGATGGAAACCGAACCCATGGGACAGGAGGATTCTGGATGAGCTGGATGAACTGGTTACCCTGGCGTTACATCATCAAGCGTGTGGCCCGCCAACATGGTTTCCTTGACCCGATTACGCTGCTGGGCAAGTTGCATGGCTTTGCTCAACCTTCCGAGGTGGGCGAGCCTATTGAGTTGTTGCGGGCCGGTGTGGTGTTTCACGCCCGGGGACTGATCAACAGCCGGGTCATCCAGCACAACCTGGACTGGGTCTGGCCCTACTGGGTGGAGCGCCAGTTCGATCCCACCGACACGGCCTTTGTTCCCAGAGCCTTTTCCATAACCCATATCAACCTCACCAACCGGAACTGGACGGCCATCGGTCAGCCGGACGTGGATGAACTGCCTATCGTGGATCCCCGGGGGCTGTTGACCCCTCTGTACGACGGCTGGTCACTGGATGGTTGGTTGCTGGCCGAAGACGAGCGTTGCCTGCTGCCTTCCCGGGCAAAGCAGGCCCGCCAGTGGCAGGAACTGGGGGATACCCCGGTCGTAGTCACCGAAACGGTCCAGGATGGCCTGAAGCTGATCAGCCGCAGCCGGGTGGCCATCGAGAATGGGCGGCCGGTATGCAAGCTCACTCTGCGGGCCGAATCGGACGTGACGGCCTCGTTGGTGTTGTCCCTGCGGCCCGCTAATCCGGAGGGCATCAGCTTTATCCAGCAGGTTCGGCTGGAGGAGGACGGCAGCGGCTGGCTGGTGGACGGAACCCAGTCCGTTAAATTTGACCGCACCCCGGAATGGCATCACGTATCTGATTACAAACAGGGTGATGTGCACATCCATCTCATGGATCGACAGCAGGAGACCGAAGGCAAGTGTGACGTGGGGATGGTCACCGCCGCTGCCCTGTTCCCGGTAACGGCCGGAGAGTCCACGGAACTGACGGTCAGCATTCCCCTCGAGGTGGCTGGCCTGGCGCCGGCCGGACCGGATGCCTGGCACCGGGTCCGGGAGGATACCGCGCGCTTGCAGTGCCCGGATGAAAAATACCAGTTCCTGTATGACGCCGCGGTCACCTCGCTGATACTGCATTCCCCAAAGGATGTTTATCCGGGGCCTTATACCTACAAGCGGTTCTGGTTCCGGGATGCGGCTTTTATCATCCACGCGCTGTTGAGCGTGGGATTGACCGAGCGGGCCGAGCGGGCACTCAACCAGTTTGCTGATCGTCAGATGCGTGACGGGTATTTTCGCTCCCAGGAAGGTGAGTGGGATGCCAACGGCGAGGTGCTCTGGATTCTGGACCGTTTTTGTCAGTTAACCGGTCAGGATCTGCCGGAGCGCTGGGAAGCGCCGGTCATGAAAGGGGCGCGCTGGATCCAGAAGAAACGGCTCAGCGAAAACCTGAATGCGCCCCACGCGGGACTGTTGCCGGCCGGATTCAGCGCCGAGCATCTGGGTCCGAACGACTATTACTACTGGGATGACTTCTGGGGGATTGCCGGCCTGAACGCCGCCGCCAACCTGCTACGGGATGAGGACCGGGAGGCCAGTGAAAGCTTTGCCGCCGATGCCCGGGAATTCAATCAGGCGGTGGAGCGCAGCCTGGCCAGTTGCGAACTGCGCCTCCAGCGTCCAGGCATGCCGGCGTCACCCTATCGCCGGCTGGATGCCGGCGCCATTGGCTCACTGGCCGCTGGCTATCCCACCCAACTCATGAAACCGGATGACGAGCGCCTGCTGGACTGTGCCAATTTCCTGATCGACAGGTGCTTTGTCCATGGCGCGTTCTACCAGGATATGATTCATTCCGGACTGAACGCCTATCTTACCCTGCACGTGGCCCAGGTGCTGTTGCGGGCCGGTGATCGTCGCCATGTGGAGTTGATGGATGCCGTAGCCAATATGGCATCCCCGACCGGCCAGTGGCCAGAGGCCATCCATCCGGCCACCGGTGGGGGCTGCATGGGAGATGGCCATCATGTCTGGGCTGCGGCCGAGTGGGTGCTGATGATCCGCAACTGCTTTATCCGCGAGGAGGGCAATCGCCTGATCCTTGCTTCCGGAATCCCGGAGCGTTGGCTGGCCCAGGAGAAAACCATCCGCTTCGGCCCGGCGCCAAC
>NZ_JAWLHI010000009.1:0-75520 GCF_041690455.1 Marinobacter sp.
CTAGCTCTCAAGGCTCTCAGTGGCTCAGTAGGTTAACGAATTAGCCAGACGGGACACTAGACGATCGAAATCGGACCGTTCTGTCCGTGGTTACAAGAAGATGCTCAAGGAGGATCGAGAGAACGCGCTAGGTGTCGCAGATATGATTATCAAGAACACCTACCGCACCCTAATGACTCGAGGAATGAAAGGGTGCTACATCTACTCTTCAGATCCTGAAACTCGGGAATATTTTCGCTCAGTCTCCAGATCCTGGGTTGACGAACAGGACGACGAGGCCTTGTTGCATCCCTTGCCTTACGACGTAGTGGATTTCGAAGCAGCGAAGCCTTATGAGGGGTATGTTCCGCTTTACGATTTGCAGGCGGCAGCGGGCGATTTCAGCGAATTCCAATATCCAGAAGATTGCCAGTGGGTCCACCTCCCTGGGCATTTTCATACCAGAGAAGGTCAGTTCGTCGTTCAGGTTGTGGGTGAATCGATGAACAAACGAATTCCCAATGGCGCCTGGTGTCTTTTCAGCGAGAATCCGGGTGGAACTCGGAATGGAAAGATTGTTCTGGTCCAGCATCGAGCCATAGAGGATCCTGATCACGGCGGGAGCTACACGGTAAAGCTATACCGGAGCGAAAAGGCTCCCATCGATGGTGAACTGATCAACCGGAGGGTTATTCTCTCGCCTGTAACAAGCGCCGTTGGCTATTCAGATCTGGTGTTTGATGCAGATGATTTGGACGATCTGTATGTGGTAGGGGAGTTTGTAGCGGTTTTGGCGTAAGAGGGGCTATCGCACAGAGGCCCGGCCGGCCATTGCATGCCTTCTACACTCGAACCACGATTCGAAAACCAACGAATCAATAACCATCAGGATGATCCCATGCCCCAATCCCCCCTGGCCCAACCCCTCAAACTCCCCTGCGGCGCCGTCTTACCCAACCGTATCGCCAAGGCCGCCATGACTGAGGGGCTGTCAGACGACCACCTACACGCCACCCACCGGCACGAAACGCTCTATCGCCGCTGGTCCGATGGCGGAGCAGGGTTGCTGATCACCGGCAACGTGATGATTGATCACCGGGTACTGGAGCGGCCGGGTAATGTGGCTATCGATCCGGCGCCGGCGGAGGGCGAGCCGGATGGAATGGCACAATTGCGCGCCTGGGCCGAAGCCGGTACCCGCAATGGCAACCATTTGTGGATGCAGATCTCCCATGCCGGTCGGCAGTCGCCGCGCTACGTTACTTCGCGGCCGATGGGGCCCTCTGCAGTCCAGCTGTCCCTGATGGGGAACTATGCCCGTCCACGGGCGTTGACGGAGCCGGAGATCCTCGATTTTATCCAGCGCTTTGCCAATGTTGCCCGGATTGCCAAGGATGCGGGTTTCACCGGTGTTCAGGTGCATGGGGCTCACGGCTATTTGTTGTCGTCGTTTCTTTCGCCGGTGACCAACCAACGGACGGATCGCTGGGGCGGGTCTCTGGAGAATCGCGCCCGTTTCCTGCTGGAAGTGGTCCGTGCTACCCGCGCGGCCGTGGGGCCGGAGTTTCCGGTGGCGGTCAAACTGAATTCCGACGATTTTCGCAAGGGCGGGTTCACCCTGGACGAGAGTGTGAAGGTGGTCCGCTGGCTCAATGATGAGGGGATTGATCTGCTGGAGGTGTCCGGCGGCACCTACGAACAGCCCCGGTTGCTTGGTTACAGCGGTGATGCGGAAACTGCGAGCGAAGGGGCGGCCATGCGGGAGAGCACCCGCAAGCGGGAGGCCTATTTTCTGGATTATGCTCAGAAGATTCGTGAAGTCTGCGATTGTCCGCTGATGGTCACGGGTGGTTTCCGCACGCGGACGTTTATGGAAGAGGTGGTCGCCAACGGGGAGACTGATGTGATTGGCCTGGGCCGCCCGCTCTGCACGGATCCGGACACGCCCGGGGATCTGCTCGAGGGGCGTATCGACAAGACCGTCTGCCATGAAGGTCACATCAAGCTCGCCCAGACCGGCTTGTTCTCGCCGGCCAGTCCGCTGATGCCACTCAAGGTGATTAATGTGCTGGGTGGCCAGGCCTGGTACTACCAGCAGATCTTCCGGCTGGCGGACGATGACGAGGCTGATCCGGATCTGGGTATCCTCAAGGCCGTCGGCGCTTACCTGAAGGATGAAATCACCCGGGCCCGGCGGGTGACAAAAGCCCGCCGGCGGCGCAAGGCTGGCGGTGAATACTTGCGCCCGAAACTTTTCATGGTTAGCCCATGGATTCAAAACAACTCGCCCAAGGGCTTCCTCTTGAGAGCGCTTTGATAGAATTAGTTAGAATCTTTCCTGGTGGAGGCATGTGTTATGGAAATACAATTACTGACCGTATCTGAGCGTATCATTCTTGCAGAAGCACTGTGGGACAGCGTGGTTGCGGAAGGCTCCGAAATTGAACTTACAGAGGCCCAGAAGCTAGAACTGGAGCGGCGATTGAAAGCCTTCGAGTTAGATCAGGATCGAGGCGCTCCGTGGGCCGATGTCAAAGCTAGGATATTGTCAAAGTAATGGCTTACACCCTCACACTCCGAAAAGATCCTGCGTCTTGGTCTGACCGGGCATAGGCAACCCAATCTGTGATCCCTGTGGCTCGAAAGTCGCCAGGATGGTTCTTGCAGCTCGAATACACAGTCTCCCAGTTCACATTGTCGTACTTGTAAACCAAAGCAATGCCCACACACATATGCACCGCGCGGCGGAGCCGGGCACCAAGGCCATTGGTCCGGAAATTGGCATTTGTGTTTGTGTATGGGCGGATGAGCGAGTGGTTTTCGGGGCTTTCCGCCTGAGCGACCTGAACTGGATACAGGGCGTTGGGCCGTTTGCCGGAGCTATTAGGTGGATCGGGCAGTCCAGTTAACCACCGCTCTGTGAACCATGTTTACTGGAAGGAACTCTTGTTCCAGCCGGCCACGGTCCGACTGAAGCAGCAGGTGGTAAAGCCCGGCTTCGCTCTCGGTCAGTCCTGGCGGGACGATAGCAGGTGCTGCCTGTGGTTCCTCAACAGCACTTTCGGCGGCAAACCTTTCAAAGGTGGTTCTGTCCATTAGCAATGGTGTTAGCTTCGGGAGATGCTCTCTGGCACGACCAAGCATGGCCAGACCCCAGGTGTCCAGGTCACCCCAGTAGGCCACGGCTTTGTTGGATAGCCAGCTTGCCTGCAACCAGGACAGGTTGAGGCCCGATCCCAGCACCGCGATGGTATCGGGCGCGGAGGGCAACTGGTGAAGGCTACGTTCGTTTTCTACCAGGATCAGGCGCTGGCCTGGCAATGGGGTGCTTTGCAGTTCATACGCCCGGACCCGCATCTGTGAGAAGGGCAACAGTGAGCCATCCAGATCCGCGATCAGTAGCCAGTGGTGGCCCTCGTCTTCGGCGCCCAGGAAGGTCTCCAGCCCGGTTTCGCTGGCCCGGCCGTCGAACAGGATATCCAGCATCAGGGTGACCAGCTGGCGATTACGTTCGAAGAATTTGCTGTCGGTACCGGCAACAGAAAGCGCTCTGAGGGGCTTGCCATCGGCGCAGCCCGGCTGGAGCTGAAGGGCAACTTCACCGCTCAGAATGACCTCGCGCTCTGATTTATCCATGACCAGGCTGCGCCGGCGTACGATCAGTGAGTGAAAGCGCGGGTCGAGGGCAGAGGCGAGGCGATTGAGCGTGTTGTATTCCCGCTTGATTTCACTGCTGCCGGTGGCCTGTACCCACTGGCTGGGAGACTCCAGCCTCCAGTGGGTGGGAATGTTGATGGCTTCGCTGGTGCTTTGGAAGCGGACAGGCTGCCAGTGGACCTGCCCGATGGAAACCTCCCGCCATTGCTGGAGGTGTTCGCGAACCTCTCCGACCTGATCCCTTACCACGGTGCCAGTGGGCTTTCCGATAGTAAGGGTCAATGGCCAGCTCTCCGGCCGGAGCAGGCGTTGCTCGCGCAGGTCTGCATTCTGCCATTGCCGGGCCAGGCGACTTGCCAGTTCATCCGGAGATTTCATGGGCTTTCCGGGCTATTTTTTCTGCGTGGGCTTCCAGCTCTTCCCAGCTCAATGAAGTAAGGGTGGCGCGCAGGTCTTTGCGGTGCACCAGGATGGCCGAGCGGGTATGAGCCCGCAGCAGCCGCATCTCTTTGTTGGGTGTGACGAACAGTGGGTGCAGGCCAAATTCGTTGAGGGCCGAGATGATACGACCGGCCACCGCGTGGGAGCTTTTGGAGAATGCCTCGTCCAGCACGATGGTGCCGAACAGCGGCTGGGTGGCGCCGTCCGGGCAAAGGGCGTAGCTCAGGGAGGCAGTGAGGATATAGCTGGCGATGATTTCTTTTTCGCCACCGCTGCCGCCCTGTGAGCCGGTGCGGGTTTCGATCACCGTGCCGGACTCCCGGTCAAGAACCGAGACCTCGAACTGCAGTCTGTAGCGCGGGTCCAGCAAGGCCCGGGCACCCACGGTGCGTTTGTTGTCTGCTGCATCCCTTAGTAAGGCCACCATGTTCTGCAGGGCCTTGAAATGGCTTTCGCCCTGGTCGTCTTTCAGGGCGTCAGCGCGGAGCTGTCTCCGGGCCCGCTCAAGCGTCCGGAGGGATTCGTGGGTAACCCTCCGTGGCTCCAGGCGCAGGTAACGGCCTGGCTGGAAGTCGACCCTCCGCAGGGTGGCGTTCAGGTCAGCGATGCGTTCTTCAATGATGGCTACCTGGTTCTGGATGTGGGCCAGCAACTGGGTGACCCCTTGATCCGATGACTGGTTCAGGTAACTGAGGAAACGCTCGAGTTTCTGGGGCAAGGCCTCTTCTTCCAGCACCCGCAGGCGTTCCAGGTATTGGGGAATGTCCCGGATATCGCTGCCGGTTTCCGCAAGTGCCCCGGTATCGATGGTGCGGGCTTTTCCCATCAATTGGGTCAGGCTGAGTTCGTAACCCTGAATCTGTTTGCCGAGTTTGCCGATGGCCCGATCCAGTTGTTCGCGCTGGTCCCGCTCCAGTGCTTCCAGACGTTCGTACTGGTCTGCTCCCGGGGCGCGGAAGTGTGCGGCGGCCAGGGTTTGCTGGTCGTCTGTCAGGCCTTCGCCAATCCGGTCCAACAGTTCCGTGCATTTCTGAGCGGCCTGGTTGCGTTTTTCTTCAAGCAAGGCATTGGCCGTCTTTTGTTCTGAAAGCCCGTTTTGACTCTTCTCAAGCTCCTTCCGGACGGTCTCAAACTCCCGCCGGGCTTTCTCCACATCCGAGTCCGGAGCAGTCAGCGCCTCCAGCCGGCTTTGAAGGGCATCCAGTTCCCGCTGTGCGCTGGGCAGGTCGATGGCGCTGAACTCGGTTTCGCCAAGGAGCTCGTAAAGCCGTATCTGGTCCTGGGTATCTTTCAGGTTCCTGCGGGCTGTTTCGAGTTGCTGCTCCAGGGTGTCCGCCTCCTGGCGGGTCTCTGTCAGCTCGTTGTTAAGGGCCGCGAGACGGTCACGGTTGTTGAATCCGGTCATCCAGCCCTTGTCGAGCCGCTGGTTGTCCCGTTTTTCGAAATAGCCCTTCTTGCCAGACATGAGGCCTTGTTGCGTCATTCCGTGGGGGGTCTGGCGCAGGGTTTCCGGAGATTCCACGCAGTGCCGGTCGATTCCGGCCAGCAGGTGTTTCAGGACTTCCCGGTGAGGATGGTCCTTGAAGTTCAGTTTCCGGGTGAAGCCGTCCTCCATGAACCGGGCCGGGGCCTGGGGGGGCTGGGCCTCCAGCAGTCGAACGTGAAGCCGGTTGTCATGGCTGTTTACCCTGTTCAGGGCAGATTGCATTGCCGCCGGGGGCACCAACAGCCGCAAGCGGTGTCCGCCAATGGCCCGTTCGATAGCGCCGCGCCAGTCGCGTTCTTCGGCTTTGACTTCCAACAGTTCTGCCACGAAGGGCAGGCTGTCCTCATCCAGGTTCAGCGCCCGGGCCAGTTCGCTGCGGAACTCCTGGTAACGCCCGTCGATGTTGGACCCCGGGCGGGCCCTGATGCGGTCGATTTCTTCACTGAGTTCGGTCAGCGTTTCATTGAGCTTGCCGTGACGGATACGCAGGTCCAGCAGGGATTTGTCCTGCGTGTCTGCGAGTTCGCACAGTTCACGGAGCTTTGTCTCGCCGAGCTGGCGGTTCCGGGCCAGAGCCTCGGGGGCCAGTGTACTGTCCAGATCAAGCTTGCCAGTCAGGGTTTGATAATCCCTGGCGTGGCGCTCCCGTTCTTCCACCCAGCGCTTCTGCTGGGAAATCTGCTCTTTGAGTTGTTCAATGCTGGCGCCGCCGGCCTGCAGGTAGATATCTTTCAGGGTGTCGGCTTTGCTGTTCAGTTTCTGAACGGTCTCATCCAATGAGTGGAGGGCTTCTCGGCCCTCGTCATGCTGCTTTTCAAGTTTCTGTTTCCGGCTGTTCCAGAGTTCGTAACCGGTTTGGGCAAACCACACTGGCAGAATTTCTTTCAGGGCCAGTTGCTGGTCCAGCTCGGTAGTGGCCGCCTGGTGTTTTTCATGGGTTTCCGCAATGGGCAAGAGCGACTGGTGTTGTTTGCGGGCGGTTTCCAGTTCGCTGTGAATGGCAGCCAGGTCGTCGAACTCACTGGCTACTTCAGTGGCCCGGTCGAATGCCGAGTGGTCGTCCAGCACCAGTTCCCGGAAGATTTCGTCAATGCTGTTGAGTTGTTTCAGGCCCGCGGCGCGGTTGAGCAGTGTAAAGGCATTTTCCCCCACTTCGAAAAAGCGACGTACCTGGGCCAAATAAGCTTTCTTGCTGTCGTTGGCCTGCAACCCGGGATTATCCCTTGCGTGCTGTTTGAGATCCCGGGCCCCGCCCTCATGGTGGATGGCCAGCCAGGTATCCAGGCTCTGGTCGTCCCGCTCGGAGAACAGCCACAAGCGCTTGAGGTCGCTGGCGGCAGAACTGCTACCGTCTATCCAGAACAACGCACCGATGCGAATGGCCTTGTTACCGTTGGAGAAACGGGCGCTCACAGCGGTAACGGTTTTGCCGGGGCGGGCAATGTGGCTGTTGTCACCGCTGTTGTTACCGGCACCGGAAACACCCCGAATATACGAAATCAGGTCACGGTCGCTTTCATGCCCCCCGGTGGAGGCCAGGTTGTACCGGGGCTGGTGGGTGAGCAAGGTCATCAGCGCATCTACCAGAGTCGTTTTGCCGCTGCCGGTGGGGCCGATGATAGCGGTGCCTTTGGGGTCGATCTCGGCGCGGTGCCGACCGCCGAAGGGTCCCCAGTTGTACAGGTCCAGGTGGGTCAGAATATAGGCCGTAGGCGGAATAATTTCAGCGGCAAAGAGGTCGGTCTGGGATTGGCTCATAGATCCTCCCCGTCAGCTTCTTCCGGGGCGGATTGGCCGGCCACGCGCCGGAAATGGTGCAACAGGTTCTGCAGGTTGTCAGGGTTTGCCAGATGGGTGATGATCGGGCGAATGATAACCTGATCGTTGGCGTCGATGTCCGAGACAACGCCGTGGTTTTTCAGGTTGTCCAGCAGGCTGCGCAGGCGCTTCTGGTCGCGGGTGTCGCTGCCGGTGTCGCCCAGGTACAGCTGCAATTGAGGCAGCAATTCATCCAGTTCTACTGTAGCCTCACCGGTTCCGAGCCCGGCTTCCTGTTCGTGGGCGATGAAGTGCTGTCGCAGTATGGCGACCAGCAGGGACTGTTCCATGGTCAGGCGCTGGCGGCGCACCAGGGGGTGAGACCACTCGTTATCCTTTTCTTCACCTTCAGTGAAGAGCTGTTCAGAGACCACCAGAAAGGCCAGTCCGCGCACTTCGTCCACCTTCAGGAGCAGGTCGAGCGGCTCCAGGATCTGGTTGATGGCGGCGGTCTGGGTAATGGCGACCTGGTAGAGATTGGGCTTCCGGTCCGCTTCAAGCAATCCGTATTTCAGCAGCTCCTGGGCGGTGGCTTTCACATTGGCGGGCGTGTAGTGGTCAGCCTCTGTCAGCGGCCGTTGCTGATCTGCCTCGTCCGGGGCCTTTGATGTTTGTTGCGGTTCTTCCGTGGTTTGTTCGTTATCGGCCTGGCTTGTCAGGCGGTCAAAATAGTCAGACATGCGGCTTTACAGCTCCCAGTCGATGGATTCTGCGTCTTGTCGGGTCAGCGTCAGTTGCGGCACGTGGAAGCGCAGCCGCTGGCCATTGCTGTCGGTAATGTCGACGGCTTCCCGGTCTTCAGTGATCTCCACTTCCGCCTCACGGGCCATCGCCAGCCAGAGGGCAATGGTTTCCAAGTCATGGGTGGGCGGCAAATGAGTGGCCAGGTCGCTAATGGTCATGGGGCGGTCGGTGACTTTCAGCAGCTCCACCGTTTCCTGATACAGGGCTTCCCGGTCGAGACCATCAAAAGCACGCCAGAAGTCTTCATCGACTTCTTCCAGATTTACGCTCTGGTCGGTCAGCTCCAGGCTTTGTTCCTGTTCTTCGGTGGCCGATTTGAATCTCAGCCGTTCAACCAGCGGCAGATTGGAAACCGCCACGGCAACCGGCGGCAGGGGTGTCTCGCTTTTGCGGATCCTGTGGCTGGACCAGTCAATGTCGAGCGCAGTGTTCATTATGCTGTTGAGCAGTTCGCCGACCCTGTGGTTCTCGGCGGCCAGGCCGGTTTTGAGGAAGCCCTTGACGTCCTTTTCGCTACGAGCCCTTGCCCTGATTACAGCAGCGGACTCCTGTATTAGCCGGATGACCAGCCAGCGCAATTCATCCTGCTGCTGCCGGGACAGGGCGTGGCGGGTGGCCGGATTTTTCAGGATAGTCCGCAGCCGGTGTTTCATATTGTCCAGCTCGGTGGACCGGCTGAGTTGCTCGTTGAAGTTGTGGAAGACCTTGCCTTCGGCGGTTTCCAGCAGGGTGTCGTGGCCATCCAGCAAGCGGTCAACGATTTCGCCCCGGTGATGCTGTTCGCTGACGATGGACTGGCGCAACTGCCGGTCAGCCTCCCGGTAGGAGTCCTCCACCCGGCGGAAGTCGGCCCGCAGGCTGGTGGCAAGGTTGTAGACTTCGCGGATGCCTTCTGCTGCTTCGGCACCTTCCAGCACTTTGAAGCGACCGGCTTCCACTTCGGCCAGTTCGTGCTCCAGGTCTTTTATCTTGCGGCGTATATGGTCGGCGCGGCTTTGGGCATTCGGGTTCAGGCGGGTTTCCAGATTTTCGATTTCCCGCTGCACCGTGGCCAGGCGTGAGGCAGTGGACGTCATGATCTTTTCATCGAGACCCTCAACAAAGGCCAGGGCCTTTTGCAGGGCATCGGTGGCCATCAGCCGGC
The DNA here is from genome assembly GCF_041690455.1 of Marinobacter sp. Lineage (GTDB taxonomy): Bacteria > Pseudomonadota > Gammaproteobacteria > Pseudomonadales > Oleiphilaceae > Marinobacter. Next base: position 9,270 of record NZ_JAWLHI010000009.1, read on the forward strand.
CGTCCCGCTCAACAATCAGCCCTTTGCGAATCCAGGAGCGTAGTTCTTTTCTGGCATCGGCGGCCGGGTCGTCAGTGGATAGCTCCAGGTCATCGCTGTTGGCGTGCTCCCGCAGGATATCCGTCAGCATTTGCTGGGCGTCCTCGAACAGGATTTCTTCCCGGTTCTGCTCCATTAACGCCTGCAGGCAGCTGAGCACCAGCGGGCCTCTGGTGGCTGATAGCAGCTTCCAGGCCGGATGCTGGTGTCGGGCGACCAGGTAGGCGCGGGTTCTCAGGTGGGTTTGTTCGTCCATGGGCAATCGGAAGTACCATCTGAAAAGGTTGGGCGAGAATGATAACCCCTATAGTAATGGTGGGGCGGTTCCCGCTACAACGGAATAGTCACCAGTACGCCCGGGCTCTGCTTTGCATGCTCCGGTTTCGGATTCCCCGTGTCTCGTTATTCTGGCATTTGTGGTAAATTCCGCCGCCCGTTCAATCCTTTCAACCCGAGCCTATGATGTCCAGCGGGCAAACCACGTTCTTGCGTCCCCTTCTGCAGTTGGGTCTGATCCCCCAGATCATGCTCGGCATCATTGCCGGGGTAGCACTGGCACTCCTTTCACCTGAAACCGCCAAATCATTTTCGCTACTCGGTCAGTTGTTTATTTCAGCACTCAAGGCCGTCGCGCCCATCCTTGTGTTTGTGCTGGTGGCAGCCGCTATCGCGGCCCATGAAAAAGGTCAGCCAACGCATATCCGCGGCGTACTGGTGCTATACGTTGTTGGTACGCTCATCGCTGCACTGGTCGCGGTTGTTGCCAGCTTTCTATTCCCGACGGAGCTGACGCTGGACCTGCCGGAAGTCAGGGGTGAGCCACCCGGGAGCATCACCGAAATCATGAGAGACCTGTTGCTCAGCATGGTGGCCAACCCGGTAACTGCGTTAATGGAAGGCAACTTCATTGCCATTCTGGCCTGGGCTGTGGGGCTCGGGTTCATGCTTCGCCAGGCCAGTGATGCCACCAGCAAGGTGTTGAAAGACCTGTCAGACGCGATTTCCGATATTGTCCATATTGTGATTCGCTTTGCCCCTCTCGGTATTCTGGGGCTGGTTGCCAATACATTGGCCGAGACCGGCGTTGGCGCCTTGCTGGAGTATGGTCAGCTTCTGGGCGTAATCGTGGGGTGTATGCTGTTCGTGGCGCTGGTGACCAACCCGCTGATTGTTTTCCTGAAAACCCGCCAGAATCCTTTCCCGCTGGTTTTTGCCTGCCTTCGGGGCAGCGCCGTCACAGCCTTCTTTACCCGCAGTTCTGCCGCCAATATCCCGGTTAACATGGAGCTGTGCGAGCAGTTGAAACTGGACCCGGATACCTACTCCATTTCTATTCCGCTGGGTGCGACCATCAATATGGCTGGCGCGGCCATCACCATTTCTGTGATCACCCTGGCCGCGGCGAATACGCTCGGCATCCCCGTGGATTTCGCTACAGCCATGTTGCTGTGTGTGGTTTCAGCTCTTGCAGCTTGCGGGGTGTCAGGTGTTGCGGGCGGGTCGTTGCTGTTGATTCCGCTCGCCACCAGTCTGTTCGGTATTTCAACCGAAGTGGCCATGCAGGTGGTGGCCATAGGCTTTGTGATCAGCGTGGTTCAGGATTCCACGGAAACCGCCCTGAACTCCTCCACCGATGTTTTGTTCACCGCAGCCGCCTGTCGCGCGGCCGAGAGAAAAGAGGGGTAACCAGTCGATGGCTCGAAACCTGGTCTTTATCGGTATGCCCGGCAGCGGCAAAAGCACCGTCGGAGTGCTGGTCGCCAAACGACTGGGGCTGGGCTTCGTGGATACCGACCTGTTCATCCAGCAGGAAGCGGGACGCACATTGCAGGAGATCGTGGACCAGGACGGCTACCAGGCGTTACGGAAGATCGAGGAGCAGGTGTTGCTGAACCTGACCGTCGAGAACCACGTTATCAGTACCGGCGGCAGCGCGGTATACAGTGATGTAGCCATGCGCCACCTGAAAAGCAACGGAACCGTGATTTTCCTGGATATCCCACTGGACGTAGTGATCGAACGTATTGGCGACTACAGCCTGCGGGGCATTTCGCGCCGGCCGGATCAGTCGCTGGCCGCGTTATTTGACGAGCGTTTTGCGCTGTATACCCGTTATGCAGATTTAACGGTGAAGGGGGCTGGCCTCACTCACGACGAAGTGTGTGAGGCGGTGCTTTCGGCGGTGAGCTAAGAAATGAGGAGCTACATCGCGCGCGCAAACACCTTGAACGGCAACGCCTTGATGACATAGCTCAGCGGCGTCCACGGCCACCAGGGCACGTAGGCGCGGCGTTTTTCCTTGTCGATGGCGCTCACCAGCGCGGCAACGCCAGTCTCCAGATCCACCCGGAAGGGTGCATTCCTGGTGCTGCGATTGATGTCGGTGAGGATGTAGCCGGGCATGATGTTGGTGACCCGGATGGGGGTGCCTTCGGTGTCCAGCTGCAGGCCTTCGGCGAGGGAGGCCACGGCGGCTTTGGTGGCGGCATAGACGTTCATGGCGCCCCGAAAGCCGCGCACCCCGCTGACAGAGGACATCAGCACCAGGTGGCCCGCGTTCTGGGCCCGGAAGATTTCCATGGCGGCTTCGCACTGGGCGATCGCTGCGACGAAGTTGGTCTCGGCGGCCTGTCGGTTGGATGCGAAGTGGCCCTGGCCGATGCCGTGACTGCTGGCCATGCCGGCGTTGACCACGATGCGGTCTAGGCTGCCCAGCTCTTCTTTGAAGCTCTGAAATACCTCCGGTACCCGGTCGTAATCGCACACGTCGAGAGCCTGGATGACCACGCGGATGTTCGGGTAGCTTGTGGTCAGCTCGTGCTGGAGCGCTTCCAGGTTCTCCACGCGCCGGGCACACAGCGCCAGGTTGCAGCCTTTGGCCGCCCACGCCCGGGCCATGCCCATGCCCAGACCACTGCTCGCTCCGGTAATCAGGATATTACGTCGCATTCTCCACTCCTATTATTGGCGCCGGCTTAGCCGGGGCTCTTTATGTAAACCACGTTCTTGTCACCAACCCGGATCTCGAACAGCTCGCTGGCCTTGATCAGGTCGCTCAGTTTCTTGTAACCGTAGTTCACCGGGGAGAATGAGCTGTTGTTGGAGATGTATTGGCCCACCTTGCCAAGGTGCGCCCAGCCATCGTCATCGGCGGTTTGCTCAACGGCGGTGCGCAAGGTTCTGACCAGCACCGAGTCGCCCCGGAGCTGGTTGCGTCCCCATTTCTTCTGGGCTCTCGCGGCCGGCTCGGTGCCGTTGTGACCTTCCTCCTCGTCCGCTTCGTCCCGGAGGTTTTCGGTGTAGATGAACTGGGAACAGGCATTCACGAAGGGCAGGGGTGTTTTCCGCTCGCCAAACCCGAACACGGGCAAGCCCGCTTCCAGGATGCGCATCACCAAGGGTGTGAAGTCGCTGTCACTGGTCATCAGGGCGAAGGCGTCGACATTGCCGCTGTAGAGCAGGTCCATCGCGTCGATGATCATCGAGGCATCGGTGGCGTTCTTGCCGGTGGTGTAGGCGAACTGCTGGATGGGGCGAATGGCATTGGGGTGGAGTTTCTCAATCCAGCCCCCCAGCTGTGGGCCGTTCCAGTTGCCGTGGGCGTGCCGTATGTTCACGGCACCGTACTTGGCCAGTTCCTGGAGTACGCCTTCGATGGCCTGGTGGCTGACGTTGTCGCAGTCGATCAGCAGGGCAATTCGGTAGTTGGAGCTCATCTTCCTTGAGGTTTCCTTTTGGTTGGGATCGGAATAGGCAAGAAAATCAATTAACTGATGTTGCCAATTTTTTCAAAGTTGATCTTCAACTTTGCACCAGAGTTGATCATTATTCCATTCAAAACAGATGTAACTTTCCCAAAGCGACAACGGATGTCTGCTCTCCTGGATCACATCCCTCTTCAAAAAGCCGTCGCTGGCACTTTTACAAGACATAGCGCGCCCGCATCCGTACATTAAGGGTGTATTAGGGAAGTGCAGGGAAGTCTATGTCGCATCCATACCGCTATCAGTTGGGCACGCGAACCTGGTCGTTCAGGAACCTGGGGGATGTCCTTGCGAAGGCGACGCCCGCCAGGTCGGGCGATCGACTTGCCGGTGTGGCTGCTTCCAGTGCTGAAGAGCGCGTTGTGGCCCAGATGTGCCTGGCCGAAATACCGCTGAAACGGTTCTTGAACGAAGCGCTCGTGCCTTACGAGTCTGACGAAATCACACGGCTGATTCTGGACGGGCACGATGCCGGCGCCTTTGCTCCGGTGGCTCACCTGACCGTGGGTGATTTCAGGAATTGGCTGCTGAGTGACCACGCCACGCCTTCGGTGCTCAAGGCGCTGCGCCCGGGCCTGACGCCGGAAATGGTGGCGGCTGTGTCCAAGCTGATGCGTAATCAGGATCTGATACTGGTCGCCCGCAAGTGCGAAGTTGCAAGCGGGTTCAGGAATACCATCGGCCTGCCGGGCCATCTTTCAACCCGCCTGCAACCCAATCACCCGACGGACGATGTGGCCGGCATTGCCGCGAGCATTCTCGATGGCCTGCTGTATGGCAACGGCGATGCGGTTATAGGCATCAATCCCGCCACCGACAACGTCAGCCAGTCCGTCAAGCTGATGCAGCTGATGGATGAGGTGATTCAGAAATACGAGATTCCCACCCAGTCCTGTGTGCTGACCCATGTCACCAACACACTGGAGGCGATCGAGCAGGGTGCGCCGGTGGATCTGGTGTTCCAGTCCATTGGCGGCACGGAGGCCACCAACCGGAGTTTCGGCTTTGATCTCGCAACCCTCAGAGAAGCCCATGATGCGGCCTTGTCCCTTAACCGTGGCACGGTCGGCAAAAACGTTATGTACTTTGAAACCGGGCAGGGCAGCGCACTTTCTGCCAATGCCCATCATGGCCTGGATCAGCAGACCTGCGAGGTCCGCGCCTACGCGGTTGCCCGAAAGTTCAACCCCCTGCTGGTAAACACGGTGGTTGGGTTCATTGGGCCGGAATACCTGTTCGACGGCAAGGAAATCATCCGTGCCGGACTTGAGGATCACTTCTGCGGCAAATTACTGGGCCTGCCGATGGGCTGCGACATCTGCTACACCAACCATGCCGAGGCGGACCAGAATGATATGGATAACCTGCTGACGCTGCTGGGCGTGGCCGGTTGTACCTTCATCATGGGGATTCCGGGCTCGGATGACATCATGCCGAACTACCAGACCACCTCCTTCCATGACGCTCTCTATGCACGCCGGGTACTGGGTCTCCGACCGGCGCCGGAGTTCGAACAGTGGCTGACCCGAATGCGCATCTTTGAAGATGCGGAGCGCTTCGAGCCCAACGCCGCGCTGCCTGATGCCTTCGGCCCGGCACTGAAAGCCATAACCGGGAGGGCGGATCATGAGTGAGAAACATCCCCTGGTACACCAGAACCCCTGGCGAAAGCTGAGGCAGTTTACTGACGCCCGTATCGGGCTGGGGCGGGCCGGGATCAGCTTGCCCACGCACGAACTCCTGCAGTTCCAGCTAGCCCACGCACGGGCGATTGATGCAGTCCACTGCCCGCTGGACGTGCCAAAACTTCAGGCCGACCTCGTGACCGCCGGGGTTGATGGCAAGCAGGACGAAGTTCTGACGCTGAAGAGCCAGGCTCCGGACCGTGCGACTTATCTGCAAAGACCTGATCTGGGGCGGGTATTGTCTCGGGCGTCCGGGGATCTTCTCTCAGACCGGGTTCCCGCCGAGGGAGATACGCCGGACCTGGCCATCGTGATTGTCGATGGCTTGTCATCCTGGGCGGTTCAGACCAACGCCGCCCCCATGGTGACCCAGCTGAAGGCCGACCTGGAAGCGGAGAAGGGCAAGTGGCGCATGGCGCCGTTGACCATCGTCGAGCAAGGACGCGTCGCTATCGGTGATGATATCGGCTCAATTCTGCGGGCGCAGGCGGTGCTCGTGCTCATCGGAGAGCGGCCCGGACTGAGCTCACCGGACAGCCTCGGTGCTTATCTAACCTGGGGACCGCGCCCCGGCCGCCATGACGCCGACCGCAATTGCATTTCAAATATTCGTCCCGCGGGACTCAGTTATTCCAACGCCAGCCAGCGACTCCTCTATCTGATTCGGGAGGCCTTTCGGAGACAACTCTCCGGAGTGGCGCTCAAGGACCGGACGGAAGAAGTCGTGATTGACCAAAGGAGTGAAAACAAAAACTTTCTCTGAAGGCCCCCTGAACCTTACGATTTGGCAAGAAATTGCCCACACACCCTTCCCAGATTTCTCAAACTTTCCAACGTAAATCCCCGCCACCTCGCAATCTTGCGAGTTCTACTTACCCGAACCTGTCCAAAAATTGACAATTTCGTAACTGGTCGAGCGCCATTCTTCACGAGGATAATCGCCGCGTTTTTGTGAAATTTTGTCAAATCGTCGGAAAAGTGGTGTGGAATATATATGAATAGTGTCATTAAAACGTCAGGGTCATTAATGGCTGCAGCTTTTCTGGGCGCGTTGCTCACAGGCTGTGGTGGGGGTTCTTCCTCTTCTGAAACTTCGTCCCAGGGTGCAATCGGAGACGGTGGCAGCAAGACTGTTGAGGGCAGCAAGGCACTGCTCAGCTGGACTGCGCCCTCCACCCGTGTAAACGGTGACGGCATCTCCATGGGTGAGCTGGACAGCTATGTCATTCGTTACGGCCAGGATGCCGATAATCTGACCGAGCAGGTGGTGATTGGTGATGCCGCGGAGGATGCCACCATGTCCTACACCGTCGGTGGTCTGGGCCAGGGTACCTGGTATTTCTCCATCCAGGTTCAGGACACCAGTGGCCTGATGAGCGCGCCTTCTGCGGTTGTCAGTAAAACCATCCAGTCCTGATCTGGCCGCAGCTCCCGTGCCTGAAGTGTGCAGTCTCAGGCCAGCGGGTCCGCCATCGGTAGCTTCAGGGTGAACGATGTTCCCTCTCCGGGAGTCGAAGCGACCGAAATCTCTCCCCGATGTTTTTCCACCACTGTCTTCACGAATGACAGCCCCAGCCCCGCGCCGTGAACGCCGGCCAGCTCGCTGCTTTTCTGGCGCATGAACCGGTCAAACAGGTAGGGCAATTCATACTCATCAATACCACTGCCTTCATCCGAGACTGTCAGGCAGGCCTGGTGGCCGGCCCGGAATACCTGGACGTTGACGGTGGAGCCGGGTGGGCTGTACTGCACGGCGTTGGTCATCAGGTTGATCACGGCCCGCTCCAGCAGCTCCGCATTGCCCCGCAGCCAGAGATCCTCGGTGCCTTGAAGGGAGAACTCGATGTGTTTCTCGGCGGCCTGCTCGCTGACACTGTCGCGGGCATTCTCGGCAATGGCCAGGAATTCACATTCGTAGAACCGGGTCTCGGTCAGCTGCTCGGCACGGGCCAACTGCACGAACTCCTCGGCCAGGTTGTAGCTGCGCCGGGCCAGCTTGCCGAGCTGTTCCAGTTGCGCTGGTTCGATATTGGAAGGATCCCGTTTCAGCTGCTCGATGAGGGCGAGCTGGGACACCAGCGGGGAGCGTACATCGTGGGAGATGAAGTCGATGGCCTCCCGGTGTTGGCGCTGTTGTTCCCGCAACTCGGAGATGTCCGAAATGTTGGCGATGATGCCGTGCTGGTTCGTATCTGGCAGGGCGAACGGTGCAAAGTGGATCAGGAAGTCCTTGTCATGGATACGCAGGTCCACCGTGCGACTCTGTTGCATGGTCAGGGTTTCTGAGATCGTTTCATGCCAGGGTGGAATTTCCCGGGGATCATGGCCCTCCAGAAGGCGGGCCAGGGGCATGCCATCCAGGCTTGGCATGGGATCGCCGAACCATTCTTCGATGTGGCCGTTGGCGAAGCGGATAACGCCCAGCTCGTCCGTCACGATGATGCCATCGGGCATGTGTTCAAAGCTGCGGCGGATGAACTGTTGCATCCGGTTCATCCGCTCGGTGGCTGTACGAAGCCGTTCTATGCGGGCTGAAATGTTTTCCCGGATCTCGGAATGATCGGCAACGGGTGGTGCTTCTTCCAGGCGCAGGCGCCTGAGGTAGCGCTGAATCGCCTCACGGCCCAGATCGTTGGGCATGGTGATGCCCAGTGTGTATCGGGTTTCTCCCCGTTCAAGCTGGATCCAGCTCACCCGGGGCTGATGCAGCCATTGCCCGGTGGTCAGGGAATCGGGGATATCCGCCATGGTGAGGTTGCGCGCGGAGAGAATGTCTTGTCCGTCGGTCAGCAACCAGCCCTCCGGCTGGAACAGCACTCGCAAATAAGTCAGCAACTGGGCCGGATGGTTCCGGGAAGGTGCCTGCAGGTTGACCCTCGGGCTGGTGACCAGCCTGTCCAGCTGCTGGTTGAGAAAGCGGTTCGCCGTGGCCAGGCGAAGGCCACTTGAGACCGGGAAGGCAATCAGGGGAATCAGAATGGCGTTCGCCACCGGTACCCAGACTCCGGCACCGAACAGCACCACCATGGACAACGCGGTGGCAGACCCTGCGATGGCAATGCAGGTAAATAGAGTACGGCTTGGCCGTATCCGAGGCAGCAGTACCGAAACCAGCACCAGCACGATCAGGCTCAGCAACGCTCCGGCCCACGTTGGAGCCTCCCGGATAAACAGGGCCTTGCTTTGTTCCGGGAAGGCCAGCTGGCTGCTGGAGAGCGCGGTTTCCAGCAGCCCCTGGTCAAGAATCTTGGGCAGGACTGACAGTTGGATCAGCAGCAGTATCGCGAGCAGGATCAGACCCAGGTTCCAGGGAGTCGTTCGGATGATTGGCAAGTCCCGGCTCATGCGCCCTGCTGTCGGTGTTGGTCGTTCAAGGTATTGTTCCAGAAAGAACTCTCAGCGGGACAAAATACCGTTTTCAGGGACGAGTTCCAAGGTTTGGGTAGTAATGTTCTAGCCGCGATTGTCGTGGTCGGGGAGCGAGGTAACCTGTTGGCCGGAAACATCGCCGGATTTGTCGGGAGTGGCGATGCGATTGGGATCGACGGTGAGCGCACGGGGTGCGGTTGCCGCCACGGACTTTCCGCCGGCTTCGGTCACGACACGCCAGTAATATACGCCGGGTTCCAGGGGCCTTGAGGGCAGGGCCTGGGTCTCGGGCGCCCACTCGCTGGTGGCAATAACGTTCCGGAAGTTTCTGTCACTGGCAACCTCCACTCTGGCGACTTCGTTCTCGCCATTGAGCTGCCAGCGGAATTCGGGCATGTCGTCGTTGGCGCTGGCGCCCGGGGCCGGGTAGGACAGCGTGGCCGTTTGCGCCTGCAGGCGGACTTCCATCGGTACGGTGGCCGGCATGCCTGCCAGACCGCTGGCGTCCAGAGCTGCGATTTGGATCTGGTACCCGCCGTTGTCCAGCAGGCCGATATCGAACCGGTTGCCGGAAACTTCACGGCTGCCGATCCATTCGCCGCTGGCGGTCTCGAAGATATCGAGCCGGTAGGCGGATGCATCTTCGCCATGCCAGGTCACTTCGAGTGGAAGTGTTGAAACAACCTCCGGCAGGGTGGCGATGTCAGGGGCATCCGGCAGCTGCCGGATAGTGACGCCGGTGTGTCCATCGGTGCCGACACGGGCCCGATACCCGGCGGGAATGCGCTGGGCCTTGCCGGGGGCACCGAAGTCCACCATGCCATCGGTAACCCGGACCAGCGTTGCTTCGGGAGTAGCCTGAACGGTGAAGGTCGAGTGCTGGGTCAAGGCTACGGCTGTTGCCGTCTCGATGAATACGGGAAGAGGGTTCCAGTCGCCGGATTGTGCGTGGGCGTGAACCTTGCCCTCGATCAGCCGTACTCGCGGTGAGCTTTCCGGTGCCAGTTCAATAATCTGCAGGCGTGTTCGAGGAAACAGGCGCAGCTCGACGTCTTCGTTCAGCTGGATCGTGGCAGTGCCGGCGCCGGAAACGATTTCGTCACCGGCCATAAGGGAAGCTCCCCCGTCCAGCGGCACCGCGCGTTCGGACTGGCTGGGCAGAAGCTGCACGCTTGCTGTGGTGTAGGACACCCGCGTCGTCTCCGCCGCACTGTGAGTCGCTGCCGTTGCCAGCGAAGCTGTCAACGCGAGCAGTGTCAGTGTGCGGCGGAGCAGGGCGTTACTCATTGGCTGCGAGAGGTGTTTCCAGTTCGTCGTTGTCCAGGGCTTTCATGGCCTCAAGCCGGTAGCCCCGCTGGTAAATAGTCTTGATCCGGAAGCCGTTCTCCGGGTTCAGGCCCAGGCGGCGGCGCAGGCGGCTCATGTGAGTATCCACAGTGCGGGTGTTGATGTCACGGGCCAGACCCCAGACGCGCTCAAGCAGCATTTCCCGGGTCAGCAGGCGGCCCTGGTTCTGGAACAGGAACAGGGTCAGGTCGAAGTCCTTGTCCGTGAGGGTCAGTTCCTCACCGTGCAGGGAGATGGAGCGCTGCTGGGTGTTGATCTCGAACGGGCCGTACACCAGAACTTCTTTCTCGTTGTCCGGGTTGGTTCGGCGGGCCAGGGCTTTGATCCGGGCAGAGAGTTCGGCGGCGCGGGGAGGTTTGGCCAGGTAATCGTCGGCACCGGCGTCCAGCGCCCGGACGATATCGGATTCGCTGTCACGCTGGGTCAGAAAGATGACCGGAATGGGCCAGTTCAGCTGTGCCCGAACACTCTCCAGCACATCGATGCCCGTCATGTCAGGGATCTGCCAGTCCAGGATCAGCAGGTCGTAACTGCGGTGCAACACAGCACTCAGAAAACTCTGGCCGGTCGGAAAGCTGTCGCAGTGGTGCCCACGCTCGTCCAGGATGTTCTGGACGTTCTGCGCCTGTTCGTGTTCGTCTTCAAGCAGAGCAATGCGCATGTTGATCTTCTCCCTTCGATATCAACCGATTATGGCAAAAAGCAAGGGTCGGTTCAGTATCGTTATGTATTATTGCGTAAACCCGATGCGGGTTTGCCGTTGTCATCGTCGACCGTTTGCCGACAGGCCGGGAAATTGCTGCAGCCCCAGAACCAGCCCTTCTTGCCTTTGCGCCGCACAAGTGGCGAAAAGCAGTGGGGGCAGGGGATAGGCTTCTGACCGGTGCCATCGACCGGGGCGCTGTCCTCGATCGGTCGGGTGCCCTTGCAGTCCGGGTAGCGGGTGCAGGCGTGGAAACGGCCGAACTTGCCTTCCCGCTCCACCATCGGCGCGCGGCACTTGGGGCAGTGGATCGCCTGGCCGGCTCCCTCGGATTCCGGCGCCGGGCTGGCCTTGCCCTGGGGCCGGTTCATCAGCTCCCGGATTTCCTGCTTGAGGGTATCGAGGAATTTGCGGGGGTCATCCTCGCCACGGCGAATGCCCTCCAGCGTCGCTTCCCAGACTGCCGTGCGATCCGGCTTGCTGACGGATTCCGGGAGCGCTTCGATCAGGGTCTTGCCCTTGGCGGTGGCCCGGATGTGTCGCCCTTCCCGGAATAGATAGTCGCGCTTGAACAGGGTTTCGAGAATGGCCGCTCGGGTGGCCTCGGTACCCAGGCCATCGGTTTCCCGCAGGGTTTTGCGCAGTTCGGCATCGCTCACGAAGCGGGCGATGTTGGTCATGGCCGAGAGCAGGGTAGCGTCGGTGAAATGCTGCGGCGGCTGGGTCTTGCGCTCGGTGACCGTCGCCGCATCGCAGTGCACCGGTTCGTTCTTCTCCAGCCGGGGCAGCGGTGCTTTCTGGGGTTCCTGGCGCTGTTCCCGCAGTTTCAGTTCAAGGTTCTTCCAGCCCGGTTCCAGGATGGCAGTTTCCGTGGCCCGGAACCGGTGGTCCGCCACCCGGACGGTCAGCCGGCCCTCTCGGTGGATGGCATCCGGCGAAAACTGCATCAGGTAGAAGCGGCTGATCAGCCCGTAGATATTCTCCTCGGCCTGGGTCAGCTTGCCATTGGGCGAGGGTCGGTTGGTGGGGATGATCGCGTGGTGGGCATCCACCTGTTTGTCGTTCCAGGCTGCGCTCTTGCGATCAAAGTCGGCTTGTTCGCAGTGGCTGGCAAGAGCCGGTGCTACCCGGGAGATGGCCTGCACCACCTGCTGACGCTGGCCGAAATGCTCCTCCGGCAGGTAGCGGCAGTCGGACCGGGGGTAGGTGATCAGCTGGTGCCGCTCGTACAGGTTCTGGGCGGTGTCCAGTACGTCTTTCGCGCCCATGCGGAACAGACGGCCGGCCTCGATCTGCAGGGCAGAAAGGGAGAGAGGCAATGGCGGTGCTTCGGGCCGGTCCCGGAAGCGGGATTCGACGATGGTGCCTGGTCGGTCCTGAACGCTGGCGGCGATCTGCTCGGCCACCTCCCGGTCCATCAGGCGGTTTTCTTCGTCCAGGTAATCCTGGAATTGCTCGTCCGGCAGCCAGCGGGCGTTGAACGGTTTCGGGTCCACGCCTTCTTCGTGGGCCCTGAACTGCCCTTCGATGCGGAAGTAGGGCTTGGGCTCGAAGTTCTCGATGGTGTTGTCCCGCTCCACCACCAGGCCCAGAACCGGGGTCTGTACCCGCCCCACGGAATAGACGCCCTGTTCTCCCTGTTGCTGGTAGCTGAGGGTGTAGAAACGGGTGAGGTTGATACCATAGAGCCAGTCCGCCCGTTGCCGTGCCAGAGCGGAATGGGACAGGCGCCGGAATTCCCGGTTGTCCCGGGTGCTGCGGATGGCTTTGGCGACGGCCGAGGGTGTCAGGTCGTTGATCAGTAGCCGCTGTACGGGTGCCTGGGTGCCCACGTAGCGCAGCACTTCGTCCACCAGTAGCTGGCCCTCGCGGTCCGGATCGCCGGCGTGGACGATGGTGTCGGCCTGGCGGATGAGGGATTCGAGTACTTTCAGTTGCTGGCGGACGCTGTCCTTGGGGGTAACTTCCCAGTGCTCCGGTATCAGGGGCAGGTCTTCGGCGCGCCATTTCTTCCACACCGGGTTGTAGCGCGCCGGTTCTGCAGGTTCCAGCAGGTGGCCGATACACCAGCTGACGGTAGCTGCGTCTTCGCCCTTGCCACAGCGGATCCAGCCCTGGCCTTTTTGGTGTGGGCCGGGGAGGGCAGCGGCGATGGCGCGGGCTAAGCTGGGCTTTTCGGCTATATAAAGGTGCATGGCTTCGGGTGTTTGCTGATTGGCGAGGGAATGTGGCTGTTTGGGGCGTTGGTGTCAAGGCTCTCGATTCGTGTAGTAGACTGTCCTCAATTCCCCGACGAAAAGCAGCTGGAGCGCTTTTGATGAAAGTACAGAATGCCATTGAATCCAAACTGAACGATGCTTTCGATGCAAGTATCCTTCAGGTGGAAAACGAGAGCCACATGCACAGTGTGCCGCCGAATTCGGAGACCCATTTCAAGGTGACGTTGGTGTCGCCGGAATTTGAGGGTCAGATGAAGGTGAAGCGCCATCAGACCATCTATAAGGTGCTGGCGGACGAGCTGGCGGGGCCGGTTCACGCGTTGGCGCTGCATTTGTATACGCCGGAGGAGTGGGAGGCCAGTGGCCACGCCTCGCCGGATTCACCGAATTGTATGGGCGGGTCGAAGGGCGATCCGGCTATGGCGATGAAAACCGGTCAGGGAGAAGGTTCATGAGTCAGTTTTTCCAGATTCATCCGGAAACGCCCCAGAAGCGGCTGATCAACCAGGCGGTGGAGATCCTTCGGCGGGGTGGGGTGATTGTCTACCCCACGGATTCGGCTTACGCCATTGGCTGTCATCTGGGTGACAAGCAGGCGGCGGATCGGATCAAGCGGATTCGTAAGCTGGACGACAAGCACAACTTTACTCTGGTGTGCCGGGACCTTTCGGACATCGGAGTTTATGCCAAGGTGGATAATACCCAGTATCGGCTGCTCAAGAACTTCACCCCGGGGCCGTATACCTTCATTCTGGATGCTACCAGTGAAGTGCCGCGCCGGTTGATGCATCCCAAACGCCGCTCGATCGGGGTTCGGGTACCGGACAACGCGATTGTCCAGGAGTTGCTGGGTGAACTGGGCGAGCCGATCATGAGCAGTACGCTGATCCTGCCGGGTGAAACCGAGCCCATGACCGATCCGGAGGAAATCCGGGATGTTCTGGGCCATGAGCTCGATCTGATTATTGATGGTGGCTTCTGCGGCATGGAAGCCACCACGGTGGTAAATTTCACCGGGGATGTGCCGGAGGTGACCCGGGTGGGCAAGGGCGATCCCGAGCCGTTCCAGGTCTGATCAGGCGCCTGTCAGACAGATCCCGGGGCTGGTTTCAGCCCCGGTGATCGGAAACAAACGGGTTGGTGGCGCGTTCCTGGCCGAAGGTGGACATGGGGCCGTGGCCGGGGATGAATGAGACCTGGTCGCCGAGCGGGAACAGCTTTTCCCGGATGGACCGGATCAGGGTGTTGTAATCACCCTTGGGGAAGTCGGTGCGGCCGATGGAGCCCTGGAACAGCACGTCGCCCACCAGTGCCAGTCCGGATTCCCGGTGGAAGAACACCACGTGGCCCGGTGTGTGGCCCGGGCAGTGCAACACTTCCAGGGTCTGGTTGCCAACGCTCACTTCATCACCATCTTCCAGCCACCGATCCGGCGTGAATACTTCCGGCGCCGGGAAGCCGAACATCTGCGCCTGCTGGGGCAGGCCCTGGATCCAGAAATTGTCTTCCTTGTGGGGGCCTTCGATAGGCAGCCCAAGTTCCTTCGCCAGCTCTGCCGTGCCGCCGGCATGGTCGATGTGGGCGTGGGTCAGCAGGATTTTCTCCACGGTCACGCCTTCCTCCCTGACCGCCACCCGGATGCGGTCCAGATCGCCACCGGGATCTACCACGGCAGCCTTGCCGGTTTCCTCGCACCAGATCAGTGAGCAATTTTGCTGGAACGGCGTGACGGGAATGATTCTGTATTTCAGGGACATACCTTTTCTCGGATGGTGTCGGGGATTGATGAAGGCCTTATGGTACCAGTTTCCGGCGGCAGCAGGATTCAGGCAAAGCTGACCCCACTGCGCCCGGAGGCCTTGGCCCGGTACATGGCAGCATCCGACGCCTGCAGGAGCTCTGTTACGGTGGCACCGTTGTCCGGATAGATGGCCACGCCCACGGAGGCGCCTACTTGCACCGCGTCATCTTCAATCCGGAATGGTTGTGCGGCCACGGCGATGATTTTCTGTGCGATCACTTCGGCATCATCGGTGTTGGCCAGGGGCGAGGTGATCACCAGGAATTCATCACCGCCGTGGCGGCCGACGACATCTTCCTCCCGAATACATCCCTCCAGACGTTTTGCGATCACTTTCAGCAGCTCATCCCCCGCTTGGTGGCCGTAACGGTCGTTGACCGGTTTGAAGTGGTCCAGGTCGACAAACATCAGGGCAAAACGGCTGGCATCCCCTTTGGCGCGATTGATGGCTTGGCCAAGAGAGTTAAGCAGGGCTGCCCGGTTTGGCAGGCCGGTCAGCAGGTCATAGTCGGCCTGTCGGCGGATCTTGCGCTGCGCCTGCTGCAGCTCTTCGTTGGATCTGGCAAGTTCGGACGCCTGCTGGGCCATCCTGCGCAAAACCGGCCTCAGGGATCGCCACGCCAGCAAGCCGGCCAGCAGTGAAAGCGCGAGGGTGACCATGACGCTGAACACAATGTCCCGGATAACCGTGCCGAAGATTTCGTTGGTTTCTGCCCACACATGCACTTCCCAGTCATAGTCGGGCAGGGGCCGCAGGAAGGACATCACCCGGGTGCCATCTTCCAGTGTGGCTCGAAAGGACTCTCCCTCCTTGCTGGTTTGCACCTTCAGCTGATCCGCCAGGCACGGGTCTGCCGCGGTCATGACAAACTGACCGGTGGTCCGATCAAGGGTGATTCGTTTGGTGCGGTCGCTGTCGAGCAAGCAGATCTGTGAATTATCCGGGCCCTCGAAAAGGCTCCGGAGCGAATTCAGGCTGAACAGCAGAAGGTCATAACCCACCACTTGATCCTCCGAGGTGATCGGGCTGGCCACATGAAGCAGGGGCGGGCTTGTCGTTCCGCTTGCCAATGGATACACCAGAATATCGAGTTGCTCCTCGAACGGCAGGCGGGCAGGAAGGGCGTCCGCTATCGGGCCGATGCGAATCAGCTCGGAGCCATCGGCGTCATAGCGAAGGATGGCTTGCAGGTTGGTCAGGCCTTCCGCTGCGTCCTCAAGGCGTGGCCGGGTAAACTCGGCCAGTTCTGTTCTCGTGATTTCACCCTCAAGGTATTGGGCCAGTTTTCTGGCCAGTTCCGAGCGACTGGCGGTTTGTGCGGCCAGGTTGTGGTGCTGGTCGAAGGCGGCCCGGATGCTGGCGGCCTCGGCATCGGCGAAGCTGGCAGCCGAGAGTTCGGCCCGGGAGTGGATCTGGTTGATCAGGGGCGTGGCCACGATGGTGGCGACCAGAATACCGGTGAGCACAACAGCGATGACGGCCGTAATGATGATATGGCGTTTGTGTTCAGTGATATCCATCGATAGCCGTGCCGGGAAAAACTGTTGCAATAAGTGACATACTATAACCGATTTCTCTTTCTTACGTGACTCCCTGAACCATGAGTTGCAGGCCAGGACACCCTGCCGTTGGCAGCCCGACCTTCCGCCCATGCTGCAAACTTTCCGTGTAAACTGAGCCCTCGGTTACCCTGAGTGGTATCAAAGTATTCATCCGATGGAGAGAACATGAAAGCATTGCAGACCCTGCAAATCGAAACCGGCGAAGATCCCCGTGTGACTGTTATCTGGTTGCACGGCCTGGGCGCCAGTGGCCACGATTTCGAGCCGGTGGTACCGGAACTCGCGTTTGCCAGGGAGCAGGCTGTCCGGTTCATTTTCCCTCACGCGCCGGAGCTGCCGGTGACGGTGAATGGCGGCATGGTGATGCCCGCCTGGTACGACATTCTCGCCATGGATATCGACCGGAAAGTGGACGCGCCCCAGCTCAAGGCCTCTGCAGATGCGGTGGCTCAACTGATCGAGCAGGAACTGGAGAAGGGCATTCCCAGTGAGAACATCCTGATTGGCGGTTTCTCCCAGGGCGGGGCAGTGGCCTATGAGCTGGCGCTGAGCTATCCGCAAAAACTGGGTGGGCTGTTCTTACTTTCCACCTATTTCGCTACCGCGGACAGCATCCGGCTCGCAGAGGCGAACCGCAACATCCCGGTGTTCGTTGGCCACGGCACCTACGATCCAGTGGTTCCGGAATCGCTGGGGCGAGCCGCCGCGGGTAAGCTGGAAGAGCTAGGATTCAAGCCCGAGTATCGCAGCTACCCCATGGAACACAGCCTGTGCCTGGAGGAAGTCCGGGACCTGGATCGCTTCTTCAGTCGCTGCCTGGGCAGCTAACCGCGAGGCTGCCAAACGGCAGCCCGCGCCTTGGAATCACTTCGTGGATGGCTGATAGGTCACCACGAAGGCACCCCTGAGGTCACCCTCGGAAAAGCCCGTCGCCTGGTCGTTCGGATACAGCTCGGCCAGTTTGGCTTCAACTTCCGGGTCAATGTTTTTGCCATGACAACCCAGGCACAGCTTCTGGGTCGGAATGGCGCTCATGTACTGGAATGTCGGCTGGCCTTTCGCCTCGGAGACCTGCCAGAGTTCCACCGGTTTGCCGTTCTTCACCGGCTGCTGGTCCATTGCCAGCAGCTGCAGCTTCTGCCAGTCGGTCGGTGCGTTATCCGGGTTGCGGACCTTCAGGCTGGTGCGGCTGATGGTCCACTCCTCGCTGCTGTTATTGGCGGCAATTTCAGGGGCCACGGTATTGCAGACGCCGATACCATTGGTGAGGCCGCCTTCCTTTATTGCCGCCTGGAGGGCCTGTTTCAGAGAGCCGCCAAAGGCTTGTACCTTCGAGCGGGCCTCGGTAACCAGTTCGTCGGACGATTGCGCCGGAGTCTCGGCCAGGACGGGCACGGAGAGCATCGATAACAGCGCAGCCGCCGTGATAATTTGTTTGGTCATTGATAATCCTCCCTGTTCATGTGGCATAAGTATATAACATGATTTTAGCCCACAACTTGAGCCAGGGCAGGGCTGCGACGATTTGTCGTCCTATACTGAATGAAAACAGGAGATTGCTATGAAAACCCTTTTACAGGTTGATTTCCCCTTTACCGGGCCGTTTGGCGAGGAAATGACCAATGCCATGCAAGATCTGGCCGAGTCCATTGCGCAAGAGCCGGGCTTTATCTGGAAAGTCTGGACCGAGAATCCGGAAACCCAAGAAGCCGGTGGGATTTATCTGTTCGAAGACGAGGCCAGTGCCCGCGCCTACCTGAAAAAGCATACCGAGCGGCTAAAGGGCTTCGGGATTCCCCAGGTGAATGGCAAGGTCTTTCAGGTGAACGAGGCGTTGTCGGCGATTGATAACGGGCCGGTTTGAATCGGAGAGCGGTGCTTGCGGCAAGAGTCGTAACCGGTGACGAATCTGGCTTTTTCATTCATTTTCCGACAAACCGGTAACCCACTCCCGGTTCGGTCTGGATGTAGTGCTGCTCGGTCGGGTCGTCCCCCAGTTTCTGCCGTAATCTGCCGACGACCACCCGCAGGTAGTGGGTATCCTTGGTATGGGTAGGCCCCCAGATCTCCCTGAGTAGCTGGGATTGGGTAACCAGATGGTCGGCGTTGAGCATCAGGGCCCTTAGCACTGCGAACTCTTTCGGGGTGAGCCGAAGCGGCTTTCCGTTGCGGGAGAGTTTCCGAAGCGTCAGGTCTATATACAGGGTGCCGTCGTCAAACACAGACCGGTTTTTCTCAAGGCCGGTCGATAGGCTGCCGTTGGCACGAAGCTGGCTTCTGACCCGGGCAAGAAGCTCCTCGATACCGAATGGCTTGGTAACATAGTCATTCGCGCCCAGATCCAATGCCTTGACCTTTTCCTGTTCTCTATCCCTTACGGATAGAACAATCACGGGAACCGTGGACCACATTCGCAGGGCAGCCAGGACGTCTGCACCATCCATATCAGGCAGGCCAAGGTCGAGTATGACAAGGTCCGGTTTTTCCGTTTCACAGAGTGAGAGTCCCTGTTTCCCGCTATCCGCCTCAAGCAGATCGTAGCCTTCGGTTTTCAGGCTGATCCTCAGGAAATGACGGATCTGGGGTTCATCATCAATGATCAATAGCCGGGGCAACCTCGACTCCTGGTTAAAGCTTGTCATTAACCTGGTTCCTGGAAGTGTGCTGCATGGGCGTTTGGGGCAACGGCAACCTGATTTCTATGGTGGCCCCTTTATTGCCGGGGCCACTCAAGGCACGCAGGCTGCCGCCATGGGCGGCCACCATTCCCTGGCATATCGCCAGACCCAGCCCGCTGCCATGGGGGCCTCGGTCTCCCTGGCCACCCGTGAAAAACATATCGAAGACCTTGCCCCGTTGGCTTTCCGGTATTCCTGGACCCTGGTCCGATATGGAAAGTATCAGTTCGCTTTCGGTGGCCCGGGCTGCAATCAGAATGGTTGAGTGCTCCGGTGCGAATTTTGTGGCGTTTTCCAGCACGTTCACCAGAGCCTGCTCAATCAGGGCAGGGTGAACAAAAAGCAGGGGCAGGTCGTCGTCAATACGACGCTCAATGTGAAAGCCCTCGAGCAGGCCACGGGTCCTTCGGAGGGCGGAGGACAGGAGGTCAGTCAGGGCGATCCAGTCCCGTTCAATTCTGAGTGAGCCATGCCCGAGTTTGGTCATATCCAGAAGATTACGGATGTATCGGTCGAGCCTTTGGCCCTCGCTGACAATCGAATCCAGCAGGCTTTTTCGGTCCTCCGGACTCAGTCGCTCCAGCATGGCTTGCAGGGTGCTGGCAGAGCCAATCATTGAAGCGAGGGGCGTTCTCAGGTCATGGGAAATGGAGGATAGCAGAGCCGATCGAAGGCGCTCGGTTTCCTCGGCGATTCGTGCTGCTGACAATCGGGCTGCCAGCTCCGTTCTCAGCCAGGCCAGGCCCAATTGGTGCGTATAGGCATCAATAAACAGCTCCCGGTAATTTTCGGGAGTGAGGTTGTGGGTTTTTATTCCCAGAGCGGCGTAAGTCTCCTGATCAGCCTCGATCGGCTCAAAGCGCCATGGCCGATCGGGGTGGAACTTGGTGAAAGCACCACTGGCACTGCCGGTTTTCAGGGTGTGCTCTGCGGCGTTGTAATCCTCCGGCGCCGGCTCCTCCGCGCCGCCAGATCCTGCCAACACCCGAAGTGTGCCGTTTCCCGGGTCCTTTGCCACGATTAGGACGGGCAGGGCCAGGTGAGCACTCAGGGTGCTGACGGCTTCGGCCTGGACCGTCTCGATGTCGGGCGCCGATGCCAGTCGACGAGTGAATTCCAGCAGGGCAGTGGTCCGGCTGTTTGATGCCCGGAGTTTTTCGATCTGCTGCCGCAGCCGGGCTGCGAGATTCCCGACGATCACCGCAGTGATCAGGAAAAACACGACTGTCAGCAGTTCATCCGAGTCCGTCATGTGGAAGGTCAACCGGGGCTCGGTGAAGACAAAGTTATAAGTGAGGAAGCTGACAAAAGCAGTAAACAGGGCTGGCCGTATGCCGGTACGAGCGGCTACCCAAAGGACCGCCGTCAGGAACACCAAAGACAGGTTGCCCAGCGGCAGGATGTTCTGAAGGGCAAGCGACATTGCCGTCGCCGCGGCAACGCTGACGACTCCTTTTGAATAATCGTTGTTCAGCTTGACCATACGCCGCTTATCCTACGGGGAACTCGGTCGTAGCATAGCGCACGTGCGACTTTCTCCGGACCGTCAGCGTGTAGCCGAGGGTCAGGGGACCTAGACGCCCGATCAACATCACGGCCATGATGATCCACTGCCCGACGGTTCCCAGTTCGCCGGTGGTGCCCCTGGAAAGCCCCACGGTTCCGAATGCGGAGACGGCCTCGAACGCGATGTCGAGGAACTCGTCATCAACGGTGGCGGAGAGGGAAAATACCGCCAGGAAGATGATCGCCATGCCGAGGGTTGCTGTGGCCAGTGCCTTGAGGACGGTTTCCTGGCTGAGTGAACGCCGGAAAAACGAGACCTTGAGGTTGCCCCGGAGGAAAGAGCGGGTAGCGGCCAGCAGGATGACGAACGTGGAAATCTTGATGCCGCTGGATGTCGAGTTGGGCGCCCCGCCAATGAACATCAGTAACAGCATCAAGACACTTGTGCCTGCCGTCAGGGCGCCGATATCGAGGGTGTTGAAACCGGCGGTTCTGGGCGTGGTGCCCTGAAACCAGGCTGCCAGGAGTTTGTCGGTGAAACTGTCCAGTGCTCCGAGTGTCTCCGGGTTGCCAAACTCAAGCACCAGCACCGCCAGCGTTGCGATGAGGTTCAGAACCAGCGTAGCCCCGAGAATGATCTTTACGTAGACCGAAAGCTTGCGCCAGGAGCGATGCTCGAACAGCTCCATCATCACGATGTAGCCCAGACCGCCGGCGATGAACAGGGCGGTCACCGAAAGTGTGATACCTGGATGGGTGACATACCCGGACAGGCTGTCTGGTGACAGTGCGAATCCGGCATTATTGAATGCCGAAATGGTATAGAAAATCGCATGATACATACCTTCAGGCCAGCCCAGTTCCGGCACAAAGAAGCTGCTCAGGATCACAATGCCAATCAGTTCGGCAGTGAGAGCGAATCCGGCGATTGACGCACCGGCTCTGCGGGCGGTATGCAGGGAGATCTCGTTAAAGGCCTCCTGGGCCACCAGCTGATGCTGTAGTTTGAGTTTGAAGCCGAGGGCGAGGGCAGTCAGAACTGCAAAGGTCATCAGGCCCAGACCGCCCAACTGGATCAATGTGAGTATCACCAGTTGGCCGAACAGCGTGAACTGGCTGCCGGTATCCACAACCACGAGGCCGGTCACGGTAACTGCCGAGGTGGCTGTAAAAGCGGCTTCCATCCAGGTAATCGGGCTCGTCGTCGCGAACGGCAGCTTGAGTAGTGCCGCGCCGAGACCGATCAGCACCAGAAAACTCTGCAGCAACAGTCTCGGCGGGTTTATCCGCCGCTGCTTGGCGGGCCCCGGCTTCTTGCCGACCAAGTCAAACAGGCGAGCGGTCATAGGTTGTTGACGAGTTTTCTGAGGTCCTCCAGCTGGCCACTGAGAACCAGTTTGTCACCGGCCAGGATAGTCCAGGTATGGTCCGGGTTTGTGTGTGCCTTCTTGTGCCGTTTGGCAACCAGGGGTTTAACGTCCAGCTCTCCAACCAGGTCCCCGATGGTTTTGTCGACGAGATCGTCCGTCGCGCGGAATTCCACCACAAAATAATCGTCATCCAGACTCAGGTAGTCGTGAACCATGGGGTAGTTCAGTTCCTGGGAAATGCGAACGCCCATTTCGTATTCAGGGGCAATGATACGTGTCGCCCCAAGGCGCTCAAGAATCCGGTGATGCTGGTTGGTTAGTGCCTTGGCCCAAACCTTGGGCACGCCGAGTTCCCGTAGCTGAAGGGTGGCCAGCATGGTGGCCTCGACGTTTCGGCCGATGGCAACCACGGCCACATCGTAACTGCCGGCATTAAGCTCGATCAGGCTGGATTCATCGGTGACGTCGGCAATGACAGCATGGGTTATCTCGTCGGCCATCCGGTCTACCCGCTGGGCATCCGAATCAATTCCGAGGACATCGTGACCGAGCCGGGTTAGTTCACGGGCTATGGTAGCTCCGAACACGCCTAGACCGATCACAATGAACTGCTGTTGTTCAACCATGATGAGAACAATTCTCCAGGAGTCTGAATGAGAAAACGGCAGCCTGCCGAATAGATGCTCTTGATAGCGTACGTGCGTCAAAATAGTCGCATAAAGCCGGCAACCTGGTTCTGTTGTACCCGTAAAAATAGCGTAAAATTTTGCAATGGTGTGTGCTAAAGTTCTGTTGTTTATGCTTTCCTTTAGCTCCTGATTAAATCCGGCATCACCGGAGCCTTGCTAGCCACACCATGTGACTGCCAAACGACTTTCCCAAAGGGCCGTGCGCTACTGACTATGCCGTTGTTACATCTCTTGCCGGTTATTCAGATTCTCGGTTTTCTCCTGATCCTGCTTAGCTTTTTGATGACGCTCCCGGTCAATCTGCTGATGTTCGGCAACACACCTGACTGGATGGCATTCGTGAAGTCGGCGGGTATCAGCTTTTTGGTCGGGCTTGCCTGCTTTTTGAGTGCCGGTCGTAAACGTCATGCTCTCAAGCAGCGCCAGATGTTTATTCTTACGGTCTCGGCCTGGATTGTCATTCCATTGTTTTCCAGCCTCCCATTGCTGATGAGCGATCTGAAGCTTTCTATCACGGATGCGTTCTTTGAGAGCATTTCCGGGGTTACCACCACCGGATCCACGATCATGTCGGGGCTTGATCATTTGCCGGGCGATATCCTGCTCTGGCGCTCCATCATGCAGTGGATGGGTGGTATCGGCATTATTGGCATGGCAGTGGCCATCCTGCCGTTCCTGCGCATTGGTGGTATGCGCCTGTTTGCCACTGAATCCTCGGAATGGACAGAGAAAGCCGTTCCCCGGACCAATCGCCTGGCTCGTGGACTGGTGTTCAGCTACCTGGCCCTCACGGTTGGTTGCATTTCCGTGTACTGGCTCCTTGGGATGGACCTGTTCAACGCAGTCAATCACGCGTTGACGACCGTCTCCACCGGTGGGTATTCAACCTCGGACAGTTCCATGGGCCAGTTTGACGAGCTGTCGATTCTGTTTGCCTCCTCTTTATTCATGATGCTGGGGGGCGTGCCTTTCTTTCTGTTCGTCCGACTACTGAATGGTCATGCCCAGCCTTTGCTGAGAGATCGGCAGGTTCACTTCTTCCTCAAGTTTCTTTTGATTACCGCCGCCCTGATTGCGCTTTACCGTATTCTCCGGGATGGGACGTTTCCTCTTGATGCCTTTGTTCATGCGCTCTTCAATGTAACCTCTGTGGTTACGACCACCGGATACGCCTCACAAGATTATTCCCTGTGGGGGCCGTTTGTTATTGTCCTCTTTTTCTTCCTGACCTTTGTAGGTGGATGTTCAGGTTCCACCAGCGGCGGCATGAAGATTTTCCGTTTTCAGCTTTCGATGTTGTTGCTAAGGGAGCAGGTTCTGCGCTTGCTTCATCCCAATGCCGTGTTGGCACGTCACTATAACGGCCGGATCATCAGTGACGAGATTGTCGCGTCTAGCGTAGCCTTTTCCTTCATCTTCCTGGCTACGCTGGCCGTTGTGGCGGCGATCCTGGCTGCCTTGGGGCTGGACCTGGTGACCAGCCTGACCGGGGCGGCAACCGCCCTGGCGAACGTGGGGCCCGGGCTTGGCGACACCATTGGCCCGGCCGGAAACTTTCAGCCCCTGCCTGACGCCGCCAAATGGGTTCTGATGGGAGCCATGTTACTGGGCCGTCTGGAGCTGTTAAGTGTGTTTGTGATGTTCTCGCCGCATTTCTGGCGGAGTTGAAGGAGCTACACAAGGCCTGGGAGTGGCTCCCGCCACGGGGAGCCAACTCTCGAGAGCCAGGTTCCAATCAGAGCACCTTTTTTAGCTCACCGTAATCACCACCGGTACGAATCACCAGCGTGATGTCGTTGTCATTCCGATTGCGGAAGAACCAGCCGTGATCGCCGGTAAACGCAGCCACCAGTTTGCCCTCGTCTTCCGGAACACCTCGTCCCTTTTCATAGGAGACAGACTGGCCACCGCCATTGCCGTGGGTGTCGTAATTGATCGGGCCACCCTCAGACACCCAGTAGAACCGGGCTACAGCACCCTCTTCCATCGTGAGTTTGAACTCTGTGCCTTCACCCGGTGTCAGAACCACGCGCACTTCATCCTGCCACTGGGGTTCCGCAGGTGCAGGCTCTGATGCTGCTTCTTCCGGGGCGGGCTCAGTGTCAGGCGCGGAAGCCGAGGCTGTTTCCTGGGCTGTTTCGGTGGTGACAGGTTCGGCTGCTTCCGGAGCCTTCCGGTTGGCCGAAGATTGCACAGCAACCATCTGGGCAGCCTCGTCCGCGGCAGCCTCTTCGGCAAGTTGAGCCTTGATTTCGCCCATTTCAGCCAGACCCAGCAGTCGGCCCGCGCCGGTTGGGTCCAGGGCATATTCCGCGGGCATTACCACTGTCACCAGAAGAACCAGTGCCACAATGGCTGCGATGATGGTTGAGCGAATCAGTTTGGCGGTGCTGGGTAATTCTTCACGGTTTGGTATGTCAGTGTTGTACATAACGTATCTCCAGGATTAGGCGACAAAGTAACCGGTGAGCTGATAGCCGAAGAGCAGGAACCCTGCGCTCATCATGGCGACATTGGTGGTATAGGCGTGGCGGAAAAAGCCGTCGGTTTTGCGCCAGAAGCTGATGGCAATCAGGATCATGGTCAGGGCAATGAGTTGTCCGATTTCCACACCCACATTGAAGGCGAGGAGGTTCGGAATCAGGCCATCCGGCGAGATGTCGTATTCGATGATCTTGGTGGACAGGCCAAAGCCGTGGAAGAACCCGAAAATGAGGGTGGCAGCCTTGGTGTTGGGCTGGAAACCAAACCAGCGCTGGTAGGCGCCGATATTGTCCAATGCCTTGTAAACGATCGAAAGGCCGATAATGGCATCGATGAGGTAGCTGTTGATGCCGACATTGAAGTACACACCCAGCAACATCGTGGTGGAATGCCCCAGCGCAAACAGGCTCACATAGATGGCGATGTGCTGCATGCGGTAAAGGAAGAAGATCACACCCAGCAGGAACAGCAGGTGGTCATAGCCGGTGACCATGTGCTTGGCCCCGAGATAGGTGAACGCAATGAGGTTTACACCGGTAATTTCCTGAATGTACCCCTTGTCACCCTGGGCGACAGCATGGGCCAGCACATCGGTGCTCATTCCGAGCAATCCGAGGGTCAGGAATATCCAGATGACTCGGTTTCCGCTGGCGAGGTTTTGCGCACGCCAGCGGCCGTCAAGCAAAGTTGACAACATAGTGACTCCGTCAGTTTTCGTGTTATTGGGCTGCAGATGCAGCGAGACTCAAACTGCGAGTGATGCTTTTGGCGGGCGGTCGAGCCGATAACGAAAACTGCGGGGAGAGTCTCCGGCGAACGGAACAGGCTGCCGGAATGCGAGCACATGGCTGGAGACAAGGCGGATGGTCAATTGATCCACGGATTCGTGGGTGTGGTTGCCAGAGTCGTGATGCAAGGGAATATCTGGCTTTTCGTCGGCGTCATGGCTGTGATGATCGTGACTGTGCGGGTGATCATCCAGGTCCATTGCCGATGTCTCAGTCAGTTCAGCGATACCATGGGATGCGGCTTCACCGACGACCGAAAGGGTCATCCCGGCCAGCGCCACCAGCATGACAAGAAGAGGAAACAGCTTTTTACGGTGGATCGCCGTAATCATGGGTATCAGATTGCTGGTCCGGCTGGTGGATCAATACGGGGTCTGAGAATAGCATGCTCTCAAGGGAGCAGGAATTAAAAATGGTCAATCTGAATGGTACCCCCGGCAGGACTCGAACCTGCTACCTTCCCCTTAGGAGGGGGACGCTCTATCCAGATGAGCTACGGGGGCAAATCTGCGAGAAGGCCGGTATGATAGCGGGCGAAAGCTTGTGGCTCAAGGTGTTGGCTTGCTGACTTGTCTTCCGGGAGTGTGATTTTGTCCCAGCCGTTCTCGTTAAGCGTGATTGTTCCGGTCTGGAAAGAGGCCGGAGCCATCGTCGAAACTCTGCAGGCGCTTCAGCCGATGCGCGGGGCTGGCCATGAGGTGATCGTGGTGGATGCCGGCAGCCCGGACGGGACAGCAGAGCTTGCGCGCCCGTGGTGCGACCGGGTGGTGGTATCCGGCAAAGGCAGGGCGGTGCAGATGAATGCCGGTGCAGTTGTGGCGCAGGGAGACGTGTTGCTGTTCCTCCATGCCGACACCCGATTGCCCGAATCGGCCCTCTCCGAGCTTGAGCAGTTCTCCAGGAGCCGTTTCGGCTGGGGGCGTTTCGATGTGGCACTGAGTGCCCGCCGCCCGATCTTCCGGGTTATCGCCTGGTTTATGAACTATCGGTCCCGCCTGACCGGAATCTGCACCGGCGATCAGGGCATGTTTGTGCGTCGGGAGGTGTTTGAGGCTCTTGGGGGCTTCCGCGAAATGCCGCTAATGGAAGATGTGGAGTTTTCCCGCCGGTTGCGACTGGTATCCCGCCCCTGGTGCATCGCCGATCCGGTGATCACCGACAGCCGGCGCTGGGAACAGAACGGCCCCTGGCGTACTATTCTGCTGATGTGGCGATTGCGTTGGCGTTACTGGCGTGGCGAATCGCCGGAATCCCTGGCGAAGGCCTATCGATCGGATGTCCGAAATGCCTCTGAGTAATCCTCCCTCCGCTGTTTTTCTCCAGTTTGCCAAGTGGCCCGAAGCGGGCAAGGTCAAGACCCGACTGATGCCGGAATTGGGCCCTGTCGGTGCGCTCGAGGCCCACATCCGGCTGACCCTGAAGGTGCTCGATAACCTGTGCGCCACCGGTTATCCGGTCGAGTTCTGGTGGGATAGGGAGGAGGACGAACCAACCGGCGAGGCCTTGCCCATTCTCGAAGAAGTGGAAGGCGCGGGCCTGGTTCAGATGGTGCAGCAGGGCAGCAGTCTCGGTGAACGAATGGAGGCTGCGTTGGGCCTATCCTTGCAAGAGTATGACCGGGCCCTGGTTGTCGGAAGCGATTGCCCTTCGGTGGATCCGGACTATGCCCGGCATGCGGTGGCGTGCCTGGCGGATCATGACGTGGTACTCGGTCCCTCCGACGATGGCGGGTACGTTCTGATCGGCGCTTCCCGGGTTGTGGAGGGCATGCTGGAGGATATTGAGTGGGGAACGCCGGAAGTGCTGAAGCAGACTTGCGAACGACTCGAAAAAGCGGGGCTCAGCTTCTTCCTGCTGGAGCCCCGCTGGGATGTGGACGAGCCCGAGGACTGGGCCCGTTTTCTGGGGAGTCGCTGAGTCGGTCAGCTTGCCGGCACCGGCGGTAATTCGGTGAGCGTACCCAGTGCGCGATCGGCTTCCAGGCCGTTGCCGCCGGTGACCACCCGCAGTGCCTGGTCTCTCTCCAGTACGGACTTGCGGAAGGTATCCAGCAGGTCCTGCCTCGTGACATTCTTCACCGCCTCGGCAAGCTGCTCCCTCGAGTTGAAGGTTGCCATGCCACGGTCGATTTCCCGCCAGTAGCGGCCGGAGATGTCCCCCAACTGCCGATCCTGTTCCAGCAATTTGCTGATCACGGCCTGTTTCTCCTGGTTCAGCCGTTCTTCGGTCAGGCCTGTCAGTACACTCTCAAAGCTTTCCGAGAACTCCCGCACTGCGCGATCAATCTCGCTTTGTGATGCGGATGGGGACTGCACCACAAATCCCAATGCCGGCGTTTCCAGCATTTCGAACGGGGTGGCATACACGATGTACCCCAGCTGACGGTTGGTGCGGATCTCCTCGTAGAACGGGCTGCTGATGATCTGCCCCAGCAGCCGATAGCGGGCCCGCTCCGCGAAACTGGTGTTATCGCCCTGCATGTAGAGGGTGTAGCCGGTATCCGGGTGATCCACGGCCAGGGACACCTCGGTTTCTTCCTCAGGCAGCTGACGCACCTGGCTGCGCGGGACTTCGGCAAGCCGGCTTTCGTCCAGCACGATAGCTTCCACCTGCCTTGCCAGGTTCAGTGCATAGGCTTCGGTGACATTACCGTGGGCGAGCATGACCGGATCAACTTCGGTCAGCAGGTTGCGGGCAAAGGAGCGCAGCTCGTCCAGGGTGATCTCCCGGGCCGCGGCCAGTTTCTCATCGGCACTCCAGGCACCTTCGATCAGAGCCGTCTGGACAAATTCGGAGGTCTGTTCGACCGGGCGGTCCTTGGCCTGGTTCTGAAGGTTGTCGATCAGGTTCTGCCGGGCAATCCGGAACCGCTGTTCGGTCAGCAGCGGATCACCTACCTGAAGCAGGATCCGGTTCAGCAAACTATGGAGTTTGTCGTTGTAGCCGCCCACGCGAATGGTGATGCCCCGCAGATGGGAGTAGACGCTGTAATCCAGGCCCGCAAGGCTGGCGGCGTAGGACGAGGCATTGAGGTTGCTGTTGACCGCATCCACCAGAACCGTGGTCAGTACGGCACTACGCGCACTGGCCCTGGCGGCCGGGGTACGCAGGCTGACGAAAACGTTGGCCTTTGGTGTGCCGAACCGGGTATCCCGGGCAAACCAGGTTTCCATCCCGTCCTGGCTGCCCAGCAGCATCGGATGAGCCATGGTGTCACCGGTCACCATGCCGAGGTTTTCCGGAACAAAGGGATTGGGCATTGGCAGTGCCAACTGGGTTACCAGCTGTTCTGGGGCGCCGGTAGTGATCTCCGAAGGCGACAGCTCGGTCATCTGCCAGGCGGCGTCGTACCACTGGGTGGTATCGGGCTCTTCCAGTTCCGGCTCCGGAGCCAGCACGAAGACCATCAGGTTGTCCGGAGTCAGCCGATCCAGAATGTCGCGGTACTGCTCAGGTGCATACCGTTCCATCAGCCAGGGAGCACTCAGGATATCTTCCGCCGGATAGTGCTGGAGCTGGCCGGCCAGGCGCATGGCCTCGTGCAGGGGTTCTCCCTGTTCCCGGAAGCGGAAATCGATGGTGGCCAGCTGTTGCATTTCCTGGAACCGGTTCTCGCGGATGCCGGATTCGCGGATCCGCTCGATGTAGTCGAACACCAGCGGCAGGATCTCGTCCTGGCGCTCCAGGCCTTCCGGGGTCAGCGCCATGCTGATTTCCAGCGTTGCATTGTCGCCAGTGTCCATGCCCAGCCCGGCAGAGAGGCTGTCGGCCAGTCCGGCGCGCTTGAGTACATCGAACAGGCTGCCGGGGCCTTCATGGCCCAGCAGGTTGGCGATATAGCTCGCCGGTTTGGTCCGGTAGTTTTCCTGCTGGGACGGAATCGGGAAGCTCAGGGTCAGGCTGCGGACATCCTTGATGGCATCCGCCGTGACCCTGGCTGGCAGGTCCTTGGTCCGGAACAGGGGGGCCGGATGCTTTTTCTGCTCGAGGCTGCGGTTTTCGATGGCGTCGAATCGCTCCCGCACCAGGGTTTCAAGCTCATCCAGTGACTGGGGACCATAGACCGAAAGCGTCATCAGGTTGGCGGAGTAATGGTTTTCCCAGAACTCGATCAGGTCCGGGCGCAGGGGATTGTCTTCGGTATTCTCCAGTGTGCTCAGGTTGCCGACGGCGAATTGACTGAAGGCATGGTTCGGGTTGCTTACCGCCTTCTTCACGGAATAGAAACGCCGGCCGTCCTCCTTCTGCTTGGCACTGAATTCGGAGTGCACAGCGTTGCGCTCCCGATCCACCAGCTCCGGGGTGAAGAGGGGGGCAGAGAACTGCTGGGCGAAACGGTCGAGCGCGGGTTCCAGGAACTGCGCCTGCACATCGAAGAAATAGTTGGTGTCCTGAAAGGCCGTGAAGGCGTTGTGGCGCCCGCCATGGCTCTTGATGAACTGCTGGTATTCACCCGGCTCCGGGTACTTCTCGGTGCCCAGGAACAGCATGTGCTCCAGGAAGTGGGAGAGGCCCTCGCGCCCTTTGGGATCATCTCCGCTACCCACGGCGACGTTCATCGATGCCGCCGCCTTGTCCGCTTCGGAGTCGGAAACCAGGATCGCCCTGAGGCCGTTGTCCAGCTCCAGGTACCGGTATTCATTGTTGTCATTGGGACTCTTGCGGGGTTCTGTCGCAGCCAGGGCCAGGCTGCTCAACAGCAACAGTGCCAGGCAAGACAACGCATGGACGTATTGGCGGATCTGCTTTCCGTGGGTCATAGGGCCTCTGCGGTCTTTGGATTCGGTTGGGTCATCAGTGCATCAGGGCGTTGCGGGTAGCCTCTGGCTGCTGGTCCAGGGTTTTACGAGCCAGATCGGCCGCTTTCTCACTGTCCAGCTGGCCCGATGCAATCCGTTCAAGCACGGTGGCCATGATGGCGACGGACTGCCGATACTCGGAGAACTCAGCCTGGAAGGCCTGATCGATGGCCTCATACACCGCCTGGATTTTTTCCTCCCGGGAGCCGGAGTTGGCGGCGGTATCGTTGATGGCCTTCAGGCATGCCCGGGCGATGGCGATGTAACGTTCAGTGTTCGGGTTGTCTTTTTGCATAGATGTGGTTTTCAGGGAACCTTGTTGACTGTGACATGAAATGACGCCGGAAAGCGCAATAAGTTCCTGATTATGGCATTGCCGGCCATGGGTTTCATGGCTTTCTGTAATGGGATTTTCAAGGCCGGCAATCCGGGCGCCCTGTGCTAGTCTCAGAGACAATGTGTCGGAAAAATCGCCAGGCCCATTGCAGGGTCTGTTCGATAATTAGAGTAATGGCTCTATATAAAACAATGGCTTAAAGAGTAATTGCTCTAAAAAAGTTCGATACATGAACGTTGCAATTAAGTACAATGCCGGCGTTTTCGGGTGACTACGACTTTAGTCGAATGGCGCCCGGCATGGATAGACAAAAACAGAGCAACAGGCAGGGTGGAATTTAATGAACTACTTCCTTACTGGTGGTACCGGATTTATCGGCCGTTTTCTCGTTGAGAAGCTTCTGGCGCGGGGCGGCACCGTTCACGTACTGGTGCGCGAACAGAGCCAGGACAAACTCCAGAAACTCCGGGAGCGCTGGGGCGCGGATGAAACTCAGGTCAGGGCGGTGATCGGTGACCTGACCAGCCCGAATCTGGGTATCGACGCTGACACCATGGCCTCCCTCAAGGGCAAGATCGATCATTTCTTCCACCTTGCCGCCGTCTACGACATGGGCGCGGATGAGGAGAGCCAGCAGGCGACCAACATCGAAGGTACCCGTGCCGCGGTCCAGGCCGCCGAGGCCATGGGTGCGAAGCACTTCCACCACGTTTCCTCCATTGCAGCGGCGGGCCTGTTCAAGGGCACCTTCCGGGAGGACATGTTCGAGGAAGCGGAAAAGCTCGATCACCCCTACCTGCTCACCAAACACGAGTCCGAAAAGGTGGTGCGGGAAGAGTGCAAGGTTCCGTTTCGCATCTACCGCCCGGGTATGGTGATCGGCCACTCCAAAACCGGTGAAATGGACAAGGTGGATGGCCCCTATTACTTCTTCAAGATGATCCAGAAGATCCGCCAGGCGCTGCCCCAGTGGGTGCCGACCATCGGTATCGAGGGCGGTCGCCTGAACATCGTGCCGGTGGATTTCGTGGCCGATGCGCTCGACCACATCGCCCACCTCGAGGGCGAGGACGGTAACTGTTTCCACCTGGTGGACTCCGATCCCTACAAGGTTGGCGAGATCCTCAATATTTTCAGCGAGGCCGGCCACGCTCCCAAGATGGGTATGCGCATCGATTCCCGGATGTTCGGCTTCATCCCGCCGTTTATCCGCCAGAGCGTCAAGAACCTGCCGCCGGTGAAGCGCATCACCAGCGCGGTGCTGGATGACATGGGTATTCCGCCGTCGGTGATGTCGTTCATCAATTATCCCACCCGCTTCGACGCCCGCGAGACCGAGCGGGTGCTGAAAGGTACCGGCATCGAAGTACCGCGCCTGCCGGATTACGCGCCGGTGATCTGGGATTACTGGGAACGGAACCTGGATCCGGACCTGTTCAAGGACCGCACCCTCAAGGGCACGGTCGAGGGCCGGGTCTGTGTGGTCACCGGTGCAACCTCCGGGATTGGTCTGGCGACCGCCCAGAAGCTGGCGGATGCCGGTGCCATCCTGGTCATTGGTGCCCGCAAGCCCGAGCGGCTGAAGGAAGTGGCGGCGGAGCTGGAATCCCGCGGTGCGAGCGTGCACGCCTATAAATGCGATTTCTCGGACATGGAAGCCTGTGACGAGTTCATCAAGACCGTGCTGGACAACCACGGCCACGTGGATGTGCTGGTGAACAACGCCGGCCGCTCCATCCGCCGCTCACTGGATCTGTCCTTTGACCGCTTCCACGATTTCGAGCGCACCATGCAGCTGAACTACTTCGGCTCCGTGCGGCTGATCATGGGCTTTGCCCCGAGCATGCTGGAGCGCCGTCGCGGCCACGTGGTGAACATTTCCTCCATCGGCGTGCTCACCAACGCACCGCGATTCTCGGCCTACGTGGCCTCCAAGTCGGCCCTGGATGCCTTTAGTCGCTGTGCGGCCGCGGAGTGGTCCGATCGGAACGTGACCTTCACCACCATCAACATGCCGCTGGTGAAAACGCCGATGATTGCGCCCACCAAGATCTACGATCAGGTGCCGACCCTGACCCCGGACGAGGCGGCGGACATGGTGGCCGAGGCAATCGTCTACCGGCCCAAGCGCATTGCGACCCGTCTGGGTGTCTTCGCCCAGGTGCTGCACGCCCTGGCACCGAAGATGGGCGAAATCATTATGAACACCGGTTACCGGATGTTCCCGGATTCACCGGCGGCCGCCGGCAGCAAGTCCGGTGAGAAGCCGAAAGTGTCCTCCGAGCAGGTGGCCTTTGCGGCGATCATGCGGGGTATCTACTGGTAACGGTGGTCACGCAGGCATTAAAAAACCCGCTTCGGCGGGTTTTTTAATGGGCAACGGTTATTGTTCGGGGATCTCCACTGGAGGCGGAGGGAAACCGCCCAGTTCCTTCCAACGATTGACGATGCCGCAGAACAGGTCGGCGGTTTTTTCGGCATCGTAGGCCGCCGAATGGGCTTCCTTGTTGCTGAACGGGATACCGGCCAGTTTGCAGGCCTGGGCCAGCACGGTATGACCATAGGCCAGACCCGCCAGCGTGGCGGTATCGAAGGTGGAGAACGGATGGAACGGGTTGCGCTTGATGTCGGCGCGCATGGCAGCGGCAAACACGAAGTTGTGGTCGAAGGTGGCGTTGTGGCCCACCAGTACCGCCCGCTTGCAGTCATGGGCTTTCACCGCCTTGCGGATCGGGCTGAAGATCTCGCTCAGGCCCTCGCGCTCGGGGACCGCTTCCCGCTCCGGATTCCAGGGATCGATGCCGGTAAAGTCCAGGGCAGACTGTTCCAGGTTGGCGCCTTCGAACGGGTCGATCTGCTGCACGTGGGTCTCTCCCCGGCGCAACCAGCCGTCGTCATCCATGGTCAGCAGTACCGCTGCCACTTCCAGCAAGGCATCCCGCTCGGGGTTGAAGCCGGCGGTCTCCACATCGACCACCACGGGCAGGAAACCACGGAAGCGTTTGGACATGGGATGCGGTTCTTTGTTTTCGTCTGTCACTCGAACTCCGGTTGTCGACAGTGTGTTTACTCGGCGTAACAGATTACGCCAGTTGCCAGTTAACGGTTTCACCGGCTTTCAGCGGCACAATGGAGCCACCTGCCAGGGGCAGATGCTCGGGCATGGTCCAGGGCTTGCGCACCAGGGTAATGGTGTCCTGGTTGCGGGGCAGGCCGTAGAAGTCGGCGCCGTTATGGCTGGCGAAGGCCTCGAATTTGTCCAGGATACCCAGTTCCTCGAAGATTTCCGCATACAGGCCAATGGTGCCGAAGGCGGAGTAGCAGCCGGCACAGCCGCAGGCGGCTTCTTTCTTGTCCCTGGCGTGGGGCGCGGAATCGGTGCCCAGGAAGAAACGCTTGTCGCCGCTGGCCACCGCGTCCCGCAGCGCCTGCTGGTGAAGGTTGCGCTTCAGGATCGGCAGGCAGTACAGGTGAGGGCGGATGCCGCCAACCAGCATGTGGTTGCGGTTGTACATCAGGTGTTGGGGCGTCAGTGTCGCGCCGAGGTTGTCACCCTTGTAGTCACGGATGAAGTTTGCGGAATCGGCGGTGGTGATGTGTTCGAGCACCACCTTCAGGTTGGGGAAAGCCTCGAGGGTGGGCGCCAGCACCCGCTCCAGGAACACTTTCTCCCGGTCAAAGATATCGATATCGGCGTCGGTGACCTCGCCGTGGACCAGCAACAGCATGCCGCAGTCGGCCATGGCCTCCAGCACGGGATAGATGTTGCGAATATCCTTTACACCGGAAGCCGAGTTGGTGGTGGCGCCGGCCGGGTAGAGTTTGGCGGCGATGACGCCGGCGGCTTTGGCTTCCCGGATCATCTCGGGCGTGGTGGCCTCGGTCAGGTACAGGGTCATCAGCGGTTCGAAGTCAGTGCCGCTGGCTGCTGCCAGGATCCGTTCGCGGTAGGCGCTCGCGTCGGCTGCGGTGACCACCGGCGGCACCAGGTTGGGCATGATGATGGCACGGCCGAAACAGGCGGCGGTGGCCGGGACCACGTCCTTGAGGATATCCCCGTCTCGGACGTGCAGATGCCAGTCGTCCGGGCGGGTGATGGTCAGCTGTTCTGTCATGGATGTTTTCCGGGAGGCCTGAAAATTTGCCGAATTATATCAGAAGGTGAACAGCGTTGTTGCTCACCCTCCCGGAGAACCGTGCGATCAGTAGATTGAGTCCAGCACTTCCAGGTGTGCGGCCACGCTCTCGGCCAGTGCTCTGAGGTGGTAACCCCCCTCCAGGGTGGAGATGATGCGGTCGTTGGAGTAGTCGTTGGCAACGCTGGTGATCATTTCGGTGAGCCAGCGGAAGTCCTCGGTTTCGAGGTTGAGCTCGGCCATCGGGTCCAGCTTGTGGGCGTCGAAGCCGGCCGAGATCAGGATGACCTGGGGTTTGAAATCCTGCAGCTTTTTCAGCCACACGGCTTCCACGGTTTTCCGGTACTCGGCTGATGAGCAGCCTGCCTCGATCGGCGCGTTGACAATGTTCGGCGCCTGCCGGTGCACATGGGAGTGGGGATAGAACGGGTGCTGGAAACTGGAACACATGAGAATGCGCTCGTCGCCGCCCACAATGTCCGCGGTGCCATTGCCCTGGTGCACATCGAAATCGACGATGGCTACCCGGTCCAGGTGGTGGAAGTTCAGCGCCCGCATGGCGGCCAGTGCAATGTTGTTGTAGAAGCAGAAGCCCATGGACTTGGCGCGTTCGGCATGGTGGCCGGGTGGGCGGGCGCAGACAAAGGCGTTGGTCACCTGGCTGCTCATCACCATGTCCACGGCCTGAACGTTGGCGCCGGCGGCCAGACGGGCGGCCCTCAGGGTGTCGGGCATCATCGCGGTGTCCGGGTCGGTAAAGACACGGCCGCGGGTGGGCTCCATCAGTTCCAGCTGTTGCAGGTATTTTTCCGGGTGTACGGCCAGCAGCTGATCACGGGTAATCTCTTCGGGACGAACCCAGTCCAGATCCTGCTCCAGGTGGGTGTCCGCCAGGTAGGCGAGGATCGTGGAAATACGTTCAGGGCATTCCGGATGGTCCGGCCCCATGTTGTGTTTCATGCAGTCGTCGTGGGAAAAGAATGCCGTGGTCATACGTCTCTCAGTGTCCCGGATATGCTTGTATTTTCATCAATGTTATCAGGGAAAACCGCAGTCCGTCGTATTTCTTTGGTCTTATAGGAGTGATAGCCGTTTTACATCAATACCGGAAGGCCTAAGATAAGGTGTACACAGATAAGTAACCTGTTTTATTGACGTTATCACCTGAACCGGCCCGGCGGGGGCTGGTCTGAGGAGACCGCCTTGAGCACCCGTTACCTGGAAAGTCTTTTCAACCCGAGCTCTATTGTCGTGATCGGTGCTTCCGAGCGCGCCGACAACCTCGGTGGCATGGTACTGCGGAACCTTCTCGGTGGCGGCTACCCCACGGAAAAGCTCCTGGTGATCAACCAGAGCGGCTACGACAACGTTCATGGTGTGCCTTGCGTGCCCAAGGTGGCCAAGATGGACTTCACGCCGGACCTGGCCATTATCTGTACCCCGCCCGATACCGTCGCAAAAACCATCAAGCGCCTTGGCGAGGCCGGCGTACGAACCGCCATCGTGATGACCGGTGGCATGTCCCGGACCCACAGCAAGACCGGGCAGCCACTGATGTACTCGGTTCGCGAGGCCGCCAAGGAGACCGGTATCCGAGTGCTGGGGCCGAACACCATCGGCCTGATGGTACCGGCTCGTAGTCTCAATGCCACCTACGCCCACATGGGGGCCATTCCCGGGCGTGTGGCGTTTGTGGGGCAGAGCGGCACCATCGCCAGTTCGGTGCTGGACTGGGCGTTTGCCCGGGGCGTCGGGTTCTCCTATTTCCTGACCCTCGGTGATGGCATGGATATCGATCACGACGACCTGATCGACTACCTGGCCCAGGACACCCAGACCCGGGCAATTCTCCTCCACATCGAGAACGTGCCCAATCCCCGGCGCTTCATGTCGGCGGTTCGGGTGGCTTCGCGCACCAAGCCGGTGATTGCGGTGAAGTCCGGCCGGGTGCCCGAATCGGAATGGTTCCACCACGAACTGCCGGCCGGCCTGAAACGCAGTGACCCGATCTACGATGCCATGCTGCAGCGGGCCGGTGTGCTGCGGGTGGATGGTCTGGGGCAGATGTTCGACGCCCTGGAAACCCTGACCCGCATGCGCCCATTGCGCCGGGAGTCTCTGGCCATCATGGCCAACGGTGTCGGCCCGGGGGTGTTGGCGGTGGACCGGTTGGCGGACCTGGGCGGTGAGCTGGCGGAGTTGTCGGAGCAGAGCATCGAATCCCTGGCCGAATTGCTGCCCCCGTACTGGACCCGCAAGAACCCCATCGACCTCAACTACGACGCCTCTCCGGAGTTATATGGCCAGGCCATCAAGATCCTGGCCAAGGACCCGGAGGTGGCCAATGTGCTGGTGATGTACGCGCCCAGTCTGACCGAAGACAGCCTGCAGATCGCCGATGCGGTGGTGCAGGCCTCGAAGGGGACGCGCCTGAACGTGTTTACCTGCTGGCTGGGTCAGAGCACGGTGATGGAAGCGCGGGAGGAATTCTACCGGGCAGGGCTTCCATCCTTCTTCAATCCGGAGAAGGCGGTGATGGCGTTCATGCAGCATGTCCGGCACCAACGGGTGCAGCGCCTGCTAACCGAGACCCCGGAGTCGTTCACCGATCATTTCGCCGACCGGACCCGGCCCCGCCGCCTGGTGGCCAATGCCCTGCGCTCGGGGCGGATGCATCTCTCGAATCGGGAAGCCCGGGACGTGATCCGGGATTACGGCATCAATACCATTGATACCATTTACTGCGATGATATCGAAGAGGTGCTGGAAGCCTTTGCGGTGGAACGCCGGCCGGTGGACATTACCATCGTGCACGAGCAGGCCTGCCACCCATTTCTGGACCTGAGCCCGACCCAGCGCCGTTACAAGGGCACGGTGCAGAAGCTCAACAGCGAGGCGGCGATCATGGACTCCTGTCGCTTCCTGATGGAGGAGTACCAGGAGCATTTCCCCAACAGCGGGTTCCTGGGTTTTGCGGTCCAGCGCTCCTACCAGCATGTGGGCGGGGTGGAATTCAGCGTGGGCATTACCCGGGATTCCGAATTCGGGCCGCTGGTGGTGTGTGGGGCCTCGGGCGCCCAGATCAATGTCATGACCGACCGGCAGATTGCACTGCCGCCGCTGAACATGGTCCTGGCCCGGGAACTGCTGCGGCGCACCTACATGTACAAGCTCCTGAACGAGCACAGCCTGAAGCCGGAGGAGGACATCCGGGCGGTGTCTGAGACCCTGGTGACCCTGTCCCAGATCGTGATCGACATTCCAGAGATCAAGGGGCTGGAGATCTCGCCGCTGCTGTTCAACGAGAGCGGGGCGGTGGCGGTCAACATCGCCATCAATCTCGATGACACGCCGACCAGGCCAATTATCCAGCCCTATCCCCGGGAACTGGAGGAGTGGATTGTGCTGCCCAAATCCGGCCGCCGGGTAATCATCCGGCCGGTGCTGGCGGAGGACGAGCCGGCGCACCGGGAGTTCCACGAGCACCAGTCACCGGAATCCATCCGCTACCGGTTCTTCCAATACCGCAAACACTTCTCCCGGGAAGACGTGGCGCAGATGGTGCAGATCGACTACGACCGGGAGATGGTGTTCATCGCCAACGCGCCCCGGGAGGATGGCGAGGGCGAGGAAACCTTGGGCACCGTGCGCACCTGGACCGACGCCGATAACCTGCGCTGCGAGTTTGCGGTGATGGTGGATGACAAGATGAAAGGCGAGGGCCTGGGCGTGGCCCTGATGCAGAAGATGATCGATTACTGCCGCGCCCGGGGCACTGTGGAGATGGTTGGCAACGTGCTCCCGGATAACCGGCCGATGTTGCAGCTGGCCGAGCACCTGGGCTTCGAGATCAAGTACAACACCGAAGAAGAGGTGATGGATCTTCGCCTGGTGCTGAACGAGCCGGAGAAGGATTGGCAGAAGGAGCGGCTGAAGAAGCGCGGGGCGCATCTCTAAGACGGGGTCAGATGAAAGCGTTCATCTGACCCCACTTTCAAGTTCACCTCTGCCCCGGAGTTCTCGCCCAAGACGGGGTCAGATGAAGGCTTTCATCTGACCCCAACTTCACGCCCGACTCTGCCCCCGCAGTTTCTGCCCAAAGCCGGGGTCAGAAGAACGAGTTCTTCAGACCCTTGTGCTTAAGCTCGCGCCCAAGCCGGGGTCTGATGAAAGCCTTCATCTGACCCCATGTTCACACCTCACTCCTCGACAATCGCCGAGCGATCCTCGCCCCCGAGGGCTTCCAGCAGCCCCGGAATCATCCGGGACAGCTCCAGGGTCATCAGGCTGAAGGCGGCGTCAAACTTCGCCACTGCGTCATCGGCATCCACATCATCCAGCTGGTCCTGCAGGGTTTCGCCAAACTTCAGGCGGCGGATACCCAGCTCCTCGTCCAGCACGAAGGAAACATTGTCGTCCCAGGTCACGGCAAGCTTGGTGACCTGCATGCCAGCTTCCAGGTGGTTGCGGATTTCGTCGGCTTTGAGATCCAGGCCCTTGCAGCGCACCACGCCGCCATCCTCGGAGGGATCTTTCAGCTCACACTCGCTACCCAGGGCAATGCTGGCGGGCAGGTCGATGGTTTCGTTCAGCCAGCCGGTGAAGGTGAACGCGGGGGACTGCTCCACCGCAGGCGGACGAACCGGCAGGGAGCCCAGGCTCTTGCGCAGGGTAGAGGCCAGGTCTTCCGCCTGCTTGGCGGAACCGGCGTCCACCACCAGAACACCGTCCTGGGGCGCCAGGTAGGCGTAGCAGCGGCGGTTTTTGGAGAATGCCTGGGGCAGCATTTCCAGCATCACCTGTTCCTTGATTTCGTCCTTCTCCTTGCGACGCACCTTGCGGCCCTGCTCGATTTCAATAGCTTCGGCTCGCTCTTCCACGGCTTCCTTCACCACGGGGCCCGGCAGGATCTTCTCTTCCTTGCGCAGGGAGATCAGGTGGTAGCCGTTGGCGCTGTGCACCAGTTGCTCGCCGTGCTTGCCCAGCGGCGCCACCCAACCCTGCCGGCTGGTTTCCTGGGGACCGCAGGGTTTGAAGGCATCGGCCTGCAGCTTCTCTTCCAGCTCTTCAGGGGAGATGTCGAACGGCTTGGTAAAACGGAATACACGGGCGTTACGAAACCACATCAGGTTCGGTCCTTGCTCTTGATTTGAATCGGTGATGGTTCGAAAAGGGGGGAAGGATGATACGGCCACCGGGCGGTGGCCGTAAAGTGACGGGTATCACGCTATATTTGCATGATCTCGACCAGCACCGTTTTGACGATAAAGCCGACGACGCCGGCGCCGAGTACGGTAAACAGGGCCATGGTGCCGAACCGGCCAGCCTGGGACTTCTTGGCGAGATCCCAGACGATGAAACCCATCCAGACAATCAGGCCGGTCAGAAACACCAGCATGGCGATCTGGGAAAAGACTGCTTCGTTCATTGATGACTCCGATAACAACTGAAATTACTGTTCGTCGCGCAGGAAAACCCAGTTGTTCTTGTCGGACTGGTCTTCGCTGAAATAGTAGCCTTCGAGATTGAAACCCTTGAGGTCGTCGGCCTGGGTGATGCGATTCTGGATCGCATAGCGG
Source organism: Marinobacter sp. (assembly GCF_041690455.1). GTDB lineage: Bacteria > Pseudomonadota > Gammaproteobacteria > Pseudomonadales > Oleiphilaceae > Marinobacter. The sequence continues at coordinate 50,126 of NZ_JAWLHI010000009.1, forward strand.
CACATCAGGCCCCGGGCTTTCTTGGCGTAGAAGCTGATCATCTTGTACTGGCCGTTCTTCCAGTCCTTGAATTGGGGCGTAATGAGCCGGCCATCGAGTTCTTTCTTCTTCACACTCTTGAAGTACTCGTTGGAGGCCAGGTTCACCAGTACGCCGTCATCCTCGGCCATCAGGCGATTGATCTCGTCGGTGATCTTGTTGCCCCAGAAGGCATAGAGATCCTTGCCCCGGTTGTTCTCGAACTTCGTACCCATCTCCAGCCGGTAGGGCTGCATCAGGTCCAGTGGCCGGAGGATGCCATACAGACCCGACAGCATGCGCAGATGTTCCTGGGCAAAGGCGAAATCCTCCTCGCTGAAGCTCCCGGCGTCCAGACCCGTGTATACGTCACCCTTGAAAGCCAGCACCGCCTGGCGGGCATTCTCCGGCGTGAACGGTGTGTGCCAGGTGCGGAACCGCTCCGCGTTGAGCTGGCCCAGCTTGTCGCTGATGCTCATCAGGTTGCTGATTTGGTGTGGCTCCAGTTCCTTGAGCTGGTCAATCAGTTCGCAGGCATCGTCCAGGAAGTCCGGCTGGGTGTAGCTTTCCGTTGCCAGCGGACTCTCGTAGTCCAGCGTCTTGGCAGGGGAGATAACCATCAACATGTCAGGAAATCCTCATTGCAGAAAGGTCAGTAACTGGTCCCTGGTAAATGGCCAGTCCAGCTCCGCACCGGTGTCGTTACGGCGCAATACCGGAATCCGGGTGCCGTAACGTTCAACCAGCTCTTCAGACTGGGCAATGTCCACCACGTCCACCGGAATCGGCTCCGGCATGGGCGTGTTCACCAGCAGGGCTTCCGCCAGTTCGCACAGGTGGCACTGGTATGTGGTGTAAAAATACAGTTCCATTATTTCTTGGGCTGCGCGTCCAGTTGTTGGCCGTTGACGCCCTGGCTGTCCTTGCCCATCAGGTACAGGTAGATGGGCATCAGGTCTTCCGGCGCCGGGTTCTGCTGCGGGTTTTCCGCAGGGTAGGCTTTGGCGCGCATATTGGTCCGGGTGGCACCCGGATTCAGGCTGTTGACGCGGATTTTGTGGCGCTCGTCATCCAGCTCATCGGCCAGAAGCTGGCTCAGGCCCTCAACGGCGAACTTGGAGACGGCGTAGGCGCCCCAGTAGGCCTTGGCTTTACGCCCCACCCCGGAAGAGGTGAAAACCACCGAGGCATTATCGGACTTCCGGAGCAGTGGAATCATGGCGCGGCTCAGCAGGAACGGAGCTGTGGCGTTCACGTGCATCACCTTGTTCCACATTTCCGGGTCATACAACTCCACCGGGCTGCGGTTGCCGAGGATGGCAGCATTATGCAGCAGGCCGTCCAGCCGGCCGAAGTTGTCCTCGATGGTCATCGCCAGCTCTTCGTATTCCTTCACCGCAGCGCCTTCGAAATTCATCGGCACGATGGCCGGCTTGGGGTGCCCGGCGGCCTCGATCTCGTCGTAGACCTCCTCAAGCTTCGACACGGTACGACCCACCAGGATCACGGTGGCGCCATGGGCTGCATAGGCCTTGGCGGCGGCACGTCCGATTCCGCTGCCGGCACCCGTCACCATCACGATGCGGTCCTGCAGAAGATCGGCGGGTGCTTGGTAATCTTGCATAACCTGTCTCCGTTTCAGGTTGTTGCCGGTCTGTATGCCGGGTACGGATTCATTTGATGCGCTATTGTAACAGCTTTGCCAGATCGCTGACGGTATCGGCTATGAGGTCGGCTTGCCATAAATCAACCGTCTCCGGCTCCTCGATGTAACCGTAACGTACGGCGATGGTCCGCATGCCGGCGTTACGACCGGCCTCGATATCCCGCTCGTGGTCGCCCACGTAAATGGCGGTCTCCGGTTGTGCCCCGATTTGAGTGCAGGCCAGGAACAGGGCTTCCGGATGGGGTTTGCGCTGGGCCACATGGTCCGGGCAGACCACCGCGGCGCAGCGCCGGGCCAGGCCAAGTGCCTCGACAAGTGGGGCAGCAAAGCGCACCGGCTTGTTGGTGACAATGCCCCAGGGAATGTCCCGTTCCTCAAGGCTCTGAAGGAGTTCATCCATCCCCTTGAACAGGGTGGTCTCGACGGCGACGCCGGCTTCGTAGAGATCCAGGAAGGCGGTGTGCTTTTCCGTGTAATCCGGGTGTTCCGGTTCCAGGCCGAAGCCCACCCGTATCATGGCCCGGGCGCCGTTGGAGACGGAGCGGCGGATCTGTTCCGGAGGTAGCGGCGCGAGACCGTGCTGTTCCCGCAGCTGGTTCAGGCAGCGGATGAAATCCGGTGCCGTGTCGATCAGGGTGCCGTCCAGGTCGAACAGCACCACGGAAGGTTTCGGATCAGTCGTCACGGGAATCCCTGGCGTGCATGAGGTAGTTCACGTCCACGTCCCGGCCGAGTTTGTAGACCTTGGTGATCGGGTTGTAGGTCATGCCGGTAAGTTCCTGCACTTCCAGGCCGGCGTGGCGCAGGTGATCGGACATCTCCGACGGACGGATAAACTTCTTCCACTCGTGGGTGCCCTTGGGAAGCATGTTCAGCACGTACTCGGCGCCGACGATGGCAAACAGAAATGACTTGGGGTTCCGGTTGATCGTGGACACAAACAGGTGCCCGCCGGGTTTGAGCATTGCAGCGCAGGCCCTGATCACCGAGGCCGGGTCCGGCACGTGTTCGAGCATTTCCAGGCAGGTGACCACGTCGTACTGGCCGGCCTGGTCCGCGTCACGGGCCAGGTCCTCGACCGTGGTTTGCCGGTAGTCCACCTTGATGCCACTTTCCAGGCCGTGGAGTTTGGCCACGGACAGGGGCGCTTCGCCCATGTCGATGCCGGTCACATGGGCCCCGCGCTGGGCCATGCCTTCGGACAGCAGCCCACCGCCGCAACCCACGTCCAGCACCTTCTTGCCGGCGAGGGATACCCGCTCGTCAATGTAGTTCAGCCGCAGCGGGTTGATGTCGTGCAGGGGCTTGAACTCGCTCGAGGGATCCCACCAGCGGCTGGCCAGGGCCTCGAATTTGGCAATTTCATTCCGGTCTACGTTCTGATTGGTCATGTTGGTCTCTGCCTGGAAAACGTCTGAATTCGGTTATTGGGCCTGATATTGCCGGATACGGTCACGCCAGTCATTGACCCTTAGCATGAGGTCGGCCACATCGATACGGGTCAGTTTGCCTTCCTGTAACTGAGGTACGCCGTGAATCCAGCTATGGCTTACTGCCCGGGCGTGGTTGCTGTAGACCAGATGGGAAGCCGGGTCGTAGACCGGCTGCAGGAACGGGTCGCTGAGGTCAATGGCAATGACATCCGCCAGTTTGCCAGGCACCAGGGAACCCAGATCGTGTTCCCGGCCCAGGGCCCGGGCGCCATTGATGGTGGCCATGGCCAGCGCCTGGTGGGCGGACAGGGCCGCGGCGTCACCGGCGACAGCCTTGGCTACCATGGCGGCGCTGCGGAGTTCGCCGAACAGGTCCAGATCGTTGTTGCTGGCTGCGCCGTCGGTGCCGATGGCGACATTGATGCCGTGGTCCATGAGTTTCTGCACCGGGCAGAAACCGCTGGCGAGCTTCAGATTGGATTCGGGGCAGTGAATGACATGGGCCCCGCTGGTGGTCAGCCGTTCGATGTCGGAATCATCGATCTGGGTCATATGCACGCATTGGGTGTTCGGTCCGAGTAGGCCTTTCTCCTCGATGCGCGCTGTCGGCCGCTGGCCGAACTTCTCGACGGCATCCGTTACTTCAAAGGCGGTCTCGTGCAGGTGAATCTGGATCCGGGCGCCAGTGGCCTCCGACAGTGCCACCGCGTCGCCCAGGGGGCCGTCGGAAACAGTGTAAGGCGCGTGGGGACCGATGGCGGGCGTGATGTATTCGTCGTCCTTCCAGGCCTCGATCAGATCCGCCCCCTTTCGCAGGTACTCCTCTGGCCCCGAGCCCCAGGCGGTGGGGAAGTCGATCAGCGGGAAACACACCTGCGCCCGCATGCCCACATCGTGGGCGGCCTGGGCCACGATTTCCGGGAAGAAGTACATGTCGGAGAAGGTGGTCGTGCCGGTCCGCAGCATCTCGGCCATGGCCAGTTGGGTGCCGTCAGCGATGAATTGCTCGCCAATGAACTGGTGCTCTGCCGGCCAGATGTGATCGTTCAGCCAGGTCATCAGGGGCAGGTCGTCGGCCATGCCCCGGAACAGGGACATGGCGGCGTGGCCGTGCATGTTGATCAGGCCGGGCATGACCACGTGATCGGGCAGATCAATGGTTTCCCTGGTCCGGTAATCACGGTCCGCCTCGTCCTGAGGGAGCAGGGCCAGGATTCGGGAGCCCTGAAGGATGAGGGCGTGGTTCTCCAGGATGACGCCGGCGGGTTCGATGGGAATCACCCATCTGGCATTGATTCGGATATCGGCCGCGGTGGTGATGATTTCTGCCGTCATTGACCTGCCTTACAGCGTTGGGCGCAGCCTGTGCGCTCCGGAATGAAATGTAGCCCGAAAGTATAACCAGTGGCTGCGGCAAGGACTACCCGGGGACTTGTTTAATGCGATGGTTGGTACCAACTCTGAATACAGAGGTAAAATTTTCGGGATGCTTCCCCCGCCATCACCGCTATACTGCCGGCTTTTGAAGCACTGACACGGAGCACGTTTATGGCGAATGAATTCCGTCCGGATGAACGCAACATCGGTACCGTGGCCATGCGCTGGCACGGGGACTCCCTGGAGTTGCTGGATCAGCGGCTGCTGCCCACGGAGGAACACTGGATTACTTCGGAAGGCGCTTCTGGCGTTGCCCAGTGTATCCGGGACATGGTCGTGCGGGGTGCCCCGGCGATCGGTATCAGTGCCGCTTACGGCGTCGCCCTGGCGGCCCGTCACGCCGGTGGCGGCGACTGGAAGGCGGAGATCCGGCAGGCCATTCGTGAGCTGGCGGAATCCCGGCCGACGGCGGTGAACCTGTTCTGGGCGTTGCAGCGGATGGAGAGGGTGTTCCATGAGTGCCATTCTCTGGATGAGGCCGTCAAACGCCTGGCCTCAGAGGCCCAAAGCATCCACGAGGAAGATCTCGAAGCCAATTTCGCCATGGCGGATCATGCCCTGGAATTCATGAACCCGGACAAGCCGATATCGGTACTGACCCATTGCAATACCGGGGCTCTGGCCACCGGCGGTTACGGCACCGCCCTGGGGGTCATCCGCCGGTTGCACGAGAAAAAGCTACTGCGGCGGGTTTATGCCGATGAGACCCGGCCCTGGTTGCAGGGCAGCCGCCTGACGGCCTGGGAACTGTCCCGGGAGGGTATTCCGGTCACTCTCAATGCCGACGGTGCGGCCGCTGCCATCCTTGCCAGCGGCAAGGTGAAATGGATCGTGGTGGGTGCAGACCGGATTACCGCCAACGGTGATGTCGCCAACAAGATCGGCACCTACAGCCTCGCGGTACTGGCCCGGCACCATAAGGTGGGATTCATGGTGGTGGCACCCTCCAGCACGGTGGATATGTCCCTGGCTTCCGGCCGCGACATACCCATTGAGGAGCGGGACGGCACCGAAGTGCGCGAAATCCGGGGGATTCCGCTGGCGCCGCCGGGCGTGCTGGTCTTCAACCCGGTGTTTGATGTGACTCCGGCCAGCCTGATCGATGTCATCGTCACGGAGAAAGGCGTCATCCACAACCCCAATATCACGGGGATGCGAGCGCTATTTGGTTGAGGTGTCGTCCTCGCCCTCGCCCTCGTAGAGGGCTTTCAGTCGGCGGACTTCCTGCTCCTGTTCCTCCACGAAGTGGAGGGACATCTCGAAGCTCTGGCGGGTGAATTCCAGGACCCGCCGGAAGCCCTCATCGGACAGGTTCCGTGCGTCATCGTGGCGGCGGAAGATGTTGATGAAATCTCGCTCCCGTTCGAACTGCAGCGGCAGTCTGCCTACACCCCAATCGTTCAGTATTTTCCACACTTCCGGGTTGTAGTTCCGGGTTGTGCGCATGATGAAGGGGATGGGGTCATTGCGGGCAATCAGGGCCGCCAGGCGCAGGATCAGTTCGAAGGAGAGGGTGGCGGTGCCGTTCTCGATGGCCTCGAGCACCGATTTGTCCTTGAGATTGAGCGCCTCGCTCATTTCCGTCAGTGTAAGCCCAGCCACTTCCCGGATATCCTTCAGGGACTGGCCGGCGATCAGCATGGCCCGAAGCTGTTCCTGGGAGTTGATCAGGGCGCGACCGAATCGCAGTGAGGTGTCGGTGGCCCGGGCGCCGAAGCGAAGGGCTGAGCCGGTAAGCTGGTAGATCCGGTCCACCAGACCCTCCGGAGCTTTTCCCGGTGCTACGGAGGTCTCGATGGCCTCCACTTTCTCCATGGACTTCATGGCGTGGAGTGCATCCAGCAGCATGTCGCGGATCTCCCAGGCATTCTGCTGGCTGATTTTCGACTCTTCCTTCCTGGAGGTCATAAACGTGGCCGCTGGTTTACTGGGCCGGGGCCTGGACCGCAAAGTGCCGGCGCTGCAGGATGGAGGCCATCTGCTGGTCCAGTTCCAGCATATCCGCCATGATGTGGCCGCCTTCCCGGATCACGAAGTCCAGTTCCTCATCGGTGGTATCCAGATCGGCGGCCTGGGCGTCCTGCCAGTCTTCCAGGGCCTCCAGGGAGTCAAACGGTTCTTCACCGCGCAGTTGCCGGCGGGCATTGGCAATGGTCAGGCGGGTACGCTCGATCTGTTCGTGCTGGGCCTTGCGTTCGTCGAAGTTCAGGCTGACGGCTTCCAGTTGCCGCTGCTTTTCAAGGAATTCGATTTCCCGCTGAAGCAGCTTGAACTCGGGACTGGTGTCAAACCGGGACTCGTGGCGTTTGCGCAATTCACCTATGATCCCGCTGAAATCAAAATAGCGGGTGTGGGGCACCGCCTCGATCTGATCCCAGGGCAGGGCGTGGTCCAGTGCATCCTCGCCGATCCGGGTCTTGTCTATCCGGGAGGGTATCTCGATATCCGGAATCACGCCCTTGTGCTGGGTTGAGCCGCCGGATACCCGGTAGAACTTGGACTGGGTGATCTTCAGCTGACCGTGATTCAGCGGGCGAACCGCCTGTACGGTACCTTTACCGAAGGTCTGTGAGCCCACGACGAGCCCGCGGCCATAGTCCTGGATCGCGCCGGCGAAAATCTCCGATGCCGAGGCACTCATACGGTTGACCAGTACGACCAGCGGGCCGTCATAGGCGACAGACGGATCCTCGTCGTTGAGGACCTGGACATCGTTGTTGGCATTGCGGATCTGCACCGTGGGGCCTTTGTCGATAAACAGGCCAACCAGGTCATTCGCTTCGTGCAGCGCGCCACCGCCGTTGTTGCGCAGGTCAACCACCAGGCCGTCGACGCCGTCTTCCTGCAACTCCCCGATCAGCTTGCGCACATCCCGGGTGGTGCTCTTGTAGTTCGGATCGCCGGCCTGCATGGCCTGGAAATCGGCATAGAAGGTGGGGATGGTGATCACGCCTACCTTGTAGTCCTCGCCGCCACGCTCAAGTTCGATCACGTCCTTGCTGGCGCTCTGTTCCTCGAGTTTCACTTCGTCGCGCTTGATGGCGATGGATTTGGTAACGGTCTCGTCGGAAGCGTTGGCGGGAATCACCTCCAGGGTCACCACGGAATCACGGGGCCCACGGATCAGGTCCACCACTTCATCCAGGCGCCAGCCAATGACGTTCACCGTTTTTTCGCCTTCCTGGCCAACGGCAACGATCCGGTCGGCCGGCTGCAGCTGGCCCTGTTTGGAGGCAGGACCACCGGGCACCAGGCGAACCACCTTGGTGAACTCGTTATCCGATTGCAGCACCGCGCCGATACCTTCGAGGGAGAGACTCATGTTGATGTTGAAGTTCTCGGAGGTGCGGGGAGAGAAATAGGAAGTGTGCGGGTCCCACATGCCGGTAAAGGCATTCATGTAGGCCTGGAAAGCATCCTCGCTGCGGGCCTGGTAGGCACGCTTGAGCTGGCCCTCGTAGCGCTGGCGCAGGCTCTCCTCGATCTTGTCATCCTCGGTGCCGTTCAGCCGCTGCGCCAGTACCGCATTCTTGATGCGTTTGACCCAGAGATTGTCCAGAGCGGCCTGGTCGGGCTCCCAGTCCGCTTCGGAACGGTCCAGCAGGATAGTTTCATTGGCGGAAAAATCCAGGTTCTCCAGCCCCTGGTCCAGCGTTTTCAGGGCGAACTGGAGGCGTTCGATAATGCGTTGCTGAACCAGGTTATAGATATCAAAGCCCGGCTGCAGCTGGCCGGTTTTCAGGGCGGAGCCGAGCTGGGATTTCACCCGGTCAAACCGTCGGATGTCCTCCTGGGTAAGGTAAATCTTCTGTCCATCAAGGTATTCCAGGTAAGCGCTGAAAACGTCCCCGGAAAGCTCATCACTGATTCCCAGGTCGCGGAAATGGGTGAACTGCAACTGGCGGGCAATCAGGATATTGGCCCGGGCCTGGTCAATGGTCGGGGCAACCGGTTCGTAGACCTTGCTGTCGTCCGGCTTTGCCTGCAGTCCCAATGGCGTCGAGACCAGCAGTGCAATGGCAAGGGCACGGCAAAGGCCTTTTCCCCGACCAGTGAATGGACGGCTACGGGACATCATGTTTTCCGCGATGGTCATAAATACTTACCTGACGGTGCTGGGTAATCGACGGCCAAATACTGGCAGCGCCGAACCCGTGAGCGATAAATTTATTGTAGGCAAGCGCTATCTCCGTTGCCATAGGCAGGGAGTATCGGTTCGTGACAATCTGTCCATGAAATGGTCAGGTTGGTAACCGGGAAGGGCAAAACGGCAGAACAGAGTGCCAGCGGGTGAATAACACCCGCTGGCGGGGTGGGATCAGGCGAACTTTGTGTTGGTCTCGGCCTTCTCCAGGAGCATGCGCGGAGGCGCAAAACGCTCGCCGAATTGCGATTCCAGCTCTTTGGCACGCTCGGTGAAGGCGCGCACGCCGTACTGGTTGATGAACTGGATAGCACCACCTGTCCAGGGTGCATAGCCGATACCGAAGATGCTGCCGATGTTGGCATCCTCCACGGTTCTGAGCACACCTTCTTCCAGGCAGCGCACGGTCTCGATTGCCTGAATGAACAGGATTCGGTCCTTGAGGTCCTGCAGTGAGGTGGCGCGGGCCTTGTCCTGGTCCACGAACAGGTTTTCAAGCTCCGGCCAGAGGTACTTCTTGCCCTTGTCCGGGTACTCATAGAAGCCTGCACCGGTCGCCTTGCCCTTGCGGCCATGTTCGTTGACCATCGCATCGATGATCGCCTCGGCGGGATGGGCGTTCCAGGTGCCCCCGGTTGCCTCGGTGTCTTTGCGACTCTGGTCCCGGATGTGCTGCATGAGGGTCATGCTGACTTCGTCGGAAATGGCCAGCGGCCCCACCGGCATGCCAGCGAGTAAGCCCGCGTTTTCAATGCTGGAGGGATGGATGCCTTCGCCGAGCATTGCAATCCCTTCGTTGACGAAGGTGCCGAATACCCGGGAGGTGAAGAAACCGCGGCTGTCATTCACCACGATCGGGATCTTGCCGATCTGCTGGACGTAGTCGAACGCCCGGGCCAGGGTGTCATCGGAGGTTTTGGCTCCCACGATGATCTCCACCAGCTGCATCTTGTCCACCGGCGAGAAAAAGTGCAGGCCAATGAAGTTCTCGGGCTTGCCGGAGGCTTCGGCCAGCTGGGTAATCGGTATGGTGGAGGTGTTAGAGGCGAAGATGCCGTTGGCTACCATTTTCGGCTCCGCTTCCCGGGTTACCTTGCCTTTCAGCTCGCTGTCCTCGAACACAGCCTCGATAATCAGGTCGCAACCCTCAAGATCGTCTGCAGAAGCCGTTGGCTTGATCCGGTCCAGGATGGCGGTTTTCTGCTCATCGGTCATGCGGCCCCGGCTGACTTTCTTGTCCAGCAGCTGCTCTGAATAGCGTTTGCCTTTCTCCGCGTTTTCCACGGACACATCCTTGAGCACAACGTCGACGCCACGAACGGCTGTGGCATAGGCAATGCCGGCCCCCATCATGCCGGCCCCCAGTACGCCCACCTTGCTGAAGGTTGCACGGTCAACGCCGTCCGGCCGGCTGCCACCCGCTTTGATGGCGTTGAGCTGGAACCAGAAGGTGCCGGTCATGTTCTTGGCGACCTGGCCCACCACCAGTTCGGTGAAATAACGGGTCTCGATCAGGCTGCCATTATCAAAATCCACCTGCGCGCCTTCCACGGCGGCAGACAGGATACGTTCAGGCGCCGGGTAACAGCCTTTGGTTTTCTGTTTGAGCATGGCCGGGGCAATGGAGAGTTTCTGGGCCATGGCCGGGTGGTGCGGCGCACCGCCGGGGAACCTGAAGCCTTTCTGATCCCAGGGCTGCTGTTTCTCCGGATGCGCCTCGATAAAGGCCCGGGCGGTGCTCAGCAGTTCCTCCGGGGCGCTGACCAGTTCATCCACGATGCCGGCGTTGAGGGCGGCTTTGGGGTTCACCTTCTTGCCTTCCATGAGGAAGGGGAAGGCCGCTTCCAGACCGATCATCCGGGGCAGTCGCTGGGTGCCACCGCCACCGGGCAGCAGGCCCAGGGTGACTTCCGGCAGGCCCAGGTGGATGCTGTCGTCATCCAGGGCAATGCGGTGATGGCAGGCCAGGGCGATTTCCAGGCCGCCACCGAGAGCCGTACCGTTGATCGCCGCCACCAGGGGTTTGCCGGTGGTTTCCAGGAAGCGCAGGTCAGACTTCAGGCCGTTGACCATGTCTTCGAATTCCTGGGCCTGGTCCCGGGTGACGCTGTGCAGTTCCTTGAGATCGCCGCCGGCGAAGAAGGTTTTCTTGGCCGAGGTGATGATGATCCCGCGAATGTTGTCGAGGTCGTCCTTTACCCGGCTAACGGTTTCGGACAGCCCAGCGCGGAAGTCCGTATTCATGGTGTTGGCGGACTGGTTCGGCATGTCGATGGTGAGGGTCAGGATCTGGTCTGAACCCAGGTCGTACTTGATGGCACTCATGTTCGGTCCTCCTGTTATGGAACGTGGGTTCAAACGCGCTCGATGATGGTGGCAATGCCCATGCCGCCACCGACACAGAGGGTGGCGAGGCCATAGCGCAGCTCGCGGCGTTCCAGCTCATCCAGCAGGGTGCCGAGGATGATGGCGCCGGTTGCACCCAGCGGGTGGCCCATGGCGATGGCGCCCCCGTTCACGTTCACTTTCTCGTCCGGAACCGAGAGTTCTCTCTGGAAGCGCATCACCACCGAGGCGAAGGCTTCGTTCACTTCAAACAGGTCAATCTGGTCTGCGGTCATGCCGGCTTTTTCCAGCGCCTTGCGGGCCGCCGGGGCAGGGCCGGTCAGCATGATGGTCGGGTCGGTGCTGGTGACTGCGGTGGCGACCATGCGGGCCCGCGGCGTCAGGCTCAGGGCCTTGCCCTTGGCTTCGCTGCCGATGAGCATGGCGGTTGCGCCGTCCACGATGCCGGAAGAGTTGCCGGCGTGGTGGACGTGGTTGATCTTCTCCACGTAGTGGTATTTTTCACGGGCGACGCCGTCAAAGCCCATTTCGCCCATCATCTGGAAGGAGGGCCTGAGGCCGGCCAGGGATTCGAGGGTGGTGTTGCCGCGCACGTGTTCGTCGCGGTCCAGGATGACCACGCCGTTCTGGTCGGTGATGGGGATGATGGATTTGCTGAAGTAACCCTTTTCCCAGGCGTTGGCCGCTTTTTGCTGGGACCGGACGGCAAATCCGTCCACATCTTCCCGGCTGAAGCCTTCAATGGTGGCGATCAGGTCGGCACCGATGCCCTGGGGCATGAAGCCGGTATGCAGGTTGGTTTCCGGGTCAGTGGCCCAGGCGCCGCCGTCGGAACCCATGGGTACGCGGGACATGGCTTCCACACCGCCGGCGACCACCAGGTCCTCCCAGCCGGAGCGCACTTTCATGGCGGCCAGGTTCACGGCTTCCAGACCTGAGGCACAGAAGCGGTTGAGGGTGACGCCTGCTACTTTTTCGTCCCAGTCAGCCGCCAGTGCTGCGGTCTTGGCGATGTCGGCGCCCTGGTCCCCGACTGCAGTGACGCAACCCATGACGATGTCATCCACCTGGGTGGTGTCGAGGCTGTTGCGCTCCTGCAGGGACCGGAGCATTGAGGTCAGCAGGGTGATGGGTTTGACGCTGTGCAGCGAACCGTCTTTCTTGCCGCGGCCCCGGGGGGTGCGGACTGCGTCAAAGATATACGCCTCGGTGGTCATTACCTTTCCTCTGATGATTTTGTCGGATTATCGTTATCAGTCGACTAACCATAGCCCCTGCAGGGTAGGGTGGGTAATGACGCGGGCTGCCAATCCCATTGGCGAAATTGCTCAGGACACCCTGGGCCGGCAGCGCCGCGGGGGCTTTTTATTGGCCGGTAACACCGGAAAGGGCGTTGTTCAGCCGTTCCGAGAGCGCGGACTCCGGAGTGCTGTCGGAGGGCTGGAAACACCACTGCGCAACCAGTTTCTCGAGCTCTTCGAGGCGGTTACCGGTTTGCTCGGTGTTGCCCATGCCCTCAGACAGGCGCTGGACCTGGATTTCCATCCGGCGTTGCTGGTCTTCGCCCGGGGATTCCGCGCCTACCAGTATTTCCGCGCGGATCACCAGTTCCCGGTCGGATAGCCCGGCCTGGTTTGACGCCAGCCCTTGCCAATGACCGGGAAGATCGGACGGAGCCACACCACCGTTACCACGGGCTCTGACCAGCTCCTGCCATTGGGTGACCTTCTGCTGAAGAAGCTTGCTGTCCAGAGCCTGCTGGAACTGCAGTCGCGCTGTCTGAACCTGGTCCTTCACGTCCGGGGAGAGGCTGTTGCCTTTCACTTCCCGGAGTTTCGCCAGCGCATCCCGAAGGGCCTCGGCGGAGCTGTCAGAGGTGACGTCGGCCAGCTGCGCGAGAAGCTCGGTGGCTGCCCGGTCGGCGGTTTCGGTCGCCTGCTGGCGGGCATCGCGCTGGGCGTCCCGGCGGGCAAAGATCTGGTCACAGGCTTTGCGGAAGGCTTGCCAGAGCTTGCGGTCCTCGCGGTGACGGGTAATGCCGATGGCTTTCCACTCGGATTGGAGCGACTTCGCCTCGTTCATGGCTTCCTGCAGCGGCTCATGCCCGATCAGCGCCTCGGCCTTTTCAACGATGGCCTGTTTCAGGGCTTCATTCTTCCGGCGCTCCTCGTTAAGAGGCGATTCCAGGCGCTTCAGCAGGTCATCGAACCGCTTCTGCACTGGACGGTTGTCACGGAACTCCACCGGCCAGGCGGCCTTCCACTCCTGCCGGGCGGTCTGGTGGATACGCTCGGCACCTTTCCAGTCGATAGTGGTCCAGTCGGCATTCTCGAGGAAGGTCTCCAGCTCGGCGCAAATGGCCTGGCGCTTCTCCAGGTTGGCCTGCTTGAGTCCGGACTTTGCTTCGAAATAGGCTTTGCAGGGTTCGAAGGCGCGGTCGGAGGCGGTCTTGAAGCGGGTCCAGAGGGCCCGGTCGGAGGAGCCGCCCAGCTCCCGCCATTCGGTTTGTAGTTCCTTGATGCGTTCGGCCTTCGCCTCCGGCTCCATGGGCTGCTCGGCCAGGTACTCCATCTGCTCGCACAGGGCAATCTGCTTGGGTTCGGTGGCAAAACCCTGCCAGTCACTGAGTTCCCGGAACTGGCCGGTGAGCAACTGCATCCTGGCCTGGAAAGGCTTGGCGTGGCGCCGGTCCAGGTCACGGAACTGATTCTGTGCGGTCTTGAGAAGTTGCCGGGATTCCCTGAACTGCTTGGCTTCCAGAGCCGATTCCAGCTTGTCCAGGGTGGTTTTCAAGTTGTCGACACGGATCTTCTGCTCGGCCTGATCCTCGTTCTGCTCAGGTCTTTCCGTGCGCTTGCCGGCCAGTTTGTGCACCGGCTCAAGCAGCGCCGGCTTCGGAAATCCCTCGGGCCAGTCGATTTCCCGGATCAGGGTCCGGGCCTGGTCCTGCTGTTCCGGGGTGACCGTTTCTTCGGAATCCAGTACCGCCGAGAGCTCGCCGATGCGTTCACGCTCCTGGGTCAACCGGCGCAAGGCCGACAGGTAGTTTCTCAGGGCCAGCATCGCCGACTCGTAGGTCTTTTGTTCCTGCCGGGACACTTCGGTATCCCGGGTGGCTTCAAGCCAGCGGTTTTCCTGGGTTTTCTGGAGTGCGTCCAGGGAGGAGAGGGAGGGCAGGGAATCACCGGCCTCGGATTTGAGATCTTCCAGCGTGGCAGTGAGCAGTTCCAGGGTTTCCTTCCGCTGACGGAATTGGTTCTCGTGACGCTTCTCTTCCTCGCGGGCTGCCTCCATTTCCTGCAGGCGCTCACGGCAACGATGCGTGGCCTCGAGGAACTGCTGCACTTGTTCCGCAGTTGCCTGGCTTTCCAGTTCCTTCCACTGGTTGGTCAGTGCTTCCAGCCGCGCCTGAAAAAGCTTGGTGTCTTCGCTGCGGGCTTGCTCCTGCGCATTATTGATCAGTGTGGTGATGGTGCGGGCAACGTTTTCCTGGCGCTCCATGTCCTGGCGGTGGGCCTGCAGCGCCTGCTTGACGGTCTGGTAGACACCCTTGTCCCGGCCCTTGGCCTGCTTCTGGACCTTTTGCAGTTGGTCGGGGTCGGTCAGGCCCCTGGCGGCGGACAGGCGAATATCCGCAGTCACACCCTCCAGGGCGAGTTTTGCCAACTGCTCCTGTGAGGGGGAGCCCTTCAGTAATCCGAGCTGGCTCTCCCTCTGGTCGGCGCGCAAATCTTCCTGGGGTACCTGGGACTGTTCGGGCACTTCCTTACGGGGTTTTCTGGCATTCTCTGGTGACTTGCGGGATTTGAACAGTTTCTGGATGAATGCGGCCATGAAGGTGTCCTTTGGGATTGAAACCAGTCCTCGGTGTCCGGCAAAGTGTGCCGTCACCGGCCATCGGCCCTGTCGGGCCGGGTACACGCACAGCGCGACGCCTCTGTTCAGGTTTTCAAAGGCTCGCCGCGCTATGCTTTGAAAATCGGTCGCTAGTCTAGCGTTTTGGGTGCGTTCGCGGAAAGGGTCTGAATGGCAAAACAGGAAAATCAGGACGATCAGGGATACAAAACACGGGCGGCCGCCCTGAGATTGCTGGCTCGCCGTGAACACAGCCGTCTGGAGTTGTCCCTGAAACTCAGGCAGCGCCGCTTCGAGAATGGTCTGATCGAGGAGGTGCTGGACGAATATGAGGAACAGGGCTGGCTTGATGACCACCGGTTTGCGGATGTCTATTCCCGCCAGAGAATGGATCTCGGTTACGGCCCCCTCAGGATTCTTGGCGAGCTGCAGCAACGGGGCGTTCACCATACGCCGGAATGCCTCGATGCCATGACCGAGGAGGACTGGTGTGCGGTTGCCATCAAGCTACGGGAGCGGCGGTTCGGCCTGTCAGACCTGGAGGACGACTGGGATACCAAGGTGAGACAGGCCAGATTCCTTAATCGCCGCGGGTTCTCGGCCTCCCAGGTTGAAAGGGCCCTGGAGGCCCGGGAATTCCCGGAGGACTGACTCGCCACAAGCCTCAGAGAGTGGGTGGGATCAGCCCCAGTTCTTTGGGCAGGCTGGCCCTGAGCGCGGAGGTGGCCGGCTCTTTCGGGGTGCTGCCGGAATCTGCGGAACCTCTCTCGGGCTCGATTCCCACGATCTGTGGTTCTTCCGGTTTCGCGGGGGGCGCCGGCGTTATCACCCTGGCCAGCACGTCGTAGTAGCGGCGGATATTCTGCACATAGATCACCGGTTCCTGGCCGCGGGCAAAGCCGTATCGTGTCTTGGTGTAATACTCCTTCTGGGCCAGCAGCGGCAGGAATTCCTTGACGTCCATCCAGCGGTCCGGGTCCTTGCCGGCGCTCTCGGTCAGCCGTCGTGCATCTTCCAGGTGGCCAAAGCCGACATTGTATGAGGCCAGTGCAAACCAGGTCCGGTCCGGTTCGGGTATCCTCTCCGGTATCTTGTCGTGGACCATCTGGAAGTATTTGGCACCGCCGTGAATGCTTTCCTCCGCGTCCAGCCGGTTGTTGATGCCAACGTAGCTTGCGGTGTTGCGGGTCAGCATCATCAGGCCGCGGACACCGGTCGGTGAGACCGCGTTCGGCCGCCAGTGTGACTCCTGGTAGCCGATGGCTGCGAGCAGGCGCCAGTCCATACTGAAGTCCCTGGCATAGTTCCGGAACAGTTTTTCGTATTTCGGCAGCCGGTTTTCCACATGGTGCATGAAGGTCCGGGCACCCACGTAGTTCAGCCGGTCCAGGTGCCCGTAGAAGCGCTCGGACAACTGTGCCAGTACGCCGTCATTTTCCAGGCGCTGGAGAAACTCGCCGGCAGCCTGCGCTAGAGTCCCGTCCTGCTTCTTCGGAAACAGCCATACCAGTTCCCTGGGTTCGCCAAGGCCGAAAGCCTCGTTTACGTGCGGGTAGAAAACGTGGTTGAGCTCCAGCTCGTTGGAGGACACCACGGCGAACGGGAACTCGCCACTCTCGACTCGCGCCAGAACGCCCGGCGCATCCAGGCCCGGATGAACCTCCCAGGAAATGTCCGCATCTGCAGCCGAGGCTTCCAGCAGGTCTTCGTGATCGCTGTCGGCAACAAGATGGAGGGTTTGCCCGGCGAGGGCTTCCAGGGATTCCGGGTGCTCCATGTCCCGGTGATAAACCACCACGGACTGGGCCTGGATCCCGGTGGGAATGGCCTCGTACTTGTCCTCGAAGTCCGGCTGCAGAGACACGCCGGCCATGCCGATGTGGGCAAAGTTGCGCTCCAGCACCGACAGGATTTCCGTGTTGTCCTCGGCAACGCGGACCTTCAGTTCGACACCGATCTCGTCAGCGAACCGCTTCACGAGCTCGTAGTCATAGCCGGTTGCCCCTTCGCGCCCTTCGAAATACATGGACGGAGCAACCCGGGTAATAACGTGAAGAACACCTTCGTTCTGGACTTCCTGGACGGTACTCGGGCGCGAGCATCCCGTCAGAGCCAGGGAGGCTCCTAACAGAAACACAAAATGCGCCGGGAAGGCGCCGAGGTGATTGAAAAATCTGGACAAATCCCTGGTCTCCGTTGCAGCTGTATCAGCCAGATACGCTCATGAAACCCGAGCGTATTCCTTTGTCATGCTGTGCGTAGCGTCCATTGCCACGCTAACCATGATCCCCGCCTCGCCACGGATGGTCAATAAAGTTGCTCAATTAATGTGCAAAATAATGTCAATTTTACAGTCCGGAATAACCGCAGCGGCGCTGTAACCTCGGTGCGCTTTCAAGTATCATTGCGGCCTTTCAAATAGCACCGGACTTCCTCTTTTCGCGCGATACAGGTTGATATCATGCTTGAACTTCGCGGCGCACCCGCGCTTTCGCCTTTCCGCTCCCGCAAACTGCATGCCCGACTTCAGGAGATTGTTCCTGAAGTCAAACACGTCTATGCAGAGTTCATGCACTTCGTGGACCTGGAATTTGACCTCTCCGATTCCGAGCAGGCCATTCTCGACCGCCTTCTGGTCTATGGCCCCAGTGTTCCGGTCGAGGAGCCGGATGGTGTTCTGTTCCTGGTAGTACCGAGACCCGGCACCCTGTCTCCCTGGTCGAGCAAGGCGACAGACATCGCCCGCAACTGCGGACTGCGCCAAATCCATCGTATCGAACGGGGCGTCGCCTATTACATCCGGGCCACGAAGAAACTTGGCCTGGACCAGCGTGAAAAGATCGCTGCGTTGCTGCACGACCGGATGACCCAGAAGGTTTTCCATGAAATGGGCGGTGCTGAACTGCTGTTCAGCCACGAAGAGCCGCGTACTCTGGGCCGCGTACCGGTTCTGGCAGGTGGCCGTGATGCCCTGGTCAAAGCCAACCGGGATCTGGGGCTTGCGCTGGCGGATGACGAGATTGATTACCTGGTGAAATCTTTCACCGATCTACAGCGTGACCCGACCGACGTTGAGTTGATGATGTTCGCCCAGGCCAATTCCGAGCATTGTCGTCACAAGATCTTCAATGCGTCCTGGGATATCGATGGCGAAGGTCAGGAAAAGTCGCTGTTTGCGATGATCCGTAACACTTATGAGATGAACAGCGAGGGTGTGCTGTCCGCCTACAAGGACAACGCATCCGTTATCCGTGGCAGCCGTGGCGGCCGTTTCTTCCCGGATCCCGAGACCGGTGTCTACGGTTACAACGAGGAAGACATCCACATCCTGATGAAGGTAGAAACCCATAACCACCCGACGGCCATCGCGCCGGCGGCGGGTTCTGCCACCGGCTCCGGCGGCGAGATCCGTGACGAGGGCGCCACCGGTCGTGGCTCCAAGCCGAAGGCAGGTCTGACCGGGTTCACCGTGTCCAACCTGAACCTGCCGGACGACCCCCAGCCCTGGGAGATTGGCTACGGCAAGCCGGACCGGATCGCCTCGGCGCTGGATATCATGATCGAGGGTCCGATTGGCGGTGCCTCGTTCAACAACGAGTTCGGCCGCCCGAACCTGGCCGGCTATTTCCGCACCTTCGAGGAGAAGGTGCCGGGTCCGGCCGGTGAGGAAGTGCGCGGTTACCACAAGCCGATCATGATTGCCGGCGGTCTCGGCAATATTCGTGAGCAGCATGTGGAGAAAGGCAATATTCCGGTTGGCGCCAAGCTGATCGTGCTGGGTGGCCCGTCGATGCTGATCGGCCTGGGCGGTGGTGCTGCCTCGTCCATGGATTCCGGCTCCAGTAACGAGAACCTGGATTTCGCCTCGGTACAGCGGGACAACCCGGAAATGGAGCGCCGCTGCCAGGAGGTGATTGATCGCTGCTGGCAGATGGGTGACAAAAACCCAATCTGCTTCATCCACGATGTCGGCGCCGGCGGTCTCTCCAACGCCATGCCTGAGCTGGTCAAGGACGGTGGCCGTGGCGGCAAATTCGAGCTCCGTGACATTCCCAGTGATGAGCCGGGCATGTCCCCGCTGGAGATCTGGTGCAACGAGTCCCAGGAACGTTACGTGATGGCGGTTGCGCCGGAAAACCTGGATCTGTTCGACGCACTGTGTCGTCGCGAGCGTTGCCCTTACGCCGTCATTGGCGAGGCCACCGAAGAGCATCACCTGGAACTTGGCGATTCGTATTTTGACGACAAGCCTGTGGACCTGCCGATGGAAGTCTTGTTCGGCAAGCCGCCCCGTATGCACCGGAGCGTCAGCCGCTCCTCGTTCACCAAGCCGATTTTCGATTCCACCAAAATCGATGTGAACGATGCCATCCGCCGGGTGCTCCGCCTGCCGTCTGTAGGCTCCAAGAGCTTCCTGATCACCATTGGTGACCGGACCATTACCGGCCTGGTGGCCCGCGATCAGATGGTTGGTCCCTGGCAGGTGCCGGTGAGCGATGTTGCGGTAACCGCGAGTTCCTTCGACGTACGCACCGGCGAAGCCATGGCCATGGGCGAACGCACTCCGGTTGCAGTCATTGATGCGCCTGCATCCGGCCGTATGGCGGTGGGCGAGGTGATCACCAACCTGGCCGCGGCGCCGATTGCCAATCTGTCCGATATTCGCTTGTCCGCGAACTGGATGGCCGCAGCAGGCCACCCGGGTGAGGACGAAAACCTGTATGAAACCGTGCGTGCGGTGGGCATGGAGCTGTGCCCGGCGCTGGGTATCACCATCCCGGTTGGCAAGGACTCCATGTCCATGAAGACCACCTGGGAAGAGGAGAGCGGTGAGCAGAAGAGTGTGACCGCACCGCTTTCCCTGATCATCAGCGGTTTCGCACCGGTGACCGACGTTGCCCGTACCCTGACGCCTGAGCTGGCCACCGATGCCGGCGAAACCGACCTGATCCTGGTGGATCTCGCCGCCGGCCAGAACCGCCTTGGCGGCTCCGCCCTGGCGCAGGTGTATCGCCATGTGGGAGCGGTGGCGCCGGATCTGGATGACCCGGAAGACATCAAGGCGTTCTTCGCAGTCATTCAGGGCCTGAACGCGGATGGCAAGCTGCTCGCCTATCACGACCGTTCCGATGGCGGCCTGTTCGTCACCCTGGCGGAAATGTGTTTTGCCGGCCGTACCGGTGTGGATATCAAGCTGGATGGCCTGGCGGAAGATACCTCCCAGTTCGCCCGAGAGCTGTTCAACGAGGAACTGGGTGCGGTCATCCAGGTTCGCCGTGAAGACACAGGGTTTGTACTCCAGCAGTTCTCCGGTGCCGGGCTTGGCGATCACACCAGTGTGATCGGCACCCTGAATAATGACGATCGCCTGCGCCTGAGCTTCGAGGGCGATAAGGTGGTGGACGAGCCGCGGGTTGAGCTCCAGCGCCTGTGGGCGGAGACCAGCTACCGGATCCAGTCCCTCAGGGATAACGCCGACTGCGCGCAGGAGGAATTCGATAACCTGCTGGATGCGGAAGACCCGGGTCTGCACGTTGATCTGAACTTTGACATCAACGAAGACGTTGCTGCGCCTTATATCAATACCGGTGCACGCCCGAAAGTCGCGGTCATGCGCGAGCAAGGCGTGAACGGCCAGGTGGAGATGGCGGCTGCCTTCGACCGTGCCGGTTTTGAGGCGGTTGATGTGCACATGAGTGACCTGCTCGCCGGGCGCGTGACCCTGGACCGATTCAACAGCCTGGTCGCTTGTGGTGGTTTTTCCTATGGTGATGTCCTGGGGGCCGGCGAGGGTTGGGCCAAGTCCATCCTGTTCAGCGATCGGGTCCGGGATCAGTTCGCCCATTTCTTCAACCGCCAGGATACGCTCGCGCTGGGCGTCTGTAACGGCTGCCAGATGCTGTCCAATCTTCACGAGCTGATTCCGGGCAGTGAGGGCTGGCCGCGCTTCGTGCGTAACCAGTCCGAACAGTTCGAGGCCCGGTTGGTGATGGTTGAGGTTGCCTCCTCACCCTCCGCGTTCCTGGACGGTATGGCCGGTTCCCGGATGCCGATCGCCGTCGCCCATGGTGAGGGCCGGGTCGAGTTCGCCTCCGGTGCGTCTGCCGCGGCATTGTCCGAGAACGAACTGGTGGCCTTGCGCTACGTCGATAACCGGGGCCAGGTAACCACCCGTTATCCATACAACCCGAATGGCTCCGAGGAAGGTATCACCGGCGTTACCACCCGCGATGGACGCGTCACCATCATGATGCCGCACCCGGAGCGGGTCTTCCGTGCCGTTCAGCATTCCTGGCGTCCGGAAGGCTGGCAGGAAGATGGTCCCTGGCTGCGGATGTTCCGTAATGCAAGGCGCTGGTTCGGGTAAACGATACTGAACCGGAAGCCGGTGTTGGAGATGCTCCCTGGGAGTACTTTCCGGCGCCGGCTTTTTTGTTTTGGCCTATGCTCCTTTTCAGAGCGGTTATCAAGGAAAAAATGTCCCGGATTTTGCAAAAATCCCCTTGACTCAATAATTTTATGCACACTCCTGGTGCTTCGTTGTGTGATCTGTGCACAAAACCCGGGAAATTGGTTCAATAATTGGCCGGATATTATAACCTACTGAAATATAACGAATTTATTGGTTGGGCCATTTTGTCGCCAATTTGAGTGGAGTCCAGTAATCATGGGGGTTCGGGGCATGTTCCCAAAAACTTTCCCCAGAGTTATCCACAGATTCTGTGGGTAAGTTTCTAAGCTATTAATCTGTACAAAAAATATCCGATCTTGCAGGAGGTTTCATGTACAAGATGTGTTATTTCGTTCCGGAATCTCACCTTGAGCAAACCAAGCAGGCATTATTCACTGCCGGGGCAGGACGAATCGGCGACTACGACAGTTGTGCCTGGCAGTGCCGGGGGCAGGGTCAGTTCCGCCCCCTGGAAGGGAGTGATCCCTATCTTGGCTCGCAGGGGGAAGTAGAGGTGGTGGATGAGTTCAAGGTGGAGCTGGTATGCGAGGACAGTCTGATTCATGACGCGCTGAAGGCGCTCAAGCAGGCTCATCCCTATGAGGAGCCTGCCTATGAGATCTTCCGAATCGAGGATTTCTGATCAGGCCTTGCTTTTGGCCGACATCGGGCGCCGGATGTCCTTGAGGTGAACCTGGTAGTTTTCTGTCTTCATGTCTTCGAGGAACAGTTCCAGGGTTTTACGGACGGTCGGGAAAGAGATTTCATCCCAGGGGATGTCCTCTACCTCAAACAATTTCGACTCCAGGGATTCCTCCCCGGCGCCAAACCGTCCCTCGATAAGGGTGGCCCGGTAAAACATGTGCACCTGGTTGATGTGGGGCACATCAATGATGGAGAACAGGCCATGGATATCCACTTCGGCCAGCGCCTCTTCACGGGTTTCTCGCGCTGCGGCCTCAATGGTGGTTTCGGCGTTCTCCATGAATCCGGCGGGAAGGGTCCAGTACCCGTACCTCGGTTCGATGGCGCGTTTGCACAGCAGAATTCTGCCTTCCCACACCGGAACCGTGCCGGCGATAATCCGCGGGTTCTGGTAATGTATGGTCTCGCAGCTGACACAGACATAGCGGTGCCGGTTATCGCCTTCGGGGATGCGTTGTTCCACCGGATGGCCGCATGTGCTGCAGTACTTCATGATTTTCCCCGTATACTGAATTGGTTTTGGTAGTCAGTTTAACGATACCGACTGCTGCTGTCTCACCTAACAGAAAGAAGTTCCCGGGAGACCAGATTTGCGAGATTTCCTCACCGAGCGACTGGCTGGTTATGCTCCACAGCAGCTCGCCCTTGATTATCCCGAAGCCGGGATCCTGGTGCCGATTACCGATGATCCCCGCAACCCGGAAATGGTATTTACGCTCCGTTCCGCCAACCTGAGCACCCATCGGGGGCAGGTGGCCTATCCGGGTGGCAAGCGGGATCCCGGAGATCCGTCCCTCGCGGCGACGGCGCTGCGGGAAACCCACGAGGAAATCGGTCTGCCGCCGGACCAGGTGGAGGTGATCGCCCCGCTGAGCCAGGTCATGTCCCGCTATGGCATCCTGGTGACTCCCTACGTTGGGGTGGTGCCCGCTGATCACTCTCTCGAACCCAACCCGGCGGAAATAGAATGTGTATTTCGGGTTCCCCTGTCGTTTTTCCTGGAAGACCGCCGGGAACGCACCGATGCACTCAGTTTTCTCAACAATACTTTCTATGTTCCCTGCTATCGCTGGGAGCGTTTCCAGATTTGGGGGCTTTCCGCCGTGGTTCTGGTTGACTTCCTGAACGCGGTGTACGATGCCCGGATTGATTTGCTGGAACCCCCTGAAGGAGGCTGACATGTTTTACGAGCTTGGAGATCGCAGGCCGAAGCTGGAAGGCGACAGCCAGTTTGTTGCCCACAATGCGACCGTGATCGGCAACGTCAAGCTGATGGAAAAGAGCAGTGTCTGGTACAACGTGGTTATCCGCGGTGACAACGAACTGATCACCATCGGCCCGGAAACCAATGTTCAGGATGGCTCGGTGCTTCATACCGATCCCGGGATTCCTCTGACCCTCGGGCGTGGGGTGACGGTTGGCCACAAGGTGATGCTTCACGGATGCGAGATCGGCGACTATTCTCTGATCGGAATCAACGCCGTTGTGCTGAACGGTGCCAAAATCGGCAAGCATTGCCTGATCGGTGCCAATACCCTGATTCCGGAGGGTATGGAGATCCCGGACGGCTCCATGGTGGTCGGCTCTCCCGGCAAGATCAAACGTGAGCTGAACGACAACCAGAAGAAAATGCTGGAGATGAGCGCCGCCCATTACGTCGAGAATGGTGCCCGCTACATTCAACAACTGACAGCCTGCGACCCCGATAAATGAATGTATCCGATAAAGTCCGCTCACCCTGCGTGAGCGTGTGTGCCCTGGACGAGAACGATGTCTGTATCGGATGTCATCGTACCGGAGATGAAATCCTGCGCTGGACCCAGATGAGTAATGACGAACGAAGGGAAGTCCTGCGCGAGGTGGCAAAGAGAGAACAAAAGGTGGCCCTCTGACATGACAGATAACAACTCGGTACGTATCGGTACCCCTTTAAAGAGTAATGCCTTCAAGGTGCTGTTCTGCGGCTCCGGTGAACTTGGCAAGGAAGTGGTCATCGAGTTGCAGCGCTATGGCGTGGAAGTGATTGCGGTTGATCGCTATGCCAACGCGCCGGCGATGCAGGTTGCTCATCGTTCCCATGTGATCGATATGCTTGATGCTGCGGCGCTGCGTTCGGTAATCGAGCAGGAGAAGCCGGACCTCATTGTTCCGGAAATCGAGGCGATCGCCACTCCGGAGCTGGTGAAGCTGGAGGAAGAGGGTTACCGGGTTATCCCGACAGCCCGGGCCGTGAACCTGACCATGAACCGGGAAGGAATCCGTCGGCTGGCGGCAGAAGAGCTCGGCCTGTCCACGTCTCCCTACCGTTTTGCCGGTAACAAGGAAGAGTACCTGGCGGCTGTAGGGGAGGTTGGTTTGCCCCTGGTGGTCAAGCCGGTGATGAGCTCCTCCGGTAAAGGGCAGAGTACGGTCAAGGCCGAGGGTGATATCGAGGCAGCCTGGGAGTACGCGCAAAGCGGGGGACGCGCCGGCAAGGGGCGGGTGATTGTTGAGGGTTTTGTGGACTTCGACTATGAGATCACCCTGCTGACCGTACGTCATCGGGATGGGGTCTCCTTCTGCGAGCCGATTGGCCATCGCCAGGAGGACGGCGACTACCGGGAGTCCTGGCAACCCCAGCCAATGTCGGCCAGGGCGCTGGAGCGTTCCCGTGAGATCGCCGCCGCGGTGGTTGAAGATCTCGGAGGTTACGGCATATATGGTGTCGAGCTGTTTGTTAAGGGAGACGACGTCTGGTTCTCCGAAGTGTCACCGCGTCCGCACGATACCGGTCTGGTAACGCTGGTTTGCCAGGACTTGTCGGAGTTCGCGCTTCACGCTCGAGCGATTCTTGGTCTGCCGATTCCTGCCATCCGCCAGAATGGCCCGAGCGCGTCGGCGGTCATTCTCCCGGAAGGTGATTCCGGGGAGGTGGCATATACTGATTTGCAATCTGCTTTGACTGAGCCGGATACCCAGTTGCGCCTGTTCGGTAAGCCCGAGCTTAAAGGAAGGCGTCGGATGGGGGTGGCATTGGCCCGGGGAGAGTCGATAGAAGAGGCAAGGGCGAAGGCTCGTAATGCTGCCGCTGCTGTAAAGGTAGAGGTCTGATTTTCACACGGGAGAATTGCGTTCCTCCGGGTATTGGCTGAGTGGTGCGCTTTTAGTATAGTTTTTGAACGAACTGATCGGCGTTTGACCGGTCGAATAGGTGGAAACCGAAGCCCGGGAAAATAAACCGAAATTGGTCGTTGACAGTTTCCCTGAGGGCTGTAGAATGCGCACCACTTCTGAGGGACAAGCCACTGACGCAGCGGCGGCCCGAAGGAGTAACTGCTTGAAAGCTTTGAAGAAAATGGTT
>NZ_JAWLHI010000010.1:0-74788 GCF_041690455.1 Marinobacter sp.
CAATAAAGGGACTCACACTCAGAGGGATAGCAGCATGAACACAAATGGTGCCGCTGTATCGGGATGGGTGCGACATAGTGTCGCAGTATTCGTTATTGCGCTTGCAGGCTGTAGCGACGGAGGTGGGGGAAGTTCCGGAGACACGGATACCGGTGACGATGACCCCGTACTTCCGTCTCTAACCACGCAAATCGAACACTGGGAGCAGACGGGAGTTTTCATAGCGGCAGCCGACTGCGGTCAGTGCCATACCGCCAGTCAACCAGGTGATGACCCCGCCGTCATGCGATCACCCGATCCTCTGGTTTCGGAAAACCAGCCGTCGCCGGATGGCGAGGACATCAGTCCCTTCTATGACTGGAAAAGCAGCGTGATGGCGAATGCTTTCACCGACCCCTATTTCCGCGCGGTCATGATGCATGAAACCGAAGTCTTTCCCCATCTGGCAGGTTTTATCGAGGACACCTGCCTGACCTGTCACAGCCCCATGGCGCGAACCCACGCCCACCAGACCGGGGTCAGTCTGGTGCAGGATGAGTCCTGTCTTCTCGAAGACGGTTGTTACCGGGCCGATCAGGCGCTGGAAGATCCTCATGCCAGAGAGGGCATCAGCTGTACCGCCTGCCACCAGATTACCAACTCGGTGCTGTCCGGTGATGTGAATTCGGGCAACTTCGAGATTGTGGATGCCGACCACCCGGATGCCTTTACCATTTACGGGCCATATCAGAACCCTGTCGGACAGGCGATGCAAAACCAGGTCGGCTATACGCCGGCATTTGGTATGCAGATGGCGGATTCACGCCACTGTGCCTCCTGTCATGAGCTTTTCACTCCGACACTGGATATGGTGACGGATGAACCGAATGGCGAGGTTTTCCCGGAACAGACGCCTTATACCGAATGGGAAAACAGTGACCTGGGGCCCTCGGGCGCTGATGTTTCTTGTCAGCAGTGCCACATGGCTCGGGAAGAAATAAGCGACAGTTACCAAACGCGAATTGCGGTCATGGCAAATGGCGGGGTTAACCTGAATTGGCCAGAACGGAGCCCCTATTTTCCTCATGTAATGGTCGGAGGCAATACCTGGTTGTTGGAAACCCTGGAATTGTTCCGGGAGGAGCTGGGGCGCGCAGAGATCAATGAGGAGGGAGAGTTTACCACCACCGCTGAACTGACTCGCGATCTCCTCAAAACTTCGGCGGATCTGCTGGTAGCCAATCAGGATTTCTCCGGTGGTGCACTCACATTTGATCTGACGATCATCAATAAAGCGGGCCACAAGCTCCCCACCAGTTTTCCTTCCCGTCGTATCTGGGTCGCTACCCGGGTCACCGACAGTAAGGGGGTGGTCATTTTTGATAGTGGCTTCCCGGATGAGAATTATCAGCTGTCTGTAGATGCGGCTTTTACATCCGATCGGTGTATGGCGATCAAGAAACCGGCGGATTTCGAATCCTCGGCCTGCTTCCAGGAGCATATCAACCTGGTAACAGCGCCGGAGGACATTCCCATCTATGAAGTGGTGATGGGTTCCAGTACCGGTGCCATCACCCATGTTCTGCTGTATGCGGCTGACAGACTCAAGGACAATCGCATCCCGCCGAGCGGATTCGATATTGGTTCCGTGCCGCCGGAGGTATTGCCGGGAGGTGTGGAAGGTGACGACAATTTCAACCTGAACAACGCCGGCCAGGACACCATTACCTACCGGTTGCCAGTCTCGGAGACGGCAGAACCCCCGTTCAGTGTGGAGTCCACCCTGTATTACCAGAGCATTCGCCCCACCTTTGTCGATGCGGCCCATGGCGAGCACCCCTGGATTCGGGAGTTCGAGACCATCGCTAGCATCAACCCGCCACCTGCGGAGGTGCTGGCCTCGGCGAACTTCATGGTTGATGTCGTTGAATAGGGGTTGAAGGTTACTGGATCCAGAACCGGCTCAGGGACGAGCTTATTCCGGGCACAAAAAAGCGGGGCAGAGCCCCGCACAGGAGAACGCACCTTACGGCAGCCCACAGACCATGAGGCTGCCGGAGGGCACGGGGATCAGAATTTGTAGGAAACGCCTACCATGTAGACCCAGGGGTCGATGTCGACGTCGATGGTGCTGGTGTCGGCCTTGGTACCATCTGCGGTATAAGCGCCGATAGTAGCTTCAGTATCGATGTCAGCCCACCAGACGGCGGCGTTCAGACCGATATTATCGGTGATCATGTAATCCATGCCGATTTCAGCGGCGAGGCCAAAACTGTCATCGAGTGACAAATCGGTACGGTCGATAGTGCCGGCCGGAGTACCCAGGTTGGCTTGTGCAACCGCATCATAGGTATCAGTGAGAGTGCTGGTGGTCTTTTCTTCGAAAAAGTTTGTGTAATTGAAGCCCACACCGGCATATGGCTGAAACTTGCTGTTGCTGGGCATCGGGAAGAACTGCAGGGTAACAGTCGGCGGCAGGTGCTTGGTTTCACCTAATTTGCCGGCACCACTCAGTCCACCATCGCCTTCGATGTCGTGCTTGAACGGCGTCGCTGCCAATACACCGAGCGCGATCTGATCTGTAAGCATGTAGCTCACAGTAAGGCCCAGTTGGGTGTTAGAGTCGACACTCACTTTCGCGCCAGTAAGGGTGCCAACGGCATTGGAATTCAGATCACTGCTGGAAGAATCAGGATCAACCGTTACGGCACCGGCACGTCCAATGAAATCACCAGCTTCATAAGCCTGCGCCATCGGGGCAGCCGCCATAACAGCAGCCGCCAGTACACCAAGTTTGAAAGAACGGGACATAAGCCATCTCCTTTATGCAAATCGTCGATGGCTTCAGATTAATGACAGCGGCGAAGTGAAACTTGATATAGCGCAAGATTCGTCAGGGGATGGGGATGCTTTGAGTGGCGGATTGATCCAACTCAAGAAAATGCGTACCTGCGGGCGCTGCGTATGGTCAGGCCGAGTTCTTTTTGCCTGCCGGCAGGTTCTCGTCCGGCACAAACACGTCACGGATGCTCAGCGGTTGCCCGTCCGCATCCCGGACCTCAACGTCCTGGATAGGCCGTCCGGTGGCACGGTCGCGCAGGTCCAGAGGGCCCTGATCCGGGGCCGGATTCCACTTGTCGCCCCACTGGCGCAGGGCGATCACCACCGGGAACAGGTCCCGGCCTTTTTCGGTGAGCCGGTATTCGAAGCGGGAACCGTGTTCACCCACGTCCACCTTGCGCAGCACCCCGTTATCAACCAGGCGGGCGAGGCGGTCACAGAGGATGTTCTTGGCGATGCCCAGCTCCTGCTGAAAGTCGACGAAGCGGCGGGTACCGTACATCGCCTGCAGCACGATCAATAACGACCACCAGTCACCCACTTCATTGAGGGCGCGGGCGACGGAGCACTGGGAATCATCAAAACGTTTTCTGGCCATGTAGGGGAGTGTACCGAATAGGGTTGCATCTTAAAACCAGATTGAATAGGGTTGCTTTACGAAACCAAATTAATGAGGTTGCACATTACCATGAGCATGAACCTGGGTCCTTTGTTTGAACCGTTTGAAATCCACAACCTCAAGCTGCGCAACCGCGTGGCCATGGCTCCCATGACCCGTAATTTCTCCCCCAAGGGTGTTCCGGGTGAGGATGTCGTCGCTTATTACCGCCGTCGTGCCGAGGCCGGTGTTGGCCTGATCATTACCGAAGGCACCACCGTCAACCATGCGGCGGCGAACGGCTACCCCAATGTGCCGGCGTTCCATGGCGAAGAAGCCCTGGCCGGCTGGAAGCAGGTGGCGGATGCCGTACACGAGGCCGGCGGCGCCATTTTCCCGCAGCTGTGGCACGTAGGCGCCGTACGCAAGGAAGGCACCGACCCGGATCCGTCTGTTCCCGGTTACAGCCCCTCCGGCCTGTTCGCACCGGGCAAGCCCAACGGCAAGGCCATGAGCAAGGAAGACATCCAGGATGTCATCCAGGCCTTCGGCGATGCCGCCCAGGATGCCAAGGCACTGGGTTTTGACGGGGTCGAGATCCACGGTGCCCACGGTTACTTGCTGGACCAGTTCCTGTGGGAAGGCACCAACCAGCGGGACGACGAGTACGGCGGCAGCCTGGAAAACCGCCTGCGCTTTGTGGTGGAGATCGTTGAGGAAGTCCGCCACCGCGTCGGCCCGGATTTCCCGATCATGCTGCGTTTTTCCCAGTGGAAGCAGCAGGATTACGAAGCCAGGCTGGTCAACAGCCCGGAAGAACTGGAGCGTTTCCTGAAGCCGCTGGTGGAAGCCGGTGTGGACATTTTCCACGCGTCCACCCGTCGGTTCTGGGAGCCGGAGTTTGAAGGCTCCAATCTCAACCTGGCCGGCTGGACCCAGAAGCTGTCCGGCAAGCCCACCATGTCCGTCGGCAGCGTTGGCCTCACCGAAGATTTCATCAGCGGCACCTTCGCCAGCAAGAAAGAAGCGGTGGAAAAGGCCGGCATCGACGAGCTGGTCGAGCGCATGAACAACCACGAGTTCGAGCTGATCGCCGTCGGCCGGGCCTTGCTGCAAGACCCGGAATGGCTGGTCAAGGTGAAGGAAGGCCGCCTCGAGGAAGTGGAATCCTTCGCCAAGAAGTCCCTCGCCAAGCTTTACTGATCGACCCTTCGATCCCACTGTGCCGCAGCGTCGAAAGGCCTGCGGCTTTTTTGTGGCTGAGCGGTGAGCCTGAACCTGTCAGCCCCGTAATCGCGTCCTTCGAGATAACAGCTAAGATTAGGGAAATTCAGAAGAAAACAGGGAGCTCA
Source organism: Marinobacter sp. (assembly GCF_041690455.1). Lineage (GTDB taxonomy): Bacteria > Pseudomonadota > Gammaproteobacteria > Pseudomonadales > Oleiphilaceae > Marinobacter. The sequence goes on from NZ_JAWLHI010000010.1 coordinate 4,771, forward strand.
TAATGACTGCGTTTCAGTCGCTCAAAACCATGGCATTGGCCATCCTGATAGCAACCCTGGTTGGCTGCGCCACCGTCGGCCAGGATTTCCCGACCCATAACGTCGACCAGATCCGCATCGGCGAGACCACCCGGTCGGACATCCAGGAACTGTTCGGCGAACCCTGGCGCACCGGTGTTGAAGACGGCAAGCGCACCTGGACCTATGGCAAGTACAAGTGGTCTGCCTTCGGTGATGCGGAAACCACCGACCTGGTGGTGCGGTTCAACCAGGACGGGACGGTGTCGTCCTACGTGTACAACACCACTGAATAAGTCCCTGTGAATACGGGGGCGGGGCTGGCCTCAGCCCCGCAACCCGCTGACCAGTTTATCAATGCTTTCCTTGGCATCGCCGAACAGCATCCGGGCGTTGTCCTTGAAGAACAGCGGGTTCTCCACCCCGGAATAACCGGTGGCCATGCCCCGCTTGAGGACAACCACCTGCCGGGCCTTCCAGACCTCGAGCACCGGCATGCCGGCAATCGGGCTGCCCGGGTCTTCGGCGGCGGCCGGGTTCACCGTGTCGTTGGCACCGATCACCAGTACCACATCGGTGTCCGGGAAATCGGCGTTGATCTCGTCCATTTCCAGCACGATGTCGTAGGGCACGTGGGCTTCCGCCAGCAACACGTTCATGTGCCCCGGCAGGCGGCCCGCCACCGGGTGGATGCCGAAACGCACGTTCACGCCCCGATCCCGCAGGATTTTCGTCATCTCGCTGACGCCATTCTGGGCCTGGGCCACCGCCATACCGTAACCGGGAACAATAATCACCGACTCGGCGTTGCGCAGCTCCTCACAGACATCATCGACACTGGATTCGTGCACTGTCTGGTCGGCATCGGCGGCCGCCGAACTGCTGCTGGTCTGGCCGAAGCCACCCAGGATCACGCTGATGAATGACCGGTTCATGGCCTTGCACATGATGTAGCTCAGAATGGCACCGCTGCTGCCCACCAGGGCACCAACAACAATCAACAGGTCGTTGCCCAGCATGAAACCGATGGAAGCGGCTGCCCATCCGGAGTAACTGTTCAGCATCGACACCACCACCGGCATGTCGGCGCCGCCAATCGCCATAATCAGGTGAATGCCGAGGACCGAGGCAATGGCGGTCATCAGGATCAGGGCCACAATACCCAGGGCCATGCTTTCGGTGCCGAGGAACCAGGCCCCCAGCAAGACGCAGACAATGATCGCTGCCAGGTTCATCAGGTGCCGGCCGGGCAGGGTCAGCGCCTTGCTGTCGATTCGGCCGTCCAGTTTGCCGCAGGCCACCAGTGAGCCGGTGAAGGTCACTGCACCGATAAAGATGCCGACAAACACCTCCACCAGCTTGATGGTGTGCTCGGTACCGGAGGTCGCAATCAACGGCTCGATGTAGCCGGAAAAGCCCACCAGCACCGCCGCCAGACCCACAAAGCTGTGGAGCAGCGCCACCAGCTGCGGCATCTGGGTCATTTCCACCTTGTTGGCGATGGGAATACCGATGCCGGCACCGAGCAGCACGGCAATGATGATGGCGGTGATGCCTCCGTCCACGCTGGCCAGAGTGGCCCCCACCGCAATGATAATGCCGGCGACGCCGTAGAGGTTGCCCCTACGGGCGGATTCCTGGTGGCTGAGGCCACCCAGGCTGAGAATAAACAAGATACTTGCGACCACGTAGGCCACGCTCACCAATCCTGTGCTCATATCGGGCGCCTCCTACTTGCGGAACATTTTGAGCATGCGATGGGTGACCCGGAAGCCACCACCTACGTTGATGCTGGCAATCAGCACCGCGACAAACGCCATAATGCCAACGGCAATGTTCTCCGCCTGGGCCAGATGCAGAATGGCGCCGATCACGATGATGCCGCTGATGGCGTTGGTGACGCTCATCAGGGGGGTATGCAGGGAAGGGGTTACATTCCAGATCACCTGCCAGCCAATAAAGCAGGCCAGCACGAACACGGTGAAGTGTTGCAGGAAGCTTTCCGGCGCGTGGGCGCCGACTCCGTAGAGCGCCAGGGCCGTGACCACGAACAACGCGCCCTTGCCGATCAGGCTGCGGCGGTCAGCGTCCTTCTTGGCGGCCGCTTTTGCTTCGGCTGAAGGCTCCTCGGTGCCCGGTGCGGGTTTGGGGCTGACCGGCGATTCCGGTTTCGGTGGTGGCCAGGTGATGTCGTCCTCGTGAACCACCGTCAGGCCACGGATGACCTCGTCTTCCATGTTCACCAGTGGCTTGCCGTCTTTTTCCGGTGTGAGCTCGGTGAGCAGGTGCACCAGGTTGGTGGCGTAGAGCTCACTGGCCACCTTGGCCATGCGGCTGGGCAGGTCGGTGTAGCCGATCAGGGTGACGCCATGATGATGCGCCACCTTGCCGGGTTCGGTGAGTTCGCAGTTGCCGCCGCGCTCGGAGGCCAGATCCACAATGACGCTGCCAGGCTTCATGGATTTCACCATATCGGCGGTGATCAGTTTTGGTGCCGGTTTTCCGGGAATCAGGGCAGTGGTTATGATGATATCCACCTCTTTCGCCTGCTCCGCAAACAGTGCCATCTCCGCCTTGATGAACTCGTCACTCATCTGTTTGGCGTAACCACCGCTGCCGCTACCATCCTCGTTCTCGAAGTCCAGCACCAGGAACTCGGCCCCCATGCTCTCGACCTGTTCCTTTACCTCCAGCCGAGTATCGAAAGCCCGAACGATGGCACCCATGCTGTTGGCGGCGCCAATCGCCGCGAGGCCTGCCACCCCGGCACCAATGACCATGATCTTCGCCGGGGGCACCTTGCCTGCGGCGGTTACCTGACCGGTAAAGAAACGCCCGAAGTGGTTCGCCGCCTCGATCACCGCCCGATAGCCGGCAATGTTGGCCATGGCGCTGAGGGCGTCCATTTTCTGGGCGCGGCTGATGCGGGGCAGGCTGTCGATGGCGAAGGACGTGATCTTTCTGGCGGCCAGCTTCTCGAGCAGTTCCGGATTCTGAGCCGGCCAGATGTAGCTGACCAGAAACGCACCCTCTTTCATCAGATCCGCTTCGTGTTTGCCCAGCGCCGGGTTCTCCATCGGTGCCCGGACTTTCAGGATGAAATCGGCTTCTTTCCACAGCGAGCCGGTGTCCGCTGCGATGGCTGCCCCTACTTTTTCATAGGCGGCATCGGAATAGTTCGCGGCCTCGCCGGCGCCGCCTTCGACGATGACTTCGTAACCGAGTCCGATCAGTTTGTGAACAGAGGGTGGCGTAGCGGCCACCCGCCGTTCGTCCTCGAAAATTTCCTTGGGGATACCGATTTTCATTATTGGTGTACCTCCGGATTTCCCGATCAATCAGATGCCTGGATACCTACATACTAGTGCAGGCTGCCAGATCTGCCCGTAAACCGGAGGTTTCGAAAGCGTATCAGGTGTGTTTCAGAGCAAGGCGCTCGACGTCCGTCTGGGACAGGTGGTCCAGCATAGCGCCCCGGAACTGACGGTTGATGAAGTGCTCGGTTTCGGTCTGGATGGTTTCCCGCTGTGCCGGTTTCTCGACGTAATCCATGGCCCGGAAGAGGATGTAGCGGATGGTCATACGGGAAATTTCATGAACAGTCTCCGGCGGCACGGCACTGACCAATTGTCGCTCGATAATATCCTCCGCCATTTCCCGGGCGCTGGCTTCCAGTTGCGATTCCAGAGCCCGGCGCAGCGCCGGCGAAGGGCCGTGAAGTTCCCGCACCGCCACGGTGGTCGCGGCCGGGTTCGACAGGAAGTAGCGGTACACGAACGCAACGGTGTCGTGGGAGGCCTGTTCGGAGGAATCCGCCATCTGCCGAAGCTCCCGGACTCCGGCTTTCATGTCTTCGGCAATATAGCCCAGTACCTGCAGTCCGAACTCGTCCAGGTTCTTGAAGTGCCGGTAAAAGGTGTTCGGGTTCAACCCCGCCTCACGGGCGAGTTCCCGCAGCCCCAGTGACGTGAGACTTCGGGTTTCGGTAATCAGCCGAAGTGCGGCCTGGATCAGCTTCAGTTTTCCGCCAGTTCCGGTTAATGCATTCATGCGTTCCTCAAACTTGGTGTAAGGAACGGTTGGGCAGGGCTTCCGAAAACCGCTGCGAGTACGTCCATGTACGCTTGCTTTCCGCCATCCATGGCTCCAAGCATTTTCGGAAGCCCTGCCCAACCGTTCCTGATAATTGGGAGCAGGCCACCCAATTGACCTCCCCCGAGCTAGCGCTTTGATCGGGACAGTTACCTGTCAGCCGAGGCCATTTCGCCATTATTTCGATTTTTGAAGTATACGACTGTCTACTTTGCTGTGTATACATGTGTCTACCGGTCATGATGACCACCCGAACAAAAGCAGACAAGGCCGCAAAGGCCAACCAGGAGAGCAGCAATGACAACAAACACACAGATCGCCATCATCGGCACCGGCTTCTCCGGCCTGGGCATGGCCATCAAACTCAAGGAAGCCGGGTTTCACGACTTTGTGATCCTCGAGCAAAGCGACGACATCGGCGGCACCTGGCACGAGAACCACTACCCGGGCTGCGCCTGTGACGTCCAGTCAGCGCTGTACTCCTTCTCCTTCGAACAGAACCCCGACTGGAGCCGCATGTTCGCGACCCAGCCGGAGATCAAGGCCTACCTCAAACGCTGCGCCGAAAAATACGGACTGATGGAACACATCCAGCTCAATACCCACGTCGCTGGTGCCCATTGGGACGAAAAAGCCGGAACCTGGACCATCGAAACCTGCGACAGCCCCAAACTATGGGCCTACATGCAGGAGAAGGGCTTGAAGCCGGGGGATGAACTGGACCGGAACGATAAGGACCTCCCTTGGTTTACCAAGCTTAAATCGGAGATTGTGGTGTCCGGTATGGGCGGCCTCAGCACTCCGTCCTACCCGGAGATCAAGGGCATTGAGACCTTCACCGGCACCAGCTTCCACTCCCAGGACTGGGACCATGGTTATGATCTTCGCGGCAAGCGCGTGGCGGTCATTGGCACCGGAGCGTCCGCCATCCAGTTCGTTCCGGAAGTGGCCAAAGAAGCTGCGAGGCTGGATCTATACCAGCGCACGCCGCCCTGGATCATGCCCAAGCCGGATCGGGAGATCCGTCCGCTTGAGAGAATGATGTTCCGGAAGTTTCCGCAAACCCTGAACGCCTTCCGCCAGAGCATCTACTGGATGCTGGAAGGGCGGGTGCTGGGCTTTGTGGGTAACCCCCGCATCCTGAAAATCGGTGAACTACAGGCGCGCCGGCACATCCGCAGCCAGATCAGGGACAAGGATCTTCGCAAAAAGGTTACCCCGGATTTCCACTTTGGCTGCAAGCGGGTACTGATCTCCAACAACTATTACCCGGCCCTGGACCAGGATCATGTGAACGTGCTGACCGACGGCATCCGGGAAGTGAAAGGCAACGTGATTGTGGATAACGCCGGCAACGAGCGCTCCGTGGACTGCATCATCTACGGCACCGGCTTCAAGGCCCAGGAGCCCATTCCCCGGGGCATGATCTTCGGCCGTGGTGGCCAGGACCTGCTCTATGCCTGGCGGGACGGCGCCGAGGCCTACAAGGGTACCACCGTGGCCGGCTTCCCCAACTTCTTCATGCTCATGGGCCCTAACACCGGCCTGGGCCACAGTTCCATGGTGTACATGATCGAATCCCAGGTGCAGTACGTGCTTGATGCTATCCGGAAGATGCAACACCGCGGCTGGAAGAGTGTGGAGGTAAAGGATGAAGCTTTCAGCGAGTACAACGCCTCGATTCACGCCAAACTCGGCGACTCGGTCTGGCAGACCGGCTGTAAGAGCTGGTACGTGAACGAGAATGGCAAGAACACCACCCTCTGGCCGGGCTTCACCTGGCAGTTCCGTCAGCAGACCAGGCGGTTTGATGCCGAGCAGTATGTTTGCGAGGAAGCGGCGGAAATGCAGGCTCATGGCGAGCCGGCGATGGCCGGCTGACGGCTCGGCAGGCCGGCCTTGATAATGTCTACCCAAATTGGGCAAAAAGATGCCCAGTTTGGGTATTCCTGAACTGAGAGGTCGTCCCTTGTGCCGTGCTGGCAAATTGAGTAGTTTATCCTGTCCCGGCGAACCACGGATTCGGCTCGCCATCTTCAGGTGCCCGACAGGGAATCGGGCATTCAGGAACAACAGGGAACGTTATGCACATCAAACCCTTCTATCGCCTCCGCCCGGCGGACTTGCCGTTGGTCGAAAGCCCGTTTCTGGCTTCGCAAACCCTTCGCAGGACACTGTCTGAACCGCTTGCGGGGCATTCCTCACTGATACTCAATGATATCCCGGGCGTCCTGCCAGGCACCCCGCGCGAAGTTGTCCACCAGTACCTGATCTCCCGCGTTGCCACAGGCGATCTTTGTCTCGTTCATACCGGCATCGGCTCGGATCGCCCGATGAGCCCGGTGGTTTCCTGGCGGCCGGATCAAGGTGATGGCAACTCGGGAGCCTGGCACTGCGAGAGTAGCGCGCGCGAAATCATTGGCCTCGAACATTCCGTATCGGAGCTTAACCGCAAGGGACTGACACCCAAGGACCTGTCCCGTGCTGAGGGGATCGGCTTCCGGAATTATCAGGGAAGTCCGGCGGAGTCCGAGTTCAATGGAGGCCCGCAGCAGGAAAATGCTGATCATCGGCTGACGCTACCGCTGGGCGCATCGGCCCGTGTCCTGCCGCTTGCGACCGAGTCAAAAAGTCCGGAATACGAAGGTGAACCGGACGGCGTCCATCTGGTAGCGGGACTATTCACCGATGGCACGCTGAATAACGTCGACAACATCGAGATATTCAGAAAACGGCTGATGACCGAGTGCGTGGAGCCGGTCAAGGCTGATCCTTCCCGTCTCGAAGAGTGCCGGAATCGACTCGCGATGCGGATGGGGGAGAGCTATGCCAATGAGCCGACCAATGTTGTGAAGTTGTTTGATTTGTATAAAGAAGAAGACTTTATGGATGGGTCACAGCGGAGGGTGACGGTTAAAGCGTATGAGCCTGGTGCCGGCACAAAGAGTGGTGAAGAGGATTCCTTGATTGGGGCAGCAACAGGCCTTGGTGAAACCGGTGTGATTGAACAGGTCAGGAGACTGTTCATGGAGGCGGCACGGCGGATATTGGATGCCACGGAGGGAGCAAAGATACAGACACTGACAGTGGATTTGTTCGGTTTCAGCCGAGGTGCCGCCGCCGCTCGTCATGCGACCAATGAAATCCTGAAGGGAAGAGAGGGGGAGATGGGTATAGCTCTGACCGGTGAGGGTATCGGCTGGCCAGGTGAAGTAAGGATTCGCTTTCTTGGGCTTTTCGACACAGTTGCGGGCATCTTCAATCCCTCAAGCTTGGATTTATCGGCTGGTAATGACCGGAATAGCCCGGTTGAGCTTTATCTGGACCCAAAAAGCGTTGGGCATGTAGTTCATCTGGTTGCCAGAGATGAGAAACGCGCAAACTTCGCATTGAATAGTGTTAAATCTACAACTGATAGCTTGCCGATTAACTTCCGTGAAATTGTGTTGCCGGGAGCTCACTCGGACATTGGTGGCGGATATCCACGTATTCAAACAGAGGATTTGCTCTTGTATCCGATGTTGAGTGTGAGGGGAAGCGCGACCCGGTGGCCCGAGGAAACGACGGAGTGGGATAATCTTAAGAAACTACAGACTGAGATAAAGGCAGAATCTTGGGTGGGGCGGTTTAGCTTGCCTCTGCTTGACGGAAATATGGCGACCCTGAGAATTGAGAAGCAACGCGATGAGCATCCCTTGCCCGATGGGCGAGTAGATCTTTCGTTAAGGATGAGTCGTCGTGTCAGAGGTGAATACTCGCTTATTGGTCTCCGAGTAATGCATGTGGCGGCGTTGGAGCGTGGAGTGCCATTTAAAAAGATTCCCGATAGGGATGATATGAATCTTCCATCTGAGCTTGGGGAGATCGCCAATAGCATGATTTGTGATGCAGTGGCTGGAGAGAACAACCTTGGCTTGGGTGGTGAGCATGAACAGTTCCTTCGCCAGCGCTACCTTCATCATTCAGATCATTACAATCCAATTGATTGGCTCATTGCAGACGAGGTCCTGACCACGGACATTCCTTTCGATAATTTGATACATCCTTTGCGGGCGACTTTTTCTAGGCAACGAATTGTGCACTTCAACGTAGGCTTGTAATAAAAATGCGAATCCATCGGTCAATTGTTGTAGTTATTTCGTTCCTGTTGTCAGCTTGCAGCACTTTTTCGGGAGAAAAAGGCGACATAGATTGGCGTTTTCAGCTAGCTACACCCAAGCACTACGATATTTGGGTTGAGCACTTGGAATTTGAGTTATCCGGCGTCAGGCATTGGTGGCATCCAGCAGGTTCCATGGGTTGTTGCTGGAAAGGGCCCAACGGTCCTCGTGGAGTTGCTGGAAGGATGGAGCCTTTTCCCAACTTTGTGGCAATACAATGGTTTTCTTTTGCGGAGCAGAAATTCTATCAGCGCCTAATTGAAATCCCTTCGGATTGGAAAGATGAGATGAAGGGATTAGCGCCAATGGTTACTCAGGTTGATGTTCGCATGAGACCAAGGGACACCCTGACTTTTGGCCTGGCCCCAGGAGGCGAGATAGTAGTTTGGATGATGAATCAGCCAGGAAATGAGATAGAACTTGCCCGCTTCCAGGCCAATGAGATGGATAGAGATCCGAATATTTATCGTGCTAATACGCGTGAATACCTTGAAGAAAATGGTGAGTATCTTGAGGAGCACGGAATACAGTTGACGGGCTGGTAACTCGGAAACTGAACGGATTATGTGTTGCCCGCCAGAGTTCGGACAAGAGCTTCGATTTCCTCCGTAACGCTGATAAGGCTCTGAACCAGAGCCTTATCGACATCCACGACACCCTCATATTCGGCAAGATTTCGTTTGCGGTGTGCGTGGTCCAGTACTCGCCACTTTGCAGACGGCATATCAAGCGTGTGCTGGAGGCATTGGAATACAAGGTAGCGACTGTCTGAGCGATAACCTGCGCCTGGCGCAGTGCTGCCAGAGACAGAGCATGCGCGGCGTTGTAGGCAAGATCAAAGCGACTTTCGAGGCTTAGAGATTCCAATCAGGCATCCCTGAGCCTGGTACTTCCGGAGCGAATCAGAACCTGAATTTCTGCCGGGTCTGGCGCTTCAGGATGCAGTTTCCGAACCCTCGCCAGGTTCTCCAGTTGTTCTTTGTTCATTGATGAGTCCTTTCAGTACGATGTGCGGTCCATTCAGCACTTTGCGGAGAAACGGGTTGCCCTGCTTCCGCCGTTTTTCGAATTCCTGTCGAGTGTAGAGTGTCGGATTCACGGGGCGGGAAAGCTCTTCCTCTGCGGGCTCCAGTGCGGTGAAGACATCCTCCAGAGTAAGAGAATCCGATACCAGCATCAGATCGATATCACTGTCGGCGTTGTCGGCGTGTTTTGCTACCGAGCCATAGATCAGTGCCAGTTCCAGCGGACTGTCGATAGTTTGTAGTGCCTTCTTGATAACGTCGGGCGGCCCAAGGGTTTTCATGACGAGCGAGCGTAACTCGTGGAATACCGGAGCATTCTTGTTGGCATGGTACCGCTTTTGTCTGCCCTTGAGTTCCACGCTCACAAGGCCACTTTCGGCAAGGCGGGTGACTTCCCGTTGTACTGCACCTGAACCTACCTTGGCTTTCTCGATCAGTTCGCCGATAGAGAAATCTTGATCGGGTTGTGTGAAAAGCAGGCTCAGGACCTTTTGCCGCGTTGTCGAAAAGAGGGCGTCGGCAACATTGCGGTTTTCGGGGTGCCTTGTTGTTTCCGGATTCATCGAGGTGCAGCCAATAAAATACCCATAATGGGTAAACTTATGCCCATTATGGGTAAAAGTAAAGGCGCGGTCGCCCGCTTGTCACATCTGCCCGGTTTCCTCAAACCGCTGATGCCAGCTCAATGCCTCGCCCAGCAGATGCGGCGTATGCATGCCCCGTCCGCTGGCGCAGGCGCGCTCGAAGTAGTCCAGCAGTTGTGGCCTGAAATCCGGATGGGCGCAATTTTCGATGATTTTCAGGGCCCGCTGGCGGGGTGCCAGGCCGCGCAGGTCGGCGAGGCCCTGTTCGGTTACGACGATCTGGACATCGTGTTCGGTGTGGTCCACGTGGGAAACCATGGGCACGATCGTTGAGATGGCGCCGCCTTTGGCGGTGGACGGGGTCATGAACACGGAGAGGTAGCCGTTGCGGGCGAAGTCGCCGGAGCCGCCGATGCCGTTCATGATGCGGCTGCCCATGACGTGGGTGGAGTTGACGTTGCCGTAGATGTCCGCCTCGATCATGCCGTTCATGGCGATGATGCCCAGCCGGCGGATGACTTCCGGGTGGTTACTGATTTCCTGGGTGCGCAGGATGATGCGCTCCCGGTAGAAATCAATGTTCCGGGCCAGTTCCCGGTTGGCTTCCGGGCTCAGTGAAAAAGCAGTGGCGGAGGCCATGCGCAGCTTGCCGGATTTGAGCATGTCGAGCATGCCGTCCTGCAGTACCTCGGTGTAGGCGGTCAGGTTTTCGAACGGGCCGTCGTTCAGGCCGGCGAGTACGGCGTTCGCTATGTTGCCGACACCGGACTGCAGGGGCAGCAGGTTCTTCGGCAGGCGGTTCTTCTTCACTTCCATCTCGAAGAACGTGAGCAGGTGCTGGGCGATGCACCGGGAGTTTTCGTCCGGGTCGCTGAGCCGGGAGTTGCGGTCCGGAGAGTTGGTTTCCACCACGGCGATCACTTTTTCCGGAGGGCACAGCAGGTACTTCTCGCCGATACGGTCATCCGGTGCCGTCATCTGGATCGGTTTTCGGCGCGGCGGCAGGGCGGTACCGTAGTAGACATCGTGCATGCCTTCCAGGCCGGAACTCTGGCCGTGGTTTACTTCCAGGATGACCTTGTTGGCCTGGTCGATCCAGGTCTTGTTGTTACCGATGGAGGAAGAGGGAATCAGCCTGCCGTCCTCGGTCACGCCCGCCACCTCGATCACTGCCACGTCGAGCTTGCCGAAGAATCCGGACCAGGCGTGCTGGGCCACGTGGGAAAGGTGAATGTCGATGTATTCCATCCGCCCTTCGTTGATCTTCTGCCGGCACACCGGGTCGCTCTGGTAGGGCAGGCGCATTTCGATTCCGTCCACCTCGGCCAGGGCACCGTCGAGTTCCGGTGCGGTGGAGGCGCCAGTCCAGACGCTGATGCGGTAGTTCTCTCCACGGTCCCGGTGCTCCCGAATATGCTCGGCCAGGGCCTGGGGAACGGCTTTCGGATAGCCGGCACCGGTGAATCCGCTCATGCCGACGTTGACGCCGGACGGGATAAGGGCAGCCGCTTCCTTGGCACTCATGATGCGTTCACGCAGGTGGGGGCAGAGAATTCGGGGGGCTGTGATCACGATGACTCCGGTTTACTGTTTACTAACAATGGTTCCCAAAATAGCTAGCAATAATACCATAAGTATAGGTACCTATGATTAATACTTAAGGCGATAGGGGCGGAGTACGTTCTGTTGCGTACGGAAGTCATTGAAATCAGGCGCTATGCTTGTCGTTTTTTCCGGCCGGACTTTCCTGATGTTTGAGACGTTTTTCAGCACCTATCTGAGCAGCACCATCCGCTTCCTGTTCCTGTTGGCGCCGTTCTTTGTGGTCACCATGTTCCTGGCCCTGACCCGGGGGCTTCCGGCTGCGGAGAAATCCTCGATTATCCGCCGGTCCATTGTGTCCGCGTTTATCCTGGGGCTGGTGCTGTTCTTTGCCGGCCCGCTGCTGTTCGATGTCATCGGCATTACCCTGAACTCCTTCCGCATCGGTGCCGGTTGCCTGCTGTTTCTGACCGCGGTCAGTCTGGTCAGCAGCGGTACCCGTAACCACGCGACGGGCCTGCCGGAGGAAGACCGGGACGATGTGGCCGTGGTGCCCCTGGCCATTCCGGTAATGATCGGCCCGGCCACCATTGGTGCGATCATGGTATATGGTGCTGAGCTGAAGGCGTTGCCTCAGGTGGCAGGGGGGCTGTTGGGTCTGGTGTCGGGGCTGCTGATTCTGGCGGTGTTGCTGCGCCTGTCCGGCTATCTGGAGAAGGTCCTGGGTAAGACCGGGCTTAATATCATGTCGAAAATCAGTGGTCTGATTCTGTCCGCCATGGCAGCGGAAATTGTCCTGACGGGTATTGCCGGCTTTATCGCCAGCACTCAGACAGCTTAAACTAATGCTTCAGATTATTATTCCGGCTGTATTGCATGTCTGCTAACACTATCGAACGCAACCAAAAGCGCTTCAACTTCGAGGGCATCGACGCCATCTGGCTGTTTGGCTACGGCTCGCTGATCTACAAGGTGGATTTTCCCTTCCTGGAGAAGCGTCCCGCGTCCATCCGCGGCTGGGCCCGTCGGTTCTGGCAGGCTTCCCACGATCATCGCGGCACGCCGGAGGCCCCGGGGCGTGTAGTGACCCTGATCGAGCAGCCGGGTGCCGTGTGCAAGGGTATGGCCTACCGGGTGTCGCCCCACGTGTTCGAATACCTGGATGTGCGGGAGAAGAACGGCTACCTGCGCTTCAGTACCACTATGACCTTTGACGATGGCAGTCACGCCGAGGGCCTTGTGTACATCGCCACTGAAGATAACGAAGCGTTCCTGGGCGAGGCGCCGGAAGCGGATATTGCCCGCCAGATTGCGTCGGCCACCGGGCCTAGTGGCCCCAATTCCGAGTACCTGCTGCGGCTGGCGGAGTCGTTACGGGCGCTCGGGGATGACTGCGCCCATACCTTCACCATCGAGTCTCACCTGCGTTCTGTCGGCAACGCCGACAGTTAAACGTCAAGTTTGCCCTGTTCCATGTAAAGCTTGTGCAAAGCCCCCGCAAGGGCGCTGACATTCCTATCCCGTTCGATAACCTGCAATCAGGTAACCCGGAAATGGCTCCGGGTTGTAGTGGATCCAGTCTTGAACAGGACGGGAGAACAGCTATGAAACGATTACTGATGTGCAGTTTTGTGGTGATCGCCCTTGGTTTTGCCGGCACAGCTGCCGCTGACGATTACCGGGGCTTTGGCCATCCGCCGGGCATCCAGAAACAGCTGGACCGGGGCAAGGCGTTACCGCCGGGGCACCAGAAGAAATTCATGAAGGCCCATTACCGACGGGACCATCACGAGCGGCACTACAAGCACCGTGACCGTCGTTACCGGGATCGCGATGATCGCCACCATCATCGTCGTCACGACCGCCGCGACTACCGGGACAAGCACCGGCATTACCGGGACCGCCACGACCACTATCGCTACCGCGACGGTTACCGCACCAACCTGCGGTATGACGATCACTTGCCGCCGGAGCACCGGGTTGCCCGGATCATTCGCGACACTCATGCGCTAATCGAGGATTCCCGTCGCTGAAGCCGGGCTTCCGTTCTTCCTTCGTTGCTCGCCGGGTGGCGGGGTTGAAGCCCCGGGCCGGGGAGCGGCGCCGGTGCCGCAATCCGATCAGGATCAGCGGTACCACGATCATCAGGCTGCCGGCCAGGAACCAGAGGTCCGGCACTTCTCCGAACCAAATCCAGCCAATGGCAACAGCCCAGATCAGGCCGGTGTATTCGGCGCTTGTGACCTGGTTGGCGTCCACCTGCCGGTAGGCCAGCAGTACGGTAATGTTGTAACCGAGGATGAACAGGGCGGAGCCCAGGGCGCTGACCAGAATGCCGGCGTCCCAGGCGGCCCCTTCCCACCAGGCCAGGGCGCCCGCCGCTGGCAGGATCAGCAGGTAGTTCAGGTACAGTTTGTGGACGGTAGACTGCTGTTTTGGCAGCTGGCGGACCATCACCGCGTTGATTGCCAGGGCAAACGCGGAGGCGAGAGCGGCGATGGCGGCCCAGTTGAATTCCACCGGGCGCAGGATGACGACGATGCCGGCGAAGCCGCTGAATACGGCGAACACGCTCAGCGGGGTCAGCTGTTCGCGGAAGATGATGACGGACAGCACCATGACCAGAATCGGTGCGGCGTAGAACACGGCGTTGGCGGTGGCCAGGGGCAGGTTACCCAGGGCGATGACCATGCACAGGATCCCGGCGAGGTGAATATGAGCACGCACGGTGTGGATGCCGAGGCCCGCGAACAGGTGCTGGCGGTTCAGTTGGCCGAGCAGGGGCAGCAGGAATACCAGGGTCAGGATGCAGCGCAGGAACGCAAACTGGAAGATAGGGGTGCCCGGTTCCAGCAGTTTGATGAATACGTCCGAGGCGATGGCCATGGCGTTGCCGATGACCAGCAGAAGAATGGCGCTGTTTACGGTCTTGCCTGACATAGTGTTACTCCGCTCATAAACTTTCGAGTCTGGTGCCTGGAACAGGCCAGTTTCCCCCTCCGAAAACCGTTGTGAATACCCCTGACGGGGTCCAGCCAGCGATCACAGATCACTGTCGTTCAGCTTTCGCATGAAGCTTCGCTTCATACACGCTCGGCTTCACCCCTGTACACTTGCTCTCCGCCATCCATGGCTCCGAGCATTTTCGGAGGGGGAAACTGGCCTGTCCCTCAAGCTTGGGTGGTGAGTCTAAGATCATGCTAATATCCGATAAAATGATCTTTATTATTGACCCATTAGAAAATTAGATAATGAAACTGCCACCCCTGAAAGCACTCCCCGTCTTCGAGGCCGTCGCCCGCCTTAACAGCTTCTCCCATGCCGCCGAGGAACTGGCGGTCAGTCAGAGTGCCGTGAGTCATCAGATCAAACAGCTGGAGACCTACCTCGGCGAGCAGCTGTTCTGGCGTAGCGGCCGGACGCTGACGTTGACCGATGAGGGCCGGCAGTATCTGGATGCGGTCAGTTCCGCGTTGTTGCAGGTCGAACGGGCCAGTGAGCAATTGCTGGGGCACGAGGAATCCCGGATCCGGTTGTCGGTGTTCAGTTCGTTTGCGGTGCGTTGGCTGGTGCCACGGTTGCCGGAGTTGCAGCGGTTGCATCCTCAGATTGATCTGGCGCTGGAGATGAGCAGCGAAAACCCGCAGTTGTCGGATCGGGTGGCAGATTGTTTCATCACCGTGCACAAGAACTCCGCAGCCTACAGTTATGAGTTGTTGTATGTGGAGCAGTTGTTCCCGGTGTGCAGCCAGGATTACTGGCAGAAGATCCGACGGGAGGTTGGGCGTGAAGGTGCTGATGCGGACAACGAGGCGTTGACGCCGGATGAGGTGGCGCGGTTTCCGTTGCTGTCGACCCACAGTATTTTCGAGAAGCCGGCCGGGGACTGGGAGGTGTGGTACAAGGCCGTGGATCGCGAGATTCCGGCGGGCGCGCGCGTCCAGCATTTCAGTCACATGTTGCTGGCGCTGGAGGCGGCGAGGTTCCATCAGGGCATTGCGCTGACCAACGATTACATGCTCAGTACCCGTAAGGATTCGGAGGATTTTGTCCGGTTGCCCTGTCATCCGGTGATGACGGGGGATGAGTTCTATTTTGCCTGGAAAACCAGCCGGCGGCGGGAGCGGGGTATCCAGGTTCTGCGGCGCTGGTTGGTGAGCCAGGCCATTGAGGGTGGGCTTCGGAGTGAGACGGACTAGTGTCCCAGAGCTTCCCAGACTTCAATGGCGGCGGCAAGGTCTTCTAGCGAGGCACCCACGGATTTGAATACCGTGATGGTCTCATCGTTGGTGCGTCCCGGTTTGTCGCCCCGCAGTAGTTCCGCCAGTTCGGCCCGCAGGTCGGCCTTACTGAACACGCCTTCATCGATGGCCTGGAGAATGTCGCCCGCCTCGCCCAAGGCACCGGCGTAGGTGTCTACAAAGACTTCACTGCGGGCCAGGCAGTGACTGTCGGTTTCCCGCATGGATGGCCGGAATGCGCCCACCAGATCCAGATGGCTGCCAGGTCGCAGCCATTCACCCCGGACCAGCGGTTCGGTCGACAGAGTTGCGCAGCTGATGATGTCTGCTTCGGGCACGGCGGTTTCCAGATCGGTTACCGCCTGACAGTCGAACCGGCCCCGGAATTGGTCGGCCAGGGCCGTGGCCTTGTCGGGGTTTCGGCCCCAGACCCGCACTGTTCGGATGGGCCGGATGGCCGCGTGAGCCTCGATCAGCATTGGCGCCAGTTTGCCGGTGCCGACCACCAGCAGCGATTCGGCATCCTGCCGGGCCAGTTCCCTCGCTGCCAGCGCCGAAGCCGCTGCGGTCCTGCGGCTGGTCAGGGCACTGCCGTCGATACAGGCGAGCGGCGTGCCATGCTGGCCCTCGCAAAGGATATACAGCCCCGAGATGGCTGGCAGGCCGGCGTTGGCGTTCTGCGGAAACACATTGACCATTTTCATGCCGATGTAACCGGCTTCTTCCCAGGCCGGCATCAGGAGCATGGTGGCCTCACCGTCCGGACGGTGCATGGCGTGGTGATGTCGTGGGGGTGCTTCCACGCCTTCGCGAAAGGTGGTGGCGAGTCGTTCAATCAGTGCCGGCCATGCCAGTGCGCTGGCCACCTCCTGTGCAGAAATAACACGCATAGTCGTTAACCCTGTTTACGGCTGGCCAATCGCTGGATTTCGCCGATGATGCCGCGACGGAATACCATGACGCAGACCACGAAAATAGTGCCCAGAATAACCTGCACCCAGGAGCCAAAGGCGGACAGCTCGTGGCTGAGGGCACCCACGGTGATGGCACCAACTACCGGGCCAAAAACCGTGCCCAGCCCCCCGACCAGGGTCATCAGGATGACTTCCCCGGAGGTTTGCCAGTGGGCATTGGTGAGTGCCGCAAACTGGAAAATGATGGCCTTGGTGGCGCCGGCCAGGCCGGCCAGGGTGGCAGAAATCACAAAGGCCAGCAGTTTGAAGTGGTCGACGTCGTACCCCAGTGACAGGGCCCGGGATTCGTTTTCCCGGATCGCCTGCAGGACCTCACCGAAGGGCGAATGGATGGTGCGATAGATGATGCCGAAACCAATGAGGAAGATGGCAAATACGAAATAGTACATGGCCAGGGAGTTGCTCAGGTCAATCAGGCCGAACAGCTCGCCCCGGGGAATGCCCTGCAGGCCGTTCTCGCCACCGGTGAAGGGCATCTGCAGAGCCAGGAAGTAGATGATCTGGGCCAGTGCCAGGGTCACCATGGCGAAGTAAATGCCCTGGCGGCGTATGGCCAGGAACCCGAAGACTGTGCCAATCACCATGGCAAAGGCCGCGCCGGCAAGTATGCCCAGCAGCGGGCTGAACCCCCATTCCTTGGTGACGTAACCAGTAATGTAGGCGGCGCCACCGAAGAATGCGGCATGCCCGAACGAGAGCAAGCCGGCATACCCCAGCAACAGGTTGAAGGCACAGGCGAACAGTGCGAAGCACAACAGGTCCATGACGAAAACCGGGTAGGCGTAAAACGGGGCCGTCAGGCCTGCCACCAGCATGATGATAAAGAGGATGCGGTTGGTCATGGCGCTTATTTCTCCTTACCAAACAGGCCGGCGGGACGGAACAGCAACACCAGCACCATAAGGAAGAAAATCACGGTACTGGCGGCGGGCGGGTAGAACACCTTGGTCAGCCCTTCAACCAGCCCGAGGGCGAGGCCCGACAGGATGGCGCCCATGATCGAGCCCATGCCGCCGATGACCACCACGGCAAACACCACGATGATCAGATCCGCGCCCATCAGAGGGCTGACGGAGTAGATTGGTGCCGCCAGCACCCCGGCCAGGCCAGCCAGGCCAGCGCCAAAGGCGAAGGTCAGGGTGACCATTAGAGGGACATTCAGTCCGAAGGCCTTGGTCAGGTCGGGGTTTTCCACGCCGGCCCGTAACCGGGAACCGAGCTTGGTGTGTTCGATGACCCACCAGGTGGCGAAACAGACCACCAGGGAAAACACGATGGCAAACAGGCGGTAGGTGGGGAAGTACATGAATCCGAGGTTAACCACACCGCTCAGAGACTCTGGCTGGCCCGGGTAGGGCGTGCCGGACACATTGAAATAGTTGGCGAACAGGCCCTGAAGGATGAGCGTGATGCCAAAGGTGAGCAACAAGCCGTAAATGTGGTCCAGGTCGTATAGTCGCTTGAGAAACAGACGTTCAATCAGCACCCCGAGAATGCCGACAATGAGGGGCGCCACCAGCAGTGACGCCCAGAATCCGATCTGAAGACTGATTCCGAACCATTGTTCCAGGAGAGAGTAGCCGATGAGGGCAATGAACGCCCCCAGCATGTACATGGCGCCATGGGCGAAGTTGATGATATTCAGCAAGCCGAATATCACCGCCAGCCCCAGGCTCAACATGGCGTAAAATACACCCACATTCAGCCCAAGCAGCGCCTGGGCCATTATGACCTGCATTGACACGTCGCCTATCTCCCCGGAAGCAATGGTAGTCCTGACGTTAGTTAACCAACGGACACTTGGATTCGGACAACGGAATAAACGCCTGTTCCGCCGGAATCTTTGAGACCACCCTCAGCAGGTCCCATTCGCTTTCGGACTCCGCGGGCTTTTTCACTTCCACCAGGTACATGTCGTGCAACATGGTGCCATTCGGCAGGATGGAGCCGTTTTTCACAAACATGTCGTTCAGGGTCATCTCGCCAAGCTTGGCACGGACAGTATCGCTGTCGTCGGTACCTGTCTCCTTGACCGCTTTCAGGTAGTTGGTGACGGCGGAGTAAACCCCGGCATGCACCATGGTGGGCATGGCTCCGTGGCGCTCATGGAAGCGTTCGGACCAGGCCCGGGTTTCGTCGTTCTGGTTCCACACAAAGGCAGTGGTGAACTGCAGGCCCTGGGCAATGTCCAGGCCCATGCTGTGCACGTCTGTGATGAACACCAGCATGCCCGCCAGCTTCTGGCCGCTTTGCACGATCCGGAACTGGTTGGCCTGTTTGATGGCATTCACCGTGTCCTGCCCGGCGTTGGCCAGGCCAATTACGTCGGCGCCGGAGGATTGGGCCTGCAACAGATAGGAAGAGAAATCGTTGGTGGACAGTGGTGCGTTGACGTTGCCAACCACTTCACCACCCAGACTCTCCACTACTGCCCCGGTGTTGTCTCGCAGGGAATGACCAAAGGCATAGTCGGCAGTGATGAAGAACCAGCTTTCGCCGCCGTTCTTGACCATGGCCGTGGCCGTGCCCACAGGCAATGCGTGGGTATCGTAGACATAGTGGATGCCATAAGGTGTGCACTGTTCCTCGGTGAGGGCGGTCGTGCCGGCACCGGTGTTCATGGTGATGATCTTCTTGTCGTTGGCCAGTCCCTGTACCGACAGGGCCACCGAGGAGTTATCCAGGGCAGTGATCATGTCGACTTCCTTGGCATCGATCCACTCCCGGGCGGTACTGGCACCGATGTCAGGCTTGTTCTGGTGGTCCGCGGAGATGACTTCCACGGGTTGGCCGAGGACCGAACCTCCGAAGTCTTCGATGGCCATTTTGGCCGCGACCACGGCGCCCGGGCCTTCCAGAGCTTTGTAAACCCCGGACATGTCACTGAGTACGCCAATTTTGAGTTTACCGTCTGACAGTTCAGCGGTTGCGGTAAGCGGCATCGCCAACGTGGCCATTGCGATGGCACTTGCCAGACCTTGTTTCCAGTGCTTGAACATAGTGGGATTCCTTTTCTTATTAGATTCAGGGTCGGTGCGCTTGTCGCGCCCCAGGCCCACGGGCTCAGACACTCAGGTGCCTGTTCAACTGCTCTTTTTTGGCCTCAAGGTCAGCGGCGTCAATCTGTTCCACCACCCGACCGTGTTCAATGACATAGTGGCGGTCCGCCAAAGGGGCAGCAAAGCGAAAGTTCTGCTCCACAAGGATGATGGTGAAGCCCTTCTCCCGCAGTTTGCGAATCACTTGATCCAGGGATTTCAGGATTACCGGGGCTAACCCTTCGGTGATTTCATCCAGCAACAGCAGATTGGCACCCGTTCGCAGGATACGGGCAATGGCCAGCATCTGCTGCTCACCGCCGGAGAGCTTGGAGCCCTGGCTTTTACGTCGCTCCTTGAGGTTCGGAAACATTGTGTAGATGTCGTTAACCGACATGCCGCCTTCGGCGACTACAGGGGGTAGTTCCAGGTTTTCGTCGACATTGAGGGAAGCAAAAATGCCACGCTCTTCCGGGCAATAGCCGAGCTTGCCCACATGGGCGATCCGATGCGTGGGCATGTCGATGATTTCAGTGCCATGGATCTTGATTGAGCCGGTACGCCGGCCCACGAGCCCCAGAATCGCTTTCAGGGTGGTGGTGCGCCCGGCCCCGTTGCGCCCAAGTAGCGTGATCACCTCGCCTTCCCGCAGTGTCAGGTTCATACCATGGAGAATGTGGGACTCGCCGTACCACGCGTGAAGGTCCTCGATTCGGAGCAACTCCGGACGTTGATCAGGCGGCATCAGTGGTCCCCATGTAGGCTTCCATCACGGCGGGGTTGGTGGAGACGGTGTCGTAATCGCCTTCCGCCAGCACCTCCCCGCGGTTTAGTACGGTAATGGTGTCAGCCAGGGTGGAGACCACATTCAGGTTGTGCTCTACCATCACGATGGTCCGACCAGCGACCACTTTTCTGATAAGGTCGGTGACCGTGCCCACATCCTCGGGGCTCATGCCCTGTGTGGGCTCGTCCAGCAGCATCAGCCGGGGCTTCAGGGCAATGGTAGTGGCGATTTCCAACGCCCGTTTCTGGCCGTAAGGTAGCTCGACCGCCTTGGTGTCGGCGAAGGGGCCAAGCTCCAGCAGTTCCAGGGTTGCCTGGGCTTCTTCATTCAGTTGATCCAGCACCTGCCTCGATCGCCAGAACTGGTAGGACACCCCCAGTGTGCGTTGCAGGGCAATTCTTACATTCTCACGGGCAGACAGGTGTGGAAACACCGCCGAAATCTGGAATGAGCGAATCAGACCTTGCTGTGCAATACCGGCGGGTCTGGAGTGGGTGATGTCATTACCGTCGTAGATAATCTGCCCGGCACTGGGCTTGAGAAAATGGGTCAGCAGGTTGAAAAAGGTGGTTTTGCCGGCACCGTTAGGGCCAATCAGGGCGTGGATGCTCCCCGTCTCTACTTTCACGCTGACGTTGTTGATGGCGGTGAAACCTTTGAAATCCTTCTTCAGATTCCGGGTTTCAAGAATGATCGGGGGAGGCGTTGTGTGCTCGCCCACAGGCTGGTCGTTCACGGAAATACACCCCTTTCGGTTGAAGTCGGCTACTTGTGCGCTGTAGCTCTGTTATTTCTTGTTATTCAAGTTTGTTTTGAAAAGGTTGCAGATACTGCCAATTGAACTGACCTTCAGTAATAGTAGGAGAGTGTGGAATCTGTCAAGAAAAGACAGGAGTCCGGAACCCTGGCCAGTGAACTTGCGTCAGTTCTGCGAAGACATACCTTGAACGTAAATCAGCTGGAAAGAGAGGTAGTTATGCAAAGGCTTCTGACCGCGGCCTTGTTGGGCGTTTTCACAGTCTCGACTCCTGTTACGGCTCAGCCGCCCCATAACAATGGGCTGCCGCCGGGCCTTGAGAAGAAAGTCGAGCGTGGTCAGCCGTTGCCACCGGGCTGGCAGAAGAAGCTGGATTATCGGCGGGGGGATTACTTCGATCGGGAGCTGCTGCGTTACGGTCGGGTTTACGATGTCGATGGCCGGCGCCAGCGGGTAGAGATTGAGGACCGGGTGTACACCATCATCAAGGATACCCGCGAGATCG
This sequence comes from Marinobacter sp., assembly GCF_041690455.1. GTDB lineage: Bacteria > Pseudomonadota > Gammaproteobacteria > Pseudomonadales > Oleiphilaceae > Marinobacter. The sequence continues at coordinate 26,494 of NZ_JAWLHI010000010.1, forward strand.
TGGATATCCTGAACGGCCGGTATTAACGGTCGCGGCGTATGGTCCGGAACCATACGCCGCTTTCCCTTCCGGATTATTCCTGGGCGGACCTTTCCACCACTTTGCGCTTGCCCTTGGCGCAGCGGGACAGGGCCTTGAGCCCGTCGCCGTCGAACGCATCCACCCGGATAACGTCATACAGGGCGGTCAGCGCTTCCAGTAGCTTGTCGCATTCATCCGCTTTCACTACGCCCTGGGCGCAGGCCCAGTCCACCAGTTCCTTGCGTTCGTGGCCCATCAGCAGGGCGATGTTGTCGAGTTCGTCCTCGTCCCGGTTACGAATGGCCTCATGCAGCCGGCCGCGCATGCCGGCGGTTTCGTTGGCCAGTTTGTAGGCGTTGAGTACGCGGCCCAGCGGATCTTCCGGATCCATGTTGGTGTAGGCGCCGCGGCTGATGCGCTGGCGCACCGGGGTATCCTCGACGATGGTGCGGGCGACTTTGGTGCCCAGGCTGTCATCCGGGCCGTTGAGGCCGGTGGCGCCGAGGGGGAATACCAGCAGGCGTAGCGGCCAGCGCAGGGCCGGCACCGGGAAGTTGATGATGGCCTCGCGCATGGAGCCCTGCAGATCCCGCAGACAGGTTTTCAGACTCCATTCCACCAGCGGACGCTGGTCATCGGGATAGCCTTCCTCATGCCATTGCTTGATCACTGCAGTGGCGTAGTAGAGGTGCACAAGGCAGTCTGCCATCCGGCCGGACAGGCGCTGCCGGGCTTTCAGGCCGCCGCCGACGGTGAGCAGGGTGACGTCGGTCATCAGGGCAAAGGATGCAGAGAACCTGGCCAGCTGGCGATAATGGCGCTTGATTTCGCCGTGGCGCGGCACCGATTCGATCACCCCTCCGGTCAGTGCCAGCAGGAAAGCCCGCAGCGCATTGCGGGTGGTGTGGGCCAGGTGACGGTAGAAGATGCCGTCGAATTTCTTCGCGGCCTTGTCTTCGTCTTCCATACCCGCCGCTTCGATTTCCTCGACGATGAACGGATGGCAGCGGATGGCGCCCTGGCCGAAGATCATCAGGCTGCGGGTGAGGATGTTGGCGCCTTCCACGGTGATGCCAATGGGCACCGCCTGGTAGGCCCGGGCCAGGAAGTTGCGGGGGCCGGTGATGACACCCCGGCCGGCGACGACATCCATGGCGTGGTTGATCACTTCCCGCATCAGGTCGGTGTTGCGGTATTTCAGCACCGCTGAGGGCACGGAGGGGCGTACGCCCCGGTCCAGCATGCCGGAGGTGAGCAGGCGGGCGGCATCCATCATGTAGGTGTAGCCGGCGATGGGTTCCAGGGCTTCCTGCACGCCTTCAAACTGGCTGATGGAACGGCCGAACTGTTCCCGGGTGTAGGCGTAGGAGCCGGTGGCCAGGCTGGCCACCTTGCCGGCACCGGTGCCCAGGGCGGGCAGGGAAATGGAGCGGCCGATGGACAGGCACTCCAGCAGCATGGTCCAGCCCTTGCCGAGCATGTCCTGGCCACCGATGACCTGTTCCATGGGAATAAAGACCTCGTCACCCCATGTAGGCCCGTTCATGAACACGGTGTTCATGGGCAGGTGGCGGGCGCCGGCGTTCACACCGTCGGTGTCCTTCGGAACCAGTACGCAGGTCACACCCACTTCGTCGTTCTCGCCCACCAGGTGCTCGGGGTCATAGACCTTGATGGCCAGGCCGATCAGGGTGGCTACCGGGGCCAGGGTGATGTAACGCTTGTTCCAGGTCACCTTCAGGCCCAGGACTTCCTCGCCGTTCCACTCACCCTTGCAGACGATACCCTTGTCCGGAATGGCCCCGGCGTCGGAACCGGCCACCGGGGAGGTCAGGGCAAAGCAGGGAATTTCCTCGCCCTGGGCCAGGCGTGGCAGGTAATGCTGCTTCTGGTCGTCGGTGCCGTAGTGCATCAGCAGCTCACCCGGGCCCAGGGAGTTGGGCACCATGACGGTCACCGCCGCCGAAACGCTGCGGGTGGAGATCTTCATGACAATCTCGGAGTGGGCGGTGTTGGAGAAGCCCAGTCCGCCGTCCTCCTTGGGGATGACCAGCCCGAAGAAGCCTTTCTCCCTTATGAACTTCCAGACCTTGTCCGGCAGGTCGTAATGCTCGTGGGTGATTTTCCAGTCATCGAGCATGGCGCAGAGCTCTTCCACCGGGCCATCGAGGAAGGCCTGCTCTTCGCTGGTCAGGTGGGCCGGCTTGGCGTCCAGCAGCTTGTTCCAGTTGGGTTTGCCCGAGAAGAGTTCGCCATCCCAGTCCACGGAGCCCGAGTTGAGCGCTTCCTGTTCGGTATCGGACAGTTTGGGCAGCCGGCTGCGGACCCAGCCCAGCAGAGGGCGGCTGATCTTGTCCAGGCGCAGGTCGCCGGGGATGACCAGGATCAGCGCCAGAGCAAGGAAAATGCCGCCGAAGATGATGCTGAGAAGGTGCCATTCATCCTGGAACAGGCCGACAACGGTGGCAATGGCCATCACCGCGGCTGCCACGGTGCCTCCGATGCCAAGGTAGATCAGTACCAGGGCACTGATCAGTAACAGCAGAACGCTCATGGGCAGACCTCCATATCATCAATGAAATCAACAAAATCTGACCTTAACCATCGGCCAAAGTCCCTGTACTTGCAAGGATCGGGATCAAGTCCGGATGTGAAACCCGGTTGGTTGTCAGAGGCTGAGTCCGGCAATCAGTAACGCCAGTGTGGACAGCAGGACTGCCACGTTCGTTCCCAGCACCGCATTCAGCCGCTCCGGGTTGTCGAGCACGAGCGGCAGTTGCCGGGAAATCCACAGGCTGACCGGTAAGGTGGACAGGGCAAGAGCACTCCACGCCGGCAGCACGCCCAGCGGAACACCCGCCAGGACAGGAACATAACTGCCAAGCAAGAGCACCGCGACCAGTCGCGCAGCCGCCGTTCGGCCCAGGGTAATGACCAGGTGACGCCGGCCGACTTTCTGGTCAGCGTCGGCATCCGGAATCTGGTTGATCAGCAAAAGCTCGCTCACCAGGCACTGGGCGACCAGGGTCACCAGGAGGGCGGCAGTGTCGATCCTGCCGCCCAGCGCGACGATGGCACCCAGAACCATGACCGGCCCGAATCCGAGGCCCGGGGCGAGCAGGCACAGGATGGGCCGGCGGGTTATCCAGCGGGTGTAGGTCAGCACCAGGACGATACCGGCAACGCCCAATACCAGCATGGGTAATCCCCGTTGCCAGAGAAAGTACAGGCCGATGGCCGTCACCAGGCCCAGGGTTCCAATGGCGGCAGCCAGAACGCCCTTGGCCGCCGATGGCACTTCGGGCAGTGCGCCGCTGCCGCCGGAGAAGGGGGTGCGCCGGGTGATCAGGTCCAGGCCGGAAACAAAGTCCTCGTACTCGTTGAACAGATTGACCGCCGCGTGGGCGAGCAGGGCGCCAATGAAGACCAGCAGGGTGTCGATCAGCGCCGGTGAGCCGCCCTGTTGCCAGGCGACGGCCACGCCAAGCCCGGCGCAAAGAGGGGCGAGAACCAGGAAGTTGGGGCGAAAGGCGCGAACCACCGCAGCTGCTTCAGACATGCTGACTTTTCCTTAGACGTAACCGGCGGCAAACACCAGTCCCAGCACGATCGGTATCACCACCAGGCTGCCGAGGTTACTGAGCAGGACCAGTGACGCCACCGTGTGGGGCTCCTGCTGGTATTGCTCCGCCACCATATAATTGAGCACCGCCGGAGGCAAGGCGGCGAACACCCACAGTGAGGCGGCCTGCAGACCCGGTAGGTCGAGCACGGCAATCAGCGGCCAGGCCAGCAGCAGGCCGCTGGCGGGGCAGGCGATGGCCCCCAGCAGGCCCAGTTTCCAGTCGTTGAAATCGATGTCCAGCATGCGTACTCCCAGGGCAAACAGCATCAGCGGGATACACACCTCACCGAGCATGTTCATGCTCTCCAGCAGGGTGTCGGGCAGGGCGATGCCGCTGAGGTTGACCGCCAGACCGGCAACGCAGGCGAACACAATCGGGAGCTTCAGGCGCTGGATAATCGAGGTGTGGGGATCGAGCATATAGAGCCCCACGCTGAAGTGCAGCAACATCTCCACAATGAACAGCACGATGGCCGCCGGCAGGGCTGCATCACCGAAGGCCAGCAGCAATACCGGAATGCCCATGTTGCCGGAGTTGTTGAACATCATCGGCGGCAGGAAGGTTTTCAGGTTCAGCTTGAGTGCCTTGGCCACCGGGTATAGCAGGACGCCGGAGCCGAGCACCACCACCGTCGCGCCCAGGGCCAGCCTGGCGTATTCCTGCAGGGGCGCCTGTTGGTCCGCCAGTACCGCAAACACCAGCAGCGGCACAAACAGCTCCATGTTCAGTACGTTCAGGCCCTTAATATCGGGGCTGCGGTAACGGCCGTACAGGGCGCCACAGCCGGTAATCAAAAACACCGGCAACATCGTGGAAAGAATCTGGCCAAGCATCGGAGGGCTCCGGCAATCGGGAAAAGTCGGATGAATAAACGGTTAGGTTCGCAAGTAAAGCGGATCTTGGCAAATGCTATTCTCGGGAATTCGACCAAAGCCCAAGGGTTTGCCTGACGCCCTTGCTGTGGACACAATAACCGGCATTGTCAGTCCGTATAGCGACCCTGGAGAGCGCCCGTGCCCCGTTTCGATCAACCTGTGTCCCGTGAGAACACCTGTTCCGTAAAGTTCGATGCCCGCAAGGCGGTCTTTGGCCGGGAAGACGTCGTACCGGTCTGGGTGGCGGACATGGACTTCGCGGCCCCGGAGGCAGTAACGGAGGCCCTGAAGCAGCGTGCCGAGCACCCGGTCTATGGGTACACGCTGTTCCCCGAGTCCCTGTACCAGTCCATGATTGACTGGTTCCGGCAGTGTCATGGCTGGGAGATCCGCCGGGAGTGGATCCTGATGGCGCCGGGGGTGGTGCCGTCGCTGCACGCGGCCTGCCTGGCCTATGCCGGGCCCGGTGAGGGCGTGATCATCCAGCCGCCGGTGTACCCGCCGTTTTTCAGTTCGGTGAAGCTGACCGGGCGGAGCGTCGTGGAGAACCCGCTGATTGCTGACAGGGCCGAGGATGGCGAGATCCGCTACACCATGGATCTGGAACATCTGGAGGCCTGCGCGGCGCGGCCGGAGAACCGGGTGCTGATGTTATGTTCGCCCCATAATCCGGTGGGCCGGGTATGGTCGGAACAGGAGCTGCGGGCCGTGCTTGATATCGCGCGACGGCACGATCTGGTGGTACTCAGCGACGAAATCCACTGTGACCTTGTGTTCCCGGATGCGCCTCGCCATCGGGTGCTGCCTACCCTGGCCGAACCGGATGACGCCCTGATCACCGCAGTGGCGCCGAGCAAGAGCTTCAACATGCCGGGGCTGGGGCTATCGGCCCTGGTGATCCCCGACCAGTCCCGTCGTCAGGCCATCAAGAGCGTGTTTGACCAGATGCACATGCCCCAATGCAACCCGTTCAGCGTGGCCGGCTTCGAGGCTGGCTACCGGACCGGTGGCCCCTGGCTCGACCAGCTGATGGAGTACCTGCAGGGGAACCGGGATTTTGTCGTTGATGCCATCGGCCGCCTGCCCGGCATCACCACCTTCGCGCCCGAAGGCACCTATCTGATGTGGCTGGATTGTCGCGGACTGGGGCTGGACGATGCCGGCCTGAAACGCTTCTTTGTCCAGGACGCCGGCGTGGGCATGAATCCGGGTATCAGTTTCGGAGAGCCCGGCAGCGGGTTCATGCGCCTGAACATCGGCTGTCCGCGCCAGACCCTGGTCGAGGTACTGGATCGGATCGAGCAGGCGCTGCCAGCAGCCTGACCCGTCCTGCCTAGTCCTCCGCCTTGCGGAAAGCAGGCCGTTTGACCCGTGTGGCCAGCAACAGTCCCGCCAGGATCAGGCCGCCGCCGACGATATGGAACAGCCCCAGGGACTCGCCCAGGAACAGACCGGCAAGGACGGACGCATACACCGGGGTCAGGTACATGAAAATGGCGGCCCCCCCTGGGCCAATGGTATGCACCCCGTGGTTCCAGAACGCGTAGGCCAGAATGCCGGGGAAGATGGCGAAGTAGATCAATGGCAGCGCGGTATCGCGGGATAGTTCGAAACCACCGGCAAAGAAAAACAGATCCATCAGATAGAACGGCAGGATGATCAGGGTGCCAAGCAGGATCTGGGTGGTTAGGAACGTCAGGGCCGGCAGCGGCACCGCCTGGCGGCGCAACAACACCGAGAACAGGCCCCAGCTGAACACCGCCGCGACCATGATCAGGTCACCGGGCTGGGCCTGGAGGCCCGTGAGCACCGACAGCTGGCCCCGGGCAATTACCACCAGGATGCCGAGCACCGCAAGGCCGATACCCAGGGCCTGGATCGGGCGGGTGCGGTCGCCCAGCATCAGCCAGGCCAGCAGGGCCACGAAGATGGGGATGGTGGCGTTGATCAGGGCGATGTTGGTGGCGGTGGTGGTGATGGCGGCGTAGTACAGCAACGAGTTAAACGCGGCCACGCTGAAGGTGGCCAGCGCCACCATGGAGCCGAGGTGCTGGCGGATCACCTGCCGGTGGCGCAAGACCCCGGGCAGGCCAAAGGGCAACAGGATCGCCAGGGCGATGATCCAGCGCCAAAACGACATGGACAGGGGGGGTATGTCCTGCACCGTGCCCCGGGCAACCACGGCATTGCCGGCCCAGAACAGGGGCGTCAGCACCAGTCCGGTGTAGGCCAGTGCCGTGGATCTCGAGAAGGACTGTGACGAAGCCAAGAGCGGTTCTCCCGTCGTTTTTCATCCGCTGGGTGAAAAACGACTAGCATACTACTCTCCCGGCACTTCTGCCTCCGTACCAATGTGGTAGGCGGCAAAACCGGCCATCACCACCTGGTCCACCGCCATGCCGATGATCCGGCCTTTTGAGGTCGAGCGGATCGGATGCTGGGCATTGGTGATCGGATCGGCGACATAGCCAAGGATTTCCCCCTCGCTGACATTGGCGCCCAGCTCCACCTCGCTGAACAGGATGCCGCCGTGGTCGGCCCGGATCCAGTCGGAGTCGTAGTAGACCGGCTCCGGGTCGCCCCAGACAAACATCCGCGAAATCATGCCCTGTTTCTCCATCAGGCTGGTCAGGCTGTTGACCCCGGCCTCGATCTGATGCTCCTGGATCCGGTGGGATTCGCCGGCCTCCATGGTGACCGTGGTAATCCCGGCCTCCACCGCCGCGGTCCTGAGCATGCCGGCCGATCCGGAGCTGTGGACCACGGCCATGCGATCAAAGCCTCGGGTGAACCGGGCCACGTCCGGGTTGTTCATGTCCGCCCGCAACTGCGGCAGGTTGGTGCGTTTCAGGGAGCCGGTGTGGATGTCCACCAGCATGTCGCAACGGCGGATGATATTCTCGAACAGGGAATGGGCGATCCGGTCTGCCAGGCTGCCGGTCTCGCTGCCGGGAAAGTGCCGGTTCAGGTCGCGCCGGTCCGGCAGATAACGACTGGCCTGCTGGAATCCCGGCAGGTTGACGATGGGGATGCCCACCACGCGCCCGCTGAGTTTCTCAGGGTTCAGGTCGTACACCGCGCGGCGGATGATCTCGATACCGTTGAGCTCGTCACCATGAACGGCCCCGGTCAGGCAAAGGGTGGGGCCGGCATTGACCCCATTGACCACCAGCACCGGGGTGGGCTGGGACAGCCCGGCGATCTGGATGCCCGGTGACCAGGCCAGTCGGGTCGAGGTTCCCGGCATTACTTCGCTGCCCAGCAGGGTGAAGCTGCTGGCTTTTTCCGGCTCAGGTTCAGGCTCAGGCGCGGCCTGGACGGTTTCCGGAGTCGCCTCCGTTTCATCTTCCGCGCCAGCTTCCGGTTCCGGTCTGGTCACCGTGGCTGAGGGGGCAGGCTCTGGCACGACTTCCTTCAGGTCAATGTTCGGGGCAACCCTCTGGGCCGCCTCTTCCCGGACAGCCTGCTCGCCGGCATCGGGACCAGCGTCCGATTCCAGTTCCGCTTCTGTTGCGGTCGATTCCAGAGGCTCGGACTGCTCTATGTCCTCGACATCCTCATCCTCGGCCAGTTCCGCCACCAGGATCGCTTTCGGGGCTGTATCGCCGGGGGCGTTGGCAGAGGAGTCTTCGGCCAGTACGGGCAGGGAGGCAAGGCCAAGCGCGGCGGCCAGTGCCAGCAGGAAGCTCGTTGTTCGGGTGGCGTCAAACAGCATGGTTCCTCAACGTTCGTGATTTGGCGCTAAAGGATAGAGTCACGCTGGCCGTTATGGATACAGCTGTGACAAAGGTTTAATGCCCTTTTCATTAAATCCGGCCACGATGAGTGGCAGTGCCGGTCAAAGCTGTTTACAGGTGCTATGTTGTAAGCATGTGACAGTTATAACGTTGCCATGGAGTGAACCCTATGGATCTTTTGCGAATTTTAATAGCAATTTTGTTACCGCCCCTGGGCGTGTTCCTGCAGGTCGGTATCGGCAAACACTTCTGGATCAACATCCTGCTGACGCTCCTGGGTTACATTCCGGGCATCGTGCACGCGGTCTGGGTGATTGCCAAGAAATAGAAAATCCTGACTGTTCAAAACAAAAGCCCGGGAATTCCGGGCTTTTTGCGTTAGATGGCTGTGAAACTGCTCGGTTGAAACCGAGTGCCCTGGTCAGGTGTGATCATTGCTGAACCACTGCCCGTCCTCTTCCCTGGCACGGTCGTCCGCTTCCAGTTTAAGCAGGTGCGCGAGGGCCGAACGGGCGGCCAGACCGTGAATCGCCGCCGGGACATCGTCGTAGGCCCTGGCTGTCAGATCTTTCAGGCCGACCGGTGATAACTCCTTGAGGGCCTTGGCCACCTTGTGCTCGCGGGACAGTCGATGGGTGATCAGGTAGTCGATCACCGCCTCGGGCCGGGCCATCAGGAAGCCGTGGGCCGGCGCGATGTAATTCAGCGGTTCTGTCAGCAACTCGTACAGCGACTCGATGTAGGCCTTCATGTCCCCGTCCGGCGGATTAATGACCACGGTCGAGCCCTGCATGATGTGGTCCCCGGAGAACAGCAGCTCCTGGTCCACCAGCAGGTAACACAGATGGTTCGAGGCATGGCCGGGGGTGTGAAGCACCTTGAGCAGTCCGGCCTCGGTGACAATCAGATCCCCGTGCTGCGGTTGGTCGTCAGGCTCAAAGGACTGGTCCTGGGAGGCACCGGCAGGCGCGGGCCAGCCAAAGACCCGGCAACCGGTCTTCTCTTTCAGCGTGACGGTGCCCGGTGAGTGGTCAATATGGGTGTGGGTCACCACCACCTGATCGATCACGCCCCCGGTCAGCTCCAGAATCCGCTCGATATGGGCCGGGTCATCCGGGCCCGGGTCCAGGACCGTAAACCTTTCGTGACCCAGCAGGTAGGTGTTGGTGCCCGGGCCGGTCATCATGCCCGGGTTGGGCGCGGTCAGCCGCAGCACCCCGGCGGCAATCTCCACCGCTTCCCCGGGCACTATCTCCGCACGGGTTGAACCCTCGCCCTCCGGATCCAGCTTGGCCGCTTCATCATAGGCCGGTGAGCCGGGCTCCAGGGTGACCGGTTTGCCCTTGCGCGTCGCCGGCCATGGTTGACTGGGATACGGCTCCGGTGGATTGGCGTGGGCATAGCGCATGACCGCTTCGGTGGTGCCAAAATCGCTCAGTACCCGCAGCGTCCGGATCGTCGGCAGCCCCAGCAACCGCTTGCCTCTGCGGTGCTCCTCCAGCGCCAGCGCCGGATCGATCCAGACATGATCAATGGTCTCCACCCCGTCATGGGAAGCATCCTGCCCCTCCGGCGCCGCCGCCACAAAAAACCGGGTATCAAACCGCCGTGGCGGGCCGGGTGGCGTTATCCAGTGGCTCAGATAAGCTACCCGATCAAGAGGAATCGTCAGAGTATGTTTCTGACACAATTCCGCGAGAGAAACCTCTCCCTTGAACAGCGGTATCCGCTCCTTCCGGACCGGGTGATCGGCGCGGACCAGCGCCCCCTGATCATCCCGCGCCAGCAGAATCCCGGCCTCCTCGAAACACTCCCGGACGGCGGCCAGCATATAATCCGCACCACCTTCATCCAGACTCATGATCTGACTGATCTCGGCATCGGCCGGACCAATGGCGTGTTCACGGCCATGGGGTTCCTGAACGTCCACCGCACCGCCGGGGAAAACAAAGTACCCGGGCATGAAAGCGGCTTTCCAGGTCCGTTGCAGGAGCAAGACCTGAAGCCCGTCGGACGTGTCTCGAAGGAGGATCAGTGTGGCGGCAGGGCGTATATCCATAGTGTTCCCGTTATGTACATTACGTCAGTGCGCGTCAGGGGGCTGGGTGGTGATCGGGGTGAGCTTTCCAAAACTGTGCGGAGCCAAGGATGGCGGAGCTCAAGCGCCACATGGACGTGCTCGAGCGGGTTTTGGAAAGCTCACCCCGATCGCCACTCGCTCCAGATGTCGATGCGCGGAGATAAGATAAAGAGCAAGATAACTGAATTTGCCATAGGGTGAACAGCAAAACCCAAGCGCGTATGATTCGCGGCAACAGCAACCCGCATTCAGACAGGTGACCAACCGTGGCCCGAATCAAACTCTCCTTCCCGGACGACGCCTTCGTCTTCGAAACCAGAATGCCCGTCCGCATCACCGACATCAACGGCGCCAACCACCTCGGCAACGACGCCCTCATCTCCATGCTGTCCGAAGCCAGGGCCCAGTTTCTCGTGGAATACGGCGTGGAAGAAAGCGACCGGCAGGACATCGGAATCATCATTACCGACCTGGCCACCATGTACCAGTCCGAGTCCTTCTACCCGGACATGCTGCGCTTCGAAGTTGGCCTGATGGACTTCAACAAGTACGGCGGCGACTTCGTGTTCCGGGTCACCAAGGCGGACGGTGGCCAACCCGTGGCGCTCGCCAAATACGGCTTCGTGTTCTTCGACTACCAGCGCCGGCAAGTGGCGCCCATGCCGGACAGCTTCCGCTCACGCTTCGCCGGAAGTGAAACAGGGACTTCCTGAGTCAGTCCGTCCAAGCCGGTGCCCGCAATCAGGCGGGCGCCTCCTGCTGGCGGAGATGAGTCATGCCTTGGCGGTACAGGAGATAGGCGGTGGTGCCGGCCAGCAGGTTACCCACCAGGGCCCCTGACATCAGCCCGGTAAGCCCGGAGATCTGCGAGCCCAGCCACAGCATCGGCAGGTACCAGGCAAACAGCCGCAGGGTAGAGATCAGCAAGGCGCGCATGGGCAATCCGAGGGCATTGTTCACCGAGACCATCAGCATACACACTCCCAGCCCGCTGTAACTCAGCGGCACCCGCAACAGATAGTTCACCAGGATCTCCTGCACATCCGTGTCCTTAGTGAACAGGGTCGAAACCAGGCCTGACGCGGCCAGCCAGACCAACGCCAGAGCCAGCTGCCAGACCACGATAAACCGCACGGCAATGCGCACCAGACGCCGGATGGTCTCCACTTCGCCGGCCCCCAGCAGGCGCCCGATCATCGGCGGCATGGACATGGTCAGAGCCAGCACCACCACGATCGAGAAGAATTCGAGCCGGGTCCCCAGTCCCCAGGCCGCCACCGCCGCAGAACCGAAGCCGGCCACCAGCGCCGTGGCCAGCATGGCCGAGACCGGCGGCATCAGCTGACTGACCATGGCCGGTGCCATGATGCTGCCAAGCTGTCGCAGGGCTGCGGCCAACTTCAGCTGGAGCAGGTCAAACCGGAGCCACTGACGGCGCAGAAGGGCCGGGTAGACCACCAGCGTGCCCAGACCGAAGGCGGTAATGGTGGCCCAGGCCGCACCGGGCAGCCCCCAGCCGAAAACAAAGATGTACAGCGGATCCAGGGCGATGTTGATCAGGCTGGTGGCAATCATCATGTAGCCCGGCAGCTTGGTGTCGCCATTGGAGCGGCAGACCGCGTAACCGAAATACAGCATGGCCCCGGTCCAGGCAGACACCAGCCAGGGCGCCCAGTACTCCCGGATCACCGGCCGCAGCTCCGCCTCGGCCCCCAGCAGATCGAGGATCACAGTCTGAAGCAGCCATACCGTCAGGCACAGAATCAGGGCCAGACTGGCACCGATGGTGACAACCAGACCACCCAGGCGCTGGGCCCGGATCTCGTCACCCTGGCCCAGGGTGCGGGAGATGATGGCTGTCGTCGCAATCCCCAGGCCAACATACATGCCGCTGACCAGTTGCTGCATTGGCACGGTGAAGCCCAGTGCCGCCAGCGGATCACGCCCGAGCTGACCCACGAAGGCACTGTCGGCCAGGTGGAAGGTCATCAGGGACAGAACGCCGAACAGCATGGGCCAGGTCATGTCATAGAGCTGGCGGCCGAGGCTCGTGTTTTCGGATGTCTGGTTCAAAACAGCCTGCGTGGTATCGGGAGTGGGTGAAAAGGCAGGAGAGTATAACGCAGATCGGCTGCCGGAGCCTGAGTGACCCGGCAGCCGATCGGGAGGGTATCAGAGCGCGTTCAGGGCGGCGTCGTAATCCGGTTCGTTCTTGATCTCGTTTACCAGCTCGCTGTGCAGCACCTTGTTGTTCTCGTCCAGGACCACCACGGCACGGGCACACAGGCCGGCCAGCGGGCTATCCTGGATGGCAACACCGTAGTCCTGCTGGAACGCGTAGTTACGGAAGGTGGACAGGGTTTCCACATCCTTCAGGCCTTCGGCGCCACAGAAGCGTGAGGCGGCAAAGGGCAGGTCGGCGGAGACCACCAGCACCACGGTGTTGTCCAGGCTGCCGGCCTTCTCGTTGAACTTGCGGGTGGAGGCGGCGCAGACACCGGTGTCGATGCTGGGGATGATGTTCAGGATCTTGCGCTTGCCCGCCCAGCTGTCGAGTTTGACTTCTTCCAGGCCGCTGTTGGTCAGGGTGAAGGGGGGAGCGTTGTCGCCCGGTTGGGGGAATTTGCCGCTCAGTTCGATGGGGTTGCCGTCCAGGGTGACTTTGCTCATTTTGGCTCCTTGTTGAGTCCGGTTTGGGTTTTACTGATCTACTCCTCCCAGACTAGTTTGGATGACTTTGATTGTCATTATCGCCATTAAGGTTAGGTGCCAGGGCCGATCAGGGCCATGCTTTCCAAAACCCGCTCAAGCACGTCCATGTGGCGCTTGAGCTCCGCCATCCATGGCTCCGCACAGTTTTGGAAAGCATGGCCCTGATCGCCCCCCGAACCTCGAAGCAGCCCGCAACGAAAATCGGAGCTTTATTTATCGAGTGGATGCACCTTGCGGCTCGAAGCCGGGAGCCGGGTGGCGTTGGACCAGGATGAGGTAGCAGGCCATTGCGATGGCGGCGCATACGGCGATGATGCTGGCCATGACCAGGGAGGTGCCGTCGTGGAAGTGGCCGACGAGGCCTCCGGCTACGGCGGCGAATGTCATCTGGATGAAGCCGAACAGGGCGGAGGCGGAGCCGGCCATGGTGGGGAAGTTGGCCAGGGCGCCGGCCATGGTCTGGGGGAGGACCATGCCGGTGCCGATCATGAACAGGGCCTGGGGCAGGATGACGGCCCAGATGTTGTAGATTTCCTGATAGGCCAGGATGGCCATGGCGGTCCCGCCGGCTACGGCGATCATCAGTCCCCGAACGAGAATTTGATCGGTGAGGAGGTTGCGGCCCAGGCGTACGGCGGTGAGGTTACCGATGATGAATCCGGCGACCACGCAGGCCGAGTAAAGGCCGAAGTGCCGGGGGTCGACTCCGAGGAAATCGATCAGCACGAAAGAAGAACCGGACAGGAAGGCAAACAGTCCGGCGAAGATCGCGGCGTTGGTGAGCGAATAGCCCAGAAAGCTGACATCCGTGATGATGTGACGATAATTACGGAGCAGGGCGCGGGGCTTGAGCGGTTGGCGATGCTCCGGGCGCATGGGTTCGGGAATGCCGTAGGCGATCACAACCGCCATGATCAGGGCGTAGACGCCGAGCGCGATGAAAATGGATGACCAGCCCAGGCCGGTCACCAGTACGCCACCGATGGTCGGAGCAACCGCGGGTGCTACGGCCATGATGCTGGCCAGGATGGCGAGGATCTTCGCGGCTTCGCGCGGGGTGTAGATGTCCCGGATCGCGGCACGGCCCAGGACCGGCCCGGCGGACCCGCCCAGGGCCTGGAGGAAACGGCAGACCTGAAGGGTTTCGATGTTGGTGGCCAGGGCACATCCCAGGCTGGCGAGTGCAAACAGGACAAAGCCGCCAATCATGATTGGCTTACGCCCGAATCGGTCAGCCAATGGCCCACAGACCAGCTGTGCGATGGCAAAGCCCGCCAGGTACAGGCTCAGCGTCAACTGGACCTGGTCGGTGCCGGTACCGAAGTCACTGCCGATTTGCGGCAACGCAGGCAGGTACATGTCCGTCGCCAGGGGTCCCAGGGCGACGGCCGCTGCCAATAGAATCGTTGTCCAGACACTGGTGAGTGTGAGCATTTGCTTTCCATACCTTGGGGGATGGCAGGCTTGGGGCAGGGGTTCCAAAACGCGCTCCTTCGGCACCCCTCCGGGGTCCAGCCTGCAATCACAGATTGCAGTCGTTCGGCTGTCGCATGAAGCTTCGCTTCATAAACGCTCGGCCTCACCCCTGTGACGCTTGAGCTCCGCCATCCATGGCTCCGCACAGTTTTGGAACCCCTGCCCCAAGCCTGCCTCTAAGCTTTGCAGGTAAGTCTATGGATGTTCGTGAGAAAGAAAACGGACTATTCGTTCATACAACGTATGAATGAAATTAATTGATTAGCCGTCAAGCTTGTTCATGGTGGCTGCGACCGCGTTCACCTGGTTTCTCAGCCACTTATGGGCCGGATCGTTCTGGTTGCGGCGATGCCAGAGCATCAGCAGCGTGAAGGGCTTGAAATCGAAGGGCAGCGGCACCCAGGCAAAATCCCGCATCAGGTGTTTACTCATCCGCTCCGGTGCCGTTGCCAGCATATCGGTGCCCCGGAGGAACTCGGGAAGACCGGAGAAGTTGGAGACCGTGACCACGTTGCGCCGCGTGAGGCCCCGTGCCGAGATCGAGATATCGAGACTGGGTTTCTCGCCGGTGGCGAACAGCAGGGCGATGTGATCGGCCTTGAGGTAGTCCGCCAGATCACTAGGTGGCTCCCGATGGGAAGGGTCATAGAATACCACCATGCGATCGGCCATCAGCCCCCGTTGCATGATGTCCGTGGCTTCCGGCGGGTGGGGTGAGATGATCAGGTCGCACACGTCCTTGCGCAACATATCGGCACTCGGGATGCCGGATGGAATCACCTGCAAACTGATCCCCGGAGCTTCCCGCCGCAGGATTTTGACCAGGCCCGGAAGTAACAAATCCCTCTGGTAATCGTTGGCGGCAATGGTGAACGTAAACTCGGCAGTGGCCGGGCTGAACGGTGGGCCGGCGGAGAGTGACTGCAGATCGTCCAGGATCTGCCGAATATGCGGCCCCGCCTGCAGAGCGTAGCGGGTCGGCACGATACCCCGGCCGGATTTCACGAACAGCGGATCACCCAGCGCCTGCCGGAGTCGCTCCAGCGTATGGCTGACCGCCGACTGGGTCACGCCCAGCCGAACGGCGGCCCGCGACACACTGCCCTCGTCCAGAACGGCGAGGAAGGTACTGAGCGCGCGAAAATCCAGGTTCAATGTATCAATCGGGTTCATGAATGGCAGTGTAACCCGTGCCCGGATGGTCGGCCATCTCTGAGCTTTGAGTGTTTATTCAAAAATGTGGGTCTTCTGTAGTACGGTTAGGCGTAGCGGACAAGACAACTACACGAAACGAGGCTCATTTTATGACCATGCATCTGGCGTTCGATGTCTACGGCACCCTGGTGGACCCCATGGGCATGTCCGACCTGTTACGGCAGGATGCGGGCGAGCAGGCGGAATCGATAGCCGCCCTCTGGCGCGAGAAACAGCTGGAGTTCTCGTTCCGAAAAGGCCTGATGAAAGCCTACGAAGATTTCGGCGTCTGCACCCGCCAGGCCCTGCGCTACGCCATGGCCACCCGAAAGCTGGAACTGTCCCAGGACCGGGAAGACGAACTGATGGCCGCCTACCTGGCGTTACCCGCGTTCGAGGATTCCCTGCCCGCGCTGCAGGCTCTTAAAGGCAAATACCCGCTGTTCGCGTTCTCCAACGGCAGTTACCCGGCGCTGGAGAAGGTGCTGGGGCACAACAACCTGCTGGACCAGTTCGACGGCCTGGTCTCGGTCGACGACATCAAGAGCTTCAAACCGGACCCGGCCGTCTACACCTACGCACGGCGGGCGACGGGAGCGTGGGATCAGCCGTTATGCCTCGTTTCCAGTAATGCCTGGGATGTGATTGGTGCAAGGGCTGCGGGTTTGCAAGCTATCTGGGTGCAGCGCGACTCTGACAAGGTTTTTGAAGACTGGGGGATAGAACCGTCTGCTGTGATAAGTAACCTCGCCGAGCTGCCCACAACTTTGGCAAACTTACAAGGTTAGCGGAGGCGTGGGTTGGACAGGGACTTCCAAAACTGTGCGGAGCCATGGATGGCGGAGCTCAAGCGTCACAGGGACGTGCCGAAGGAGCGGGTTTTGGAAGTCCCTGTCCAACCCATGCCGCCATGCTCGGAGTCGGAAGCCTGAAGACCGGATAACCTAGTCAGACCGCTGAGCCAACCACTCTGCCATCTTTAACCAGCTCTCCTTGGGCGCCTTACTCCCAGCCAGAATCCCCATATGCCCCCCGGGCACCACCCGAAATGTCTTGTCCCCGGAACTCACATGATCCATCACCCGCTTGGCCGCCCCCGGCGTCACCATCGTATCCTCACTGCCGGCAATGGCCAGTAAGTTGGCACTCACGTTCTCCAGCCGGGCAATATCCTCACCGATCTGGATCTCACCCTTTGACAACTGATTATCGATCCACACCCGAACCACCGTGTCCTGAATAATCCCGCCGGGATAAGCCACCATCCGATCCAGGAACGCCGAGGTCGTGGCATGACTGGTCACAAACTCCCGATCCCCCAGCCGCACAATCAGCTCCCAGTACCCCATCACGCTGCCGATCGGATTGGTCAGCTTGAACCCCAGGGTATTGGCCCAGCCGGGGGTATGAAACCAGTGCGGTTTCAGATTGTGAATGCGGAAGCCCGTGCGTTTACGAATCACCTCCGCCGCCTCGGCGATAGCCTGGGACGCCACCCCCATGAATCCGGAAGCGTGACTGTCGATGGGGGAACCCAACACAATGGCATTGCGCACATGCTGGTCCTGGCTCAGGGCAGAATAGAACAGGGTGAACATGCCACCCATGCTCCAGCCGTGCAGGGACAGCTCCTGCTCACCACTGTGTTCACGGACCCGGTTCAGATACGCGGGCAGCAGCTCCGCCACATAGGTATGCAGGTTGTAATGGCTGTGTTCGCGCTTCGGCACGCCCCAGTCAATCAGGTAAACCTCGAAACCCTTGGCGCGCAGGAAACGGACCAGGCTGCGTTGGGGAAACAGATCATAGATGAGCATGTTGACCGCCAGGGGCGGGATGATGACGATCGGGGTGCGGTGGGTGGTTCGCTCCACCGGAATGGTCAGATCGTCCAGTTCGATGAAATCCTCCTGCAGCGGCGGGTAATAGCGCAGGCTGACCAGGCCGTCGGAATGCAGTGTCTCAAAGGGCGTCTGGCCGGCCTGGACCAGACTGGCGGCCCGGAACACCCGGTCGAAGGCATTGCCGGCATAGATTGCAGTCTGGCGGGTCAGGCCGGAGGTTTTGTCGAGCACCGACTTGAACGGATTGGGCATCGGGATTTCCATGGAACAGTTGATCACACCAGTTTAGAGAAAACAGGTGGCAAGGCTAACCCCGGGAGGGTGTGATGCCTATGGCAAAACCGTCCACCCTGCCGGGCAAACCGGTCACATCGGGCCACTGCCCATTATCGCCGGCCCTTGCTATCATGCGGCGCCATCGGACACAAAAATCAAAAGCAGGAAAGCCATGCTCAGTTTCCTCCCGGCCCCGGTCAAGGGCATACTCAATTCCATCCTCCTCGGCATCAATACCCTATTCTGGTGCATCCTGCTGTACATCCCGGCAATCCTGAAATTGATCATCCCGATCAAGGGGTTCCGCGTGCTGTGCACCCGCTGGATCATCGCCATCGCCGAAGCCTGGGTGGCCTGCAACATAGGCTGGATGAAGCTCACCCACGGGACCCGCTGGGATGTGAAGGGAGCCGATGAACTGGAACGGGAGAGCTGGTACCTGGTGCTGAGCAACCACCAGAGCTGGGTCGACATTCTGGCCATGCAGCGGGTGTTCAACAAGCGGGCGCCGTTCCTGAAATTCTTCCTGAAGCAGCAACTGATCTGGGTGCCGGTGATCGGCCTGGCCTGGTGGGGCCTGGATTTCCCGTTCATGAAGCGCTACACCCGCGAATACCTGATCAAGCATCCGGAAAAGCGGGGTGAGGACCTCAAGGCCACCCGCCACGCCTGCGAGAAGTTCCGCTTCACCCCGGTGAGCGTGATGAACTTTGTCGAGGGCACCCGGTTTACCCAGGTCAAGCACGACAAACAGAAATCACCCTACAAGCACCTGCTGACCCCGAAGGCGGGCGGTGTGGCCTTTGTGCTGGATGCCATGGGCGATTCCATCGAGACCCTGGTGGACGTCACCATTGCCTATCCCGATGGTGCGCCAACGTTCTGGGAGTTCCTGTGTGGCGAGGTGAAGGCTATCCGGCTGGAGATCCACACCCAGACCATCCCGGAACACCTGAAGGGCCGGGACTATGCGGCCGATGCCGAGCATCGTCGTAATGTGAAGAACTGGCTGGCGGAACTCTGGCAGGCGAAGGACGCGCGTCTGGAGCGGATGCTGGGCGACCAGTAAGCCGGCGGTCTTTAACCGCCGGCTTCGTCGTTGCCGTTCCGGATTTCTTCGGCGTCCACCAGCTTGAAGTTGATCTGGCGGCGCTCGTCATCCACGCCTGCAAAGGTTACGTTCACCCGCTGCTCCAGCTGGAAAATCCGGCCGTTCTTGTTGTGCACCAGGCGCAGGGTGACCGGATCGAAGCTGAACTTGCCCTCCAGGTCCCGGCAGCTGACAAAGCCTTCCAGGCCGTTGCAGTCCAGGCGTACAAAGAAGCCGGAGGGAACGGTCCGGCTGATGGTGCCGGCCATGGGTTCTTCGTTGAGGGACCTGGCGTAGTCGCTCTTGAGCCAGGCTTCCAGTGAATTGGCGGCCTGGCGCGCACGGATCTGGCTCGCCTGCAGGGCCTCGAGCTGCTGCGCGTTCAATGGCTTGATCGGCGTATCCCAGAGGCTGGCCTTGATCAGCCGGTGCACGTAGAAGTCGGAGAACTTGCGCAGCGGCGAGGTGAAGGTGGTGTAGGCTGCGAGGCCCATGCCCTGGTGCGGTGCCGCCTCGAAGCCCAGCTCGGCCCGGGCCAGCTGTCGGGAGATGATTGCCTTCACCGGCACCTCCGCCTCCAGTTCCTCGGTCTGCTTCATCAGGGCCTTGAAGCCCTCGGCAGAATTGGCATCGAGGTCCGCCAGGTGCGGAGCATGACTTTCCAGCAGTTTGCGGATGTTCTCGGCACGGTCGTCGCGCAGGCCCGGATGCTGGATGAACAGGCCTTCGCCCTGCTGCTGCAGGAAATCTGCAGCGCAACGGTTGGCCGCCACCATGCATTCCTCCACCAGACGATGGGCCTCGTTCTGGACCGCCGGCTCGATCAGCCGGATCCGCTTGTTCTCGTCCAGGCGCAGGCGGAATTCCGGGCGGTCGGCACTCAGCAGAGCATGCTCGCTGCGCCACTTGCGCAGGGCCGTGGCGGCCTGGTGCAGCTGGTCCAGGCTGTTCGCGACGACATCGGGCAGGGCCTTGATCTCGTCGTCCTCACGGCCCTCGATCAGGTGTGATACCAGGTCGTAGCTGAGCTTGCCCCGGGAGCGGATCACCGCCTGGTGGAAGCTGTAATCCCCCAGGCTGCCATCGTTGTTGACCTGCAGGTCACACACCAGGGCCAGTCGTTTCATCTCCGGCATCAACGAACACAGACGGGTACTGATGGCGTCCGGCAGCATGGGCAGGGGTTCGCCCGGGAAATAGATCGCCGTGGCCCGGTTGAAGGCCTCTTCCTCGGCCGGGGTGCCCGGCTGGATGACCGCCGTGGGATCGGCAATGGCGATGGAGAGGGTCCAGCCGGTGGCGTTGGGCGTGGCCATCAGGGCATCGTCCATGTCCTGGGTGCCCGGGCTGTCGATGGTCACGTATGGCTGGTCGGTGCGATCTTCCCGGCCTTCCAGGTGAGCCTCCAGACTGTCCTCAGTCAGACTGTCCGCCTGTTTCTGGACCGACTCCGGCCAGGTGTCGGCCAAATCGAAGCTGGCCAGGGTAAAGGAGCGTTCGATGCCGGGTTCACCGGCTTTGCCGATGATTCGCAGCACCCGGGCCTGGCCTTTACCGTCCTTGAACGGGTGGCGGTGAATCTGGCAGTAGATGTAGTCATCCGGCTGGGCGCCCTTGCGTTCCTTGGGCGGAATGAAAATCCAGCGGTTGATTCCAGGCGTATCCGGCGCCACGAAATGGCCCTTGCCCTTGATCAGGTAGCGGCCCACAAAGGTGGTGAGGTGGGTTTCCAGTACCTCGTCCACCACGCCCTGGGTCTTGCCCTTCTCCACCTCGTGTTCGGTGACGTTGATGCGGTCGCCGGGCAGCACTTTCTGCATCTCCTCGGGGGGAAGAAACACATCACGGCCCTCATCGAGGGCAACAAAGCCGAAGCGCCCGTTGGTGGCCTTCACGGTGCCGGCGAAGACCACCTTGTTTTCCTTGATATCGGTTTTGAGCTGGCGCAATTGACTGAGAGCGTCGGCGTTGAGCATGTAAGAGGAACCTGGCTGCAAAAAATGGATGTTGGGGCGGAGTATAACGGTTATGAAAGCAGCCGTCAGATACGGTGTGGTAACCCCTGATTCAGGCTTCGGGCAAGACGCTGGAGTCTTCCTGGATGCACACCTGGTTGCGGCCACCGGCCTTGGCCTGGTAGAGCGCCCGGTCCGCCTGGCGGAGAATGGTGTCGCTGCTGTCGCCGGGCTTGCAGAGATAGCCGCCGACGCTCACAGTCACCGGCAAGCCGGTCTTGCGGCTTTCCTCCCCGACGCCCTCACAGATTCGACCGGCGATCCGCTCCAGGGTGGGTGCATCACAGGGCGACAGCAGGACCACGAATTCGTCGCCACCCCAACGCCCGGGCTGGTCATAGGGGCGGACGTTGGCCCTGAGCCAGAGTGCGACGCGGCAGAGGATTTCATCACCGGCCTGGTGGCCGTGTTTGTCGTTGATGGCCTTGAAATGGTCGATGTCGAGCCAGATCAGGCCGAAGTCCTGTTGGCTGCGGTGGCTGCGCTCGATCTCCGTCTCTAGCAGTTCATCCAGTCCCCGGCGATTCTTCAGGCCGGTCAGGGCATCGATCCGGGCCAGTCGTTGCAGCTCTTCCGTGCGCTGGGCGACCTTCTGCTCCAGATCCCGGGTATTGAGTTGGACCCGGTTGGCCATGGTTTCAAAGTGGTCCACCAGGCGGCCGATCTCGTTGTCCGGTTTGGGCAGGTAGGGCAGATTGAAATTGCCTTCCCGAAGGCGCTTGACCGCATCTTCCAGAGCCACCACCGGGCGGAGAATGCGGGATTGGATGATCAGGTGGAACAGCGCCAGGGAGACCAGCAGACTGACCAGGAAAACTGCAACCAGGGGCCAGAGGTAACTGGGAGGCACCAGGGTGTTCAGGTCCAGCAGGGTGATTTCGAACCAGCCAATCGTGGGCAGAAAGGCAACCCCGGCCAGATGCTTGCGGCCGTCCACGGTCACGAACCCGCTCTCGACCGCACCGGCACGGCCCTCCCGCTGCTTGAGCATCTGCAGCATGCCGAGGATCTGCTGCTTGTCCTGGGAATCCTCGAACAGCAGGTCGACGGTGTTCTTCTGGCCTTCGGGCTTGATGATGCTGGCGAAATCGATGTAGTTCCGGTCCCGGTAGAGCTGGATGGCGCCGTTGTAGTCGACGAACAGGGTGGTGATGCCTTCCTGCCCGATATCCACGATGTCCTGCAGGAAATCGTCCAGGTTCAGACCGGTGCCCACCATCCCGACGATTTCATCCTGCTCATTGCGCATCAGCACGTCGATCCAGAGCTTGGTCACGCCCAGTTCCACATCTGGATTGACGTTCAGATGAAAATCCCGCCCTTCTTCAATGAGCTGGTAGAACCATGCGTCCTCGGGCTTGTTGGCATCCAGGGTGTAGCGGTACTGGTTGCCGGCATACTCGTTCGCGGCGTTGTTGTAGTAGTAATGGCCGTTCTGGCGAAGCGCGACGAAATAGCTGTTGTCCCGAAAATTGGAGCGGAAGCTTTCCATCTGCCGGATGGCTTGCGTTTTCAGGTCGGGATCGTCGGGGTTCCGGGCCCATTGGATCAGGGTTGACGAACTGGCCATTTGCCTGGCGAGACCGATCTCACGCTCGAGGGATTGCAGCAGGCGGGCGCTGTCATAACGGACCTGGATCTCCGCGACCTGCTGGCCCCAGCGTTCGATAATGTTCTCGGAGAGCTCACGATAAGCCAGCCAGGAAGCACTCGCCGCCACGATGATCAGTGCGGCGGCGAGACCAAGAATTCGGGTTTTGAGACTCAAGGGGTATCCTTGCCAATGTTCCGTTTGAGACCTGCTTCTCATCATAGAACACTGGTGAAGGACAGTGTAGGAAAAATAGACAGAAGTCGGAGCCTGCCATGTGCGACAGGCATCCGTCAGCCGTTAATTGTACTCGGAGAAAACCCGGGTCTGGCCGGCATCATTGAACATGATCACTTTGTAGTGATCCTTGCGGTCGCCCATCTCCATGCCGGGGGAGCCGGCGGGCATGCCGGGCACGCTGATCCCCGTGGCTTTGGGTGCTTCCGAGATCAGCCGCTGGACATCGCTGGCCGGCACATGACCCTCGATCACGTAGTCGCCGACAAACGCGGTATGGCAGCTTGCCAGGGCTGGCGTCAGCCCGGCCTTGATTTTGATCGGGTTCAGATCGTTGGTATCGGTCACCTTCACGTCAAAGCCGTTTTCTTCCAGATGGTCGACCCAGTCCGTGCAGCAGCCGCAGGTGGGTGATTTGTACACATGAATGCTCTGGGCGGCGCCACCGGCAAGGGCGGTGGTGCTGAAACCGAGGGCAGCGGCGAGGCCAAGGGCCAGGGTGTGTTTCTTCATGGTGTTCACCTCAATGATGTTGATGTTCGTCGGAAGCTTTGCTGCCGGAATCGCTCAGCCAGAACCACCAGACAATGGCGGCCATGAGCACAATCCCTCCAGCGTTGACCAGAAAAGTGTCCATCAGTTCTGCTCCTTGTGTTCATTACGCTCCGGATTGTGACTGGTTCGGAACAGTCGCAGACGGTTGGCGTTGGAGACCACGGTGACCGAAGACAGGGACATGGCTGCGCCGGCAAGGATCGGATTCATCAGGATGCCCCACAAAGGATAGAGCAGACCTGCGGCCACCGGAATACCCAGGGAGTTGTATATGAAGGCCCCGAACAGGTTCTGGTGAATGTTCTTCACCGTTGCCCGGGAAATCTCGATGGCATCGGGCACCCCGTGCAGGGACCCGCGCATCAGGGTGATGGCGGCACTCTCGATGGCCACATCCGTGCCGGTGCCAATGGCGAAGCCGACATCAGCAGCCGCCAGCGCGGGCGCATCGTTGATGCCATCACCGACCATGGCCACGGTATGGCCCTTGCCACGCATCTCGCTGACCACCTCGGCCTTGTCCTCGGGCAGGACTTCCGCCCGGTAATCGTCAATGCCCGCCTTGCTGGCGATGGCCCGGGCGGTTGCCTCCACATCGCCGGTAACCATCATCACCTTGATGCCGGCGTCGTGCAGTCGCTCGATGGCGGCTTTTGAATCGGGCTTGATGGCATCGGCCACCCCGATCACCCCCAGAACGTCGTTGCCGAGAGCCAGGTACAGGGGCGTGCCGGCCTCTCCCGTGATGGTATCGGCGGCGTCAGACAGACTGTCCAGCGCCAGACCCTCGTCCTCCAGCCAGCGGCGATTGCCGAGGCGCAGGATTTGCCCGTCCAGCTCACCCCGGACACCCTTGCCATTGATGGCCTCGAAGCCGCTGACCTTTTCCGGCTCGATGCCTTCATCCCGGGCTTTTGCCAGCACTGCTTCCGCCAGCGGATGCTCCGAGTGCTGCTCCAGGCCGGCAGCCAGGGCCAGCAGCCGGGTCTCGTCATCGTTGGCGGAATGCACACGGGTGACCGCAGGATGGCCCTCGGTGATGGTGCCGGTCTTGTCCAGGATCACCAGATCCAGCTTGCCGGCGGTCTGCAGGGCATCCCCCTGCCGGATCAGGGCGCCATATTCGGCGGCCTTGCCGACACCGACCATCACCGACATCGGCGTGGCCAGACCCAGTGCACACGGGCAGGCAATAATCAGCACCGTGGTGGCGGCCACCATCATGTGTACCACCGCCGGCTCCGGCCCGACGTTGTACCAGACTAGGGCCGAGAATACGGCGATGATCATCACCGTGGGCACGAACACCGACGAGATCTTATCCGCCAGGCGACCGATGGCGGGCTTGGAACCCTGGGCCTTCTTCACCAGCCGGATGATCTGCGCCAGGGCCGCTTCGCTGCCGACCCGGGTGGCTTCATAGATAATCGAACCGTGGGTATTCAGGGTGCCGGCGGAGACCTCGTCGCCCTCGGCCTTGCTCACCGGCATGGGCTCACCAGTCAGCATGCTCTCGTCCACCCGGCTGCTGCCCTCGCGGATGACGCCGTCCACCGGAATCTTCTCGCCCGGACGCACCCGGACCCGGTCGCCCTTGCGCACCTCTTCCACGGGAAGGTCCTGTTCCTGGCCATCCCGGATCACCCGGGCAGTCTTCGCCCGCAGATCCAGCAGTCGGCGGACCGCCTCTGAAGTTTTACCCTTGGCCCGCAGCTCCAGCGCCTGGCCCAGATTGATCAGACCAATGATCATCGCCGAGGCCTCGAAATACACATGCCGGGCCATCTCAGGCAACAAACCCGGCACGCTGGCCACGACAATGGAATACAGCCAGGCGGTCCCGGTGCCGACGGCGATCAGGGTGTCCATATTGGCGTTATGGTGCCGGAACGCCTTCCAGGCCCCGGTGTAGAAATGCCCGCCGGTGGCGGCCATCACGATGAACGTCAGTACACCGAGCCCCAGCCAGGTGGTCTGGTTGGCCTCGGTCACCATCATCGACCCGAAACCCATGCCCCAGATCATCAGGCCGAGGCCCAGGGACAGGCTCACCGCCATCTTGATCAGCAGCGAGCGGTACTGCCTGCGGTCCTCCGCCTGCTTGCGCTCGTCAGCCTCGTCGGCGTTCTCGATCACGCTGGCACCATAGCCGGCACTCTCGATGGCTTTCGCCAACGCCTGAGGGTCCGCATCCCCGGTCGCTGTTGCGGTATTATCCGCCAGGTTCATATGGGCGTGGGTAACGCCGGATACCGACATCATCGCCTTCTCGATGGTGTTCACGCAGGAGGCGCAGGTAGCACCGCTCACCGACAGGCTGACCTGGTCACCCCCGGCCGGCGCCTCCGCAGCAACCTCATCCGGCTGTTCCGGCTGGTGCCCGGAATGCTCCTGGTGAGGTTGTCGTCCGTCAGAAGTCTCCGCCTTCGCCTTGCCGGCGCAACAACTGGCCGGTTGTTCATTGGCCTCTTTGACCGGCTCGGCCGGATAGCCCGCATCGGTCACCCGGCGCGCCGCATCCGCGACGTCGATACCCTCGGGCAACGCGACGGTCTGCTCTTCCAGATTCACCTCCACCAAATCAGTGTCACCGGTCAGAGGCTCCAGGGCATTACGAATCTTCTTGGCACAGCCCTGACAGGATGCCCCTGAAATGGACAATGCCCGGTGCAGTTCGGTTATCTCATTCATCTGCATACGCCTCCGTTTCTTTGGCGAGGGCCGGCTCGTCCCAATGCTCGATCAGCCGACAGATCGTGTGACCGTCCGGCGTGCCATCCGGCATCTCACGCCAGATACCGAGCGCACTCTTCATCCGCTCCCGCAGCTGCTGCAACTCGGCAATCTCCCGCTCCACCTCGGCTAACCGCTTCTCGAATACCTCTCGTACCATCGGGCACGGCGAATGGTGATCATCGGCCTGATCCAGGATCGACCGGATCTCCGGCAGCGAGAACCCCAGCTGCCGTGCCTTACGGGCAAACCGCAGCCGGCGCAGGTCATCGGCGTCGAATTGCTGGTAGTTGTTGTCCGGGTTGCGAGTCGGATTGAGAAGACCCTCCCGGGTGTAGAAGCGGACGGTGTCGGGATTCACACCGGCGGCTTGGGCAATGTCTTTCACTTTCATCGGCTCAGTCACTCTGCGTTGGAGTCTGGAGCGTTGACCCTTGAAGCTTGCGGAGCGGTGGGTGTGGTGCCTGTTCCGAAAATGCTCGGAGCCAGGGATGGCGGAGAGCAAGCGTACATGGACGTACTCGCAGCGGTTTTCGGAACAGGCACCACACCCGGCGCGGCATGCTCCGGGATCAAACCATAAATGTAGGCTAAAACCTATGAGCAACTCACAGGTCAAAGGTTTTTTTGAGGAAGGAGAGGTCAGCGCCCCTTGGCGCGCAGGAACGTTCCGCAGGTCTTGCACTGGTCCGGCGCCATCAGCTTCGCCTGCCAGCCGATCTTGTGGCCACAGGCCGGGCACCGCAGCCGCAGCTGCAGCACAATGATGGGTGCGATCAGGGTCGCAATCAGAAGCCCCAGGGAACCCCAGTTCTCGTCACTGGACAACCCTAACTGGCTACTGAACACCAGCACCACCGTCAGCGCCACAAACGCAAAAATGAAGTAATTGCGGTTCCAGCGCTCCCACCGCCGGATCTGCGCATCCTGCTCGGGAGTCAGATACTTCGCTGCCATAAAACACACGCCATAGAATTGTTCCAGACATCATGGGGATAACGATCGGCCATTACAATCAGGTGCTCTCAGGAGTGCCGAGATTCAGAAGCCCCGCCTCAAGGGCTCTCTCCAGTTCTGTGGCAGGAATCGGCCGGCTGATCAGGTAGCCCTGGACCAGGTTGCAACCATGCTGCCTGAGGAAGTCCAGCTGCTCCTCCGTCTCCACGCCTTCGGCAATCACCCGGATGCCCAGGTTGTGGGCCAGATTGATCACCGCCCGGGTGATCACCGAGTCATCGTGGCGCTCGGTCACCGAGGTAATGAACGACCGGTCAATCTTCAACAGATCCACCGGGAAGTCCCGCAGGTAGCCCAGGGACGAGTAGCCCACGCCGAAATCATCGATGGCCAGATTGACGCCGAGCTCGTGGAGCCGGCCCAGTTGATTGTGGTTGTGTTCAATGTTCTGGATGAAGATCTCTTCCGTCAGCTCCACTTCCAGATGATTGGCGGGTACGTGCTCGGCTTCCAGGGTCTCGCGGATGTCATCCACCAGATGCTCATCGTCCAGTTCCCGCCCGGACAGGTTGATGGCAATACGCAGGTCCCCGCAGGACGTGCCTTTCCACGCGGCGAGCTGGCGACAGGCGGCGGCCACCACCCAGCGGCCGATATCCGTGATCCGGCCGCTTTCCTCGGCCAGGGGAATGAACTCCACCGGCGACAACAGGCCGCGGCGCGGGTGTTGCCAGCGGATCAGCGCCTCCACACTGTTGATCTCGCCGGTCTCCAGATCGACCTGGGGCTGGAAGTGCAGCACGAACTCGTTGTTGGCCAGCGCCTGGTCCAGATCCTTATCCAGCTCCAGACGGGTGACCTCCCGTTCCTGCATGCCTTCGGTATAGAATTGATAGGAGTTGCGCCCCTGTTCCTTGGCCCGGTACAGGGCAACATCGGCGTTGCGTAGCAGGGTATCGGCATCCTGCCCGCTGTGGGGGTAGATCGCCACACCCATGGTGGCGGTAATCCGGAGGCCCTCGCCGTGAACCTCGAAGGGCGTCTCGAAGCAATGTTTGATATGGCCGAGCAGGTGGATGACATCATCGATTGTCTCCACCTGCTGCTGGCAGAACATGAACTCATCGCCCCCGGAGTAGGCCACCAGGATACGCTCATCGCTCAGCTGGTTCAGGCGCTCGGCAACCCGGACCAGGAGCTCGTCACCGAACTGGTGACCCAGGGAGTCGTTGAGCATCTGGAACCGGTCCAGGTCCAGCATGATCAGGGCCACCTGGCGGTTCTGGCGGCCGGCAATGCCCAGCGTGTGGGCCAGGTCCTCCATGAAGAACCGGCGGTTGGCCAGCCCGGTCAGGGTATCGGTGGATTCCAGGCGGGCCAGATCCTGCTGGACCTCCTTGCGCTGGTCGATTTCCCGCTCCAGTTCCCTACGGGTTTTCAGCAGCGCCCGGTTGCGCTTGAGAATCAACTGGGCCAGCAGGGTGGTCACACTGGTCAGCAGGCCCATGAACAGGATGGCGGTGAACGTAAGCCAGGGCCAGTCACTGCGCTGGCTAGCTACCCAGGTAGCGGTGGGCCTGATGGTCAGGGTCCAGTCCAGGGTTGGCAGGTCGACCGCTTCGGTCTGGGCAAAGTGTTCGCTGGTGTCAGCCAGGGTGTTGAGCTGGTAGGTGAGTTCGCCGTTATCCCGGATGTCCACCTGGAATGATTGCAGCACACGGCTGGTCAGCAGCTGCTGGACCAGGGTCTCGATCTGGAACACCCCGGCAATGAAACCATTGTTGTTGGCCCCGGTGCCCACCGGCGCGTAGATCACCATGCCCTTGCCGCCCTGTTTCAGGTCGATGATCCCGGAAATGTCGTACTGGCCGGTGGTGCGGGCGGTCTCCAGGGCCTGGCGACGGCGGTCGGAGAAGGCGACGTTGTAGCCTACTACATTGTGATTGCCGGAAACGGGCTCCAGCCAGCGGATGACGAAATCCCGATCAATCCATTCGATGGCCTGGTAGACCCCGAAATCGTTGAGGTAGTGGCGGGCATCGGCACGCCAGGCGGCTTCCGTGGTTTCCGGCTCCACCTGCAGCCGGGAGGCCATGCGGTTGATGGCCTGGGCGTGGATGGTGAACTCCCGCTCCAGGTGGTCGACCATGGCGACCGCCTCGTTGGCGAGGTTGGCCCGGATCTGGTAGTTGTCCTGGTGAACCATTCCATAGCGCAAGCCGGACGCGAGCGCCAGAAATGCCATAAGGATGAGAACCGGAAAGACTGGGCTCAGCAGGGCGCGGGCAAGGATGTTGTTGGTGGGGCCCATTGTCGAGCCTCAGTGTTTTTTCGTGATACCCAGGCGCGGAATATCCTGTTTCGGACAGCGGTCCATCACCACCGTGATTCCGGCGTCCTCGGCACGGGCAGCGCCCGGTTGGTTGATCACACCGAGCTGCATCCACACCACCGGGATTTTCAGCTCAATGGCCTGGTCAATCACCGCATCGGTGCGCTCGGGCGCCAGGAACAGGTCCGCCATATCCACCGTCTGCAGAATGGATTTCAGATCCGGAAAAACGGTTTCGCCCAGCAGGGTCTGGCCGGTCAGCCGGGGATTGACCGGGATCACCCGATAGCCCTGGTGCTGGAGAAATTCCATGACCTCGTGGGAGGGCCGGTTGGTTTTCTCGCTTGCGCCCACCAGGGCAATAGTGTGCACGTTTTCCAGGATAGAACGGATCTGTTCCGGGGAATTGCTGGGCATGGATGGCTCTCTGCTACGGGTTAACGGTGCGCCTCAAGGCACACGGACACTGACTCGGCATAGCGTAACGCGTGGGGCTTGTCGATTTCCACCTGCGCCCATTGCACCGCCTCGTGCTCGATGACAATGCTCAGTACTTCGTGGGTCAGACGTTCCAGCAGTGCAAACCGGTTGCCATCCACATGAGCGATGATCTGTTTGGTGATGGTGCGATAATTCAGCGCCGCCTCAATCTCGTTCTGGTGAATGGCATCGCTGGCGTCGTAGGTCAGTTCAACGTTGATCACCACGTCCTGCTGGTTGTTGATCTCTTCTTCCTTGATGCCGATGTAGGCGCGCAGTAACAGGTTCTTGATGCGCACCCGGGCCTGCTTTTTGCCGAAAACGTCTGTCATACGGTCTTCCTTGCCCGGTGGGGCTCAGCGGTTGTTGCCGATCAGGTTGAGGAATTCTGTACGGGTCGCCTGGGATTTCCGGAACTGGCCCAGCATCATCGAGGTTTTCATGCGCGAGTTCTGTTTCTCCACACCGCGCATCATCATGCACATGTGTTGCGCCTCGATCACCACGGCAACGCCTTTGGCATTGGTGACGCTTTCGATAGCCTCGGCGATTTGCCGGGTCAGGTTTTCCTGGATCTGCAGGCGACGGGCGTACATGTCCACGATGCGGGCGAACTTCGACAGGCCCAGCACCTTGCCCTGGGGCAGGTAGGCGATGTGGCACTTGCCGATGAATGGCAGCATGTGGTGTTCGCACATGCTGTACAGCTCGATGTCCTGGACCACCACCATTTCGTCCATGGCGGACTCGAACACGGCATTGTTGACCAGGTCGCCGAGATCCTGCTGGTAGCCTCGGGTCAGGAACTGCATGGCCTTGGCCGCACGCATGGGGGTGTCCTGCAGACCTTCGCGGTCGGGGTCTTCGCCGAGTCCGTCTATGATGGCACGGTAGTGGCCCGCGAGGTCGTCAAGGAGTTTGGTCATAATCGTTTCCGGTTGGCTGTCACTTTCAAGGGTCAAAGCTTAAGGCAATTCGCCCTTCATCTCTACGCTTTACGCCGCCGGCGGGAGAAAAGACCACTTTGCTGGAAAGTCATGCCCACAGGCACGCGCAGGCTATGGCGGGTTCCGGTTCTTTGCTTTAAAGTTTCAGGCATTCAGTCACATGTTGGGGACGACCCATGGATCACGTGATAGCCGGAGCCGGGGCGGGTGCCCCGGCGCGCGAGGCGGAGAGCCTCGAGGGATGGCAGCAGGGAGGCAAGTGGTTCAGCTACGGCGGCCACGCCATTTTCAGCCGGATGGCCGGTCAGGGCGAACCACTGGTGCTCCTGCACGGGTTTCCCACTGCCAGCTGGGACTGGAGCCGGATCTGGCCGATGCTGGTCCAGCAACATTCGGTACTGGCCCTGGACATGCTGGGTTTCGGCTTCTCCGACAAACCCACCGGTTACCATTACAGTATCGAGGACCAGGCGGATCTGGTGCAGGGCTGGCTTGAGGGGCTGGGACTGGGCACGGTGCATCTGATTGCCCATGATTACGGTTGCAGCGTGGTCCAGGAGCTTCTGGCCCGGGACCAGGAGGACCGACTGCATTTCCGGATCGGCTCGGTCTGCTTCCTCAATGGCGCACTCTTTCCCGAAGTTCACAACCCCCTGTTCATCCAACGGGTATTGCGCAGCCCGTTAGGGGGTCTGATCAGCCGCGGTCTGACCCGGCGCACCTTCGAATACAACTTCCGACGCCTGTTTGGCACCCAGAACCCGCCGGACCGCCAGGACCTCGAGGATTTCTGGCACCTGCTGACCTACAACAACGGCCGGGGCATTCTGCACCATCTGATCCAGTTCATGGAGGAGCGCCGCTGTCACCGGAACCGGTGGGTGGGCGCACTCCAGTCGGCTTCCCAGCCCATGCGGCTGATTTCCGGTACCGCCGATCCGGTGTCCGGCGTCGCCATGGCCCGGCGCTACCGGGAGCTGATCCGGAACGCGGATGTGGTCAGCCTGCGTAACGTTGGCCACTACCCCCACTTTGAAAGCCCCTGGGACGTGTTCACCGGGTACCGGGATTTCCGAAAGCGGGTGGCCGGAAGCTAGCTGGTGATAGGGTCCGGAATTCCGTTGTCGGGTTCCGGGGCGCTGGCGGGTTCCGTTCGGCCAGCGTTGATCACCTGGTTGCGTCCGCGGGATTTGGCGTCATACAGCGCCTGATCGGCCCGATTCAGCCACACCGACCAGGTTTCGCCCCGGGACACCTCTGCCACGCTGGCGCTGGCACTCAGCTTGATATTGTCCAGGAAGGGTTTGCCGCTGATGCCGGCCAGCAGCTGATGGGCCAGGTTATTGGCATCCTGCTCACCGGTCTCGGGCAGTACGATCATGAATTCCTCGCCGCCGATCCGGAACAGTTTGTCGTTTTCCCGTAACCGTTTGCGCAATCGCAACGCCATCTCCTTGAGGACCCTGTCGCCGGCCAGGTGGCCCCATTGGTCGTTGATGGTCTTGAAATAGTCCAGGTCCAGCAGGATCAGGCTGGAAATCCGGTCATACCGCTCCCGCATCTGGATCTGGCTGTTCAGGACATCGGAGAGCTGCGAACGGTTCAGGCAGCCGGTGAGTGGGTCGGTGGTGGCCAGGCGGGTGAGTTCCTGCTGGAGCTTGCCCACCAGCCACGCAAAAATCATGGCAAACAGGCAGGTAAGCCCCAGGGAGAAGGTGATCCGCCAGAAATCCGCCTCCGGAAACTTGATGAACGACACCACCGCCATGATGGCGATAAAGATGGCATTGCTGGCAATGGCTTCCCTCAGTGGCAACAGGAAGAACAGGGCCGTGGCGGCCGGGTAGGCCCAGTACAGGCCGGAATGGCCATTGATGCTGGTGGAATAGGCGGCACAGACCACCGCCAGCAGGGGAAACAGCCGCCCCTGGAGGAAATAGGTACCCTTCAGGCGCAGGAAGGCGATCACGAGCAGGGCATTGAGGCAGAACAGGAGTAGTAGCCCGGATAGCAGGAAATGGCCCTGTTTCCACTGCACCAGTACCAGCGGTGCCACGGCGACAAACGCCCAGAAGTGAAGATGGTAGACCAGCTGGCGCTTGAACCCCAGAACCGCAAGGGTCGGTGTCGTTGCCAGCGAACTGTCGGACGCCGTGATATTCAAAGCCTTCTCCTGGTGGTTATTCTGGCTTACGTTCCATGAAAGCATTCAGGCCCTCTCGTGACCTTTGCCTATTAATGAAGCAGAAAGCGCCGTTTATGGCCACCATTAGTTTTGTTCAGTTGGCTGGCAATTGATGCTTTCGATACACTCCCCGGCACTGAAACAGGGAGCCCGCCATGACCGCCATCCATACCCGAGCTCCGGCCCTGACTGTCCGGGCCGGTCGCCGAGCCTTGCAACGGCTCAGAGACAAACCACTGACGCCGGACGATGTCCATGTCATACCCGGTGCGGCTGGCGGTCCGAAAGCGCTCGGCATCAGCGGGCTGGACAAGGCAATTTTCGGGGACTGGCTGCCCGGAGCACCGCAGGAACGGGCCCTGATTGGCTCTTCCATCGGCAGCTGGCGATTTGCCGCGGTGGCGTCTTCGGATGATCCCAAGGCACAACTGGCACGCCTGGCGGACCTGTACACTTCCCAGCGCTTTGCCAGGGGTGTGAGTGCCGCGGAAGTGACCCGCAAGAGCATCCAGTTCCTGGAGGAACTGCTTGGTGGCCGGGAGGACTACATCCTGAACCATCCCTGGTATCGGCTGAATATTGTCGTGGTGCGTAGTCTCGGCCTGCTCGAGCACGACACCCGGGGCCGGCTGGGGCTGGGGCTGATGAACGCCATCAGCGCCAACATGGTCAGTCGCCGGCATCTGGGCCGCTTCATGGAGCGAGGCATCATTCACGATGCCCGCCTGAAAACGCCGGTGTCCAAACTGGTGGACTTCCCCAGCCACGAGGTGGCGCTGACCAGTGACAACCTGCTGCCGGCCCTGCTGGCATCGGCCTCCATCCCGCTGGTGATGTCCGGCGTGCGCAACATTCCCGGCGCACCGGAAGGCGTTTACCGTGATGGCGGTTTGCTGGATTACCACCTCGATCTGCCCTACCAGCAGCCGGGTGTGATCCTCTATCCGCACTTTACCGACAAGGTGGTGCCCGGCTGGTTCGACAAGTCGCTGCCCTGGCGCAGGGGCGACGCCAACCGCTTGCAGGATGTGCTGCTGGTGGCACCTTCCGCCGAGTACCTGCAGACTCTACCGGACCGCAAACTCCCGGACCGCAAGGATTTCGAGAAATACGTGGGTGACGATGCCGGCCGGGAGCGTTCCTGGCGCCAGGCGATTGCCGAGAGTGACCGGCTGGGGGATGAATTTCTGGAGCTGGTTGAGTCAGGCCGCCTGGCGGAGGTGATCAAGCCACTGCACTAGTGTTGGCTATACTGAACCGACACAGTCAGCAAAAGGGGAGAAAACATGGCCGATGAACAGCCGAGGATTGCGAAGAAAAGCCCCTACGCCGTGCAGGTCGAGGGTGGCAAGAACTATGTCTGGTGCGCCTGCGGACACAGTGACAACCAGCCTTTTTGCGACGGCTCCCACAAGGGAACCGGCTTCAGCCCGGTGAAATACACCGCCGAGAAAACCGAGTGGGTCTGGTTCTGTGGCTGCAAACGCACGGGCTCTCCACCAATGTGTGACGGTACCCACAAGACGCTCGACTAGTCGCCAGCCGGGCCGGCCGGGGACGCGCTCAGACGGTATCCCATCAGCCCGTGTACCGGGTCCTTGAGTGCCTTGATGCGAACGGACACCGGCAAGGGAGCATCCCGGTTCCTGACCCGCAGATGGAGGTCGATCCGTTGCGCCTGGTTGTCGTGGCGCGCCGCCTCGAGGGTACGCTGGAAATTGTCCCGGAAAGGTGGCGTGACCAGATCGGGAAACGGCTGGCCCGCCAGATCTGCGGGTGCCTGTTCCAGCAAGGTGGCGCTCTGGGCCGAGATAAAGCCGATAACGCCATGCTCGTCGAGTTCGGCAATCAGGGCCCCGGACAGGGTGACCAGGTCCCGGCTGCGCTCCTCACTGTCGTTGAGTGCCCGGCGCAGGATGGATTTTTCCACCTGCAGGTTGTTGATCTGCTGATCGGCTCCCAGTTCCCTCCGTTCCAGTTCCAGGATCCGCCGTTGCTGGCCGTGCAGGCGCCGGCACAACAGTAGCGCCAACCCGACGGCGGCCAGGGTCAGTGCCAGGCCGACCATCCAGGTGCGAGCCCGGACCTGGTCCGCGGCTTTTCCCAGTAGCGCTGACGTGGGCACCGTGGTCAACATCCAGTGATGATTGCCGGGCTGGATCTCGGTGCGCAGGGCAAGTGTGGGATCCAGGTGGCCTTCGGCCTGCAGCTGCAGGATTGGAATCTTGCTGTGCCGTTGAAGGGTGTCGATGCGCAGTCCCAGCTCGTCCGGCAAGGTATCGCCGAGAATGACGGGCAGCCAGCTTGCGGGCGGGGTGTCGCTATCCAGGTAGGTCGGTGCATTGGCCAGCAACTGATTGACGATAGCCTGGTGCTGGGCACGGTAGCGCGCATCGGCCAGCTCCCGGGCGTGGTCCGCTTTCAGGTTGGCGGTCAGGGCGGTGGTGATCAGCCCGGCCACCAGTATTACGAGGGGAATCCAGAGCGCGGGCCATAACAGTGGCCGGGCGCCAGGGACAGAACGGCTCTCCATGCGTCAGTCTCCCCGGGAGCAGCCGATGGCTCCCGATCGAAAGCGGGGTCGATGGTTACACCATAGACCAGGCCGAAGGGCATGGGAAGAATCAGGCGGCGGTTCTGGCCGTGGTGCTGTAGGTTACCAGGAAGGCCAGAAATGCCGTCACCACCACCGAGGGCCCGGCCGGTGTGTCCAGGTGCCACGACAGCGCCAGGCCTCCACCGACCGCGACAAAGCCAAAGACCATGGCCAGTCCTACCATGTGTTCCGGTGTACGGGCCAGCCGTCGCGCCGAGGCGGCCGGAATGATCAGCAGCGCGGTAATCAGCAGCACGCCGACGATCTTCATGGCCACGGCGATGACCAGGGAAAACATCAGCATCAACACCAGCCGCAGCCGCTCCACCGGGAACCCCTCCACCCGGGCCAGCTCTTCGTGAATGGTGCTCATCAGCAGCCCTTGCCACAGGGTAACCAGCAGCACGAGTATGACGACGGCTCCGCCGTAGATCCACAACAGGTCATCCCGGCTCATGGCCAGCAGATCGCCAAACAGCAGCCCGGTCAGGTCGACTCTTACATCCGGCATGAAGCTCAGGGTGACCAGGCCGATGGCCAGGGCGCTGTGGGCGAGAATCCCGAGCAGGGTATCCGTGGCCAGGGCACGGGTGCGGGAGAATGCAACCAGGACCAGGGCGATGACTACGCAGGTGATGATAACGCCGACATTCAGCGGCACGCTGATCAGGAAACTCAGGGCAATCCCCAGCAGCGCGGAGTGGGCCAGGGTATCGCCGAAATAGGCCAGGCGGCGCCATACCACGAAGCAACCGAGGGGGCCCGCAATCAGGGCGACCCCAAGGCCACCGATCAGGGCGCGCCAGAAGAAATCGTTCAGGAGACCGTCAATGATGGGCATGGTCGCAGCTGTCTCCGTGGGAATCGGCCGGGGATGACTGCCTGAAGACGACGTCTCCGTGCAGGTTGTGGCGGTGGTTGTGATGGTGATGGTAAACCGCCACGGACTCCGCCACCGACCGCCCGAAAGTCTCGATGAAGGCTGGATCGTGGGAAATGTCGGCGGGAAACCCGCTGCAGCAGACATGCTGGTTCAGGCAGATAACCTTGTCGGTGGCGGCCATCACCAGATGCAGATCATGGGAGATCATGATGACCCCGCACCTTAATTCGTCCCGCAGTTCCCGAATCAGCTCGTAAAGCGCCGCCTGACCGTTGATGTCGACACCCTGAGCCGGTTCGTCCAATACCAGCAGGTCCGGTTTCCGGGCCAGCGCCCGGGACAGCAGCAACCGTTGTTTCTCTCCGCCGGACAGGTGATGGACCGAGGCGTTGGCGAGGTGTTCGATGCCGGTCCGTGCCAGGGCTTTCCGGCATTCGGCGCGATTGCGGCCACTCAGTGCCATGAAGCGTTTGACGCTCAGGGGCAGGGTGGCCTCCATCTGCAGGTTCTGGGGCACATAGCCGATCACCAGACCTGGCGCCCGTTGCACCTTGCCTTCGGTGATCGGCTGCAGGCCCAGCAGGGCCTTGATCAGGGTGGTCTTGCCGGCGCCGTTGGGGCCGATGATGGTGATGATGTCGCCGCGATGGACTCTCAGGTTGACACGATCCACGGCGGGGCGGTCATCGAACCGGACCGTCAGGTTGTCCAGGGTCACCAGGGGATCAGTCATGGCGGGTCTCCGACTGGCATCTCGGGCACAGGCCGGCAATCTCCAGGGTTACGTCCTCGGCCTTGAAGCTTTCGGCTTTGGCGGCACCTTCGATCGCTCCGGAGACGCCGGGGGCCGTGAGTTCGAGAACATTGCCACAGCTGCGGCAGATCAGGAACATGCCGGTGTGGTTCTCCCCGGCGTGGGCACAGCCGATGAAGGCATTGAGAGAGGCGATCCGGTGCACCAGCCCATGTTGCTGCAGGAAATCGAGGGCACGGTACACCGTCGGTGGTGCTGCATTCTGGCCTTCGGCGGTCAGTTCCGCCAGAACATCATAGGCCCCCAGGGGCTTGTGGGATTGCCAGATCAGTTCCAGGACCCGCTCCCGGGTGGGTGTCAGGCGCGCGTTCTGAGCCCGGCAAATCGCTCGGGCGTCAGCCAGGGCCTGAGTGACACAGGCCTGATGGTTGTGGGGGCGATAGGGAAGTGCTTGGCTTGCCATGACGGGAATCCTGGGTAATTTGATACATTATAACATTTCCAGAATTCCCTGCCATGATCGGGTAGGGTCACTTGCGAAGGGCAGAGCGTGCCAGGGATTCCAGGTATTCCAGGTTGGGAATCCAGGCCTCCTCACTTTCGACCTCGACCTTCATCAGATCCGCCGGCCCGGTGTCGCCCTCGAGCCCGTTCACTTCCGCCTCGGTCAGTCGTGTCTGGCTCGGAATCCCCTGGGTGACCAGCGCCATGAACGGCACTTCATTGTGATGCTCGCCAATGGTGTTCAACACCACGATCCGGCCCCGGTTGTCGCCCGGCACCATCAGGCTGCCGCCGTTGGCCGCATCGTAGGAAATCACCGGCAAATCCAGGCCTCGCCAGTCCAGGTAGCCTACCAGCCAGTCCGGGGTATTGGAGCCGGGCTCCTCGCTGGCGTAGTCCACAACCTCGGCGATGGAAACGTTGGGCAGTAACAATTGCCGACCGGTCATCGGGATCATGACGCAGGGGAGGGTTTGACGGTTTTCGGGCATCGCTTCTGTCCTCAGGCGGAATCGCGTTTCTGCCGGCCTCTGAGCAGGCAGGATTTTTCAATGGTTTTGATCAGCTCCCGGGCCAGTTGCTCGGGAGTTCCGGTAAAGCTGGCGCACCCGGTGGCCGCCACCGAATCCGGCATGGAACTGTTGCCGCAACTGCTGCTTTCCTGGACCCAGATCCGGCTACCAAAGGCTTTGAGAATGGGCGCTGCGAGCGCGCCGTCGTTGCCCATGCCGGAAAACAGGATAGCATGGCAGCGGGCCCGGTAGTGGTCGGCCACATTGAGCAACACCTGGTCGATGGACGGGCCATACGGCCCGGGCCAGGGCTTGTTCACTTCGGTCAGGGCGCCGGTACTGTCCAGCCGCCACTCATGTTCGACCGGCATCAGCACCACATCTCCGTTGCGGACCCGGTAGCCTTCCTGTGCCGCCTTGAGCCGGTAATGGGCATCGCGGCCCAGGACCCGGGTCAGCACCCCGGTGAAATTGTCATCGATGTGCTGGGCGTAGATAAACCCCACAGGCAGCCCCTGGGGCAGGTGATCGAGAAAGGTTTTTACCGCTGCCGGCCCACCCAGGGAGGCTCCGAGAATCCAGACTTCTTCGGCAATGGAGTCCGGCGCCGCAGGTTTGATCCAGTGGGGCAGCTCAGGCTTGCTCTGTGGTGCCGCTGGCTCGTCTTCGAGTTTTTCAAGCGTGGTCTCCGAGTCCAGCTCTTCGAGATGCCCGAGTTGCTTTTCCAGTTTGCCCAGTAGCCGTCGTTCCCAGCGAAAGTATTCAGTGCTACCGGGCTTGGGGGCCTGATCGAGGCCAAACAGGACCGGAGCCTCGGTGTTATCCAGCAGCAGATCGAATAGCGCGGGATGGTCGGCTTCGTCTTCCAGGGTAATCAGCCACAGATCCGCCTCGGGAAACTGCGGCTGGTATTCCAGCCGCTGGGGGTCGCCGCAGAAGGAGACCTCGAGTCCGAACTTGGCCGTTGCCGCCTGCAGCCGGTGTCGCTGCAGGACCACATCGGACACGATCCCGACCCGGGGCCGGCCTCCCTGGCCGGCCATTACTCGGTTCCGGTGAGCCGCTTGATGGTCTCAAGCAGCTCGGTTTCCTGGAACGGTTTGCCGAGGTACTCGTTCACGCCGATGGCCAGGGCCCGCTCGCGGTGCTTCTCGCCGGTCCGGGAGGTAATCATGCAGATCGGCGTTTCCCGCAGGTTGTCGTCGTGGCGGATGAAGCTGGCCACTTCGAAGCCGTCCATTCTCGGCATTTCGATATCGAGCAGGATGATGTCGGGCTTGTGATCCTGCAGCTGGGCAACCGCATCCAGGCCGTCTTTGGCGGTAAGAACTTCCATGCCGTTGCGCTCCAGCAGGCGGGAGGTAACCTTGCGCACGGTAACCGAATCGTCCACCACCATGACGGTGGTGACCTGCTCTTCGTACCGGGCTGCTTCCCGCGCCTTCTCGAGGTTTGCCAGGCGCTGGCGGTCGGACAGGATATCCGAACGCAGCATGGCCGGAAGGTCGAGAATCACCACCACGTTACCATCACCCAGGATGGTGGCACCGGAGACCCCGCGAACGGTGCTGAACTGGGGCCCGAGGGATTTGACCACGATTTCCCGGCTGCCCATCAGGCTGTCCACCTGCAGGGCCATAGGCTGCTCGGCACCCCGTACCAGGATTACCGGAAGCGGCAGTGCCTGACCCTGGAGTTTGGGCTGGTGGTCACTGTTGAGCAGGCTGCCCAGGTATTGCAGACGGTACTGCTGGCCGGCGTATTCGTACATCGGCGCATCCGGCTTGTAATATTCCTCCAGCTCGTAGGTGCTGACCCGCACGATACCTTCGATGGTGTTCAGCGGGATGGCATAGAAGTCCTCGCCGGTGGTCACCATCAGCGCACGGTTGACCGATACCGTGAACGGCAGGCGCACGGTGAAGGTAGTGCCTCGTCCTACTGCGGAGTCGATATCGAGGCTGCCACCGAGTTGCTTGATCTCACTGGCCACCACGTCCATACCGACACCGCGGCCGGAGATCTGGGTGACCTGCTCGGCGGTGGAGAAGCCCGGCTGCAGGATGAACTGCAGGACTTCCCGTTCTGATAGGTCTTCATCGGCCCGGAGCAAACCCTGGCGGATGGCCTTGTCGCGGATGACATGGGAAGGGATGCCCTTACCGTCATCGATCATCCGCAGCACCACGTCGCCCCCTTCCCGGGTCAGGGACAGGGTCACTTCCCCGATTTCGGGTTTGCCGGCGCTCTTGCGGTCTTCCGGCGCTTCGATGCCGTGGTCCAGGGCGTTCCGCAACATGTGCTCCAGCGGCGCAACCATGCGCTCCAGGATATTGCGGTCCATCTCCCCTTCGGCGTTGCGGACATCGAACTCCACCTTCTTGCCGAGCTCGCCGCTGATCTGGCGGACGATCCGGCGCAGGCGGGGCACCATGGAGGCAAACGGAATCATGCGGGTCTTCATCAGACCTTCCTGCAGCTCCGTGTTGATACGGGACTGCTGGACCAGCAGGGTCTCGGTATCCCTGACCCGGTCAGCCATGGTTTCCCGGAGGTCTGCCAGGTCCGAGGAGGATTCCGTCAGGGCCCGAGACAACTGCTGGATGGCTGAGTAGCGGTCCATCTCCAGCGGGTCGAAGTCGTCGCCATAGTCCGGGCCGTGCTCCTGTTCGGCACGGAACAGGATCTGGGCTTCGGTCTCGATCTCCATCCGGCGCAGCTGCTCCCGCAGACGCTCGATGGTCGCGGCCATTTCATCCAGGGTATGGCCGAAGTCGCTGGTCTGCTGCTCCAGTCGGCCACGGGTGATACTGGTTTCACCCGCCAGGTTGACCAGCTCGTCCAGCAGCGGTGCCGAAACCCGGATGGTTTCCTGGACCCGCTGCACTTCCGGAGCTTTCTTCCGGGGCTGGGCTGGCGTTTTCGCCGGTGGCTTTTCCGGTTTCGGTGCCGGGGCTGGCGCCGTCTCGGCCTTGGACTCGGGTGTGGCGGCCGGGGTTTCCTCCGACTTTGACTCGGCACGAGCGGGACCGGTTTCGGCACGGGTCTCCGGCTCGGCTGCACCACCCTCGAAGCGGCGACGGACCTCGGTCACCAGGGCGATGATGACATCGTGATCGTCGGTAATGGCCTGCCACTGGGCGTCGTCCGGCGCGTTGCCGCCCAGATCGATCAACCGGGTCTCGAAGGCATGGGCCTTGTCACCCAGTTCCGTGAGCTGGGCCAGGCGCGCTCCCCCCTTGAGGGTATGCAGGGCCCGCTGGGCTTCCTGGTTGAAATCGTGATTGCCGGGATCTTTCCGCCAGTTCTCGAGTACCTGCTCGAGCTGGTCCATGATTTCGCCGGCTTCTTCCAGGAAGATTTCCAGGACTTCCGGATCGACGGTGTCGGCACTGGCGGTTACAGGTGCCTCGGTGCCGGACTCATCGGTTGACACCTCCGTTCCGAGCGCCCGGAAAGCCTCCACCAGACCGTGGCCGGTTTCCGGCTTATGGCCTTCCTCCAGGGCGGCCAGCATGGTTTTCAGGCTGGCATTGGCCTGTTCACTCAACTCCAGCAGTGCGTGCTGGTTGTTGGCGCCGCCAATCAGGGGATCCAGCGCCTCGGCCCAGGCTTCGGCCAGTTCGGCGATGGGATCAACATCCGAGAGACGGGCTCCGCCCTTGAGGGTATGAAGCTCTTGCTGGAGCTGGGTCACCCCGGACAGTTCCTCTGGTTCATCCTTCCACTGGGCCAGGCATTCATCGATGGCCTCGTGAATTTCCAGACCCTCGTCCAGGAAGATTCCGATCAGGTCGTTGTCGGAAGCCGGCTCCAGGTGTTCCGCCAGACCGGTCTCGGCGCCAGCTACGGGCTGTTGTTCGGACACTTCCGGCGCCGGGGCAGTCGGAGTCTCACCGCGGATGACCGATTCCACCTGGGCCACCAGATCGGTGGCAGGCGGGCAAGGCTTCTGGGTCGCGACCTGCTCAACCATCTGGGCCAGACGATCATGGCAGGCAAACAGCAGGTCCGTCATTTCCTCGGACGCAGCCAGCTGGCCCTCGGCCACTTTCTCGAACAGATCCTCAAGTACGTGGGTGAGATCGCCGATGGCGTTGACGCCGGCCATGCGGGCACCCCCTTTCAGGGTATGCACGTCGCGCTGCAGTTCGGCGGCTACCGAAGTGTCGGACGGGTTCTCGCTCCAGGTATGCAGGGCACTGCCGGTGGAGTTGATCAGGTCATAGGCTTCTTCGAGGAAGATGCCCACCAGCTCCGGATCCAGATGTGAAAGATCAGTCGGACCTTCTTCCTGCGTCTCGCTGGCCGGTTCGCCGGCGGTTTCGTCCGCCGGTGCTGGGGATTCCCCGGGCTGTTGCTCCGGTGCGGGCTCGGCAACATCCGTGACCGGTCGTGAACCTGCGGCACTGCCCATGTAAGCCTGGATCTCGGCGACCAGATCCGGTGCCGGCCTCGGGGTCTCACCGTTTTCCAGGGCCTCCACCATGCCGGCAAGGCGGTCATGGCTGCGGAACAAGAGGTCGGACAGCTGGTCGTTGACTGACAGCCGTTGCTCGGTCAGGCCCTCGAACAGGGTTTCCAGTTCATGGGACAGGTCGCCTACGGCGGGGATGTCGGCCAGGCGGGCGCCGCCCTTGAGGGTGTGCAGATCGCGCTGCAGCAACCTGAGGATATCGAGATTGCCGGTGTTTTCGCTCCAGCTCTGCAGGGCCTCGGCGGTGCTGTCGATCAGGTCGCGGGCTTCTTCAAGGAAGATCTCGGCCAGTTCCTGATCGAGCCCGTCATCCGATTCATCGGTTTCCGGAAGTGGCGGCTGATCGGTTTCAGCCTGCGGTTCCGTCCCGGCTTCAGGCCCGTCCAGGCCGTCAGTGTCGAAGCTCAGGTCAATTTCTTCAAGTTCGTCGTTGAACTGCTGCTCGAAGGCGTCCGGTGTCACGGATGCTTCCGTGCCGGTTGAATCGGCCGGCTCACTCCGGCCTTCGGCCAACGCCTCGATACGAGCCAGCAGCTCGGGATCGGAGCCGGTGGCAAGGCCGGCAGCTACCTGATCCATCATGTTGATCAGTTGCTCATGACCGGCACGGACGGTGGTGAAGAAGTGCTCATCCGGCGCCTGATGGTCATCGGCAACCGCGTCGTAGGTGTTCTTCAGGGCGCCGGCAAGGGCGGAGACATCGGTGAGACCGGCCTCAGCCGAGCCTTCGGTCAGCTGGTCCAGCTCGTTGCGGAGCTGCGCCAGCGGGCCGGTTTCTGTCGGATCGGCTACCCACTGGTCGAGGATCTGTTCGGCGTCAAGGACAATGTCCAGGCCTTCGTTCAGGAACAGACGGACCAGCTGGGATTCGGCCTGTCGGGTTGGCTCTCTGATGTCGCCTTCGGCGGCGGCCCGCAGGGTGGAGCGGCTGATGTTCTCGAGTCTTTCGAGAAATTCGTCGGTGCCCGCCAGTGGCTCTTGCGGGTTCTGCCGAATCTGGGCCAGGCCCCGGGTCAGGAAATCGCAGGCCTGCTCGATCAGGGCGACAACTTCCCGATCAGCCCGCTTGTTCTGAGCACGGGCTTCTTTTACAAAACGCTCGAGGGGAGTGATGACCTCGGCGATGGGCGTGATTCCGGCGGTATGGGCGCTGCCCTTAAGGGTATGCAGGGCCCGGGACAGGTCGTCGGTATAGGGAACGGTGGTCTTGTCGCCGGCGGAGGCCAGGTAGTCCTTCAGGGTTTGCAGATGGGTCTCGGTTTCGCTCTCGAAAATGTCGAGCAGCACCGGATCCACGCCGTTGTCGTCGGCCTCATCCGCTTCGGGAGTAGGCTCTCCGGCTGCTTCGGGCTCCTCTGCGCCGGCTGGCATGGTTCCGGTATCGGGGATCTCGCCATTGGCCAGGGTGTTGGCCCGGGCTTCGAGGGCTGATGTGTCCATGGAAGGCGCACGACGTTTCTCGAAGTCTTCCACCAGTGGCGGCAGTGCCTCGGTGACATCCTGCAGCAGCGCCGCAATGTCGTCGTTCATGAGGATCGAGCCGTCGATGGCACGATTGAGCATGTTCTCCACGGACCAGGCCAGTTCACCCACCACATTGGCGCCCACCATGCGGCCGCTGCCCTTGAGGGTGTGGAAGGCGCGGCGGACTTCCGTAAGCGCACTGCGGTCATCGTGCTGACGCAGCAGCATCGGCAGGTACTCACGGATGGTATCCAGTACTTCTCCGGCCTCTTCGACGAAGATCTCGAGGATTTCGTCATCGATCAGGTCGTCATCGTCGCTTTCGGCCGGCGCTTGCGGTGCAGTGGCAGGTTCCGGTTGCGCCGGTGTCTCGTCAGTGGCCGGGGTTTCGGCCACCGGCGTGGATTCCGGCGCCTGCTCGGCGTCGGTGCGCCGGGTATCGGCCATAGCCTGGGCGCGCTGGATCAGGGTGTCGACCTGGCCGTCCGCCTGGCCTTCCCGGAATTCCTGGATCAGGGTCGGAATCCGCGCGTTGACCTCGTCCACCAGGGTGAACAGCTCGTCGTTCGGTTTGATGGTCTGGTCGATGACCCGGTTGAGCAGGTTCTCCACCGACCAGGCCAGCTCGCCGATGCTGGTGGCGCCCACCATTCGGCCACTGCCCTTGAGGGTGTGGAATGCCCGACGCACTTCGGTCAGGGCTT
The DNA here is from genome assembly GCF_041690455.1 of Marinobacter sp. Taxonomy (GTDB): domain Bacteria; phylum Pseudomonadota; class Gammaproteobacteria; order Pseudomonadales; family Oleiphilaceae; genus Marinobacter. Next base: position 71,351 of record NZ_JAWLHI010000010.1, read on the forward strand.
CACGGTCGTCGTGGTTCTGGCGCAGACGCGGATAGAAATCGTGGATGGTCTCAAGGACTTCCTGGGCTTCCTCAACGAAGATCTCGAGGATCTCGTCGTCAAGCAGGTCTTCGTCGGATTCCTTGGCTTCTTCGGGTGCTGCAGCGGCGGATTCCCCGGCAGGGCTCTCCTCCACCTCGTCCGGCAGTTCAGGCTCCGCTGCCGGCGCGTTCCAGGTGGGCTCGGCACCCACCGGGAAGCCGAGGGAAGCCAGGCTGTCCTCAGCGACCTGCAGCACGGCATCGTTTTCGCTGATACCTTCGGCCAGTCGCTCCAGGTAGTACTCGATACTGGTGACGGCGTCGGCCAGGGTGTCCAGCTGTTTCCAGTCTGGCACCTGTTTGCCACCGAGCAGGACATCGGTGATGTAACGCTCGGCGGATACAAGCATGTCCGCCACGCGATCGAGGGGAATCAGCGCCAGACCGCCGCGGATGCTGTGCAGCAGTTCCGGGACGTGTTCAATTTCGCGGGTATCCCACTGGGACGCGATGAAGTTGACGATGGCGGATTTGACCTGCTCAAGGGTGTTGCGGGATTCCCTCAGCAGGGCAGAGCTGGCCTCGCCCAGTTCCCGGGAGCCCAGGTTGATCGCGTCGCCGGGACGCGCGTCTTCCCGGGACTCAACCTGGCGGTCGGTGTCGAGGCCGGCCAGGCTGGCTTCGACGTACAGCAGGGCGCCGGCAATGTCCATCAAGGTGCCGTCGTCCACCAATTCCATCTGGTCGCTGAGCTTTTCCACCAGCTCGATCTGTTCGGTCACTACCTTGCGGGGAATGCCCAGACCGAGCACGGCGAGGGTGTTGGCCACCTGGCGCAGGCCCGGCAGCAGATCTTCCAGTTCGCTGTTCTGGCGCAGCTCGGAGCGCACGAACAGGTCCAGCTGGTCCTTGAGCTTGGCCAGCTCTTCGTTCAGTGCGCTGACCACAGAATGGATCGCCTCACGGCCCGGCCCGGATACCCGGGTGCGGGCAGCATCGACGTCATCGTCCGATGGCAGAGCCATGTTGAGCTTGTAGTCATTACGCAGGGACTGGACCTGCGGGGTGTCCAGGTCCCGGGCACGGGCCACGTAGTAGAGCAGGTGTTTGAACAGCGCTTCCGGGGCCTGCTGCTGGAGCACATTAGCCTGGCCGTCGGTAAGCAGACGGATCTCGGCATCCAGCTCCCGCAACAGGGATTTGACGGCCGCGTTGACCGGGTTCGCGTGGGCCTGGAGGGTTTCCACGAAGGCGCTGGCGGCTTTCCACAGCTCACCGCGCGGTGTGTTCTGGCACAGGCGGGCGAGCCGCTGGATGACCTTCTGGAGGTAGCTGAACTGGGCATCCAGATCTTCCTCGCGGACCACACCGGCGAGGGCAAACTGGTACATCTGCCGGAGCTTGCGGATATGGCCGAGGACCTTCGGGTCCTGCAGACGCTGGGATGCAGTGCCGCTGACACTCATCTGCGCCCGGCTGAGATCCGGCTTGAACAGCGAGGTATCGGAGAGCAGGGCTTCGCCCCGGGCGGCCCGCAGGTCATTGAGCATGGGCAGCAGCACCATCGCTGCTGGTCAGGTGCTCCAGGTACTGGGGCAGCTGCAGGATGGCCTGCATCAGGATATCAACGGCCTCGTCCACGTTGCTGACGGACTCGTTGAGGATCGCCTGGGTGAGCTTTTCCATCTCTTCGGTGAGCAATGCCGCACCGTAGAGTTCCACCATCTGCAGGGTGCCATGCACCTGATGGAGATAATTCAGGCAGAAGCGCAGGCGCGCGGTGTCGTCACGGTTCTCGACATACGCTTCCAGTGCATGCTGGCCTTGGGTCAGCGTGTCCTGTATTTCTCCCCGAACCCAGTCGAGGGCGATGCTGTCATGGTGATTGCCCATAACCACTCCGGTTATTCTTCGTCGGCCTGGCGTTTGATCCACGCCAGAACATGTTCCGAGGGTACCCGCTGCAGGCCGGGTGGTTGCCAGTCGGTCAACTCACCCTGGCCCAGCACCAGTAATCCCCCCGGTGCCAGTCTTTCTGCTAACCGCTTCACGATCTCCCGCCGGCGCCAGCGGCGGAAGTAGATCAGCAGATTCTGGCAGAAGATGATGTTCATTCCGTGCATGGGTGCGGTGTCCAGATCCAGGACGTTGAGCCTGGTGAAACACACCCGATCGCGGATGTTCTTTACGATTTCGACAGTATTTCGCTCGGCGGGGCGGAAATACCGGTCCTTCAGGACTTCGTCCATACCCAGCAGTTTCCGGGCGCTGAACTGGCCCTTGCCGGCCTTGTCGATGGCGGGCTTGCTGATATCGGACCCGGTGACCCCGAACAATGGCTGCATCCCCAGCTGGTTCATGCACTCGTTGAGTACCATCGCCAGCGTGTAGGGCTCTTCGCCGGTGGAACAGCCGACGCTCCAGGCTTCCAGCGCGCGCTTTCTCAGCTGCTCACGCGGCCGCGTCAGGACATAGTCGGACACCAGCCGAAAGGCGTCGGGATCCCGGAAGAACCGGGTCTCCTGAACGGTCAGCCGGTCCACCAGGGTTGCCCATTCCACCACAGCGTCCGGGCCGGATACGATTTTTTCGTAGTAGGCCTGGAAGCTGCTGCAGCCGATTTCCCGCATCCGGATCCCGATATTGGTTTCCAGGAACGAGCGTCGATCGGCCGACAGGGTTATCCCGGTGCGGTGCTCCAGCAGGGTTTGCCACTGGTGGAACTGCGCCGCATCCATATCCGGAAGGCGGCGCATGGACCAGATACCTTCGGCGGGTGACAGGTTGTCGTGCGTATGCGCCATAAACTGTCAGCTGCCCCGGGCCGTTCTTCAGCCCACCACCGGAACGTCGCTGTCTTCCTCTTGTTCTTCGTCGGCCACGTCCTCTTCCGGCAGGGTGAAGCCGGCAACAGAGGACCTCAGTTCGGACGCCATCTCAGCCAGGTTACCGATAGACTTCGCGGTCGCGTTGGTACCGGACGAGGTCTGAGAGGTGATTTCCTGGATAACGTTCATGGTGTTGGAAATGTGGGCCGCAGAGGATGACTGCTGGCGTGCCGCGTTGGAGATGTTCTGGATCAACTCCGCCAGAGACATGGATACGTTCTCGATTTCCTCGAGGGCAATACCCGCGTCCTGGGCAAGACGGGCACCACGGACCACCTCGGCGGTGGTGTGTTCCATGGAGATAACCGCCTCGTTGGTATCGGACTGGATCGTCTTAACCAGGGCTTCAATCTGTTTGGTTGCAGCAGAGGAACGTTCCGCGAGGCGCTGAACCTCGTCCGCAACCACCGCGAAGCCCCGGCCCGCGTCACCGGCCATGGAGGCCTGGATCGCGGCGTTCAGGGACAGGATGTTGGTCTGGTCGGCGATGTCGTTGATCAGCGATACGATGTCACCGATCTCCTGGGAAG
>NZ_JAWLHI010000011.1:0-73557 GCF_041690455.1 Marinobacter sp.
GGGCGCTACCTGGGGGTAAAGCCTTAAGGTGGGTACATAATAACCATTTATTCTGACCCCGACTTCACCGCGCACCCATCAAATCGTCAGGTAACCCCCATCGGCATTAATACACGCCCCCGTGGTATAACTCGACGCCCCGGACACCAGATAAAGCACCGTCCCCGCCATCTCATCGGGATCCGCCACACGCTTCATGGGAATATGCGCCATGGCCTGCTTCTTGATGGCCTCATTGGTGGTCAGGGCGCTAGCGAACTTGGTGTCGGTCAGGCCGGGCAGCAGTGCGTTGACGCGAATGTTCTGCTGACCCAGTTCCATGGCGAAAGACTTGGTCATGGAAATAACCGCCGCCTTGGTAACCGAATAGATACCCTGGAAATGGCCGGGGTTCACGCCGTTGACAGACGCCACGTTAACGATCGCGCCACCACCGTGTTTCTTCATCATCTGGGCACCGCGGGCACACATGAAGAAGTAGCCGCGGATGTTCACATCCACGGTTTTCTGGAAGGCGCCGAGATCGGTGTCTTCCACCGGACCGAAATAAGGGTTGGCAGCGGCATTGTTGACCAGGATGTCCAGCTTGCCGTGTGCCTTGTCGATATGCTCCCAGATGGCTTCGATCTGATCCATCTCGCCGATGTGGCAGGCGACCGCTTCGGCGCTACCGCCCTCGTCACAGATGCTGCTGGCCACCTTCTCGCAGCCGTCAATTTTGCGGCTGCTGACGATGACATGGGCTCCATAGTGGGCCAGGGTCCGGGCGACACTCTCGCCAATACCTCGGCTGGCGCCGGTGACCAGGGCCACCTTGCCGGACAGATCGAACAGGTTCTTGGTACTCATGGATTTCCCCTAATGCGTTATCGGAATGTCACCAGGGCGGGGTCTTCCGCCTCTAGGTGGCTGTAGTTGTTGAAGACGGCCAGGCTGCGGCGCGGGCCGGAATAGAGAATGCGGGAAACGCTGGTATTGGCGATGACATTGTTCACCGCCAGCGCCTTCTCATCGGAAAGCTCCAGCAAGTGCTGGGCAATGACGGCAATCGGGCCGCCAGAAGTGGACACCAGCACATCCCCACCATCGGCGTAACCGATCAGCTCATCCAGCGCGGCAATGACCCGTGTCTGAAACGCGCCCCAGGTCTCGGCGTATTCCTCGTCAAACTCACCGCTGATCCAGCGCGCCATGGCCTCCTCGAAAACCTGCTGGAACAACCGCGCAGGCTTGGGAAAGGCGGCCATATCGCGGGCCATGACCTGACGATCCGCCCATTCCGGCTTGAGTCGCTCGACGACTTGCATGTGGTCGAATTCGTTCAGCCCTTCAACCGCCTGCATATCCGGCAACGACTGACCGAACCCGGAGGCGATGGCCTCAACGGTCTCCCGGTGGCGCTCCATGTTGCCGCCGAACACCGCGTTGGGCGCGACTTTACCCGCCAGCCAGCGACCGAGCACCTGCCCCTGTTCCCAGCCCCTGGGAGACAGCTGGTCGTAGTTGTCCTTGCCAAAACTGGCCTGGCCATGCCTGATCAGATAGATGGTCGCCATTACAGAGTGCTCTCGCTGATCAGCCGCTGGCACCGCTTTTCCAGATAATTGGCGGCGTGGCCGAAGGCGGCAAAACGTTTGTCCCTGGTCTGGCCGTGGTAGAAGCGGTAATAAATCTGCTGGACGATCACCGCCAGCCGGAACAGACCGTAGATTTCGTAGAAATCGAAGTTATCGGCATGAAAACCCGACTTCTCCATGTAGTAATCCACCACTTCCCGGCGCGTCAGCATGCCAGGCCGGTGCGTCGGCTGCCGCCGGAGCATCTGGAACGGACCCTCGTCGTCCGCCTCGATCCAGTAGGCCAGGCTGTTGCCCAGGTCCATCAGTGGGTCGCCGATGGTCGCCATCTCCCAGTCCAGCACACCGATGACTTCAAAGGGGTTGTCCGGATTCAGTACCACGTTGTCGAAGCGGTAGTCGTTGTGGATGACCACCTGGGCGATATCTTCCGGCATCTTGTCATTGAGCCAGCCCATCACCGCCTCGAAATCACCCACATCGTCAGTCCGGGCCTTGCGGAAGCGGTCGCTCCAGCCGCCGATCTGGCGCTGCACGTAACCGGCGCCCTTGCCCAGCTTATCGAGACCTGCCGCCTGGGCGTCGACCCGGTGCAGGTCGACCAGCTTGTCGATCACGTTCAGGCAAAGCTTTCGGGTATCGGCCTCGCTCAGCTCGAAATCCTTCGGAAAGTCCTGGCGCAGGATAATGCCCTTCAGGCGCTCCATAACGTAAAAATCACAACCCAGAACGTCATGATCGTCGCAGATGGCCACAATATTCGGCACGTACGGGTATACCGGCCTCAACGCCTGCATCACCCGCGCTTCCCGGAGCATGTCGTGGGCGGATTTCGCGATCTTGCCGAGCGGCGGCCGGCGCAGCACGTAAGAATGGTCGCCGTAATCCACCTGATAGGTCAGGTTGGAGGCGCCACCGGGGTATTGCTTGATCGAGGGCTGCCCCTCCAGGCCTGGAATCGCCTGCTTCATGAACCGGTCGACAGCGCCGATATCCAGCTCCTCACCCTCACGGATATCCACCGCCTGGTCGATCTGTGTCATTCACTTTCTCCTGTGGTCTGTTCCGGCCACTCAGGCGCTGGCCTTGCCGCCCATCTTGTTCATCCAGCGCTTGCTCTCCTGATGCATCAGCCAGTCAAAAGCCCAGGGCGCATGGCGCTTCAACACCCACATCCGGCGCTCTTTCGCATGTGGCAGCACCCAGAAACTCTTGTCCTTCACGCTGCGGAAAATGTCCTCGGCCACATCCTCGGCGCTGATGCTCGAACGCTTCATCAGCTTGTTCACGTTCTGCTGGATGCCGGGAATATCCGAGCGCATGGTACTGGCCAGATTGGTCTGGAAAAATGCCGGGCACACACAACTGACGTGGATACCAGCATCCCGCAGCTCCTGGCTGAGAGTCTCGGACAGGGCAATCACCCCGGCCTTGGAGACATTGTAACTGTCCATCAACGGCGCCAGCATAAGCCCGGCCATGGAAGCGACGTTAACAAAAGCACCGGAGCCCTGCTGCTTAAACAGCGGTGTAAAGGCCTTGCAGCCCCGAACGACGCCCAGCACGTTGATATCGAGGATCCACTCCCAGTCGGCCATGGTAGTGTCCTCAATCGACCCGGCAGAGGCCACACCGGCGTTGTTCACGACAACGTCCACACCACCCCATTTCTTGACCAGGTCATCCCGGACTTTCTCGAAATCCGTCAGCCGGCGCACATCGCATTCGACAAAGTAACCTTCGCCGCCGTCCTTATTGATCTCCTGCTCGACGGCCATGCCCTGCTCCGGGTTGATGTCACCGATACAGACTTTGGCGCCTTCTTTGGCATACCTCAATGCAATCGCCCGGCCGAGACCACTCGCCCCTCCGGTAATGAATACTCGCTGCGTCATTGCTATTTCTCTCCGTCACGTTTGGAGTTGATGTTCTTTTTATCGGTGCAAGAGCTGCCAAAGAATCCAGCTCCGATAGTTCGAGGGAGCAGGTGGGATAAGCTTTCTGAAACTGTGTGGAGCCATGGATGGCGGAGCTCAAGCGTCACATGGACGTGCCGAAGGAGCGGGTTTCAGAAAGCTTATCCCACCTGCTCCCCTGCACCTCAATTAGAAGCCCACGGCTCAGGACTTATATTTCCGAAGCTCAAGCCGAGCCACCATAGCCCGATGGACCTCATCCGGCCCATCCGCCAACCGCAATACCCGAGCATAGGCAAACAACTGGGTCAACGGGAAGTCATCATCGCTGACACCCGCACCACCATGAATCTGAATGGCCTGATCGACAATGGTCTGCAGCATCTGCGGCACCACCGCCTTGATCATGGACACCTCCTGCAGTGCCCCCATGATGCCCTTGGTATCCAGCGCCCAGGCACACTTGAGAGTCAGCAGACGCGCCTGCTCAATGGACATCCGGGCATTGGCAATGATGTCCGGATTGCCACCCAGCTTGGCGATGGGCCGGCCGAAAGCTTCCCGAGTGGTAGCCCGCTTGATCAGTAATTCCAGTGTACGCTCCGCCGCACCGATGGCCCGCATGCAATGGTGTACGCGCCCCGGTCCCAGACGGCCCTGGGCAATTTCGAACCCGCGACCCGGGCCGGCGATGATCGCACTCTTGGGCAGGCGCACATTATCGAAAAGGACCTCACCGTGGCCGTAGGGCTCATCGTAGGCGCCGAAGACTGGCAGCATACGCTCGATCTTCACCCCCGGAGTATCCAGCGGCACCAATACCATGGAATGCTGGCGATGCTTGTGGGCATCAGGATCCGTCAGCCCCATGAAGATGCCCACCTTGCAGTCCGGGTGACCAATGCCGGTACTCCACCACTTACGGCCGTTGAGGACCACTTCGTCGCCCTCGACGATGGCAGTGGCTTCCATATTGGTCGCATCGGAGGACGCCACTGCCGGCTCGGTCATACAGAAGGCGGAGCGGATCTCACCACTCAACAACCTGGGCAACCACTCCGCTTTCTGCTCCTCGGAGCCGTAGTGAATCAGCACTTCCATGTTGCCGGTATCCGGCGCGTTGCAGTTGAAGATTTCCGGGGCGATGAAGCTCCGTCCGGTTTCCTCGGCAATCAGGGCATAATCGGAGTTGAGCAGGCCGCAGCCGTATTTTTCGTCCGGGAAGAACATGTTCCACAGACCCTGGGCCTTCGCCTTCTCCTTCAGATCCTTGATGATCGGTAGCACCACCCAGCGGTTTTCCCGAGACATCAGTTCCCGATGGTACTGCTCTTCGATCGGAAAGATCTCATCCTTCATGAACTGTTTCACGCGGTTGAGATAATCCTGGCCTTTTTCGGAGATGTTGAAGTCCATTGCCTGTCCTCACTGATTCTGAAAGCCGGCGCTCTTTGCGCTTATTGAGCCCAGTCTAGGCAGGACCAAGGTATTAGGCGACTGAATTATTCTTATCCTTTATCATTATCCGGACTTATTCAGAATAACGGATCGCAATCATGGCACTGAATCGCCTGGACCTGAACCTGCTGCATGTATTCAACACCATTTACCGGGAAGGCAGCCTGACCCGGGCCGCCAAGGCCCTGCATCTTACCCAGCCGGCGGTGAGCCATTCCCTGTCCCGATTGCGGGATCACTTCGATGATCCGCTGTTCACCCGCCAGGGCAACCAGATGATCCCCACGCCTCTGGCCCGCCGGTTCCTGGAATCGATGCGACCGGGGCTCACCCAGATCCAGAGTGCGGTGAACCAGTTCCATGCGTTTGATCCGGCCAACCAGCGCAAGACCTACTCCCTGGGATTGAGGGACGTACTTGAATCCACGTTTCTCCCCCAGTTGATGCAGCGGCTGGATGCCTACCCGGAGCTGGAAATCGTCTCCCGCCGCATCGCCCGGCGCGAGATGGAAACGCAGCTGGCCGCCGGCAAACTGGATTTTGCGGTGGATGTACTCTTGCCGGTGAGCAGCCAGACCGGCCATGAACTGATGCGCAGGGATAGACTGGTAGTTCTGGCTCGCAAGGACCACCCCATTGCCGGCGATAGACTGACCATGGAAGGCTACCTCTCGGCCCAGCACGTGCTCGTTTCATCCCGCACTGAGGGACCGGGCATCGAGGATTTTGAGCTTTCGCGCCTGGGCGTGCACCGGAACATACGCCTGCGGTGTCAACATTACTTCGCCGCCTGCCGGGTGGTCGAAGGCACCGACCTGCTGCTCACCATGCCGGAAACCTATGCCCGCATTATCGCGGAGAACTCGTCCCTCGCACTCATGGATCCGCCAGCTGATCTACCCTCTCTGGATGTGCATCTTTATTGGCACAAGGCTTATGAAAAGGAGCCGGCGTTGGTGTGGTTGAGGGAGCAGCTTCGGAGCGTGAGCTAAGTCGGGGTGAGTTAAGGAGGGGTCAGAAGAAGGCTTTCTTCTGACCCCGGAGTATGACTGGCCGCGGCTCGGGTGGGATGAAATTGGGGTCAGATGAAGGCGTTCATCTGACCCCGGCGTTTGAGTCGAAGCTTGCGGGTAAGCGGGGTCTGATGAAAGCCTTCATCTGACCCCATCTTCAATAAGCCCCCACTGCCGCCAGGAACCCGAAGAAACCGGCGGCGGTGATTCCCAGGGACGCTACCACAATCCCCAGCCCCCACCAGACGGCCTTGGCATCGGAAATATTTACCCCATGGCCGCGCAGGGTGCGGTAGAAGGCCCAGGGACCGAGTATGAAAGCGCCAGCCACGGCGAATACCAGGCCGACGCTGATACCGGCAAAGGTCCAGGTGGCCAGGACGGTGGCGCGGTCGGAAACCTGGTCGGTCACGCCGTGGTGTTCCAGGAACTTTTTGCAGAAGAGCCAGATAAGCCCGAACAGGGCGGCGACAAATACCAGCGCGCCAATAATGGTGATGATGCGATACAGCAATTTCGTGTCCTTTCAGGTTCGGTGAAAGCTCGGCTCAGGCAGGATACTCGGGTTCCGGCAGGCACTCAAAACCCGGCTTGGCAAACAGGAATCCCTGGAACAGCGTGATGCCCTGGGAACGCAGCCAGAAATACTCTTCCTTGGTTTCCACCCCTTCCGCGATGATGCGACCGCCCAGGTGCGCCCCCTGGCCTTCGGTTCCCCGGACCAGGGCTTCGTGGGCGAACACCGAGCGGTTGACTACGTCGACGATTGGCTGGAAGGCAAAGCTGAACGAAAAGCCCAACCCTTCTCCGCAGGCACATTGACCGCAATGGGACGCGTCAAAGAGAACTTCAGGTCGCTCCACATCTACTCCTGGTTTCTCAGTACAGGCGACGGTCGCATGTCTGTTGACCATACTTCTCCAAACTATAGTTGTTGGCTTTCCGTTGGTAAAACCACGTACGCAATCGCCGGGGACAACCGGTGGCATCCCCGGAGTGGGTGACTACACTGACTTTTGTACTTATACGCGTCTTTTATGAAAAGGAGTCTCCAGAATGGTCCAATCTACACGTATTGCCGTTACACCGGGCGACGGCATTGGTCCGGAAGTGGTAGCGGAGGCAGTACGTTGCCTTGAAACCCTGCGCGCCAAGCATAGCCTGGCGCTGGAATGGACCCGTTTCCCCTGGCCATCTCATGCCTGGCATGAAGAGAACGGTGAATCCTGGCCTGCGGATGCACTGGAGCAACTGAAACAGTATGACGCCATCCTGCTCGGCGCCCTGGGTGATCCGGGCCCGATGGATGATCCTGACCGCTACCTGCTGCCGGACAGCATTTCCCTGGCCCCGCTTCTGGAGATGCGCAAGAACTTCGACCAGTGGGTGTGCGAACGCCCCGCCCGCCTCCTCAAGGGCGCACGGCAATACCTGGCTGACGAACGGGCCAAGGATATCGACATGCTCGTAATCCGGGAAAACAGTGAGGGCGAGTATGTCAGCCAGGGTGGGCGCCTGCGTCAGGGAACGCCGGATGAAGTGGCCACCCAGATGGAGGTGTTCACCCGCAAGGCCACCGACAGAATCATCCGCTACGGTTTCGAGCAGGCCCGTAGACGGGCGGAAGAACGGGTTCGGGATGGCCGTACCCGCGGCTTCCGGACCCTGGATGGTCGCACCTGTGAAAGCCAGGTGTGCCTGGTGACCAAGCGCAATGCGTTACGTTACTGGGGTGACATGTACACCGAGGCCTTTGAGGAGATCAGCAAGGAGTACCCGGATGTCGCGACCCATCACGAACTGGTGGATGCCGCCTGCATGAAATTCGTCCAGGCCCCCTGGGCATTCGACGTGGTTGTCGCCAGCAACCTCCAGGGCGATATCCTTACCGACCTGGCTGCGGTTCTTTCCGGGGGCATGGGGGTGGCTCCGTCCTGCAATCTGAATCCCACCGACAGCAACATGCCGTCCATGTTCGAGCCCACCCATGGCAGCGCCCCGGACATCGCTGGCCAGGGTCTGGCGGACCCCACAGCCATGCTGTTCACCACGGCCCGCATGCTGGAATGGCTGGGACGAAAGGATCCTACCCTGGCCGCTGCCGGCAAGGAACTGTTCGATGCTGTCGCCGCCGATCTGGCCCAGAATGCCGGGACACAGCGCGGTACCCACGAAATAGGCCAGGCCATTTGTAAACGTCTGGAGGCCTGACTAGTCTGCAAAAGAGGTATTCTACTCACTTCTGGAGGTACGATGTGACCGAGCACAAAGGCAAGTTATCCCCCCTGCTCAAGCAGGCCACCGGCATCACTGCAGCCAAGGGCGAAGGCGCCTACATTATTGATCCGGAGGGCAAGCGCTATCTGGATTTCACCTCAGGGATCGGGGTAACCAGTACAGGTCACTGCCATCCGAAGGTTGTGGAAGCTGCCCAGAAACAGGTGGCGACCATGATCCATGCCCAGGCCACCACGGTGATGAATCCAAGGCTGCCGGAGCTGGCCGAAAAGCTCGGTGAACTGACGCCGGATCCCCTCAATGCCTTCTTCTTTTCCAATGCCGGGACGGAAGTGGCCGAGGGTGCCATCCGGCTGGTGCGCCAGGCCACCGGTCGGCCGAACATCATCGTGTTCCACGGTGGCTTCCATGGCCGGACCATGGGATCGCTGTCCCTGACCACCTCCAGTGTCGGCTTGCGGGCTGGTGTGAGCCCGATGATGGGTGGTGTGGTGGTTGCCCCCTTCCCCCATGCCTTCCATTACGGCTGGAGCGTGGAGGAGGCCACGGATTTCTGCCTGAAAGAGCTGGACCGGATCTTCGTGACCTACTCGGCCCCGAAGGAAACCGCCGCCATGCTGATCGAGCCGGTCCAGGGTGAAGGCGGTTACGTGCCCGCCAACGCCCGTTTCATGCAGGGCCTGCGGGAACGCTGCGACAAGCATGGCATCATGCTGGTGTTTGATGAGGTCCAGGCCGGCTTTGGCCGCAGCGGCAAGTTCTGGGCCCATGAACATTTTGGTGTCACGCCGGATGCGATCATGATTGCCAAGGGCCTGGCCAGCGGCTTCCCGATCTCGGCGCTGGCAGCTTCCGAGGAAACCATGGCCAAGGGCTGGCCGGGATCCCAGGGTGGCACCTACGGTGGCAATGCCGTCTCTGCAGCTGCGGCGATTGCCACCATCGATGTGATCAAGGAGGAAGGCCTGGTCGAGAATGCCGCCAGGATGGGGCAGCGCCTCTGGGACAACCTGCACGCCCTGAAGAAGGACTATCCCGAGATGGCGGATATCCGCGGCAAGGGCCTTATGGTGGGTGTGGAGATGCGTCGGGGCGACTGCCCGGATGGCGAACGGGCCGGCAACCTGCTCAAGGAATGCGAGAAGCGCGGGCTGCTGATGCTGCGGTGCGGACCCTACCACGAGATCGTGCGCTGGCTGCCGCCGCTGATTGTGAACCAGCAACAGGTTGACGAGGCCACGGGGATTTTTGAGGAGGCGTTGAAGGCGACTGCCTGAAATTTGAAGCTAGGCCTAAGACGGGGTCAGATGAAAGCTTTCATCTGACCCCATTTTAATTCCGAAGCCTGAGCGTGAACCCCGGGGTCAGAAGAACGCTTTCTTCTGACCCCTTTTTCAACTTTGTAGATAGACCCAAGACGGGGTCAGATGAAGGCTTTCATCTGACCCCATGTTAGTGACCCCGCTTTCATTCGTTGTCCATCACGAATTCCAGGCGCCCCGGCGCCACCCGCACATCCATCGGCACCATCCCGAACATCCGCTGGGCGAAGTCGGCCTCATCCAGGCGGTACACCGGCATGGTCTCCAGCATCTGCGCCACCATCCGCATCACGGTGTCGGTCACCGGTGCCAGATCCCCCTTGAAGAAGGGCGAGTCGATACTGCTTTCCAGCAGTTGCAGCCGCCGGATGTATACGGCCTTTTCCTGCCTGTCGTAGTAAGGCGCGCCTTCCACTTTCAGGGCGATGTCGACGGGCAGCTTTGCCATCAGGGCATTCAGGGCCACCTGCCCACGCACGTCGATCACGGCAACATCCCGGCCATCGGGGCCCAGGGTGATGTCAGCGTCATTCAGACTAAGACTGAGCGGGGAGCCACTCTGCAACTGCTTGCGGTCATACTCCGCCACCACGTCTTTCAGATGGCGCTCCAGCTCCCCCTCCGAGATGGAGTAGGGGGAAATGCTGGCACAGCCGCCCGAAAGCAGCGCCACAACAGCCAGAAGTGCCCACAAGGCGCGGTTTGGTAATGTCTTCATGAATGGTTCCTCCGAAAGATGCTCTTATCCTGCGCCACGGGGCAGGATCGGGCAACTGCGGGATATTAAAGATCGGTCAGGAACAGCCCGGGTCTAGTCATTCTCGGCCCGGGCCTCAACGTGCGGTGTAAGGTTTTCATCAATGGTCACATGCAGCAGAATCGGCTGACAGCAGACCTGGCAGTCCTCCACGTACTCCTGCTCCGCCACTGACGGGTCGACGCTGATGTCCAGCGTCTCCCAGCAGTAGGGGCATTGGATGAGCACAGACTCCAGGGCAGGCACGCAGGCTCCTTACAGTTGCTGCTTGGCCATCCAGGGGATGATCCGGTCAAACGCCTCTTCGAGCCGTTCGCAGGTGGTGGAGAAGCTGATGCGCAGGGCATTGGTGCACTCCTCACCGAAGGCATCCCCCGGCACCACGCAGACCCCGGTTTCCTTGAGCATGCGCAGCGCCAGGTCCGAGCCGTCCACATGGGGCGGCAGATCCGGGAAGGCAAAGAATGCGCCGCCGGGTTTATACCCGGTCATGTAGGGTGTCTGATCAATCAGTTCCACCACCTTGTCCCGGCGTTCCCGGTAGATATCCACCATGTCCCGAACGCACTGCTGATCGCCGGTCAGGGCCGCCACACCGGCGAACTGGGCCGGGGTATTGGCCACCGAGGTGGTGAACATGTGGTACCGGCGCAGCGACTTGATCGCTGCCTGGCTGGAAATCACCCAGCCAACCCGCAGGCCCGCCATGCTGTAGGTCTTGGAGAAACTGCTGATACACATAATGTTGTCCAGGTCCATCGAACAGTTGAGGACACTGGCAAAATCGTCATCATCGAAGATCAGGTGGTCATACACCTCATCGGCGTAGACCTGGATGCCCCGGTAGGCGCATTCCTCCAGGATGGTTTCCACGGTGCTGCGCGGGTAAACCGCCCCGGTGGGGTTGTTCGGGTTATTCAGGACCAGTGCAAAGGTCCGGGAACCCATGGCGCGGATCACGTCATCCGGATCCAGCTGGTGGTTGTTCTCGGCCCGGGTGGGCACGTACTTGACCTCACCACCGTTCATGCGAATCAGCGGGGCATAGAGCAGGAACGAGGGGTCAGTGACAATGAACTGGCGGCCAGGTGCCGAGGTGGCGGACAACGCCAGGTACATGGCCTCGGTGGCGCCACTGGTAATCAGGATGTTGTCCCGGGTGAGCTTGCGGTTGTAACGGCGGCCGTAATAGTCACGCAGTGCTACCAACAGTTCCGGCAGGCCGGCATCCATGGTATAGCCGGTCTGGCCCGCATTGAGGGCGTCAACGTAAGCATCGATGATGTGCTTGGGCGTTGGCAGATCCGGCTGACCGATGGACAGGTGGATCACGTCCTTCATGCTCGAGGCCATATTCACCAGACGACGAATACCGGATACCGGAATCGCCTGCATGGCAGGGTTCCAACTGGCCTTCGCCTTACGATACTTGATCTTGCGCGGCTTGGCCTGGCCGGTTTCGCGGTTGGGAGCTTCTGCCATAAATACCTCCTCGGGACGGGACGGAAAAAGACCTACCTCTGCAGGTTAGCCAGTAAAAACAGGCGGTACAAGACAAAAACCAACAAAGATGGGATAAGTAAAAATACGGCCGCGGCCCCGTGATTACGGCCCACGAAACCTCGCCTTGTCGAGCACACGAGAAGGCGAACCCCGGGGTCAGATGAAAGCCTTCATCTGACCCCTTCTTGGCGGCCACTCCCGCTTGATGACAACTTCTCCCCGGGAGGACCGGGGTCAGAAGAAGGCTTTCTTCAGACCCCTAGTTTGATGCCCCGGGATCTGATGAACACTTTCATCTGACCCCATCTTATTGAAGACCTCCCCAGGTTGACCGCACTCCATCGTCAAACCAGACTGTAGGAAGCGGTATACCCAACCCACCGCAGGAATTTCATTATTCACCGATAACGAGGCGGAGGCCCAATGACTCAGCAAAGCAAACCGGTTGTAACCGTTTTGACAGCCCCTGGCGAACAGCCACCACCGGGCATGGATGCGTTAAAAGCCCGGGCCGAGATCCGGTTTGCCTGTGACGAACAGACGCTGAGAGACACCCTCCCGGGCACCGACGTGATGATGGTGACCGATTTCAGGACCGAAGCCCTGGAGGCCGCCTGGCCCTGTGCCGACAAACTCCAGTGGATCCACGCCACCAGTGCCGGCGTCGATGCCCTGATGTTCCCGGGCCTGATCGAAAGCGACGTGGTCGTCACCAACGCCAGGGGCATCTTCGACCGGACCATCGCCGAGTACGTGCTCTGCACCATCCTGATGTTCGCCAAGGACTTTCCCAATTCGATCCGCCTCCAGGGCCGGCATGAGTGGAAACACCGGGACACCGAGCGGGCCGAAGGCAAGCAGGTGCTGGTGGTCGGCGCCGGCTCCATCGGGCGGCAGATCGGCCGACTGGTCCGGGCGGCGGGGCTCAAGCCCCACGGCATTGCCCGCACCCCGCGCCACGACGATCCCGATTTCGTGGCAGTACATGGCAACGATGACCTGTTCAATCAGCTGCCCCACTATGATTTTGTGGTCATTGCCGCTCCCCTCACCCCCCAGACCGAGGGCCTGTTCGACCACAAGGCCTTCAAGGCCATGCGCAACAGCGCCCGGCTCATCAACATCGGCCGCGGCCCCATCGTGAAAACCGACGATCTGATCGTTGCCCTGCAGGATGGGGAAATCGCCGGCGCTGCCCTGGATGTCTTCGAGGAAGAGCCGCTGCCCCAGGGACACCCGCTCTGGGATATGGAAAACGTCATCATGACCGCCCACATGGCCGGCGATTTCATCGGCTGGAAGCGGGCCCTGACCGACCAGTTCCTGGAGAACTTCGATCTGTGGCACAAGGGCCGTGACCGGTTCAACCTGGTGGACAAGAGGCTAGGTTACGCCGGCAGCAAATAACCGCAGCCCCGGGATTACAGCCCCACCAACAAAAACGGGAGCCTAAAGGCTCCCGTTTTCAGGTCAAACCCGGGGTCAGATGAAAGTTTTCATCTGACCCCAACTTCAATCAGCCACCGGAAAGCGACTGATCCGAAGGATCGATTTCCATCTGCTGGATCGCGATCACTGCCTGGGTCCGGTTACGAACCCCCAGCTTCCGGAATACCGCCGTGATATGGGCCTTGATGGTCGCCTCAGAGACATCCAGATCGTAGGCGATCTGTTTGTTCAGAAGCCCCTCGGCCAGCATACCCAGCACCCGGAACTGCTGTGGCGTCAGGGACGCCAGGCGCTCGGAGAAATCCGTCGACTCGGACTGCATCCGTTCGATCTTCTCTGCCACTCCCTCCGGCAGCCAGACATCCCCTTCCAGGACCGCCTGAATCGCCTCGGTAATGGTCGGCAGCGGCGCCGACTTCGGAATGAAGCCGGACGCCCCGTAGTCGATCGAACGACGCATCACCTGCAGCTCCTCCGATCCTGACACAACCACCACCGGCAGGCCCGGATACTGCCCGCGCATGAACACGAGCCCGGAGAAGCCGTGGGCACCCGGCATGTTCAGGTCCAGCAGAACCAGATCCGCGTCCGGGTGCGACTCTACCGCCGCCTGCAGTGACTTGATGCTGTCGACTTCAACCGTCTTGGCATCCGGCACCGCCTGACTGACCGCCTGCTTCAATGCTGCTCGGAACAGCGGGTGATCATCAGCGACGATAATTGTTTGTGTCATTCAACAGATTCCTCACAGGTTATTGGCTGACAGCCGGCGTTACTTGAACGCCCGGCTGCTGATCAGCTCGTCCACTACACCCGGGTCTGCCAGAGTAGAGGTATCGCCCAGCTGATCATGCTCGTTAGCGGCAATCTTACGCAAAATCCGACGCATAATCTTGCCAGAACGAGTCTTCGGCAGTCCAGGCGCCCACTGGATCACGTCCGGAGAAGCGATCGGACCGATCTCCTTGCGTACCCACTGGACCAGTTCTTTCTTCAGCTCTTCGCTGGGCTCCTCGCCCTGCACCAGGGTGACATAGACATAGATGCCCTGACCCTTGATGTCGTGCGGATAGCCGACCACGGCAGCTTCCGCCACCTTGTCATGGGCAACCAGTGCGCTTTCGACTTCGGCGGTACCCAGGCGGTGACCGGACACGTTCAGCACGTCGTCGACACGGCCGGTGATCCAGTAGTAACCGTCCTCATCACGACGGGCACCGTCACCGGTGAAGTACATGCCCTTGTAGGTGCTGAAGTAGGTCTGAATGAAACGCTCGTGGTCACCGAAGATGGTGCGCATCTGGCCCGGCCAGCTGTCCAGGATAACAAGGTTACCCTCGGTCTTGCCTTCCAGGATGTTGCCTTCGTTATCCACCAGCGCCGGCTGGACACCGAAGAACGGCAGGGTCGCGGAACCCGGCTTGAGGTCCACGGCACCGGGCAGCGGAGAAATCAGGATGCCGCCGGTCTCGGTCTGCCACCAGGTGTCCACGATCGGGCACTTGCTGTTGCCGATAACGCGGTGGTACCACTCCCAGGCTTCCGGGTTGATCGGTTCGCCCACGGAACCCAGCAATTTCAGGCTTTCGCGGGTAGTACCGTCCATGCAGGACTCGCCCTGGGCCATCAGTGCACGGATGGCGGTCGGGGCAGTATACAGGATGTTGACCTTGTGCTTGTCGACCACCTGACCCATACGGGAGCTGTCCGGGTAGTTGGGCACACCCTCGAACAGCAGGGTGATGGCACCGTTGGCCAGCGGGCCGTACAGGATGTAGCTGTGACCGGTCACCCAACCGAAGTCGGCGGTACACCAGTAGACATCACCGTCATGGTAGTCGAACACGTACTGGTGGGTCATGGAAGTGTAAACCATGTAACCACCGGTGGTGTGCAGGACGCCCTTCGGAGCGCCGGTAGAGCCGGAGGTGTACAGCATGAACAGCGGATCCTCCGCATTCATCGGCTCGGGCTCGCACTCGGTGGAGGCGGACTTCATCAGGTCCTCGTAACGCAGGTCACGGCCTTCGTTCCAGGGTACTTCCTTGTTGCCGGTGCGGGTGACAACGATCACCTTGTCGACGTTGGCGTTTTCTTCATGCTTGAGTGCGGAATCCACGTTCTTCTTCAGGGGGATCGCACGGCCACCACGCAGGCCTTCGTCAGCGGTAATAACGAAACGGGATTTGCCGTTGACGACCCGGGCCGCCAGTGCTTCCGGTGAGAACCCACCGAAGACCACGGAGTGGATCGCGCCGATACGGGCACAGGCCAGCATGGCAACCGCGGTTTCCACGATCATCGGCATGTAGATGGTAACCACATCACCTTTCTTGACGCCCTGATCTTTCAGCACGTTGGCGAACTTGCAGGTCTCTTCGTACAGTTCACGGTAGGTGACGTTGCGGGATTCGGAAGGATCATCACCCTCGAAAATGATCGCAGTCTGGTCGCCGCGATCCGCCAGGTGACGGTCCAGGCAGTTGGCGGAGGCGTTCAGGACACCATCCTCGAACCACTTGATGGACAAGTTGTTGTAGTCGTAAGAGGTGTTCTTGACCTTGGTGAAAGGCTTGATCCAGTCAATCCGCTTACCGTGTTCGCCCCAGAAGGTATCCGGGTCTTCGACTGACTGACGATACATTTCGTCGTACTGTTCCCGGGTCACCAGGGCCCGTTCGGCCACTTCCGGGCTTACCGGATATAGCTGTTTATCAGTCATTGTGCTCCCCCTTTTAGTTAGAGTCTGTTGTCATTGTCGGTTTTTAAAAACAGAGCGATCGGGCCTCTCCGGCCCAGAAGACGGATAGTCGTAGTTCAACATGTGTGCCACCACACAATGAATTAGACTAACGTCCTAATGTGCCTGCACTTTTAGTCCCAAACTGACGGCAAACTGCAAGAAACGGCTGGAAAAAACACAAACTGAGTGGCTATCTTGAGGATAGTCCGAGACAGGAAAATCGCCAGTAAAAATGGCCGGATCCGATCATTGCGACCGGACCCGGATGCCCGGACGGATCAGGCCGCTTTCTTTTTGCGGTCGCGGGCCGCACGCAGGCTGTACAGTTTTCGCTCCTTGAGCGCATAACGGTTGAGGCCAGCGAGATGGATCTTGCGCAGGTACATCGACCAGTCAATCTGGCGGGCGTCCACCGGGAACAGCGCCTGATCCAGACCGCCCATGCGGGCTGACAGAGCCATGAGTTCACCGTTCCGGAAAATATAATCCGGAGCCGTGTAGAAGCCGAAGATGGTCGCCAGCGAACGGGTGGTGTCCAGGTTCCGGAGCATCTTCAGTTCCCGGGTGTGGCCCAGCAGCTTGAGCACCCGGTCCGTCAGCCTCAGCGGGATACGAACACCGCCAACCACGGTGTCGAACAGCTTGCGATTCACCGCCACAAAAGGCTTTTTCGGCTGGCGATAGAACAACTGGTCGTACTCGGCATAGTTGCTCTTCGACTCCGCCATCAGGTGGTCGATGAACTCGCCCAGGGAAATCGGATTGGAACTGCCGCTGCAGCATTGGTAGATGCGATGCTCTGCCTGCTCGGACAGCGCCTCGGCCAGCCCCAGGATGATGGCATTGGCAACAAGATCCACCGGAATGACATCGATGACACCGGCGCGCTTGCCCGGGAACAGGGTCACCTTCTCGCGGGCATAGGCCAGGATAATGGCATCCGCCACCTTCACACCTTCAATCCAGCCTGGCGCCGGCTCTTCCAGCGCGCTCTCGATGATGGACGGGCGAACGATGGTCAGCGCACGACCCGCCAGCGCTTTCATCAGTCGTTGCTCGCCCAGCCACTTGGTGAAGGTGTACGTGTCACTCCAGCCATAACGATTGGCTTCCCGGATACCCAGCTCCACCAGTTTCTTTTCCAGCAACCTGCCGGAATAGCGCGAGCGCACGTCCGCAATCTTGTCTTCGAGCAGGTTGACCAGCTCGCCGATTTCAAAATAGCCGTTTTCACTGCGGGGGATCGCGTCGCCGGCAGGCTTGATAATGGATTCGGTCACCTGCCCCGCATTCATCCCGTTCACGTAACAGGTAGAGACCTGAATCACTGCCAGCTCCGGGTTGCTGAGCGCCAGTCCGGCAATGTTGTCCAGGCAAAGAGTGTTGATTGCCAGGGCCTTGTCGAGCTCCTCGCGGAAATTCACACTCGCGGCAGAGTTGATCACCGCATCCAGGCCGGAGGACAGGGCGTTGAAATCCTTGAGGGGCAAGCCGAAGCGGGGCTCGGTCACTTCTCCGGTGACACAATGGATCTTGTCCTCAACGAAGGTTTCAAATCCTTCGGAATCCTCGGCACGCAGGCGCTCGAACACGGACGAGGTGGCAATTTCATTCAGGAACCGGCTCCGGGCATCCGGGTGGCGTTTGTTTCCCCGAATGAGCAGGTGTATGCCACCAATATCCGGCACTGTCCGGATCAACTTCTCCAGGACAACCTTACCCAGAAAACCGGTGGTACCGGTAACCAGAACCTGCTTTCCGCGCAGTGCATCGAGTACCTTCGATGAAGATGCTTCGGGGGTGATTTGTGGTGTTGCCATGAACGAACTCCTTCTCTGACTGAGCTGGTTAGCCGGATCGATACCTGCCGGGCAGTGGCCCCGGATCATATCCACCCTTTCACCGGATGGGTTGCATATTACGGGCCACCACGCCCATTTCTGCGGTCAATGTTTGCACAATCTCCGTGACAACACGGTGACAAACCGCAAAATTACGACACAAAAAAAGTACAAATGAAATGACATAAAAAGAGGCACATTCGAAGTGCGGTTCAGAAGCGGTCTGTACCGTGACTGGCAAGGGCACGGAGCAACTGATCAATAGAAACGTCCGCCGGCTGTTCCCTCAGAGCCCGCACCAGACGCTCCTGCTCACCAAGGCTGATGCGGTCAAACAAGGGTTCGGGAGCTTCCGCAGGCACGGCGGCCGGTTTGGGGTTTTCATCTTCCGGGGGCGCAATCTGGTCCGCCAGATGCCTTAAATGCGTGGCCATATGTTGTCGGTCATCGGGCGGCATTTTCTCCCAGGGCATGGCGGCCAGGCCGGTCTGGATAAACTCGATGCTATCGGCATCCAGGTTGCGCCCCAGCAGTGCAAAAAAACGGTTGAATGCCTCATAACGCAGCATGGGGTCCAGGCGCTGGCCGAGTATCGCATCCAGCTCATCCATGGCGGCCGAGAGACGTTCCTGCTCGCTCCGGGGGCGCTCGACCGTCTCCTCCTGATGCTGCAGTCCGGTTCTGTGCCGGCGCCGAAGAACCGACTGCCAGTAACCCGCCATTCCCGATTTTTCCGGTGGCAATCGGGAAAGCCGGACGTCCAGCATGTCAGCGAGGGTATGGAACTGGCGGCAGGAAGGATCGGATACCGGCAACGTTGCCACCGGGACACCGGTCACTACCGACTGGCGCAGGGTTTCATCGCGCCAGACCGCGCCGAGATAATGCAGGGAATCCCCCAGGTGACGCCCGACGGCACCGTCCAGCCGCTGGAAAATCGACTGCGCCTGACTGGCTCCCGATGCCATGTTAACGACCACGCTTGGCACCCGCCGGTAACCGCGCTTTCTCAGATTCCGGACCAGTGAAAACACCTGTTTCAGGGACTCGGGATCCGGCGTCACCACCAGGCAGGCCAGTGCCGCGCTGGCCACCATGTGCAGCCCGGGAAGATCCGTGCCGCTGCCGGTATCCACGAGCACATAGTCATAGCGGTGCTCAAGATCGTCCAGTGCCTCCAGGGCAGTCATGGCCTCCCGCTGATCCATGTCCAGGCACTGGTGCAGGTCGGCTGCCCCAGGCAGGATATTGAGGTCATAGTCCGAGGTCACCAGGGCCTCTTCCAGACCGAATTGTGCTTCAAACACCCCCGAAAAACCCTTGCCTGTCCCCAGCCCCAAGCGTGCAGTGAGACTGGAGAGCCCGGTGTCACCGTCCAGCAACAACACCCGTTTACCCTGCCTCGCCAGGGCCAGGGCCAGGTTCAACGCCACGGAGGTTTTTCCTACTCCACCCGCGCCCCCCGCAATGGCAACCGTGTGAGGCTGGTTCGAATCATGCTTGTCGGTATCCGGATCAAGGGCCATCTGAATGTGTTCTCGTCCCTGGGAAAACAGCGAATAACAAACTAACCTGTAAAAAGTCTACACATATCACAGATGAGATAATATATTGCTCATTAAAACAACAAAGAGCATTTAATAACCGAAAGCGATTGTTTAGGATTTTCGGATAACAAGAATGAAACCGGCGTCAGGAAACGACGTCTGATCAGGGTTCGGCAAGGCATGCCTATGGAACTAGCGCCAGATCTACAGCTACCGAGTCTCCCGGAGGTGACGCTGCGGGCGCTCGAGGCTTGTCATGACGACGCCAGTTTCCAGACCATCAGTGACATCATCTCCGCCGATACCGCACTCGTTGGCCGCGTTCTCTCCCTCGCCAACCTGGCCACAGAATCCCACGAAGGCCGCATCCGATCCATCGAGCAGGCCCTGGTCCGTCTTGGTCCGCAACGGTTACGCAGCCTGGTGCTGACAGCAGCGCTGAACCAGCTTCAATTCGGGCTTGGCAATGACGACTGGCAGCAAATCCGTGATTTCTGGCGCCATTCCCTGACTACCGCGCTGACGGCCCGGGCCCTGGCGACGCTCACCGGCTATCCCTACCCCGAAGAAGCATTCATGCTCGGCGTGCTTCATAACATCGGCGAACTGGTTGCTATCAAAACCCGCGCTCCGGATGTCCGCCAGCATTACCTGAACAACCAGTCCGACGTTGCCGCTGACCTGGTCAGTGCCTGGGGCCTGGGACCCATGGCCGCGGACGCCATGCGCTATCAACAGGCCGCTCCGGAGGAGTCGCGGGACGCTGGCCACCTGGTCAAGCTGATCAGCCTGGCTACCCGGCTCGCCCTGTCCGATGCGGCGGGCATTGCCGCCGCCGGCACCGTCTTCGGCCTCAGCGAAGAGCTGACCCGGGAGATCAACCGGCGTATCGCCCACGAAGTGGCCGGCATCGCCAGTTCCCTCGGGATTGCCCTGGATGACAACTATGACGGCGAGCAAGCAACCCGGGAACTGCAAGAGGCGATTCTGTGGCAGGCCATCGTCAACCAGGCCCTGGACTTTGCAGAACCGGGACAAACTCCGGAGGGCCTGCTTGCCGAGGCCGCGAACAACCTGGGACTGATCACCGGATCTCCCACACTCTGTTTCGTACCCAGGGACGAGTTCCTCGCACTGGTCGCGGGGACGGGAACCGACACTCCGGAGCTCACGATTTCTCCCAATCCGGGCGGCAGCGCCCTGACCGAGGCCTTCAATACCGGCAGCCCGGTCAGACTCGTCGGTCGCAACCGCACGGTACTCGACCGCCAGTTGCTCTCCCTGCTGCGAACGCCCTCAATGGTAGCCATACCGGTCAACGCCGGCAGCGGATGCGCCGGCGTTTTTGCACTGGGCTCCGATGAAACCAGACAGGACAGCACGCTGGAACTGGCGAGCCTGTTCAGTCACCGGCTCGGCCAACTCCTCGCCAACCGCCAATCCTCCGGGCAGATTACCGGGGCCGCAGAGAATCTCCAGCAGGAGCTCGACCGCCAGCAGCTCCGCAAGCAGGTTCACGAAGTCAATAATCCGCTGACCATCATCCGCCAGTACATCTACCAGTTACGAAACCGGCTCGATGATCCCGACGTGCACCAGGAGCTGGACATCATCCGCGAGGAACTGGACCGGGCGGGCGACCTGCTGCAACAGATGGGTCAGAAAGAGCCGGGCCCCGAACACGCCGGCGGCATCTCGCTCAATGACGAGCTGGACAGCCTCAGCCGCATTGTCGAGGACAGCCTGTTTGATGACGGCAAACGCCGGCTCAGGCTGGATCTGACCGACAACCCGGCCCTGGTTCACGGTCCGGCCTCGGCTCTCCGGCAGGTCATTATCAACCTGCTGCGCAATGCCGCCGAGGCATTACCGGAAAGCGGTGGCACCGTGACTTTGCGAACCTCGGCCCCGGTCTGGCAAAACCAGAGAACCTGGGTCGAGCTTGAAATATCCGACACCGGCGCTGGCATCCCGGAAGCAGTCAGGGACAAACTGTTCGCGCCGGTGAAAACCACAAAGGGAGACGGCCACAGTGGTTTGGGCCTGAGCATTGTGAAGCAACTCGTTGATGACATGGACGGCATCATCGCTTGTCGTACGGGGCGGGACGGAACCACTTTCCGAGTCCTGCTCCCGGCAACGTTCCAGAAAAAGAAAACGCCTGATGACAAACCGACGGGTACCGACCAATGAAACCTGAACACGCTGATCAGCCCTCCAGCCAGGGTTTACCGGCCAGGCTCCTGGTAGTGGACGATGAGCCCCGGCTTCTGAGCTCGCTTGCGTCTCTGCTGCGCAGCCAGGGCTACGAGGTAACCGAAGCCGAAGGTGGAGAGCGCGCCTGCGAACTGATTGATCAACACTCATTTGACCTCGCATTGCTTGACCTTCGAATGCCCGGCGTGGACGGTTTCGACGTCATGGCGCAGCTGACCGGCAAGCAACCGGACTGCGGCACCATTGTCGTCAGCGGCGAGAGTTCGTTTGCGGCGGTCAGCCGTGCGCTGCGCCGGGGCGCGCTGGATTACATCCGTAAACCCTTTGACCCCGAAGAACTACTGGCCACCGTCGAGAGCGTCATCAACAAGCAATCCCTCATGCGGGCACACGAACATATCCAGGTGCGGCTGGAGAAGTCCGAAGCCTTGCACCGTTATATCGTCAACACCTCCCCGGACATCGTGTTCATGCTCGATGAGGAGGGCTATATCTGCTTCATCAACAGCAAGGTGGAATCCCTGCTTGGCTATCAGCCAGAGGAACTCTGCGGCCAGCACTTCCGGCAGATCCTCGACGACCGGGACGTGTCCAAGGGGACCTACGCCCTCAAAGGGGCCAACATCACCGCGGACAACCCGCGGACACTGGAAGTACGACTCAAAACACGTGGCAGTCAGCAGGCTACCCGTCATTTTGAAATCACGGCCTTTCCGATCGATCCCCAGACCTGGCCTCACACCGGTGACAGCCAGATCGGTGCAACCCCCAAATCCGCCCGGTACTATGGCACGGCCCGGGATGTGACCGAACGCAAGGAGGCCGAGGCGTTCATCAATTTTCAGGCCTATCACGACCTGCTGACCCGTCTGCCCAACCGCGCCCTGTTCAAGGACCGCCTGGAACTGGCGATCGCCCAGGCCCGGCGGGGCAACGAAAAACTGGCGGTAATGTTCCTGGATCTTGATCGCTTCAAGATCATCAACGACACCCTCGGCCACGCCATGGGTGACCGCCTGCTCCAGGCGGTTACCCAGCGGCTGGAGAAATGCCTGCGCAAGGGGGACACCCTGTCCCGCTTTGGCGGGGACGAATTCACCCTGCTGCTGCCGGCGATCCATGATAATGACGACGCCCGGCAGATCGCCCGAAAGCTGATCCGGGCGCTTCAGGCCCCGTTCCAGCTGGGCGAGCACGAGGTGTTCGTGGGTGTCAGCATCGGGATCGCGATTTACCCCGAGGCAGGTGAGAACCTGGATCAGCTGATCCAGAGCGCCGACATCGCCATGTACCACGTCAAAGGGCGCGGCAAGGATGGCTACCGGTTCTACTCCCAGACCATGAGCGTGGATACTGCCAACCGGCTGAACCTGGAGCGGGATCTTCGCCTGGCCCTGGAGCGTGACGAACTCCGGGTTTTCTACCAGCCCCAGGTCTGTTCCAGGAGCAACCGTATCGTTGGTCTCGAAGCACTGGTGCGGTGGCAGCACCCGGAGCGCGGCCTTCTGTATCCCGGCGATTTCCTGCCGCTGGCCGAGGAAACCAAGCTCATCGTCCAACTCAGCGAATGGGTCATGGACCGGGCCTTTCGGGATGTCGGTGACTGGATCCGCAACGGCCATCCGGACCTGCGCCTGGCGGTGAATCTCTCCCCGACCCAGGTGGAGCATCCCCGCTTCGTGGACAATCTTGTCGGGCGGATGACCAAGCAGCACTTCCCACCGGACAACCTGGAGATCGAGATCACTGAAAACGTGATCATGAGTGATCTTGACCAGATCAGCCACAAGCTGCGTGAACTGGCGACCGTCGGTGTGCGCATCGCCATCGACGATTTCGGCACGGGCTATTCCTCCCTCAATTACCTGCACCGGCTGCCCATCCATACCCTAAAGGTCGACCAGTCCTTTGTCCGGGCCATTCGCAGCGGCGAGGACGGGGCCTGCATCGTCAACGCGATCGTTGCCATGGCCCATGGCCTGAAGCTGGAAATCGTCGCCGAAGGCGTGGAGACCGACGAGCAGCTTTCGTATTTGCGCAACCTGGGCTGCCACCAGGTTCAGGGCTTCTTCTACGGGCCCGCCCGACCGGCACAGGAGGTTTTCAAGGCGCTGGAAGAGAGGTCCGTCAAAGCGGTCTCCTTCTGACGCCCAATTTATTGTCCGACACTCCTAACATAAATCTTGACCGGGTTTGCAAAGTGTTGCGTTGCGTTACTTTGTGTATCCGGAAATGCGCAGTACTGCACATAATTCCCCCCACCTGTTCTCTACTCTCGAAGCTCAAGGCGCTGAAACGGAACTCCCTGTTACGAAATCAGGGTCAACAAAGACAATAACGCTTCAGCATCCCCCGAACAGGTACAGGCAGCAGTGATCATGCGCGACAAGTACAAATACATCGGCCCCGTCTACGATTTTCTGAGCAACCTCTACAGCGGCAAGAACATACATCGCTGCAAGACCGCCATGCTGGACGTGGAAACCGTCCGTCCGGGCGACCGCATCCTGTTTGCCGGTGTCGGCCACGGCCGGGACGCAATCCGGGCCGCCGAACTTGGCGCCGACGTCACCGTGGTCGACCTGTCCGAAACCATGCTGCGCAAGTTTGCCGAAGCCCAGCAGGAGGAGGCACCGCACCTGAGTATCCGGCGGATTCACAGCGACATCATGAAGGTCGAGGAGTTCGAGCAGTACGACATGGTCGTCGCCAACTTCTTCCTCAACGTATTCGACGAAGACATGATGGTGAAGGTTCTGGAGCATCTGATCCGCCTGGGCAAGGCAAACGCCCGGGTGGTGGTGGGCGACTTCTGCTACCCCACCGGCAACCTGTTCTCCCGCCTGTTCAAGAAGCTTTATTGGTACATGGCCGTGTTCGTGTTCTGGCTGTTTGCCAACAACGCTTTCCACAAGATCTACAACTACCCGGAACACATGCAGCGGCTGGGCCTTGAGGTCACCGACAAGAAACACTTCAAGCTCCTGAACATGGACTGCTACTGGTCCATCCTCGGGCGCAAGCAGGCCTGACTCCAAAACATTGCCCAAGAACAATAACCCCGGAGCAGAGACATGACGGATCAGATTCTTGCACTGGACAGCGCCCGCGAACTGGACAGCGGGAACTTCAGTTTTGCCGAACGGGTGAGCTACCTGAAGAAGTACGGCACCCACTCCCAGTCCTTTTCAACCCTGCAGCCGGGCATGCGTTTCTTTGATCTGCCGGGCCTCGGCTACATCGCGTTCATGCGCAAATGGGGCGGCACCTTTGTTTTGTCCGATCCGGTCTGTGCCCCGGAGAACTTTGGGGAGATCCTGGACCGGTTTCACGAGCGCTACCCCAATGCCAGCTACATCCAGGTGTCACGACCGGTCGTGGATTTCCTGCACCAGCGCTTTGGCCTGTTCGGTACCCAGTTCGGCAGCGAATCCCGCATAGACCTGTCCCGCTGGAATCTCAGCGGCAAGAAAAAGCAGATACTGCGCACGGCCCTGAACCAGGCACAGAAGAACGGGATTACCGTGAAGGAGCGTTTCAGCGACGACCACACACGGGAGATCTCCGAAGCCTGGATCCGCACCCGGAAATGCAAAAGCAACGAAATCCGCTTCCTGATCCGGCCGATGGAGATGTCATACCGGGAGAATGAACGGCACTTCTATGCCTACCAGGATGGCAAGGCGGTGGGGTTCATCTACTTCGACCCGATCTACCGGAACAACGAGATCATCAGCTACGTACCCAACATCTCCCGGGCCAATGCCGATTTCCGCCAGGGCATTTTCTACACGCTGATGGCCCACGCCATGGAAGTGTTCAGGGCCGAGGGTGTGCCCTATCTGGATCTGGGGCTGATTCCGCTGTCACTGGACCCCACCACCGAACAACAGGAAAGCCGGCTGCTCAAACGCCTGCTGCACCTGGTGTACGAGAAAGGAAACTTTCTCTACAATTTCAAGGGGCTGGAGTTCACAAAGTCACGATTCCGGGGCGAGGTCTTCAAGACCTACTGCTGCCACCGCCGGGCCATCCCCGCCATGGAATTTCTGGCCATGTTCAAACTGACCCGGTTGATTTGACCGGGTCCGCCAGCCCACCCCAGCGTTCATCCATTCGCCGCACCGCCAGGTCTGACGATGCCATGAAGTCCACCAGTCCGTGGGGTGTATCTCCAGACAGCAACACCGCACGGACAGGCTCGGGATGCTCACCTTCGGTGATGGCCTCCAGATCCCGGCCGGTCTCACCGAGCAGAAACTTCACCCTCCTGGCGATGGCGTCACCCGAATCCACCCAGTGCCGGACCTCCGGCAACGCGGTTTTCAACGCATTCAGCAGCAGCGGGTAATGGGTGCAGCCAAGCACCACGGTATCCACCCCTGACCGTTTCAGGGGAGCGAGCACCTCCCGCAGTTCAGCCTCCGGCACCGGAATCCCCCGCACCAGCTGCTCGGCCCAGCGCACCAGGGCCGGGTGCCCGACCCGCACTACCTGGCAATCACCCGCAAACTCATCGATCAGCCGGTCCAGGTAGCGACGGCGGACCGTGGCCGGGGTCGCCAGAACACCGATCCTGCGATTGGCTGTCCGCCCGGCTGCGGGTTTGATCGCCGGAACCACCCCCACCACCGGCACATCAATCAGCGCCCGCAATCGGGGCAGAACCACGGTACTGGCGGTGTTACAGGCCACCACCACCACGTCACAGGGTATTTCCCCAAGCGCCCGGCGAATCAGGGTGGTACAGCGTTCGATCACCACCGGTTCCGGCTGATCGCCGTAAGGGAAGCCGGCATTGTCCGCCAGGTAGACCAGCTCGGCACCCGGCAGGGTCTCGTGGATGCACCGGGCAACGCTCAGCCCACCCACGCCGGAATCGAATACCAGGATGCACGGCGCCGGGGCGTCAGTCACGGGATCCTCCTGCCACGGTTATCTCCTGCTCCATGAGCCGGATCAGCCGGCCGGCAATGGTGGTCTGTGGAGGCACCGGCGGTGTATCACCGGGGCGGTACCAGCCGGCATCGGACAACTCGTCCTCCTGGAGTACCAGTTCACCACCGGCGTAGTCGGCGAAGAAGCCGACCATGAGCTGGTGGGGGAACGGCCAGGGCTGGGATTCACAATAGCGCACGTTGGTGACGGCCAGACCGGTTTCCTCCATGACCTCCCTGGCCACCGCCTCCTCCAGACCCTCCCCGGGTTCCACGAAACCGGCGATCAGGCTGTAGAAATGACGCTTGACCCTTGAATTCTTCGCCAGCAGAAAGCGATCATCCCGGCGAATGACCACGATCACACAGGGCGCAAGCCGTGGATACCAGGGGATGTTGCAGGTTTCGCACCACTTCGCGCGCTCGCGGGGATGGAACCCGGTCTCCCCGCCGCAGCGGCCACAGAAACGGTGATCCCGCCACCACTGCCAGACCTGGAACCCTGTGCTCACCAGCGCCGTGGGGACATCCTCCCGCATCAGGATCGCCTCCCGGAGGTTAACCAGTTCGAAACCCGCGGTATCTTCCGGCACCTCGGTCACATAGACTGCCCGTTCACGGATGGAACCCAGGGCCACCGCATCGGCATCGACACCGACGAGCCGGGGGTCATCCCGGCTTACCAGCCAGCCTTCTTGGGGCTTGAGGATATGGGCTCCGGAAACCAGCAGTACCAGATCCCGCGGCTCCGGCCCGGCGATAGTCCAGCCGGGTTTCCAGTCTGTGTCTGAATAGTTCATCCAAATGGTCGCTTTACAGAAAACGGTGATGGAGAAATGTACCACATTGCGGCAAGTGCCAAGAATCGCGGGCCGACTTTCCGCACCGTACGCAACCAAGTAAACTTAGCGCCTGTTTTCAGTCACCGGAGCATCATTTTATGCGACTTTACCAGGGCATTCGCAGCCTGATTCTGACCATTCTCCGCAAGATCCTGTTCTTGTGGGTACGGACAGACGTCAGCGGAAACAGTGCCGAATCCCTGGGCCTCGATCCGGACAGGCCGGTGTGTTACGTGCTCCAGTACAGCTCCCTGTCGAGCCGGCTGGTACTGGAACAGGAGGTCATCCGCGCCGGGCTGCCGGGTGCAACCGAGTCACTGCCGGTAAAGAATGGCCCCTCCCATTCGTTTTTCTTCCTTTATCGTCGCATCGGTGGCCTGTTCAGCGGCGGTCGCCAGACACCAGTACCCACCAACGAGTTCAAGTCACTGGTCCGCTACGGCCTGGAGCATCCGGACCGGGACGTGCAGATTGTGCCGGTGTCCATGTTCTGGGGCCGGTCTCCGGACAAGGAGAAATCCCTGGTCAAGCTGCTGCTCTCCGACACCTGGTCGGTGGCCGGGCGCCTGCAGAAGTTCCTGATCATCATGGTGCACGGGCGCAATACCTACGTGCAGTTCAACCAGCCGCTGTCCCTCAAGCAGGTGATTGATGAATACCGGCACAGTGAGGAACGGGCCAACCGCAAGCTGGCCCGACTGCTGCGCACGCATTTCCGCCGGGTGCGCCAGGCCGTGCTCGGGCCGGACCTGTCCCATCGCCGTACCCTGGTAGAAGGGCTGGTGCGCACCCAGGCGGTAAAGGAAGCGATCCGCGAAACCGCCGCCAGGGACGACATCCCGCCGGAGAAAGTGCGGGCCAAGGCCTACAAGTATGCGGATGAAATCGCCGCCAGCATGTCCATCGTGACCATACGCTTCCTGGAAGTGGTGCTGTCCTGGCTCTGGAACCGTATCTACAACGGCATCGCCGTGAACAACGTCAAGGTCGCCAAGGAAGTGGCCCAGGACAACGCCGTGGTTTATGTGCCCTGCCACCGCTCCCACATCGATTACCTGCTGCTGTCCTACGTACTGTACAAGAACGGCCTGATGCCTCCGCACATTGCTGCCGGCATCAACCTGAACATGCCCGTCGTCGGGCCGATCCTGCGTCGGGGCGGCGCCTTCTTCATGCGTCGCTCGTTCCGGGACAACCCGCTGTATGCCACGGTGTTCAACGAATACATGCACGTGATGTTCTCCCGGGGTTACTCGGTGGAATATTTCGTGGAAGGTGGCCGTAGCCGGACCGGACGCATGCTGCCACCCCGTCCGGGCATGCTCTCCATGACGGTCCGCAGTTTCCTGCGGGATCACCGCAAGCCCATCGTCTTCGTGCCGGTCTACATCGGCTATGAAAAGGTCATGGAAGGCCGTTCCTACCTGGGCGAACTGCGTGGCAAGAAGAAGCAGAAAGAGAGCGTGTTCGGGCTGGCCAAGACCGTCCGCAAGCTCACCAACTCCTTCGGGCGGGTTGCGGTGAACTTCGGTGACGCGATTCACCTGTCCGATGTCCTTGACGATGTGCACGAGAGCTGGCGCCAGGAGGCCTACGATGCCGAGTACCGGCCGGCCTGGCTGACTACTGCGGTTGACCAGCTCTCGCTCCGGGTGGCTTCAAATATCAACGCGTCGGTGGCCGTCAATCCCATCGGCATGACGGCCACCGTTCTGCTGGGAACGGATCGTCTGGCCATGGACGAGGGCCAGCTGATCCGCCTGATGGACCAGTACGCCGGCCTGCTGAAAGCCTTCCCTTACGCTGAAACCGTTACCCTGCCGGAAGGGTCGGGCAAGGACTGGGTCGCCTATTGTGAGGACATGGGCCTGGTTACCCGACAGCCCCAGAAGCTGGGCGACATCATTGCGCTCGAGGGCAGCAATGCCATCCTGATGACCTACTACCGGAACAATATCCAGCACCTGTTTGCCCTGCCCTCGCTGGTCGCCAGCCTGTTCGAGAACAAGGACTCCCTGCGCCGGGACAAGATCGTGTTCCTGGCGACCGTGGCCTACCCCTACCTGCAGTCCGAACTGTTCCTGAAGTATTCCGCCGACGAGGTGGAGGGCGTCATCAATCACTGGATTGATATCCTGGTGGACCAGGGGCTGCTGGAAGCCCTGGAGGACGATCGCATTGGCCGCCCCGAGGAAGGCACCGAAGCCATGTTGCGGTTACGGGTGCTGTCCCGGTTCATCATCCAGACCCTGGAGCGTTACCACATCGCCCTGGGCATCCTGCGCAAGTATGGCTCAGGCAAGATCAGCGCGGCGGAGCTAGAGGAACAGAGCACCCTGCTGGCCGAGCGCATGTCGATCCTGTTCGGCCTGAACGCGCCGGAATTCTTCGACAAGACCCTGTTCCGGAACTTCATTGCCAACATGCAGGAGAACGGCGTCATCACCACCGATGACAACGGCCTGATCAACTATGGCGAGGGACTGGAGGAAGTGGCGGACGATGCCCGCCTGGTGCTGAGCGTGGAGAAGCGCCAGGCCATCCAGCAGGTCACCATGCTCGGCGCCTGACCCGCTCAGGCCGCCGGCAGCGCCTTGATGGCGTAGATATCGTAGCGGCTGCTCTTGCCTTCCACCCGGGTGCTGGGCTCAGGACCGTCGATGGCGGGCGCCTTGCGGGGGCGCTTGACCACCACCCGGTAAGTGGCGACTTTCATGGCTGCCTCGAGCAATTCGGAGGCGTCCTCGTCATCGCCCACGATTTGCCGGAACACCTCCATTTCCTTCTTCACCCGGGCTGATTTGTCCCGGTGCGGGAACATGGGGTCCAGATAGACCACATCCACTGATCCACCGTCCGCCTGGCGCAACCAATCGATACTGCTTCCGGCGGCCAGGGTCATCCTGGCGACGATCGGTGCGCACTCGACGTTGAGTGCGGCGCGTGCCAGGCCATCCTCCAGCAACGCATGGATGACGGGGTTACGTTCAAACAGGGTCACCTCGCACCCGAGGCTGGCCAGGACAAAGGCATCCTGACCCAGGCCCGCGGTCGCATCCAGCACGTGAAGCCTGGCTTTGGTCTTCTGCAGGCCCACGGCCCGGGCAACCAGCTGGCCGGCTCCGCCACCATGCTCACGCCGATACCCCATTTTGCCGGAAACGAACTCGACCCGGACCGGACCCGGCGCGCCTTTCCCGGTCAGCTGGAGGCAGAGCCCCTGCTCATCCAGGAAAAGCAGTACCGGCACATCGGCGACATCACGGGGGCGAACTACCCCAAGATAGGGAACACCCAGGCGTTCGCAGAGTTCCCCGCCCCGGGTGTGATCACCCAGGGGGCTACGGGCAATCGCGAGGGAGAAGGATGAAAGGTCAGGACGGGAAGTGGCCACAGGCTACTCGCGGCCGGGCAGCTTTTTCCAGGCCACCTCATCACGGATGTAGACGGGTTGCGCCTGTTCGGCGGACACGGTGTGGCCTTCTACCGCCGGTTTCTCGGCAAGACGCGCCACCCAACTGGCGCGCAACAGCAGCTCCGGCGCCACGGACACCATCGGGCCTGACACTTCTGCCGGCATCTGGTCCCGGAACTGCCAGCCGGGCCCGGCACCATACCAGTGCCCGGCCTCCCCAGTCAGGCTAACCGCCTCCGGCGGACAGACCCTTTCCTCGCCCAGCAACTCGGGCAATCCCTCGTTGCAGCGATAACAGCCCCAGTAGACTTCGCCCATGCGAGCATCGAAAGCCACGGCCACAGCATCGCCCTCGGCGACATTGAAGTTCTCCATGGCGCCATAGGCCACGGCAGCGAGAGAGGAAACCGGAACCACAGGAAGGTTGAGGCCCCATGCCAGGCCCTGGACCACGCCGGTGGCAATCCTCAAGCCGGTGAAAGAACCCGGCCCGCAGGCAAACGCAAGGGCATCCAGGTCCGCGGGCACCAGGTCCTTCTCTGCAAGCAGTTCCCGCACCATGGGCATGAGCAGCCGGGTATGGCCACGGGGAGCAATCTCGAATCGCTCGGTTATCTCGCCATCAACAAGAAGGGCTGCGGAGCAGCCCTCTGATGACGTATCCAGTGCCAGCAGTTTCACGGCAGTGAATGCCTCGACGTCAATAATGGATTACTGGAGCTGGGACAGGATCTGGTCGCGGATGCTGTCCAGGCTGCCAACGCCTTCCACACGCACGTACTTGGGTGCAGCGGAGGGATTCTTCTCGGCCCAGTCCTGGTAGAAGCCCACCAGCGGAGCGGTCTGCTCGTGATAGATTTTCAGGCGCTTGCGAACGGTTTCTTCCTGGTCGTCCTCGCGCTGAACCAGCGGCTCGCCGGTTTCGTCGTCCTTGCCTTCCACCTTGGGCGGATCGTATTTCACGTGATAGATACGACCACTGCCCTCGTGGACGCGACGGCCAGACAGGCGGCTGACGATTTCCTCGTCATCCACAGCAATCTCGACCACGTAGTCAATGGCAATGCCCTGGTCCTTCAATGCTTCGGCCTGGGGAATGGTGCGCGGGAAACCATCCAGCAGGAAGCCGTTTTTGCAATCCGGCTGCTGGATACGCTCTTCGATCAGGGCGATGATGATGTCGTCGGAGACCAGTCCACCGGAAGCCATGACTTCCTTGACCTGGTTACCCAGCTCGGAACCGGACTTGACCGCGGCCCGCAGCATGTCGCCAGTGGAAATCTGGGGAATATCAAAGCGCTCAGTGATGAACTGTGCCTGAGTCCCCTTGCCTGCGCCTGGCGCGCCTAACATGATGATTCGCATAACGCTGTGCTCCCGTTTTAGTCATTATCGTTTGAAAAGCTGTGGCAAAAACCCCTGCCTTTGCGACAACCTCTCTGAGCGGTACAGATGTACGCCCGGAACGGCGAACGCGCATTATACGAAGTCAGCCTGCCCATAGAAAGTCGACCTCAGTATCATGCACCGAAAAGCAGCAGCGTCAGACTGTCGCAGGCACCGGGAGGCAATCAGGATGGGCGGGAAGAGGTCAGTGCGTCAAGGTCGGGGGACAGGCTGTCGATGTCCTTCTCGAAGTCGTATACCGCGTCCTGTCTCAGGCCCAGAGAGCCGAGCAGTACCGGGACATTATCCTCGTTGAACTCATCCCCGATTCCCCTGGATTTCAGCAGTCCGTTAGCCAGCTGCACGATCAGCACATAGGTTTCATGCTCACCGGTGTAGCCCTGGTACTGATGCATGCCGGCGGCCTTGATGACCGGCTCGGGTAACTGCCAGAAACGGTGGAAAAGGCCGCCAATGGCACCATGGCCCACCGCCAGCTCACCTTCCTCGTCACCATGCCCGAACACCTGTTGTTCGAGGGCCTTCATGCTGGCTTCGGGATTGCTCTCCCGCAGTCGACTGAGCTCCTCGAACTCTGCCGGGAACAGATACCCAAGCAGCAGCAGACCGAAGTTGTGAAGCAAACCGCACAGGTAAGCCATATCCCGGTCGACGCCACAACGAGGTGCAATCCGCTGACACAGGAACCCGCAGTAAAGGGCGTGGGACCAGAATGCCTGCATGCCCAGGATGCCATCCCTGGGAATGCCGAAGCCACCGACCAGGGCACTGCCCTGGACAATATGGGCCACCCGGTCGACACCCAGAACCCGGGTTACGGCCTGGCGCACGGTTTCGGTCTCGCCGGAGGTCTCGAACAGCCCGGATCGGGCGTAACGCAGGATCTGCGCAGTCAGGCTGGGATCCAGCTCGATGACGTCCGCCAGGTCTTCGGCGACCGCACCTTCACTGGTTGCCATAGAAAGGATCTGCGGGGCCAGCGCCGGCATCGGCGGAAGCCGGTAGATATTCCGCAACTTGCCGGCAACTTCGTCCAGGGTCAGCGCCCCGCGGTCACTGCCACCCTGACCGTGAATTACCAGTCGGGCCCGGAAAGCATCCGCCAGCAGGATTTTCAGGGTCTCCCCTTCAATCTCGATCAAGGCATCGTTACGCCCCCCGGAAAACAGCACCGGCTGCCCATTCACGACATCCTCATCGACCAGCACCGGGACCCGGTAGGCAAAGCCGACCGGCGGCACGAATCCCGGCTCGCAGTCCTCGAAAAGCCGCCTGCTCTGGCGGGCGGTCAGAGGCTGAAGCCGGCGCCCGGTCAACTGTTGTACCGCCGGAATATCCAGGGCGCTGTCGAACCGGTGAACCGCCATGACCACCCCGTCGATATCGATCAACAGCGTGGCCTGGACAAAATCATGCTGGGACCTGCCCGAGGCAATCACCGCCGCATCCAGGTTCGGGACGGGCTCGATGGCCAGCTCCCGATAGGCCAGCCCCTGTTCACTCAGATACTGCTCCAGCTTGGCAGCAAGCGCCACACCCGGTACTCCTATGTCTGTGTCTGGCAGATGGCGGGCACCCGGTCAGCCGGTGTTCCGCATACCGGCCGAGATGCCGGCCATTGTCACTTTCAGGGCCCGCTCCACCATTTCCGGCACCTCGCCTTTACCTTCACTTTCCCGGTCGCGCCTCAAAAGCTCGGCCTGGAGGTAATGCAGGGGGTCGGTATAGGGATTGCGCACTCTCATGGAATGGGCAAAGACCGGCTCCTGCTCCAGCAACTCCTGCTGTTCCTTCAGCTCCAGTACCCGCCTGATGCAGCCAGCAAGGCGCTCACGCAGCCCCTCACCCAGGGCCTGTAATTTACTGTCCTCGACCAGGGTCTGTTCATAATAGCTGGCAATCCGCAGGTCGGCTTTGGCCAGCACCATTTCCAGCATATCCACATAGGTCCGGAAGAAGGGCCAGCCCTGCATCATTTCCCGGAGTTCCGGCAACCGGTTTTCCCGGGCGGCCTCCTCCAGCGCCACATCGCTCCCCAGCCAGCTCGGCAACATCAGCCGCATCTGGGTCCAGGCGAAGATCCAGGGAATGGCGCGCAGGCTCTCGACACCGCCGGAGGGCTTGCGCCTTGCCGGGCGGCTACCCAGAGCCAGCTTGCCAAGGGCCTGCTCGGGCGTTACCTGCCGGAAGTAAGGCACAAAGTCCGGATTTTCACGAACGACGTCCCGGTAGGCCTTCAGCGAACGTTCAGTCAGCCAGTCCATGGTCCCGCGCCAGCTGTCCTCGGGTTCCGGTGGTGGCGCCAGGGTCGCTTCGATCACCGCCGTGCTGTACAGGGTCAGACTCTGTACCGCCAGGCGCGGCAGGCCGAACTTGAAACGGATCATCTCGCCCTGCTCGGTGATCCGGAAACTGCCGTTCACCGACCCCGGCGGCTGGGACAGGATGGCGCGATTGGCGGGGCCACCACCGCGGCCGACCGTGCCCCCACGGCCGTGGAACAGGGTCAGATGGACACCGTACTGGCTGGCCACGTGGGTCAGCTTTTCCTGGGCCTGGTACTGGGCCCAGGCGGCCATCAGCTGGCCGGCATCCTTGGACGAATCAGAGTAGCCGATCATCACCTCCTGGCGACCCTGGCAGTACTCCCGATACCACTCCACCTCGTACAGGGCAGCCATGGCATCGGGCGCGCCCCGAAGGTCATCCAGGGTTTCGAACAGGGGCACCACCCGCATCGGAAACTTCATGCCCGCTTCCCGCAACAGCAGGATCACACTCAGCACGTCCGAGGGTTTACTCGCCATGGAGATAACGTAGGAACCGAGGGCTTCCGGTGTCTGCGCTGCCACCACTTCACAAGTCGCCAGAACCTCCCGGACGTTGTCCGATGGCTCCCAGCTCCTCGGCACCAGCGGCCGTCGGCCCTGGAGCTCCTTGACCAGGAAGGCCTGGCGCTCGTCCTCGGTCCAGCTGGTGTAGTCGCCTAGGTCAAGGAAATCGACCATCTCCGCCACCGCCTCGGCGTGGCGGGAGGCCTCCTGCCGGATGTCCAGGCGGATCAGCGGCAGGCCGAAAGTGTGGGCGCGCCGGATGGTGTCCAGCAGGGGCCCGTTGGCAATGGTTTCCAGGCCGCAGTCGATCAGAGAACGGTAACAGAGCTCAAGCGGTCCGGTGAGATCCTCGTTCTCGAACAGGATGCCCTCGGCATCCGCCGATTGCCCATGCACCTTCGCCTCGGCCCAGTCACGGGTTTTCACCAGTCGTTCCCGGAGGTCCGCCAGCACCTGGCGATAGGGTTCCCGGGACTCGCCGACCACTGCCTTCAGTTCGTCACTGGCCTGCCACATGGAAAGCTCCGCCCGCAGTGACTGGATGTCCCGCAGAAACAGATCCGCTGCCATCCACCGACCGAGCAGAAATACCGTGCGGGTCACCTCGTGGGTCACGTTCGGGTTGCCATCCCGATCACCGCCCATCCAGGAGGCAATACGGATGGGTGATACCTGTAACGGCAAGCCCTTGCCGGTGGCATCGGACAGGGAGGTATCAAGACTGCGCAGAAAATCCGGCAGGGCCTGCCAGAGGCTGTTCTCAATAACGGCAAATCCCCACTTGGCCTCATCCACCGCGGTCGGCCGCTCATGGCGGATCTCGTCAGTATGCCAGGCCTCGGCAATCAGCCGGGACAATCGCGCGACGATCTCGTCTCGTTCCGCCGGCATGAGATCGTCATGATCCAGCTGGGACAGGCAGTCGGACATCTCGTCGTACTTCATGATCAGGGTGCGGCGCGCCACTTCGGTGGGATGGGCGGTGAGCACGAACTCGATACGCAGGTCTGCAACCCGGCGATGCAGCTCCTCCGCGGGCACGCCCCCGGATTTGAGCCGGTCGAAGACTTCCCCCAGGGATTCCACCATCAGATCAGACTGATGCCCACGCTTGCGGCGGATGCCGTGGTACTGCTCGGCCAGGTTGGCCAGGTTGAGAAACTGGTTGAAGGCCCTTGTGACCGGCAGCAGCTCATCATCACCAAGCTTTCTCAGCAGGCTCACCAGGCGCTGGCCGGAGCCGCTTTCCTGCCGGCGATCGGCTTTCGCCGCCGCCCGGATTTCCTCGATCAGGTCGTAGCAGTCCCGGCCGGGAAACCGCAGGATACTCTGCCCCAGCAGTTCGCCCAGCATTCGTACGTTTTCGCGCAGATCCGTATGTAGCTCAGTCACATTGAGGTCCTTTTGAATTGACGGAGGCGAAGTAAACTTACGATACTAAGAATCAGCCGAGAAAGTCTATTGGCGTAACCGCTTGTGGTCGCAAGGAGTATTCATGAAAGTGACTGATCTTCCCAAGCATTGGGAGAAGGAAAAAGAGCCCGTGGAGCGTACCCACGACTATAACCTCCGTTTGCCGCTGGAGGATGCCGCCAGGATCGCTGCCCTGGCAGAACTGTACCCGGATCGTACCGAGGCCGACATCTTGAATGACATGATTGGTGCCGCCCTGGACGATCTGGTCCGTCAGAGCCCGATCAAGGACAAGCTGGAAAGCAAGGATAAGTAAACGGGGGCAGGCAGTCGTGCCGGAGTGGTGAGGGCACCACTCCGGAAGGGCAATTCAGGCTGGAAGTCTTCCTGTGGTCAGGCCACGGATTCCAGCTGGCGGGCCTTGAGGCGCTGGATGTGCTTCTGGCTCAGGCTGACAAATTTCGGTGTCAGCCCCTGATCCTCGTAGATCTCGAACCCATCCTCATCGTAAGCCACCACCCGGGTACCCTGCACATAGGGAAAGCTGGTTTCCAGCTCATCCAGGGCTGCGGAAATCAGGTCCCGCATCAGGTCCTGTGGCGACTTCATCGGATAAAGTGCCGCAAGTTTCTCGAGCCGCTTGTGATGCTGGTCAGACAGCGCCATGAAGTAGGCGTCCCGGGTCAGCCGTCCCCGCGCATGCTTGTCCCAGTAGTTGACCAGATCTTTGATTTTCATGGTGCCTTCACTCCTGCATCTTATTGATAGCATCCGGCGCACTGAAGTTGTGCATCCGTTACCGGAAGTGTAGACGAAGCCCAGGGTTTGGGAACCATCGGATTGGTAACGGATTGTACTTACCGGATACAGGTTCTCAATGCCCGGAGCGGTCCTTCTCGACGCCCTTTACCGCCTGCCAGATGGCATCCAGCGCCGCCAGGGACTCCTCGTCCATGTCGCGGCCCTCCTGCCCCAGCACCTGCTCGATGGCCCGAAACCGGGCCTCGAATTTGTGATTGGTGCGTTTGAGGGCCTGTTCAGGATTTACCTTCATGAACCGTGCCAGGTTGACGCAGACAAACATCAGATCCCCGAGCTCATCCTCGACGGCATCGCGATCACCGGCACCGGTCTCCGCCGCCTGCCAGGCTTCCTTGAGTTCGTCGATTTCCTCGTGGAGCTTGTCAAACACCGGTTCGATGTCCGGCCAGTCAAAACCGTGGCGGGCAGCCCGACGCTGGAGCTTCTCGGCCCGCGCCATGGCCGGCAGGGTGCGCGCGATACCGTCCAGGCGACTGACGGTCTCCGTGCTCTCGGGCTTGTCAGCTCGCTCTTCGGCCTTGATCCGCTCCCAGCTTTCCTTGATCCAGACTTCACTGGGCCGGTTATCGGGGTCGATCCGACTCTCCAGCGTGCCCTCGGGGAAGACATGGGGGTGACGCCGCACCAGTTTCCGCACCAGGTGATCGACAATGGCATCGAAATCAAAGTGGCCGTCTTCCCGGCCAATCTGGGCGTAGAAGATGACCTGGAACAGCAGGTCGCCCAGCTCATCCTTCAGGTGGGGATAGTCACCACGCTCAATGGCATCCGCCACCTCGTAGGCCTCTTCGATGGTGTGCGGCACGATGGTGCCGTAGGTCTGTTTGGTATCCCACGGGCAACCGATTTCAGGGTCCCGCAGCCGGGCCATCAGCGTTTTGAGATCGTCAATGGTGTAACTCATCCGCGCTTGCGCCTCACGTCGATGATATTTGGCAGGTTACGGATCTGCGCCAGCAACCGTGCCAGCTGCTCAAGGCTGGAGATTTCCACGGTGACCGTCATGGTCGCGGTGTTCTCGTCCTTGTTGGTCTGGGTGTTCAGTGCCAGCACATCGCTCTTGGAGGCTGAGAGCACCTGGGTAATGTCCCGCAACAGTCCGGAACGGTCGTAGGCCTCGATCTCGATATCCACCGGATAGACCGCCGCCGGTTTGCCCCCCCAGTTCACCTCGATGATCCGGTTCGGCTCGAACTCCCGGAGGTTGAGAAAGGTCAGGCAATCCTGGCGATGCACGGTCACTCCCCGTCCCACGGTGATATAACCACCAATGGCATCCCCGGGCAGCGGCTTGCAGCATTTGGCCACCTGGGTTTTGAGCTTGCCCACCCCGAGAATCTGGATATCCGATTCGGTGTCGTAGGGCTTTCTGCGCTGGGTGGTCAGTTTCAGGTCCAGCTGCTCGGAACGGGGCTCCAGCATCTGCTGGGCCACGTTGGCCACGTGGGTCGGGCGCAGATCCCCGGCCCCCACCGCCGCGAACATGTCGGCGGCGCTATGACAGTTCACTTTCCGGGCCAGTTCCTCGAGATCCACGTCATACAGGGACAGACGCTTGAACTCGTCCTCCAGGATGGCGCGACCGTCGATAATGTTGCGGTCCCGGTCCTGCTGCTTGAACCAGTGGGTAACCTTGGCCCGGGCCCTGGAGGTCTGGATATAGCCCAGGCTCGGGTTCAGCCAGTCGCGGCTCGGCGCCGGGTTGTTGGAGGTGAGGATGAACACCTGATCCCCGGTCTTCAGCGGATAGGTCAGCGGAACAATCCGGCTGTTGACCCTGGCACCCCGGCAGGCATGGCCAATCTCGGTGTGCACCCGATAGGCAAAGTCCACCGGCGTCGCGCCCTGTGGCAGATCCACCACGTGGCCTTCCGGGGTGAACACATACACCCGGTCCGAAGCCACATCGGACTTCAGATGATCGGCCAGGCCAGACAGATCACCCAGCTCTTCCTGCCACTCCAGCACCTGGCGCAACCAATTGATCTTGGCGTCGTAACCGGTGGACTTGTTGTGCTTGTCGGTACCCTTGTACAGCCAGTGGGCACAGACCCCCAGCTCCGCTTCCTGATGCATCTTGTGGGTCCGGATCTGCACTTCCATGACCTTGCCTTCGGGCCCGATCACCGCGGTATGGAGCGATTGGTAACCGTTTTCCTTCGGGTTGGCGATGTAGTCGTCGAATTCGTTGGGAATGTGGCGCCAGAGCGAATGCACGATCCCCAGCGCGGCATAGCAGTCCCGCACCTCGGGCACCAGGATGCGCACGGCGCGCACGTCGTAGACCTGGGAAAAGTCGATGCCCTTGCGGCGCATCTTCCTCCAGATGCTGTAAATATGCTTGGCCCGGCCGGAGAGCTCGCCCTCGATGCCGGAGGCCCGGAGTTCCGCCTGCAGGGTTTCAATCACCCGGCGGATGTACCCCTCACGGTCGAGACGTTTCTCGTCCAGCAGCTTGGCGATCTTCTTGTAGGCAGTTTCGTGCAGGTAACGGAAGGACAGATCCTCCAGCTCCCACTTGATGTGACCGATACCCAGTCGGTGAGCCAGGGGCGCGTAGATATCGAAAACCTCACGGGCAACCCGCATGCGCTTCTCTTCCGGCGCGTTCTTGACCGCTCGGATGGCACAGGTCCGCTCCGCCAGCTTGATCAGGGCAACGCGCACGTCATCGATCATCGTGACCAGCATCTTGCGCACGTTATCCAGCTGACCCTCGCTCTGGCCCAGCACATTACCCTTGAGCGGGTGATGGATGGAGGAGATTGCCGCCATCTGCTGGACACCGTTGATCAGCCCCGCGACTTCATCGCCGAACTCCTTGCGGATTTCCTCCAGCGGGACCCGCTCCTCACGCACCGCCCGGTAGAGGATGGCGGCGACCAGACTGGCCTGGTCCAGGTGTAGCTCCGCCAGCACCTGGGCCATCTCCAGTCCGATCCGGAAACTGCTGGAGCCCGGTGCCCACAGCCGGTCTTCCCGAAAGGCCTGCAGATCGATCTCGGCCGATTTCTCACAGGCCCGGCGGAACTGGTCAACGTCTTCGAGATGGGTTTGCGAGGCGATGTGGCTGACGCACCGTTCGATGTCGACTTCGCCATCACCTGTTACGGCATAATCTTCGCGAACTTTTACCATATCGGTCTTGTTGTTCCTGTTCGTTGTCGCGGACATCCCTGCCCGCGCTCAATCCTGTTCAGCGATCGGCCCGCTCGAACAGGGCGATAGACTCCACATGGGTGGTGTGCGGGAACATGTCCATCACACCGGCGCGCACCAGGCGGTAGCCATTGCGCACCATGACGCCCGCATCCCGGGCCAGGGTTGCCGGGTTGCAGGAGACATAGACAATACGACGGGCGCCGAAGGCCGTCAGGTATTTGCAGATCTCCTCCGCACCGGAGCGGGGCGGATCGATCAGGATCTTGTCAAAGCCCTCTTTTGCCCAGGACTGACCGGTAAAATCGCCATGCAGGTCAGCGCCGTGAAAGGTCACATTGTCCAGGCCATTGTGTCCGGCATTTTCCCGGCCACGTACCACCATGGCCTCGTCGCCCTCGACGCCGACCACCTGGCCACCCCGACGGGCCAGCGGCAGGGTAAAGTTACCGAGCCCGCAGAACAGGTCCAGCACCCGCTCGCCCGGCTGGACGTCCAGCCACTCGACCGCACGGTGTACCATGGACCGGTTGATCCCCGCATTGACCTGGGTAAAGTCCATGGGATGAAACTGCATGGTCAGATCGAACTCATCCAGGCGATAGCTCAGCCGCTCATCGTCCCTGCCTGCTGATTCCGGCCAGATCCGGTGTACGGTGTCCGGCCCCTTGGGCTGCAGGTATATATGCAAGTCATGGGCCTGGCCGAAGACGATGAGCTTTTCCCGGTCGCCGGGGCTGAGCTCATCCATGTTGCGGAACACCATGGCTGCCATGTCGTCACCGCAGGCCACCTCGACCTGGGGAATGCGGTCGAAGGCATCCATGCTGTGCAGCAGTTCCCGCAGCGGCAGGATACGCTCGCCGATGCGCGGATCCATGACCACGCAACGGTCAATGTCGGTCAGGAAGCTGTTACGTTTCTCCCGGAACCCCACCAGCACCGACTCCCGGGCCTTGACGAAACGGACACCCAGGCGGGCCTTGCGTCGGTAACCAAGACTGGCCTCGGAACGCATGGGCGCCACCCATTCTTCCGGTTCAATGCCCCCGAAATGG
The DNA here is from genome assembly GCF_041690455.1 of Marinobacter sp. GTDB lineage: Bacteria > Pseudomonadota > Gammaproteobacteria > Pseudomonadales > Oleiphilaceae > Marinobacter. Next base: position 41,469 of record NZ_JAWLHI010000011.1, read on the forward strand.
GCAAAATGCTGGCGCAGGGTGTCTTCCTTGAACCGGATCTGGGCATCGCCGCTCATGTGCTGCAGACTGCAACCGCCACACAGGTCGGCAAATTCACAGGGGGTCTCCTGGCGCTCGGACGAGGATTCCAGCACCTCCAGTGTGCGCAGCTCGTCGAATTTGCTGCGAGTGGAGACCACTTTCGCCATCACCGTTTCGCCGGGCAGTGCGCCGTCCACGAACTGAGTCTTGCCGTCATTACGGGCGATACCCCGGCCGTCATGGCTCAGGGTTTCAATCACACAGCGCACAGGTTCCTTGGGCAGAACCTTCCTGCGTCTTCTACTCATATTGAAATCTCTTGCTGGCTGGTTCAGGCGCCGGGAAAGACACCTGTCGACAGGTACCGGTCACCGCGATCACAGATAATGGCCACGATCACCGCGTTTTCAACCTGCTCTGACAACTTCAGGGCCGCTGCGATCGAACCGCCGGACGACACCCCACAGAAAATACCCTCCCGGGCGGCCAGGGCACGCATGGTGTTCTCGGCCTCTTCCTGGCCGATATCGAGCACCTGGTCCACGCGAGTGGCATCGTAGATCTTCGGCAAATATTCCTCGGGCCAGCGGCGGATGCCCGGAATGGAAGCGCCTTCCTTCGGCTGCAGGCCGATGATGCGGATATCGGGATTACGCTCCTTGAGGTAACGGGAGACACCCATGATGGTCCCGGTGGTACCCATGGAGCTGACAAAGTGGGTCACGCGACCTTCGGTCTGCTCCCAGATCTCCGGACCGGTAGTGCGATAGTGGGCCAGCGGGTTGTCAGGGTTGCTGAACTGGTCCAGCACCTTGCCCTTGCCTTCGGCTTCCATCGCCAGAGCCAGGTCGCGGGCCGCCTCCATGCCCTCTTCCTTGCTGACGGTAATGATTTCGGCACCATAGGCACGCATCGAAGCCCGACGCTCCTCGCTCATGTTGGCCGGCATGATCAGCACCATGCGGTAGCCCTTGATCGCCGCCGCCATGGCCAGGGCGATTCCGGTGTTGCCGCTGGTGGCTTCGATCAGGGTATCCCCGGGTTTGATCTCGCCACGGCGCTCGGCCTCCTGGATCATGCTGAGTGCCGGGCGGTCCTTCACCGAACCGGCTGGGTTATTGCCCTCAAGCTTGGCCAGGATGACATTGCTGGTATCGCCCGGCAGGCGCTGCAGGCGGACCAGCGGGGTATGGCCAACATAATCTTCAATGGTGGGGAAATTCATAATAAAACCCTGTGGTACACTTTTGGCTCCGAATCATACGCGTTATGGCCCCGGCATCCCAATACAGCTTCTCGCTATATCCATGACCCGCGGCTATAACCTGTACTTTTTCTGTCTGGTCCGGGACAGATACCACAGTCAGTCCCGGCCGGATCATCTATTCTGACAGGGAAGTGACTGCGGGTTCATTCCCGTAGCAGGGCAATTTTCAGGAAAATCGTATGCGGCGCTGGGGCATTCGCAAGAAAGTGCTGGTGGTGACTCTGGTTCCCACCTTGCTGACCACCCTGATTCTCGGGCTGTTCTTCACCTATAGCTGGGTAAACAACATCGAGAGCCTGCTGAGCGATCGCGGGGAGTCACTGTCCCGGCAGCTGGCCGCAGGTTCCGAGTATGGCCTGTTTACCGCCAACCGCAGCCTGCTGAGCAGCCTCTCCAACGCCCTGCTGGAAGAACAGGATGTCCGTTCGATCACCTTTTATGGCAGCGACGGCCGCCGGCTGCTGCACACCGGACCGGGCAGTTCCCAGACCCCCGCCTCCGGAACACTCCCCCCTGACCATGCTCTCCGTATGGCCGGTGAGGACAGCACACGCTTTGTGACCCCCGTGCACCTCCAGGACCTGATGATCGAGACCATGCTCGATCCGGACGCCCGCCAGTCCATGAACGGGCTGAAGGCACCGCTAGGCTGGGTGTCGGTAGAGATGTCCCACGTCCGCACCGAGAAAGAAACCTACAAGGCCATGCTCATTTCCCTGCTGCTGGTGCTCGGTGGCGTACTCCTGAGCCTGGCCATTGCCATGCGCCTCAGCCGGGCCTTCACCGATCCGGTGTTCGAGCTGAACGAGGCAGTGGCGCGGCTCAAGGAAGGCAAACTCGATACCCGGGTCCACACCGGTGCGGGCCCGGAATTCGAGCAGCTGGAATCCGGCCTCAATGACATGGCCGAGGAGCTGAGCAAGGCCCAGGCCGAGATGCAGCAGAATATTGACCAGGCCACCGAAGACCTGCGCGAGACCCTGGAAACCATCGAAATACAGAACATCGAACTGGACTTTGCCCGCAAGGAAGCACTGGAAGCCAGCCGGATCAAGTCGGAATTCCTGGCCAACATGTCCCACGAGATCCGGACGCCGCTCAACGGCATCATCGGCTTTACCGAACTGCTGCTGAAAAGCCCCCTGCCACGGCAGCAGCGGGATCACCTCAATACCATCCGGAAATCCTCGGAAATCCTGCTGACGATCATCAACGACATCCTGGATTTCTCCAAGATCGAGGCCGGCAAGCTGATCCTGGACCGGGTGCCCTTCCAGCTCCGGGACATCATCGAGGAAGTGATGGTCATGCTCGCGCCGGCGGCCCACAGCAAGAACCTGGACCTGGCCCCGCTGGTCTATAACGACGTGCCGGATAACGTCATGGGCGACCCGCTGCGGGTCAAGCAGATCATCACCAACCTGGTGAACAACGCCATCAAGTTCACCCAGACCGGGGAAGTGGTGCTGCGGGCCAGCCTGGAGGAGGAAGACCAGGAGAACAACCAGGTGAGCGTGAAAATCAGCATCACCGATTCCGGCGTCGGGCTTTCCCGGGCCCAGCAGCAGTCCCTGTTCAATGCCTTCAGTCAGGCGGATGCCTCCACTGCCCGGCAGTATGGCGGGACGGGCCTGGGGCTGGCCATCTCCAAACGACTGGTGGAGGAAATGGGCGGTCAGATCGGGCTGGAGAGTGAGCTGGGCAAAGGTTCCACGTTCTGGTTTACCCTGAACACCGAACTGTCAGCCACCGGCGAGGCCGTCGCTCCCAGGGACGCCCTGAAGGGCGAAAAGGTTCTCTATCTGGAACATCAGAAAACCACGGGGCTGGCCGTCGAACATATGCTCCGGGACTGGGGCATGGTGGTGGATCGCGTTGCCTCCTCCGGCGCCATGCAGGAACAGATCGAGGAAGCCCAGAAAAGCCAGGCCGGCTACGCAGTTGCCATTGTCGGCATCACCCGGAACCTGCTCAACTCCAGTCAGTACCGCAACCTGCTGCATAACTTGGAAGTCGAGCGTGATTGCCGGACGCTACTGCTAACGCCTACCCTGGAGACCCATGATGCCGGACTCTCCGGGCTCGCCAGTGGTCATCTGACCAAGCCGGTGTGCCGCAATGCCCTCTATGACGAACTGTTGCTCCTCGTGCACGGCATCAACGCCGGAGGGCGGGCAATCGACAGTTACTCCCAGGGCGCCGGGCGACAAGTCCGGAACGACGTCCCCAGGGTACTGGCGGTGGACGATAACGAGGCCAACCTGAAACTGGTCATGACCCTGCTGGATGACTGCCAGCTGGAGGCCGAGTCGGCCTGCAACGGCTTCGAAGCCTTGAGCAAGGCCCGGCAGAAGTCCTTCGACCTGGTGTTCATGGACCTGCAGATGCCTGGCATGGATGGCGTCGAAACCACGGCCCGGATTCGCGAGCTGGACACCAACAGCCACCGGACTCCCATCATCGCCCTGACTGCCCATGCCCTCGCCGATGAACAGGAGGCGCTGGCAAAGCAGGGCTTTGACGGTTACATGGCCAAGCCTATCAGCAGCACCGAACTGACTGCGATTATTCGGGAATACACGGGGTATGACTGCGGCAATCGCAGCACGCCGTCCAATTTTTCCGAAGTCCGCGACACCCGCCAGCCCCTGCGACCGTCTTCTCGCAGGGTGCAGCAGGATTGTGTCAGTGTGTCAGAGAGTATCCAGCTGGCCGCCGGCAAGGCAGACCTGGCGGAAGAGCTGTTCAGCATGCTGATTGAACAGCTGCGCCCGGATATGCAGAAAATCCGCGACTTCTGGGCGAAAAAGGACAAGGACAGTTTGCTGGACTGCGTTCACAAGCTCCATGGCGCCACCCGCTATTGCGGTGTGCCGGAGTTGAGAGCCGCCGCCAATCAGCTGGAAACCGCCCTCAAGTGCTCGGCCCCGGATATCGGGGATCACAAGGACCAGATGCTCGAGGCCATGGAGCGTCTGCACGCCTGGAGCGAGCAGACCGACTGGCAACAGCTGTTCCGGCAGGATCAGTACCAGACCGGCACTGCGCCCTGAGCACCGGCTTCAGGCGCGGCCGCGGGCCCGATCAACAATGGCCTTCATATCGGCTACGGCGTCCTTGAGACCGGTGAACACGGCCCGGGCAATGATGGCGTGGCCGATATTGAGCTCGTTGATGCCGGGGATGGCAGCCACCCGCTCGGTGTTGTGATAGTGAAGACCGTGGCCGGCGTTCACGATCAGACCCTTCTTCCGGGCATAGGCCACGGCATTGGCGATCGTCTGGAAAGCCTTGTCGACCTCCTCGACGGTTTTTGCCTCGGCATACTCGCCGGTATGCAGCTCCACCACCGGCGCACCACAGCGAACCGCTGCATCGATCTGGACCGGGTCCGGGTCAATGAACAGGGAAACCTCGGCACCGATCCGGCCCAGCCGCTCACACGCCTTGGCTACCCGCGTTTCCTGGCCATCAACGTCGAGACCACCCTCGGTGGTCAGCTCTTCCCGCTTCTCCGGCACCAGGCAGACACACTCCGGCCGTACCTGCTCGGCAAACGCCAGCATGGCGTCGGTCACGGCCATTTCGAGATTCATCTTGGTCTGCAGGACCTCACGCAACAACAACACGTCGCGGTCCTGAATGTGGCGCCGGTCTTCCCTGGGGTGAATGGTGATACCATCGGCCCCCGCTTCCTCGGCAAGGATCGCCGCCTGTACCGGATCCGGGTAACGGGTGCCACGGGCCTGGCGCAGGGTGGCCACGTGATCGATGTTGACGCCAAGCAATACTCTAGGATTCATGGTGTTCTCCCCGAAGGTGACTGAAAAGGCTTCGACTGTTCAATGGGCGGCCCTGCAGCAGGTAGTCGACCAGCACCCGCATGACCCGTTTGGCAAGCCGTCGGCTGCGGGCGGATTCCAGGTCGCCGGCGGCGATCGCCAGCAGAACCTCACCCGGCAAATCCTGCAACCGCACACCCTGGAAAGGTTTCGAGACAATGCCCTGCTCCGGATCATAGCAGTAGCGCTGGCCGGCCTCGACCGCTTCACCGGTATCGGTGGTTTGATCCCAGGCAAAGTCGTAGCCAAGGGCGCCGGCGAAGGTCTGTTCGAACCGGCGCAACACCGGTTCTATGTCGGAGGTGGCAGACAGTTCGCTTATGGCATCAATGTAGGCGGCAAACAGGGTGGGATGGGGATCGGCCACAGGTAGAATCCGTTGCAGCAATTCATTCAGGTACAGACCGCTGTAGAGCGACGCGGTGCGCTTGAGTTCCGGCCCGGGGCGCACCTCGACCTGGGTCAGTGTCTTGAGGTCACCGCGCCCGGTCCAGTCCAGCAGGAGCGGCTGGAAGGGTTGAAGCTGCGCCTTGAGCGGGCTTCTGGCACTGTTCGCCCCCCGCGCGATGACAGTCATCCGGCCCCGGTTCAGGGTGAAGACATCCACCATGAGGCTGGTTTCCCGCCACGGACGGCGGTGGATGACATAGGCGGGCTCCTGTTGCTCCAGCCCCCTCATAGATGCCTCAGAAGTCGTTCATGCCCAGGCTTTTGAGTGCCCGGTCACTGTCAGCCCAGCCGCGCTTCACCTTGACCCACAGCCGGAGCATGACCTTGCCCCCGAACATACGCTCCATGTCGGTGCGGGCTTCCTGGCCGATCCGGCGCATGCGCTCACCCTTGTCACCGATGATGATTTTCTTCTGGCCTTCCCGCTCCACCAGGATCAGGGCGGAAATATGCAGGGTCTTGCCCTGCTGCTTGAACTCCTCAATCTCCACTGCCACCGAATAGGGCAACTCGGCGCCCAACTGACGGGTGATTTTTTCCCGGACAATTTCCGCCGCCATGAATCGCTCACTGCGATCGGTAATCTGGTCATCCGGGTAGAAGTGCACGCTCTCCGGCAGATAGCGGCCAACCGTCTCTTCCAGGGGTTCAAGGTTGGTTTCCCGCAGGGCAGACAGCGGAATGATCTCCGCGAACTCCCGCTTCTTCGACAGCATCTCCAGGTGCGGCAAGAGGGCGTCGCGGTTTTCCAGCTTGTCGACCTTGTTGACGGCCAGGATCACCGGGCACTTCACCCCGGAAAGCTTCTCCAGCACCATTTCATCCGCAGTGGTCCAGGCCAGCTGGTCCACCACGAACACCACCACATCCACATCGATCAGCGCTGACGAGGCCGCCTTGTTCATGTAGCGGTTCAGGGCCCGGGGCTCGTCTTCATGCATGCCCGGGGTGTCCACATAGATGGCCTGGACCGGGCCGACGGTCTTGATGCCCAGCACCTGGTGACGGGTGGTCTGTGGCTTGCGGGAGGTAATGCTCAGCTTCTGTCCCAGGATATGGTTCAGCAGAGTGGACTTGCCGACATTCGGGCGGCCGACAATGGCCACGAATCCGCAACGACTGTCGGGATTCTCGGGACGGGTAATATCATTCATCAGGAATTCTCCACACCCAGCTCTTTCAGGGCGTTACGGGCTGCCTGCTGCTCGGCCACACGACGGCTGCTGCCGGTGCCGGTAGTCTTGCGATCGAGGGATGGCAGGGCGCAGGATACATGGAATGTCTGGTTGTGTGCTTCACCGTCGACGGAGATAACGTCATAGCGGGGGAGCGGGAACTGCCGGGACTGCAGATATTCCTGCAGCCTGGTCTTGGGATCTTTCTGGGTATCCTGCAGATCCAGGTTTCGCAGGCGCTGCTCGAACCACCGCAGCACCTGGGAACGACAGGTGTGGAAATCGCTGTCCAGATAGATGGCGCCGATGATGGATTCGACGGCATCGGCGAGGATGGACTCCCGGCGGAATCCGCCGCTCTTGAGTTCACCGGATCCAAGGCGCAGGTATTTCCCCAGCTCGAACTCGCGACCGATCTCAGCCAGGGTCACGCCCTTGACCATGCGGGCACGCAGCCGGCTCAGCTGCCCTTCCCGGGCCTTGTCAAAGTTCAGGAACAGGTACTCGGCAATGACCATATTGACGATGGAGTCCCCCAGGAACTCCAGTCGCTCGTTGTTCTGGTTGCCGTAACTGCGGTGTGTGAGCGCCAGCAGCAGCCGCTCGGGAGATTTGAACTGATAGCCGATGCGCCGCTGTAACTGATCCAGATCCGGTTGTGAACTCACTTGCCCTTCAACTCATACTCATGCTTGAAGTGGATAACAGTATCCACGTTACTGAAAAGGTTGTTGCGAACTTCGTAATCCACCTTGATCACGACGAATTCGCCATTCTTCTCCACGGAAATGTGCTTGGGATCGAAACCACGCACATTGTTCACGCTCAGGCGCTTGTTGATCAGGGTAAGCACCTGTGCCGGCCCCATAGTCGAAAGGCCTTCTGTGCCATCCAGGCTCTCCAGGGCCTCCTGAATGGTGATGTCGTCGATATAGACCGGCCCAAGCTTGACCACCAGTGTCAGCAGGCTGCCGAAAAACAGCACCATGATCAGAATGGTCAGGACGGATGCGCCGCCCTGACGCCCCATCGTGGAGAGATTGTTTTTCTTCATTATAACTGCACTCCAGATTAGTCTGTGTTATTCGATACCACCGACACGATCAAAGGATGGCAGACTGGTGATCGATTTCCAGTGCATCCAGATCGCAAAGGCCTTGCCGACGATCAGTTCGTCCGGCACCGTGCCCCAGTAGCGGCTGTCGTTACTGTTATCCCGGTTGTCGCCCATCACGAAATAATGGCCTTCGGGAACCACCCAATCCCCTTCGCCGGAGTTGCCGGTCCGTCCGAGGGTCAGGAAGATATCGTGTTCCACTTCACCCAGGTCCTCGCGCCGCAGTTCCATCGGCGGCAATCGGGCAACGAACCGGCTGTCTACCAGTTCACCGTTGATGAACAGCTGTTTGTCCTGGTACCGGATGCGATCACCCGGCAGCCCGATGACCCGCTTGATGTAGTTGGTAGCGCCGTCTTCCGGGTACTTGAACACCATGACATCGCCGCGCTCGGGGTCCCCGACCTCCAGGATCTTGGTGCCGGCCACCGGCAGGCGAATTCCGTAGGCGTACTTGTTGACCAGGATGAAATCACCCACCTCCAGTGTCGGCAGCATGGAGCCGGATGGAATCTGGAACGGTTCGACCAGAAACGAGCGCAGGATCAGGACGATGGCCAGAACCGGGAAAAACGATCGGCTCAGGTCAACCAGGTAAGGCTCTTTCGGTTCTTCCTCATCGGATACCGGTGTATCTTCCTGGCCGGTGCCCGGGTTGCTGGTCCGGGCCGCCGCGAGCCGCCGTTCACGCAGGAAGAGTTTGTCCGCCAGCCAGATCAGACCTGTCGCAAAGGTCAGAACTACCAGAACCAGGGGAAAATCGATATCCATCCGGGTGCCTTCTGTTATTTGTCCACTTTCAACACGGCAAGAAACGCTTCCTGAGGCACCTCGACATTACCCAGCTGCTTCATACGCTTTTTACCTTCTTTCTGCTTCTGCAGCAGTTTCTTCTTACGGCTGACGTCACCCCCGTAACACTTGGCGGTCACGTTCTTGCGCAGAGCCTTGACGGTCACCCGGGCCACCACATGGGTGCCAATGGCCGCCTGGATGGCGATATCAAACATCTGCCGGGGAATCAGCTCTTTCATCTTGTCGATCAGCTGCCGGCCCTTGTAGTGCGCCTGCTCCTTGTGAACGATCAGCGCGAGGGCATCCACTCGCTCGCCATTGATCAGCACGTCCAGGCGTACCAGGTTCGCCGGCTGGAAGCGCACAAAGTGGTAATCCAGAGAGGCAAAACCGCGACTGGCCGACTTGATCCGGTCAAAGAAGTCCATCACCACTTCCGCCATGGGCAACTCGTAGGTGAGCTGCACCTGGGTGGACATGAAGTGCATGTTCTTCTGTATGCCGCGTTTCTCCTCGCACAGGGCGATGACGTTACCCAGGTGCTCCTGTGGCACCAGGATATTGGCCTCCACGATGGGCTCACGCATCTCCTCGATGGAGCCAATATCCGGAAGCCTTGAGGGGTTGTCCACCGACAGGGTCTCACCCTGCTTGGTCACCACTTCATAAATCACCGTCGGCGCGGTGGTGATCAGATCCAGGTCATACTCGCGCTCGAGCCGCTCCTGGATGATCTCCATGTGCAGCATGCCCAGGAAGCCACAACGGAACCCGAAACCGAGGGCGTCGGAGTTCTCCGGCTCGAAAAACAGGGAGGCATCGTTCAGCGTCAGCTTTTCCAGGGCGTCACGGAAGTCGTCGTAGTCGTCCGCGCTGACCGGGAACAGGCCGGCGTAGACCTGCGGCTTGACCTTCTTGAAACCGGGCAGCATCGGGGTCTCTGCCGCGAACTTCTGGTGCACGATGGTGTCGCCCACCGGCGCGCCATGGATATCCTTGATGCCGGCAACCACAAACCCTACGTCACCTGCCTCGAGTATGTCGGTATCCGTCGGCTTGGGATTGAAAATCCCCACCTTGTCGGCATTCCAGGCCTTGCCGGTGGACTTGATCACGATCTTGTCGCCCTTGCGCAGGGTACCCTCGGTAACGCGCACCAGGGATACCACGCCAAGGTAATTATCAAACCACGAATCAATGATCAGCGCCTGCAAAGGCGCGCTGCGGTCACCCTTGGGCGGTGGAATCTTGCGAATCAGGTCTTCCAGCACATCCTCCACGCCCATGCCGCTCTTGGCACTGCAGCGCACGGCGTCGGATGCCTCGATGCCGATGATGTCCTCGATCTCGGCGGCTACCCGGTCCGGCTCGGCCTGGGGCAGGTCCATCTTGTTCAGGACCGGTACCACCTCAAGCCCCTGCTCGATGGCGGTGTAGCAGTTGGCCACGGACTGGGCTTCCACGCCCTGCCCGGCATCCACCACCAGCAGCGCACCTTCACAGGCGTACAGGGAGCGGGACACCTCGTAGGAGAAATCCACGTGGCCCGGAGTGTCGATGAAATTCAGTTTGTAGGTCTCACCATCCCGGGCCTTGTAGTTGAGCGTGACACTCTGGGCCTTGATGGTGATCCCGCGCTCCCGTTCCAGGTCCATGGAATCCAGGACCTGCTCGGCCATCTCACGGTCCGTCAGGCCGCCACAGATCTGGATAAAACGATCAGCGAGGGTGGATTTACCGTGGTCGATGTGGGCGATGATGGAAAAGTTACGGATTCGGCTCAGTTCAGTCACAGAAAATGAATACTCATATTTAAGACGAAGGATTGAGCCCGGAGGGGCCGCTACCGGGATCCGGGAACGGCGTGATTTTACCGGTTACCGCCGGCCATTGCCATGATCAGGAAATCAGCGGTTTCTCATACTGGCGAATCAGGAAGCCGATCAGGGCATCCTCGTCCAGCGGATAACTGAACAGGTTGCCCTGGCACTGGGCACAACCGGCGGTTTTCAGGAAGCTCAATTGCTGGAGCGTTTCCACGCCCTCGGCCACCACCGTCAGGTGCAGCTTGCGGGCCAGCGCGATAACGGCGGAGGCGACATCGGTGGCGCTGACGTTGTAGGGAATGTCGCGAATGAAGCGATGGTCAATCTTGATCACGTCCAGCGGCAGCTGCTGCAACGCCACCAGCGAACAGGAGCCGGTGCCGAAATCGTCGAGAATCAGACAGACACCGAGGTCATTGAGTGCGACCAGCAACTCCCTCAGCATGCGCGGATCCTCGTTCAGCAATTCCGCCGGCATCTCCAGTTCCAGGCGCTCCGGCGAGACCCCGGTTTCGGTGATCACCTGGCGAACCATGTCCAGAAAACCGTTGTCGGTCAGCTGTCGCACCGAGAGGTTCACCGCCATTTTCAGGGATTCGAAACCAGCCCGCTCAAGGGCCTGCACCTGGATACAGGCCTGCCGCAGCGCCTGCTCGCCCAGTCGGACGATCAGCCCGGTTTCCTCGGCAAGCCCGATAAACTGCTGGGCCGAGACCAGGCCTTTCTCGGGATGATGCCAGCGCAGGAAGGCTTCAACCCCGATAACCCGCTCGGTGGTCAGGTCCACCTTGGGCTGGTAGTGCAGGACAAAGCGATCCTCATCCAGCGCGGTCGCCAACTCTTCCTGCTGCAATAGCCGCCGGGCGGCCTGGATATTCATCGCCGGGGTGAAGAACTGGTAGGTGTTCCGACCGACTTCCTTGGCCCGGTACATCGCCAGGTCCGCGTACTTCATCAGCGTGCCGGAATCCTCGCTGTCCTGGGGCACCATGGTAATGCCGATACTGACGGTCACACCCACTTCGTGGTCATTGAGCCTGACCCGCTGGCACAACCGGCGCAGAATGGTATCCGCCACCTTGCCTGCGGCATCCGGGCCACTGATCCGGGACAGCAGCACCACGAACTCGTCACCGCCCAGCCGGGCGACCGAATCTTCCTCGCGGACACACCCTTCCAACCAATAGGCGACCTGGCGCAGCAACTCGTCGCCGGCGTCATGGCCGAGGGTATCGTTGATACGCTTGAAACCGTCGAGATCCAGGAACATCAGGGCTGCCGAGTCTCCGCTGCGACGACACCGGCGAACCACATGGTTGAGACGATCCCGGAACAGCTGGCGGTTGGCCAGGCCGGTGAGTGGATCGTAGAACGCCAGTCGATGCAGTTCCGATTGCGCCGCCTTGAGCTGCGTAAGGTCGCGAAGGCTGAGTACCACACCGTTGACCCCCGGCACCGACAACATGGCGGTGTAGGTGCCTTCCATGTCCCGCCATTGGCCACCGGCATCCCTGATGCGGGCCCGGATGACCGGCATCTGCTTGCCCGGCGACTTCATCGATTCTTCAAACCCGCGCTGGAGCTGAGGCCAGTCATCACTGTGAACCAGGTCCTCGAACGCCAATCCAGGCACTTTCTCCGGCTCGAACCCAAGGATGTCGAGACTGGAGGGGCTGGCGTACCGGGGCTGGCCATTGCGGTCCATCACCAGAGTTACATTGGCGGCACCCTCGGTAATGGCCCGGTAACGGCCGGCGGTGATCTGGGCCATCAGGCGGGAACGGACCAGGGCCAGCACGAACAGGAACAGCAGAACACTGATGACCACACCACTGCCCAGGACGATGGGCGGCCTCGGGTCGGAGGCCAGGTAATCGAAGGCGGGTGTGGAACGGGTCTGCAGCAGCCAGTCACGGCCACCGTGGGTGATGGTCTGGCTCATCTCGAAACTGAACTCGTTATCCAGGGAGCCCAGGTTCGAGCCGTACATCACCGCGTCCCGGCTGATGATACCGTTGTCATAGATCCTGACATCAAGGAAAGGTGCAATCAGCCCGACAATGCCGTCGAGCAGGTTATTCATGCGGAAAGCGCTGAAGACATAGCCCGCGAGCATCATTCGTCGCTCGGCGCGGTTATCGGGAATGGTACCGCCCTGATAGACCGGATAGTACATCAGGAAGCTGGCCTGATCCTCGGCCACCTCCTCCTGCACCAGTACCACCTTGGGCGTGACCGTGGGTTCAGCCTCGTCCCTGGCCTGTTCCATGGCTTGCCGGTGTTTGGGATCGCTGAACGCGTCATAACCGAGCGCCCGACGGTTCCTCTCGGTGCCCGGTTCCAGGTAAACCATGGGATAGTAATAGGGGCCGGCACCCAGCGGGGTCACCAGGTAATTATGAACGCCTTGGGCCCTGACCGAGGCGATGTGATCGGCCATCTGCCTTACCCCGATGCGCCGGACATAACCGATGCCCTGGATTCCGGGGTAATAGCGATTGATATCAACCTTGTCGACGTATTCTCGCCAGTGGTCCCGGGAGACGTCGCCGGCTACGGCAAAGAGTCCGGCACTGCCTGCCAGAACCTGCTCGTAATTGAGCAGACGTTCCTCGATAGCTGTCTTGAGCTGAAGCGACTGGGTCCGGAACCGCGCTTCGGTACGATCCTCGACCAGACGGATGGAGACCTGCCAAAGGACAATGGTTACGGCGATGCCAACTGCAAAGACAAGCCAGGCAACCCAGGCATTGCGGAATTCCAGCAGTCTGCGGAGGGGAAGTTCCTTCTTGTTCATCATTGGTCCCGGTCCGGTCCATGGCCTCTTTGTTATCGGTTCGCGCGAGTATAGCAAAAGCCCCCGGGCCTGTCGCTCCGACCGGCCCGGGGGCTTTCTGACTGCCTTTTACGGTTTTAGCATCGCTGAATCAGGGCTTCATCACCAGATACAGTGCCCGGCCCTGACGTACGATCCGCACCGAGACGGCCCGACCCTCCGGCAGGGATGCCACCACCTCCCGGAAGTCGGCAACCGAGCGTATCTCCCGGCGGTTGATCTCGGTGATCACATCCTTGGGACGAATCCCCGCTTCGAACGCGGGTCCGCGGCCGATATCGGTGACCACCACACCGCCCGGGACACCGAGCGAGTCGGCCAGTTCCGCAGGCAGCGGTTCAATAGTCATGCCCAGGGGCGCTGAAGAGGACCCACCGTTGTTGCCCGCCGGCGCCTGGCTCTGTGCCTGAGCTTCATCCGGCAGCTGACCGATTTCCACTTCCAGGGTCACCTCTTCACCGCCACGAAGGACGGTCAGGCGAGCGGTCTCGCCCACCGGAGTGCGGCCAACCATGGGCGGCAGGTCCGAGGAGAACTGGACTTCATCGCCATCATACTCGAGCACGATATCACCGGACTGCAGGCCTGCCTCCTCGGCTGGCGAACCCTCCATCACTTCGGCAACCAACGCGCCGCGGGGCCGCTTCAGACCAAAGGATTCGGCCAGATCACGATTGACCTCCTGGATCAGGACGCCGAGCCAACCACGGGACACCATGCCCTTGTCACGGATCTGCCGGAACACATTCATGGCATCGTCAATGGGGATGGCGAAGGAAACGCCCATGAAGCCACCGGAGCGGGTATAGATCTGGGAGTTGATACCGACAACCTCACCATCCATGTTGAACAGTGGCCCGCCGGAGTTACCCGGGTTGATGGCAACGTCGGTCTGGATGAACGGAACATAGTTTTCACTGGGCAGGGAACGCCCCAGTGCGCTGACAATGCCGGCTGTCACGGTGTAGTCAAAACCGAACGGCGAGCCGATGGCGAACACCCATTCCCCGACTTTCAGATCCCGGGATTTTCCAACCTTGACCACAGGCAGGTCGTCACCGTCCTCGATTTTCAGCACGGCCATATCGGAGCGCGGATCGGTGCCCACCAGTTTGGCCGGCAACTCGCGGCGATCATTCAGGCGAACGACAATTTCATCGGCACCCTCGACCACATGATTGTTGGTCAGCACATAACCGTCACTGGACACGATAAAGCCCGAGCCCATGGACCGCCGGGGCTGGGCGCCACCGGGCGAGCCACCGAAAGGCGACTGGGGGCCGCGGAAAAAGTGCTGGAAGAATTCAGGCATCTGTTCCAGCTGACGCTCATCAAAGGGCATGCCGCCGAAACCGGTGTTGCCACCCTTCGGCTCGGTGGTGGTACTGATGTTGACCACGGCACCGGAGTTTTCCTCCACCAGCCCGGTGAAATCCGGGAGGCTGCGGGCTGCAACGCCCTGACTCCAGAACACCATCACCATGACGGACATCATCAGCAGGGCACTCAGCACCCTGTCGATCCGGAACGCGGGCAAGGTACGGGTGGCCACTGTTATCTCTCTCGGCATGTTGAACCCCCTTTTATTAACAACTGATAAGGTTAGTTTTGAGGCCCGTAGAAGCGTTTTCAACTTACAAATCGGTAGGATTTATGGACAGGTTCGGGCCACAACCCGGATTGCGCCGCAGAAGCGTCGGCTCATAGCCACCACGACGGCCTGGCAACAGTCGGGCCAGGAGAAAGCCACCGGCGAGGCCGGCGGCCGCACCCAGCATGGCGCCACCATCGCTGCCCCCTGACAGATTGTGTCCGGCGATGGTTGCCAGCACCATGGCAACAAGCGGAACGGCGTAAACCAGCATGGAGGCACCCAGCAGGGCCTGTTCCTCGATACCAATGGTCACTTCATCGCCAACTCTGGCACTGATGCTGTTGGCGACCAGGACCTGGTTGGCCCGGCCGCCGGTTACCGAAGCCAGCGCCCTCTGGCCACAGCCACTCCGGGCTGAGCAACTCTGACAGGCACTGGATCTAATGGTCTGCACCCAGGCATGATCGCCCTTGATCGCGATCACCTTGCCGGTTTCGGTAATCACGAGCCATTACCCTCAAGCGCCAGGGTGTCCTGAACCCGGACCGACTCGGCGACCCTCCGGGCCGTTGCCGGCGGGACTTCACCCACCACGGTCACCAGAAATTCGCGCCCTCCGGACTCAAGCGCATGCATGTAGATGGTTGTGGCACCTATGCGGGAGGCTCCCTTGGGCATGTTCAGACGGCCAGCCGGCTCGACAAACACCGAGAACGCTGCCAGACCATCAGAGAACGCGACAACCTGCCCACGACCGGCACGGGGAGCCGCTGCGGGAGCAAAACCATCGGGACGCCACCCCAGTTCCCAGCCATTCATTCTGGAGACCGGTGAGGCCTCGGCACCCCCGTCATCAGTAGCCAGACTTCGGGATATCTCCCGGCCTTCGGTCCGGATCTCGAATTCCTCGTCCGGAATATTTTCGGTAATCTCCAGACTGGTGAACTGGAACTGCTCCATCACGTCTCCGGACAAGGTTCGGACATGACTTTTCACCAGCAAGCCGGTTGTTCTCTCCAGCCATAAACGGTGGCTGTACCGGTACTCGTCCCGGGATCTCAGTGCGATCTCGACCGCCTCATAGCCAGCAACCCGGTCCTCGCCCACCATCTCGGCACTGTACCAACGACTGACCGGCATCAGCTGGCTGGTAAATGCCTCCGCGAAGGGGCCCGACGGAATGACCTGATCCAGCCGGATCCGTCCCCGGTCCGGCAGCACACAGACCACATTGACACCACGCCGCACAATCTCGCCGCTGCCTCCGTCCTGCATCACCAGACGTTCCTCGACGACGCCGTCACGGTAGCGGTGAGCAATCTGCATGGAATGCACCTGGTCGCCACGGGCGTAGACAAAAACACCCCGGTAGGACGTCATATTGAGGGCCGGTGCCAGGCGCTCCAGCCATTGATTCACCTCACTCCTGTCATCGTCGGCAACCGCCAG
Organism: Marinobacter sp.; assembly: GCF_041690455.1. Lineage (GTDB taxonomy): Bacteria > Pseudomonadota > Gammaproteobacteria > Pseudomonadales > Oleiphilaceae > Marinobacter. The sequence goes on from NZ_JAWLHI010000011.1 coordinate 57,841, forward strand.
ACCCGGAACTGTCAGGGCGAGAAGCACCAGCAGCAAGGCCGGAACGGCAGAAGCTCTCAAGCGTGAGGACAACCTGTTCATGCGCATTCGCACTCCAAGATATCAGTATCCATTGCCGGCACTGACGACCCGGGCGTAACCGACCGCACCGCGACCCGCCCCGACACTGTTGTGCTGGGCGTGCTCCAGCAGGTACTGGCTCATCTGCTCCCACTGTTCTTCATCCAGACCCTGCAGGGTTACTTCACGGACCGGGGCAGCAGCTACATCACTTTCAGGAACTGCCTGCGCAGCGATTTCCGGAGCACCGGCAGTTGCAGATCCTTCCCGGGAGTCCCAGCCAGCGCCAGCTCCGAAGCCCACGACCAGCGCCACCGCCACCATTGCCACCGCCGGCCAGCGCCAGCGTGAAGACGGCGAAGCACCCTTTGCCGATGCCCGGTGACGGGCCATTCCCGAGCGGCCATCGAGTGCCGCCCGAACGTTGGCGCTGACATCAACTCCCTCCGCCGGGGTGTGACCACTGTGCATCAGATCCCGGACCTGCTGCCAGCGCTGCCACTGGTCGCGTACCCTGGCCTGGTCATGATGGGACAACAGGCGGCGTACCGATAGCTCATCCGCTTCGTCATCCATCATGGCCGACAGGGTTTCTCTGAGACGATCATCCATCGGATGCAACCTCAAGTTGTCTCTGTGTGATTGAGCAATGGACCAAGGTGCCGATCCACGGCATCCCGGGCCCGGAAAATACGGGAACGGACGGTTCCGATCGGACATTCAAGAATTTTGGCGATGTCTTCGTAACTGAGACCATCGTACTCGCGCAACAGGAAGGCCGAGCGCAGCTCTTCCGGCAGATCTGCGATGGCACGGGACAACTCCTCCTGCAACTGCTCCCGCTGCAACAGCCGTTCCGGAGAAGCGGGATCCCTGAGCCGGATACCGTCATCAAAATTTTCGGCGTCGGAGACATCGGCACTGGCCTGCGGGCGCCGGCCCCGGGACTCCAGGTAATTCTTGGCGGTGTTGACCGCTATCCGATAGAGCCAGGTGTAAAACGCGCTGTCCCCACGAAACCGGTCGATTGCGCGATAGGCCTTGACGAACGTTTCCTGGGTCAGGTCCATCACTTCCTGGGAATCGTAGACATACCGGCTGATGATTGAGGCCACGCGGGTCTGGTATTTGACAACCAGCAGGTCGAAAGCCGCCCGATCGCCGTTGCGGACCTTACGCACGAGCTGGAGGTCCGTCTGGCTGTCGGAATGGTCACCCTGTGTCTGATTCTGTTCAGGCGTCATGGACGGTTTGCCGGTTTTCCCTGATGTTGCGGCCAGCTTTTCGGCCGTTGCGAGATTTGCTTGAGTCATCACTGCTGTCCGGCGTCCGTTTTGTCCATTTTGGGCGCACGCTCCAGAGGGGCGCGCCGTCAGGCCAAATAGACAGCAGGCGTAAAGTTTAGTTCAATACACGTCCACATTATGGCCCGCGATACCGATCCAATGCCACAGTCCTACGAATACGATGTTCTCATAATCGGCAGTGGTGCTGCCGGTCTTACCGTTGCCCTGAACCTGCCCGACCACCTGAACATCGGGGTCATCAGCAAGGCAGACATCAGCAGTGGCGCCACACTATGGGCCCAGGGCGGCATTGCGGCGGTGCTCGATGACAAGGATTCGGTAGAGAACCACATCCAGGACACCCTGGCGGCGGGCGCCGGCCTTTGCCATGACGATGCCGTTCGGTTCACCGTGGAAAATAGCAAGGACAGCATCGACTGGCTGATCGAGTCCGGGGTGGATTTTACCCGGGAGGATGACAGCGAGCACTATCACCTGACCCGCGAGGGCGGCCACAGTCACCGGCGAATCATCCATGCCGCCGATGCCACCGGCCACGCAGTGTCTACCACCCTGACCTCCCAGGCGCAGGCCCGCTCCAACATTCACCTGATGTCGAATCGGGTGGCAGTGGACCTGATCACCAACCGGAAACTGGCGCTACCGGGCAACCGCTGCGTGGGGGCCTATATTCTCAACCTGGAAGATAACCACGTGGAACTCTTCCGGGCCCGGTTCACCGTCATCGCCACCGGAGGTGCCTCGAAGGCCTACCGCTATACCACCAACCCCGATGGTGCCTCCGGGGATGGTATTGCCATGGCCTGGCGGGCAGGTTGTCGCGTCGCCAACATGGAATTCAACCAGTTCCACCCAACCTGCCTTTATCATCCGCACGCCAAATCGTTCCTGATCACCGAGGCGGTTCGCGGCGAGGGTGGATTGCTGAAGCTGCCGGATGGCACCCGCTTCATGGACCGGTTTGACGAACGTGCCGAACTGGCGCCCCGGGACATTGTTGCCCGGGCCATCGACCACGAGATGAAGCGCCTGGGTGTGGACCACGTTTACCTGGACATCAGCCACAAGCCGGCGGATTTCATCAAACACCACTTCCCGACCATCTACGAGAAGTGTCTGGGCTTTGGCATCGACATCACCAAAGAACCGATCCCGGTGGTTCCCGCCGCCCACTATACCTGCGGCGGCATCATCAGTGACGAAAGGGCCCGCACCGACATCAACCAGCTCTATGCGGTCGGTGAAGCCGCTTTTACCGGCCTGCACGGCGCCAACCGTATGGCCAGCAACTCCCTGCTGGAATGCCTGGTCTATGGCCGGGCTGCAGCCGCCGACATTGCCCGCCGGGAATCGGATATCCCGCCGCCTCCGGACGCCCCGGAGTGGGACGAGAGCCAGGTCCGGGACTCCGATGAGGACGTTGTCATCTCCCACAACTGGGACGAACTGCGCCACTTCATGTGGGACTATGTCGGCATTGTGAGAACCACCAAACGACTCCAGCGCGCCAAGCACCGGGTCGACCTGCTGGACCGGGAAATCAGTGAGTTCTACAGCAACTACCGGGTCTCCAATGACCTGCTGGAACTGCGTAACCTGGTCACCGTAGCCGACCTGATCATCTGTTCGGCACTGCAGCGCCGGGAAAGCCGGGGACTGCACTACACCCTTGACTACCCGGGACTGCTCAACGAAGCGCGCGATACGGTACTGGTTCCGACCACCTACCGGACCCAGGCCCCCTGACCCTTCAATTTCTCTGGAAAACTGGCGATACCATTATGTCCGATACCCCCAACGTGCCCGACAATCCCGAGTTCAAGCGCCTCTGGTGGCACAGCCGCCGCGGCATGCTGGAGCTTGATGTACTCCTGGTTCCTTTCGTGGAAGAGGTCTACCGCGACCTTGATCCGGAAGACCAGGCCCGCTACCAGAAACTGCTCAGCTGCGAGGACACCGACATGTTCGAGTGGTTCATGCAGCGCAGCCGACCGGAAGACCCGGATCTCCAGCGCATCGTCGACATGATCCTGAACCGTGTCCAGCCGGATTGATCTCCGGCTTACCCCCTCTGTCAGTGCCGGCCTGATTGCGACCCTGCCCTGGCTGGCACTGCTTGCCTTCGTCCTGACCGCAGCCGCCGAGAGCCGGCCCTGGCTGCTGGCCCTCGTCCCCGTAGCCGGCGCCGGTGCGATCCTGCACTTTCGCCGCTTTGGCCTGCTTCGCGGCGAACGCTCGGTTACCGGGCTGGCGCTGGAAGCCGGGCAGCTGCAGGCGATATTTGCCGGGCGGGAGGCCATTCCGGTCCAGCCCTGCCGCAGCAGCCGGCTAGGCCCGATGCTGACACTCTTGAAACTTCGCCCGACAGGCTCCAGATTAGGGGCGTACTATCTTATTCTCCTGGCCCCTGAGCCATGGCATGGTGGCAACGTCTGCCCGGACCAGTTCCGCAGGTTGCGCCAGTGGCTGCGCCTGGGCCAGTCGCAGCCATCCAACTGATACACGACCCGGAGTTTCCATGACCGACACGGATACTGCTGCTCCCATACAACCAGAAACCGCCAGCCTGCCGCTACCCGACCGGGGCTACGTCAGACTCACTGACCGGATCCTGGTACGGGTCTCCGGCCCCGGAACCGACAAGTTCCTCCAGGGCCAGTTCAGCCAGCACCTCGAGGAGGTCACCGGTGACCGGGCCCTGCGCGCAGCCGCCAGCAGCCCAAAGGGGCGCGCCTATTGCCTGACGCGCCTGGCGCGGGACGGGGACAGCGTTGTTCTGGACCTCCCGACGACACTGGCGGAGCAGACTCTGACCCAGCTGCGTAAATACCTGATGCTGTTCCGGGGCACCGCCATGGAAACCCTGGACCGGGGCGTGATCTGGGGCATCCTCGGGCAGGAAACGGCACGTGCAGCCGTTGGCGGGGACGTTTCCGGGCTTCAGGCTGCGGGCGATGCTCTGGGGCTCGAGTCGGGTCTCCTGATCCGGGTTGAATCCGACGAACGCGGTCTTGAAAGGTACGAACTCTGGCAGACCTCCGGTGAGTCTCCGGATTTCGGGGACGCCCCGCGGCTGTCACTGGCAGACTGGCACGCGACCGAGATTGCAGCCGGCGTTCCGGCCCTCGACGAGGCAGGCTGGGAGGCGTTTGTGCCGCAGATGCTCAACCTCCAGCACCTGGGCGGGATCCATTTCAAGAAAGGCTGCTACACCGGTCAGGAAGTCATCGCCCGCATGCACTTCCTCGGGCAGCTGAAAAAAAGCCTGTTCCGGTTCCGCAGTTCCGGCGACGTTACACCCGGCGCGGATGTCAGAATGGGCGAGCGGACCGTCGGCACGGTCGTCAACCAGGTGCCGTTCAACGATGGCTCGGTGGAGTTGCTGGCGGTGATTCGCCACGATGCCGCGGACCAACCGCTGACGGCAGACGGCAACAGCCTGACTGCCCTGCCCCTGCCCTATGCCGTTCCGGAGCGTGAGCAAGGGGATGATCAGGAGTCTTCAGCCGGCTGACACCGGCTTCCGATAACGGGCAATCAGGTCCGCTTTGGCGGGCAGCGACCAGTCGATGGCCGGCTGCCCGTTGCCCTGGAGCCATTCGTTGGCCCGGGAGAAGTGTTTACAGCCGAAGAAGCCCCGATAGGCACTGAGGGGCGACGGATGCGGGCCCTCCAGTACCAGGTGCCGGTTGCGATCGATGTGCTGGCCCTTTTTTCGGGCGTAACTACCCCAGAGCAGGAACACCACGCCTTCACGCTCCCGATTGACGGTTTCAATCACCTTGTCGGTAAAGGTCTCCCAGCCTTTGCCCTGATGGGCACCGGCCTGACCCTGCAATACCGTCAGAACGCTGTTCAGCAACAACACCCCGCGCTCGGCCCAGGGCTGAAGGCAGCCATGGTCCGGTGGTTCGATGCCCAGATCATCCCGGATTTCCTTGAAGATATTGACCAGCGAGGGCGGAACCGGAACCTCCGGTCGCACGGAGAAACACAGGCCGTGGGCCTGACCGGGGCCGTGGTACGGATCCTGGCCGAGGATCACTACTTCCACCTTGTCGAGCGGCGTGCTGTTGAGGGCATTGAAGCAGTGGGTACTGGGCGGGTAGATCACCTTGCCGGCCTGCTCTTCCGCCGCCAGAAACTCCGCCAGCTGCTGCATGTAGGGCTGGCTGAACTCCCCGGTCAGGTGGTCGTCCCAGCCACGTCCGGGTTTGAGCTGGCTGGCCAGGGTTTGGGCGGGGTGCATGGCCGACTCCTGGGTGATCGCTGGGTTGAAGTTGGGGTCAGATGAAAGCTTTCATCAGACCCCGGAGTTGTGAAAGTGGGGTCAGAAGAAAGCGTTCTTCTGACCCCGGGTTCCGGGCTGAAAATGGGGTCAGATGAAGACTTTCATCTGACCCCGTCTTGGAGCTCTCCCGCCAGATTAAGCGGTTACTCCTCGACTTCCGCCTGGTGGTGCTCGACCTTGTGCTCCGGGCGCATGTGCGGGAACAGGATGACATCGCGGATGGACGGCGAATCGGTCAGCAGCATGGCCAGTCGGTCGATGCCGATACCCTCACCGGCGGTGGGGGGCAGGCCGTATTCCAGGGCCATGACGTAGTCCTCGTCATAGAACATGGCCTCGTCGTCCCCGGCGTTCTTTTCCGCCACCTGGGCGTGGAACCGTTCGGCCTGGTCTTCGGCATCGTTGAGCTCGGAGAAGCCGTTGGCCAGCTCACGGCCACCCACGAAGAACTCGAAGCGTTCGGTGACGAAAGGATCATTGTCCTTGCAGCGGGCCAGCGGCGAGACTTCCTTCGGGTAGTCCGTGATGAAAGTCGGCTGCACCAGCAGGTGCTCGGCCGTCGCCTCGAAGATCTCCACCAGCACCTTGCCCAGGCCCCAGGTGTCCTTGAGCTGGATACCCAGTCCATCGGCCACCCGACGGGCGCTGGCTTCATCGCCCAGCTGACCGGCCTGGATGTCCGGGTTGTGCTCCAGGATCGCTTCGACCACGGTCATGCGCTTGAATGGCTTGCCGAAATCGTATTCCACGGTTTCGGTTTCACCGTTGGCCAGCTCCCGGGTGTTGACCACGGTCGTGGTGCCGAGGACCTCCTTGGTGATCTGCCGCAGCATATCCTCGGTCAGGTCCATCAGATCGTTGTAATCCGCATACGCCTGGTAGAACTCCACCATGGTGAACTCGGGATTGTGGCGGGTGGACAGGCCCTCATTGCGAAAGTTGCGGTTGATCTCGAATACCCGCTCGAAGCCGCCCACCACCAGGCGCTTGAGGAACAGTTCCGGCGCGATACGCATGTACATGTCGATGCCCAGGGCGTTGTGGTGGGTCACAAACGGACGTGCCGTGGCGCCACCGGGAATCACCTGCAGCATCGGGGTTTCCACTTCCATGAAACCACGGGCATTGAAGTAGTTACGCATGCTGTTGATCAGCCGCGTGCGGATCTGGAAGGTCTTGCGGGTCTCCTCGTTGACCATCAGGTCCACATAGCGATGCCGGTAGCGGGCCTCCATGTCGGTCAGGCCCTTGTGCTTCTCCGGCAGCGGCCGCAGGGACTTGGTCAGCAGCACGTACTCATCCATGGTCACATACAGGTCACCCTTGCCGGATTTGGACAGGGTGCCCCGGACACCGATGATGTCACCCAGATCCCAGTGCTTGGTTTCCTTCTGGACATGCTTGGTGGCATACACCTGGATGCGGCCGGTCATATCCTGAACCACCTTGAACGCCTTGCGGTCCAGCATCATGCGGCCGGCGATGGCCACCTTGATATCAAGCTTCTCCAACTCTTCCTTGCTCTTGTCACCGTATTTTTCCTGCAGTTCGGCAGCGGTGGCATCGCGACGGAAGTCATTGGGGAACGGATTGCCCTGGCGGCGCATGTCAGCCAGTTTGGCGCGGCGCTCGGCAATCAGCTTGTTGTCCTCGTGCTGTGCGGCGTGTTGGGTGTGTTCAGTCATGTTGGCTCACTAGGATTCGGATTGTCCGGGTTGATCGGGTTGGACGAGAGGCGCCGGTTACAGCGCCATCTTCAGACTGGCTTCGATGAACTTGTCGATGTCGCCGTCCAGAACCGCCTGGGTGTTGCTGGTTTCCACCTTGGTACGCAGGTCCTTGATCCGGCTGTCGTCGAGGACGTAGGAACGGATCTGGCTGCCCCAGCCGATATCGGCCTTGGCATCCTCCGCCTTCTGCTTCTCGGCGTTACGCAGCTGCATCTCACGCTCGAACAGCTTGGCTTTCAGCTGCTTCATGGCCTGGTCTTTGTTCTGGTGCTGGCTTCGGCCAGCCTGACAGGCCACCACGATACCGGTCGGGTTGTGGGTCAGTCGCACGGCAGACTCGGTCCGGTTTACGTGCTGACCACCGGCACCGGAGGCGCGATAGACGTCCACCCGCAGATCCGCCGGGTTGATCTCGATCTCGAAACTGTCATCCACTTCCGGCGATACAAACACGGAAGAGAACGAGGTATGGCGACGGTTACCGGAATCGAACGGGGATTTGCGCACCAGGCGGTGCACGCCGGTTTCGGTGCGCAGCCAGCCGTAGGCATAGTCGCCCTGGATGTGGACGGTGGCACTCTTGATGCCGGCCACTTCCCCTTCCTGCAGTTCGACAATCTCCGCCTTGAAACCACGGCGCTCGGCCCAGCGCAGATACATGCGCAGCAGCATGTTGGCCCAGTCCTGGGCTTCGGTACCACCAGAGCCGGCCTGAATGTCCAGGTAGGCGTTGTTGGCGTCCATCTCGCCGGAGAACATGCGGCGGAACTCCAGCTTCTGCAGCTCACCGTCGAGCGCATCCAGGTCGGACTGGATCTCGTCAACGGTGCCTTCGTCGTCTTCCTCGACCGCCATCTCCAGCAGGCTCTCAGCATCGCTCAGGCCGGTGGTCAGGTTGTCGATGGTGTGTACGATCAGCTCCAGATCCGACCGTTCCTTGCCCAGACCCTGGGCCCGCTCGGGGTCGTCCCAGACGCTGGGTTGTTCGAGTTCCCGCTCTACTTCGACCAGACGTTCACTACGCTGATCGTAGTCAAAGATACCCCCTCAGCGCTTCAGTGCGCTCGCGAAGCTCTTTGATCTTCGTCACTATGGGATTGATTTCCATGAAACCCTTTCTCGCTTTGGCAAATGGGGTGTAAAACAGAGGCGGAATTCTACCGGAATTCCGAGTGTAAATCAGCCGTACCGCGGAATTGCGATGGTAAATCCGGGGCCTGACCCCGAACAGGGTCAGACCCCATTTTCATTCACAAGGCCTCGATATAGTCGACCAGCAACTGCAGATTCGTCCGCCCCCGGAACGTGTTGGCATCCGGCTTGTACACCACTCGCGCCCCCGAGCGGGTGTAATCCGGCACTTCCGGCCCGGTATTGAAGGCGATGCCATCAATGATCCCGCCACCGTCCTCCGGTTGCAGCACCAGTTTCAGGTGGTTTTCCCCGACAATACGCTGGCTCACCACGCGGAATTCCCCATCAAACACCGGCTCCGGGAAATGCTGCCCCCAGGGCCCGGCCCGCTTCAGCAGGTAGGCGGTATCCAGGTTCAGCTCGTCGGCGCCCAAGGGGCCATCGGTGATAATGGCCGCCTCCAGGTCCTCCGGGGTGAGCGCATCTCGCACGGCCTTGTCGAAGGCATCGCTAAAGGCGTCCAGATCCTGTTTGGCAATGGTCATGCCGGCAGCCATGGCGTGGCCCCCATACTTTTTCAGTAGTCCGGGATGGCGGGCGTCCACCACCGCCAGGGCATCACGAATGTGCAGGCCCGGAATCGAGCGGGCCGATCCCTTGATATGCTCGCCATCGTCATCCGGCGCAAAGGCGATGGTGGGCCGATGGGTCTGCTCACGGATCCGGGCGGCCAGGATGCCGATCACGCCCTGGTGCCAGTCGCGATCGAACAGGGCCAGGCCCCAGGGCAGGCCTTCAATATCCAGGGACATGGACGCCAGCAACTCCTGGGCCTGACTCTTCATGTCCCGCTCGATGGTGCGGCGCTCCCGGTTGAAGGTATCCAGCTCACGGGCCAGGCGCCGTGCTTCGTCGGGATTGTCCACCAGCAGGCAGGCAATGCCCACGCTCATGTCGTCCAGGCGACCGGCGGCATTGAGTCTTGGCCCGACCACAAAACCCAGATCGGTGGAGCTGATGTGGGCATGGTCCCGCCCGGCCACTTCCAACAACGCCAGAATGCCGGGCCTCGCTTCACCCTGCCGAATCCGGCGCAGGCCCTGTTCCACGAAGATGCGATTGTTGTGATCCAGCGGCACCACGTCCGCCACCGTGCCCAGGGCCACCAGGTCGAGCAGGCAGCCCAGGTTCGGCTCCGGCTGTGGCAGCTTGCCAATCTCCCGCAGGTGCTTGCGCAGGGCGGTGAGCACGTAGAACATCACCCCCACCCCGGCGGCGTTTTTGCTCAGGAACGGACAGCCCGGCTGGTTGGGATTGACGATGGCATCCGCGTCCGGCAACACCTCGCCGGCCAGGTGGTGATCGGTGACCACGACCCGGATACCCAGGTCCCGTGCCGCCCTGACGCCTTCGATAGCCGAGATACCGTTGTCGACGGTCACCAGCAGATCCGGCAACTCGCCTTCTTCTTTCAGTCGCTCAATGATGCCGGGTGTCAGTCCGTAACCATCCGCGAACCGGCTGGGCACCCGGAAATCGATGGCGCCGAGCCCGAGCATGGACAGACCGAGCATGGCCACCGCGGTACTGGTGGCACCATCGGCATCGAAATCCCCCAGTACCAGCACCTTCTGCTGCCGGTCGATGGCCTCGGCCAGCAACTCCACGGCACGGTCGATGCCACGCAGCTGCAGGGGTGACGCCAGGTGTTTCAGGGTATAACTGAGCTGGTCATCGGAGGTGACGCCGCGGGCCGCATAGAGGCGACGCAGCAAGGGAGGCAGGTTTTGCCCCCAGGCCGGCGCGGTGTCCGGCCGGGGGCGACGCAGGATCTTTTTCGGTGTCATACCGGATCAGGCGCTTTTCCAGTGCTGGGCAATGAATGCCTGGACACTGGCCACATCGTTGTCGAGTACCGTGTACCGCTCTTCCCGCTCGAACAGATCGGCCATGTGGGCCGGCAGCTCAGGCTTCACACTGAGACCGGATTCGGCAATTGCATCCGGGAACTTGGCCGGATGCGCGGTACCGAGGGTGATCATCGGCACCGCCGGGTCACGGCGGCAGGTGCGGGCGGCACGGACACCGATGGCCGTGTGCGGATCGAGCAGGTACTCGTTGCGCTCATAGATCTCGCGGATGGTGTCACAGGTAGTCTTGTCGTCCACCGCGTCGCTGTCGAACAGTTTGCGGGCGTGACGCCAGCGGTAGTCTTCAATGCTGACCGGACCCTTGGCGGCATTCTCCAGCAGTTCCTTCACCGCCGCACCATCGCGGCCATGCAAATCAAACAACAGTCGCTCGAAGTTGCTGGACACCATGATGTCCATGCTCGGCGACAGGGTATGCTCCAGCTTGTGCTGCTCGTACTTGTTGCCGCTCATGAAGCGATGCAGGATGTCGTTGCGGTTGGTGGCAATCACCAGCTGGGAGATGGGCAGGCCCATCTTCTTTGCCAGGTAGCCGGCGAAGATATCGCCGAAGTTGCCGGTGGGCACCGAGAACGCCATGCTGCGGTCCGGGCCACCCAGGGCCAGGGACGCCTGGAAGTAATACACGATCTGGGCCATGATCCGCGCCCAGTTGATGGAGTTCACCGCCGCCAGCTGGGTCTTGCCACCCAGGAAAGACTGGTCGCCGAAGCTCTCCTTCACCATGCGCTGGCAATCGTCGAAATTGCCCTTCACCGCGATGTTGTGGATGTTGTCACCCTTCACCGTGGTCATCTGCCGGCGCTGCACCTCGGAAACCCGCTGGTGCGGATGCAGGATGAAGATATCCACGTGCTTGCAACGGCGGCAGCCTTCGATGGCGGCGGAACCGGTATCACCGGAGGTGGCCCCCATGATCACCACGTGCTGGTTGCGCTTCTCGAGCACGTAATCCAGCAGGCGGCCCAGCAGCTGCAGGGCGAAGTCCTTGAACGCCAGGGTCGGACCCCGGAACAGTTCCAGAACCCATTCGTTGGTGTCCAGCTGGACCAGCGGCGCCACCGCCTGGTGGGCGAAACCGGCGTAGGTTTCGTCCAGCATCTTGCGGAAATCATCCGCCGGGATGGCATCGTCCACAAACGGGTGCATGACGTTGAACGCCAGCTCGCTGTATGACAGTCCACGCCAGCTGCGGATCTCTTCCAGACTGAAATGTGGAAGGGATTCCGGAACATAGAGCCCGCCATCGCTGGCCAGACCGGTCAGGAGGACGTCTTCAAAGCCCAGGGCGGGAGCTTCGCCCCGTGTACTGATGTATCTCACTTTCGTACCTGTCAGTTGAAGTTTTCGGCGCGGATGCGGACCACTTTGCCATCGATATCCGACAGCGCTTCCATCTCCTCGATCGCCAGGTTCATCTGGCGCTCCTGGACGGTGTGGGTCAGGATGATCACCGGGATCCGGCCATCCTTGAACTCCGACTCCTTCTGCATGATGGACTCGATGTTGATGCCATGCTCGCTCAGGATGGAGGCAATCTTGGCCAGCACGCCCGGGTGGTCGAACGCCTGGATGCGCAGGTAATAGGCGGACTGGATGTCCTCCATCGGCAGGACACCAAGGTCTTCCATGGCCTCCGGGCGGAAGCCGAGATACGGCACCCGAAGGGCGCTGTCGATGGATACCGCACGCGCCACGTCGACAATATCCGCAATCACGGCGGAAGCGGTTGCCTCATCACCGGCACCCGGGCCGTAGTACATGGTCTGGCCAACGGCATCACCATCCACCAGAACGGCATTGAGGACCCCATCAACCTGGGCAATCAGGTGACTGCGAGGAACCAGCGTGGGATGGACCCGCAGCTCGATGCCGCCTTCCCGGCGACGGGCAATGCCCAGATGCTTTACGCGGTAGCCCAGGAGCTCGGCGTGGGCAATATCGTACGGGGTGATGGAGGAAATGCCCTCGGTATAGGCTTTCTCGAACTGCAGGGGTACGCCAAACCCGGAGGAAGCCAGAATTGTCAGCTTGTGGGCAGCATCGATGCCCTCTACATCGAAGGTGGGGTCAGCTTCGGCATAACCCAGGTCCTGGGCCTCCTTGAGGACCTCACCGAATTCCCGGCCGGCACGCATTTCGGTCAGGATATAGTTACCGGTGCCATTGATGATGCCCGCGATCCAGTCGATCCGGTTGGCAGCCAGCCCCTCCCGGACCGCCTTGATCACCGGAATGCCACCGGCGACACCGGCTTCGTAGGCAACCACGACACCGGCCTTTTCCGCCGCCTCGAAGATTTCGTTGCCATGCACGGCGATCAGGGCCTTGTTGGCGGTTACCACATGCTTGCCGTTACGGATGGCTGCGAGCACCAGCTCCTTGGCGGTGTCATAGCCACCGATCAACTCGACCACGATATCCACCGCCGGGTCATTCACGACGTCGAAAATGTCGGTGGTGAAGGGAACATCCCCCAGGGCCAGGTCGTCGCGACTGCGACGGCTGGCCACCCGGGTAATTCGGATGTTGCAACCGGCACGACCCGCGATAAGCGCGGCGTTACGGGTCAAAACATTGAATGTACCGCCGCCAACGGTTCCCAGTCCGCAGATTCCGACACTGACGTCTTTCAAACTCTCACCTCTGATCCCGAAGGGGTGCTGATGGATTGCAATGAAGTGGCATAGTATACCGATTCAGGGGCTGCTGAATAAGCCCTGAATCGGTCGGGTGATGTGCAAACAAGCCGGGGCCGGAATCGGTGCCCGGCCCGCGAACTCAGAGCAGGCCAAGCCCCTTGGCCAGGTTGTCCGCCGGCACGTAGCCACGGACCATGTTGCCGTCTTCCAGCAGGATGGCCGGTGTGCCGGTTACCCCGACACGACCACCAAGCCGATACTGCTCCAGCACGGGATTGTCACAACTGGCAGACTCAACCGACTTGCCGGACTTGGCGGCGTCCATGGCAGCCTGCTGGTCCTCGGCACACCATACGGAAACGTACTTGTTGAAGGACGGTGTACCCGGGCCGGAGCGGGGAAAGGCGTAGTAGTTGACGGTAATGCCGTAATCGTTGAGCTGGGGCACCTCGTCATGCAGCTTGCGGCAATAGGGGCAATCGATGTCGGTAAACACATTGATGACCGCCTTCTCGTCGCCGCTGGCCGGATAACTGATCAGACCTTCCGAGCCGTAGCTCTCCATTGCCGCCACACGCTGACCAGCCCTGCCCTGCTCCGTCACGTTGGCGATACCGTTATCGGTGATCTTGAGCAGGTCGCCGGTCAGCAGGTACTGGCCATCTTCGGTTGTGTAGATGGTCTCGCCGTTGTTGCTCTGCACCTCGTACAGGCCTTTGGCCTCGGACTCGCGAACTGAAGAAACCTTCAGGCCGGGCACGGCCGTGGCCAGGCGCTCAGTAATACGGTCCTCGACTTCACCCGCTGTTGCGGTCGCAACGAACAGACTCGCGACCAGCCCGGCCGCAAATCCCAATGACTTGATACTCTTGGTGACGAACATAAATGATTCCAGTCTGATAGCGTTAGGCCCGCACGGCATTGACGGACCGGATTGACCCTCATTGCGACAAAGGGCCAGCGCAAAAGTTCAGCGAGGATAACATATACCCGGGAATCGCCAAGACTCAGCCCCGGGGGTGATGCTCCCGGTGCATGGCGTGCAGACGCTGACGCGCAACATGGGTATAGATCTGGGTCGTGGACAGGTCTGAATGGCCCAGTAGCATCTGGACCACGCGGAGATCCGCACCATGGTTCAGCAGGTGCGTGGCAAAGGCGTGGCGCAGGGTATGGGGTGACAGGTGCTTGTGGATGCCGGCCCGCACAGCATAGTGCCGGATACGGTGCCAGAAGGTCTGCCGGGTCATGGCTGCGGCCCGGTTACCCGGAAACAGGGCGTCACAGGGCCGCCCCTTGAGCAGTTCGGCACGACCTTCCCGCATGTAACGGAGCAGCCAGTCCACGGCCTCTTCCCCCAGGGGTACCAGCCGTTCCTTGTCGCCCTTGCCGGTAATCCGAATCACGCCCTGGCGGACATTGACCTGGTCCACCCGCAATCCGGTCAGCTCGGACACCCGCAAACCGCATCCGTACAGGATCTCGAGCATGGCCTTGTCACGGAGCTCCAGCGGAATGGAAATATCCGGTGCCGACAGCAGGGCCTCGACCTCCTCCTCGGTCAGGGAGTCGGGGAGCCGGCGCGGAAGCCTGGGGCTGTCGATCCGCAGGGTCGGATCCTCTGCGATCAGCCCCTCCCGCATCAGGAAACGGTAGAAGCGTCGCACCCCGGACAACCGCCTTGCTGCAGTCGAGGTCTTGACCCCCTCCGCCAGGCCACGGGCCATCCAGGCCAGCAGATCCGTGCGCCTGGCGGCCGTGAGTACCGGGGCGCCCGGCTGCTGCTCCAGCCATTGCGCCAGGCGAGCAAGATCCCCCCGATAGGCTTCTCGGGTTTTCTCTCCCAGGCCATCTTCCAGCCAGAGGGCGTCGGTAAACCGACGGATGATAGCGTCGTCGTCAGGTCTCACGGTACCGGCTCCCGGGCACAAAAAAGGCAGCCCCTTGAGGCTGCCTTTTTAACTGGCCCTTCGACGATTCGTCAATCAGCCCAGCTTTTCCTTGATGCGAGCTGCCTTACCAGACAGGTCACGCAGGTAGTACAGCTTGGCCTGACGCACGTCACCACGACGCTTCACGCTGATGCTGTCGATCAGCTTGGAGTAGGTCTGGAAAGTACGCTCTACACCAACACCGTAGGAAATCTTGCGCACGGTGAAGGAGGAGTTCATGCCACGGTTGCGCTTGCCGATAACCACGCCTTCGAACGCCTGCAGACGCTCACGGTTACCCTCGGTTACGCGAACCTGAACGACCACGGTGTCACCCGGCGCGAACGCAGGGATTTCCTTGGTCATCTGTTCTGCTTCAATTTGACTGATGATGTTGTTCTTGCCGCTCATCGTAATGCTCCTGATACCCAATCTCTCAATGCCCTGATCACTCAGAGACACCCGGTTCATTCAAAATTTCTTCCAACAGCTCACGCTCTTCGTCCGTAAGCACCCGCTTCTCCAGCAGGTCGGGGCGTCGCTCCCGGGTTCGCCTTAACGACTCCTTGAGCCGCCAACGCCGGATCTGCTCGTGGTGACCGCCCAAAAGAACTTCCGGCACCGCCTGACCTTCGTAAACTTCGGGCCGGGTGTAGTGCGGACAATCCAGCAAACCATCAGCAAAAGAATC
>NZ_JAWLHI010000012.1:0-72424 GCF_041690455.1 Marinobacter sp.
CGATCGCCACTTCCTGAATAGCGTGTGCACCCATATGGCGGATCTGGACTATGGCGAACTGCGCCTGTTCCCCGGCAACTACGACGAATACATGACCGCCGCCACCCAGGCCCGCGAGCGCATGATGGCGGACAACGCCAAGAAAAAGGCGCAGATTGCCGAGCTGCAGCAGTTCGTCAGCCGCTTCTCCGCCAACGCATCCAAGGCCAAGCAGGCCACCTCCCGCGCCCGCCAGATCGACAAGATCCAGCTGGAAGAGGTGAAGCCCTCGAGCCGCGTCAGCCCGTTTATCCGTTTCGAACAGGGCAAGAAACTGCATCGCCAGGCGGTGACGTTGAATAAGCTGACCAAGGGCTTCGAAGAAAAGCCCTTGTTCGAAAACCTGGACCTGCAGATCGAGGCCGGCGAGCGGGTCGCCATCATCGGCCCCAACGGCATCGGAAAGACCACGCTGCTGCAGTGCCTGGCTGGCGCCTACGCACCGGACAGCGGTGAGGTGAAGTGGACCGACAGCGCAGAAGTCGGCTACTTCGCCCAGGACCACACCACTGACTTCGCCGAAGACGACACCCTGACCGACTGGATGGCCCAGTGGACCAAGGGTGGCGAGCAACTGGTACGCGGCACTCTTGGGCGCATGCTGTTCTCTGGTGACGATATTGGCAAATCGGTGCGGGTGATTTCCGGTGGTGAGCAGGGGCGAATGCTGTTCGGCAAGCTGATTCTGCAGAAGCCTAATGTCATGCTGATGGATGAGCCCACGAACCACCTGGACATGGAGTCCATCGAGGCGCTGAACCTGGCGCTGGAGAACTATCCAGGTACACTGATTTTTGTTAGCCACGATCGGGAGTTTGTTTCGTCGTTGGCTACTCGGATTGTTGAAATGAAGCCCGATGGAGTGACTGACTTCAGTGGGAGTTATGATGATTATCTTCGGAGTCAGGGGTACCTCTGAGCTCGTTGATTCGGCCTTGGGAGTTTGCGGACGTGTGGGTAGGCCTGTCCAAAACCCGCTCCTTCGGCACGTCCATGTGACGCTTGAGCTCCGCCATCCATGGCTCCGCACAGTTTTGGACAGGCCTACCCACACGTCCGCTCATAACTGTGAGTAGCCCTCTCTAGAAATTGGGAAAACACGTGAACGAAACCAATATTATTAACGCCACCCGCAAATGGGTCGAAGACGTGGTCGTCGGCTACAACTTATGCCCATTCGCCAAACGGGAACTGGTCCGGAACCGGGTGCGGTTTGTGGTGTCGGAAGCCGAGACCGAAGACGATCTGCTGCACGCTCTGCATTCCGAACTCCAGCGCCTGGACGATGAGCCTGAGATCGAAACCACCTTGTTGATCCATCCGAATGTATTGCAGGACTTTGGCCCCTACAATCAATTCCTCGACGCGGCCGACGGTCTGCTGGCTTACCTGGAAATGGAAGGCGTTTACCAGATCGCCAGTTTCCACCCGGACTACCAGTTTGCGGGCACCGAGCCGGATGCGGCAGAGAACTACACCAACCGTTCCCCGTTCCCGATGCTGCATCTGTTACGGGAAGCCAGTCTGGAAGCCGCGATCGACAGTTATCCCGATGTGGAAGGAATCCCCCAGCGAAATATCGAGTTGATGGAGAAGCTGGGTGCAGAGAAGATGCGGAATATCCTCAGGTCGTGTCTCAGTGGATCTTCCCCAGAGAGACCAGGGGAGTAGAACAAAGAGCCGGTGGGCAGGGCCGTCCAAAACTGTGCGGAGCCATGGATGGCGGAGCTCAAGCGTCACATGGACGTGCCGAAGGAGCGGGTTTTGGACGGCCCTGCCCGCCGGCGACTCCACGGACTACCAGGCTGCAGACGGCAAACTCGGAAGCATCGGTTTAGCCGCAAACCAGATCAGACGAAAGAGCCAGAATCAATGGGACTGCTTTTCGAACAAATAGACAGCCAACCCTCAGTGATCGGTGAGATCACCCTCAGGCGACGCCGCATCCCCGCCATCGGTGACAGGGACATCTACGAGGTGAAACTGGGCGAGGAATTCCTCATGTCCAGCATGTTCGTGGACGCCGAAATAGCCCTCTCCGACCTGGGACTGAACGCAACAAAAGGCGACAACCTGAGCGTCGTGGTTGGCGGCCTGGGCCTTGGCTACACCGCCGTGGCGGCACTGAAACACGAGCGGGTGAGCGAACTACTGGTGGTTGAATATTTGGAGCCGGTCATCCGCTGGCATAAGCAGGAACTCGTGCCGCTGGGCAAGGAAATCAATGCCGACCCCCGCGCCCGGTATATCCACGGCAGCTTCTTCGACCTCGCCGTAGCCGATCCCGAAACCGGCGGCTTTGATCCCGATGCCCCGGGCAAACAATTCGACGCCATCCTCCTGGACATCGACCATTCGCCCCGGGCACTGCTCCACGATTCCAACGCCAGCTTCTACACCGTCGACAATATCGGCCTCATGGCTCGGCAGCTCAAACCCGGCGGCATCTTTGCCATGTGGTCGAACGAGGGTGAAGACGACGAATTCATGGCCGTGCTGCGGGACGGGTTCATCGATGTTGACTGCCACGTCGTAAAGTTCTACAACCCGTTCCAGAACCGGGAATCGTTCAACACCGTTTACGTTGCCCGAAAGCCGGGCTGACCGAGCCGGAGTTCCCATGCCAGTGACCACGCATCGTACTCGCCCCTTCAGTGCCAGCCAGCGCCTGCCGGACGCTGACCGGCCGCTGGCCAACCACGATCCGGAAGAGGCCGGCGAGCTGCTGGCGGGTTTCGTTCGTCGCCATCCCAGGCTCATGATTTTGACTGGTGCCGGGGTAAGTACCGACTCCGGCATCCCGGACTACCGGGACGGCGACGGTGCCTGGAAGCGCAAGCAGCCGGTGCAGCACCAGGACTTCATGGAAAATTTCCAGACCCGCCAGCGCTATTGGGGCCGGAGCCTCATCGGCTGGCCTGTGATGCGCAATGCCACTCCCAACCCGTCGCACTTCCACATCGCCGATCTGGAACTGCTCAATCACAGCAGCCTGGTGGTGACCCAGAACGTGGATCGCCTGCACCAGAAAGCGGGATCCCGCGCCGTGCTCGACCTCCATGGCCGGGCCGATGAGGTCCTGTGCATGAGCTGCGGCTATCGTTGCCCGCGGGATGAGGTGCATGACCGCTGTGCCGATCTCAATCCCGGATTCCGGCAGTACACCGCCACCACCGCGCCGGATGGCGATGCGGATCTGGAAGTGGATTTCTCGGATTTCCGCCCGGCGGACTGCCCGAAATGCAGCGGGATTCTCAAGCCGGATGTGGTGTTCTTCGGAGACTTCGTGCCGAAACAGCGGGTCACCTCGGCGCTGGATATGCTCAAGGCCAGCGATGGCTTGCTGGTGATTGGCTCCTCGCTGATGGTGTATTCCGGCTTCCGGTTCTGTCGTTACGGCAAGGAATGGGGCAAGCCCATGGCCACGCTGAACCTGGGCCGCACCCGGGCCGAGGAGCTGGTGGACCTGAAGCTGAATGCCCGCATCGGGGAGACGCTGGCTGCAGTACTCAGGCAACTCTGATGAAAACGGGGTCAGATGAAGGCTTTCATCAGACCCCAGGTTCACGGACGGAAACCTGCAGCCAACTAACCCGGGGTCAGATGAACGCCTTCATCTGACCCCTTTTTCATTCACGGGAATCTGCAGTTAACTCCGGGGTCAGAAGAAAGCCTTCTTCTGACCCCTTCTTCACCACCGCAGCATCAGATCAGGTTATAGATAAACACCACAGCCACAGCCACCGGCGTAACGAACCGCACGGTCACGAACCACAGGTTGAACACCGGCGCCGACATCGACAGCTCGTTCTCCATGGCCTGCTTCGACATCACCCAGCCGGCGAACAGCGCCACCAGCAGGCCACCCAGGGGCAGCAGGATGTTGGCGGTGAAGAAGTCCAGCAGGTCGAAGATGGTCTTGCCTTCCAGCATCGGAATGAAGCTCAGTGGTGCCACGTCAGACCAGAGGTTCAGGGACAGGATCGAGGCAATACCCAGAGCCCAGCAAACCACGCCGGCACCCAGGGTGCTCACGGTACGGTTCAGGCCTTTCTGCTCTTCCAGCCACTCCACGATCGGCTCCAACAGGGAAATACCGGAGGTCCAGGCGGCGAAGATCAGCAGCACGAAAAACAGGGTGCCGAAAAAGCTGCCCATGGGCATCTGACCGAAGGCCAGTGGCAGGGTCTGGAAGATCAGGCCCGGGCCGGCACCCGGCTCGAGGCCGTTGGCAAACACGATCGGGAAGATGGCCAGGCCGGCCAGCAGCGCCACGCCGGTATCAATGATGGAGACGGTGATGGAGGTCTTGGCGATGGAAATTTTCTTGGGCAGATAGGAGCCGTAGGCCATCATCACGGCCATACCCAGGCTCAGGGTGAAGAACGCGTGGCCGAGGGCGACCAGAACGCCGGAGGTGGTTAGCTTGGAGAAGTCCGGCTGGAACAGGAAGGTCACCGCCTTGCCGAAGGAGCCGGAGGTCATGGCATAACCCACCACGATCAGAAGCAGGATGAACAGGCCGGGCATCAGGATACTGACAGCGCGCTCGAGGCCGGAGCGAACGCCTCGGGCAACCACCACCATGACCAGCGCCATGAACACCGTGTGCCACAACAGCAGGGTAAGCGGGTCACTCAGCAGGCCGGAGAAGATCGCGCCAATGGCATCCGCCGACTGGCCGGCAAGCTGGCCGCTGGCGGCGGTGCCGACATAGGAGACCGCCCAGCCGCCAATCACCGAGTAGAAGGACAGGATCAGGAAGCCCGCCAGGACGCCGACCGCTCCCACCAGTTTCCAGGCCGGATGGAGTTTGTCGCGCTCGGCAATCAGGCGCAGGCTGTTGACCGGACTGCGGCCGCCGCGCCGGCCGATCATGACCTCGGCCATCATGATGGGAATGCCCACCACGGCAATACACACCAGGTACATGATCACGAAAGCACCGCCGCCGTTCTCGCCGGTGATGTAGGGGAACTTCCAGATGTTGCCCAGGCCCACGGCGGAACCGGTTGCCGCCAGGATGAAGGCGAGCCTCGATGACCAGAGCCCGCGTTTGGCGTTGGAACCCTCAAGAGCCTCCGAATAGGTGGCGGATCCTGATGAAGTGACAGACATGACTATCTCCTGTGATACTTGTTTTTGTGTCAGGGCGAAAAAGGAGAGCCGCAGAAGTCTGCGGCCCCCAAGGGGGATGGCACCGGTGTCAGGTCAACCGGTGCGAGCCAACCGCGAAGGCGCCAGCCCGGCACCTGCGGTGTGTTTGCGGAACCGCTCTTCGGCCAGTTCGTTGGCAATTTCCCCGGTGGGAAGGCCCGAACTGTCGGAGCGGTTGAAGATTTCGGTGAGGGTGTCTCCGATGGTGTCCACGTGGGCGCGGACCTTCTCGGGAGTGGCGCCGGTGCGCTCGTAAAAAACGTCGATGATGCCACCGGCATTGATGGCGAAATCCGGCGCGTAGAGAATGTCGTGCTGTTTGAGCATGGCATCGTGCTCGGGGCGGTCCAGCAGGTTGTTGGCAGCCCCGGCAATGACGTTGGCCCGGATCTCCGGAATGCTGTGATCATTCAGAACCGCACCCATGGCACAGGGAGCGACCACGTCCACAGGCAGGAACAGGATATCCTCTGCGGTAGCGGGCTTTGCGCCCAGCTGCTCCACCGCGCGGCGCATGTTGTCCTCATGGATGTCGTAGACCCAGAGCTCGGCACCGGCTTCCTTCAGGTGGCTGGCCAGGCGGAAACCGACGTTGCCGATGCCCTGGATGGCGACCTTCAGCCCAGTGAGATCGTTCCGTCCCAGCTTGTGCCGGACCGCAGCTTTCAGGCCGATAAAGGTGCCATAGGCGGTGGCAGGGGAGGGATCGCCGTTACTGGGGTTGCCGTCAAATCCGGTGCGGGTGGCAATGCCGGCCACATGGCGGGTGTGCCGGCTCATTATTTTCAGGTCGGGCACGCTGGTACCGGAATCCTCTGCCGCGATGTAGCGGCCGCCCGGGCTTTCCAGATGCCGGCCCATGGCTTCCAACAGGGCCTCGGTCTTATGCTTGCGCGGATCGCCGATAATCACTGATTTGCCGCCGCCCAGGTCCAGGTTGGCCAGGGCCGACTTGTAGGTCATCCCACGGGACAGTCGCAGAACGTCGCGAAGCGCTTCTTCGTCCGTGGCATAGGGAAACATTCGGCAACCACCTAGGGCGGGGCCCCGGGAGGTGTTATGGATGGCAATGATGGATTTGAGTCCGGTTTCCGGGTCACAGAAAAAGGACAGGTGTTCGTGGTTATCGAACTCCGGATGGGTAAACACGTTCATGGCGAAATCCTCTCCCACCTGGCCGGATCGCGGCGGTAGGTCTGTCTTGTTCTTGTCATCCCGGCTTATGGCCGGAAGCTTGATTTCATGTGTCCATGCCCGATGGATTGTGTCGGGCGTGCCCTTGTGAGGCTGGACGGAAAACAAGCTAGCCTTGATTTACGTTAACGTCAACGTTTAATTTGGTGGCAGGTTTCGGCCAGTTTGGCAGGTTATATGAGTTTCTCATGCAACTGTTTGAGCGCAGGAAAATTTTCAGGAGGGGTTGTGGTTTCTACTTATACGAATAATCAGGTTTCCGGCTTAGCTTTCTTCGATGCCTAACCATTCATATACTTATCAGCTCCAGTCCCGGAAGGTACGCTCGGAGTTCGTTCGCCTTTTCCCCATCTCGTTGTTCGTGGTGGCGTTCGGTACTGCCTTCGGACTGGCCGCGATCCAGTCCGGTCTGGCGCCGCTGGAAGCAATCCTGATGAGCACAACGGTGTTCGCCGGCGCCTCCCAGTTTGCCGCGCTCGAATTGTGGGGGGCGGAAGTGCCGGTTCTGCCCCTGATTGCCGTTGTCTTCGCCATCAACTCCCGCCACCTGCTGATGGGCGCATCGCTCTACCCGATGCTCAAAGACCTGCCGCCCGGCAAACGCTACGGCCTGCTGCTATTGCTGACCGACGCTAACTGGGCGGTCTCAGCCCAAGAATACCAGAACGGCCGGCGCAACCTGGAGGTCATCCTTGGTGGCGGGCTGGTGCTCTGGCTGGCGTGGATTTTCGGTACCTGGTTGGGCGTCTATTTCGGTGGGCTGTTGCAGAATCCCAAGAACCTGGGGTTGGATATGGTGCTCGGCTGTTTTCTGCTGTCCATGGCGTTGGGGGGCAAGAAGTCGCCCCGGGTACTGGTGTCCTGGGGCGTGGCTGCAGTGGCGTCACTGGCGGCCTGGAAATGGCTGCCTCCGAACACCCACGTGGTTACCGGAGCCCTGGCTGGTGGCCTGATTGGATACTTCTGGCTTGAAAAGAAACCCACCGCGCAGGCGTCACAGGAGGCGGATCAGTCATGACGATTACCACAACGGAAATGGGCGTGGTGTTGCTGATTGCCATCATGACAGTCGTCACCCTGGTGACCCGCTTTGGTGGCGTCTTTGCCATGTCCTTCGTGCGTATCAGCCCTCGCATTGAGAGCTTTATCAACACCATGGCAAGCTCGGTGCTCATTGCGATCATCGTACCCATGGCGTTCAGCGGTGATGCCGGGGCGATCGCCGCGCTGTCGGTGACCGCCGTCACCATGCTATTACTCCAGAAGCCGCTGCCCGCCATCGCTGCCGGTATCGCTTCCGCTGCTCTGGTCCGCTACCTGTTCTGAATCTGCGGCCGCCATGGGATTCGGGTTTCTCAGGGCCAGCTCGCCAATCCCCGGCAGCTTGATGCCGAGGGCCAGGGGGTTAATGCCCAGGGACAGGCCTAGTACGTTCAGTTCCAGTCCCTCGCGAACACCGGCCAGCACGTCGAAGTAGCCGCCCAGGGAGAGCTGGTAGCCGGCACCACCGGGGACCTCCGCCACGACACCGTTGCCCAGGTAATCCTTACCAATGGCATGGTTGGGCAGGGCGACATCCAGCCCCGGTACCTGCCGGATCACCCAGGCCGTGAAGGTATTGCTGTTCGGCCCGGGCCAGGCGTCATATTCCGTAGGGTAGGGATAGTCCTCGACGGCCCGGTAGATCTTCGGAATCAGCTCGGCGGCCTCATCGCCCCGGATATCGGCATAGAGTTCCGGTTCCGCCCCGTACCACCGGCGATCGGGTATGGACGGGCGGGAATTCACCACGTATCGGCGCCAGCCGGTAACTTCATGAACCCGGTACTGGCTGGCACCGGCCTCCTTGGTCGCGATCCAGGTGTGTACCGAGAAATAACCCCGCCAGCTCCAGGCACGGGCACCGTATACCTGGACGATAGCCCCTTCGTACTGCTCAGGTTTTGGGGCAATATCGGTGCTGTCCCTGCTGGCGGTCTGCCAGCTTTCCGCACCCTGTAGCGTGCCGCTTGTGGCCATGAGGGCCGGTCCTGCCAGCAAGGTCAGCAGGCTGGCGAAAATCCAGGCGGCACTGTGTTTCAGTTTTCTCATAGGGGTCATTCTCCGGCCGTCATTTGCTGGCCTCGGGCTTGTCTTCTAATCTCAAAGTACAACGTTTATGTACTGGGAGATAGCCAATGTCCGATCACCATGTCTACAAAAAAGTGGAAATAGTCGGTTCCTCGAAAAAGAGCATCGAGGATGCGATCGAGAATGCCCTGGCCGAATGTGGCAAGAGCGTCCGCAACATGGAGTGGTTCGAGGTAACCGAAACCCGAGGCCACATCGTGGACGGCAAGGTCGGCCATTACCAGGTGGCGCTGAAGATCGGCTTCCGGATTGCAGGGAGCTGAACTCTCCCCCTGTTGCCAACAGAGACTCCGGTGAGCCTGGCAGGAGGTGAGTGATATGCCCGCTGAAAACAAAGCCCTGTTGTTGGTGGATATCCAGAATGACTTCTGTGAAGGTGGTTCACTGGCCGTCGAAGGTGCCAGTAACATTGTCCCGGTGGTCAACCGGACGATCTCGGAGGCGGAACAGGGCCACCAGCTGATCATCGCCAGCCGGGACTGGCATACGGTGGATCACTGTAGTTTCCAGGACCGGGGCGGGCCCTGGCCGCCGCACTGCATTCAGGACACCCGGGGCGCTGCCTTCCATCCGGACATGGCGCTTCCGGACACTGCCGTGCGGGTCAGCAAGGGCACGGGGTTTGATACCGATGCCTACTCCGCCTTTGACGGTACCCAGCTTGAAAGCTTCCTGAAACGCCACGGAATAACCACTCTCCGCATCGCGGGCCTGGCCCTGGATGTATGCGTCCGGGCCACGGTGCTGGATGCCCTGAAACACGGCTTTCAGGTGGATCTGGTCAGCGATGGCTGCAGGGCGGTGAATCAGCAGAAGGTGCCGGAGGTACTGGACGAACTTCGGGCTGCCGGCGCGACCATTTCATGACGCCGGGAGGCCCGCCTTTGATTCGGGAACAGGATCTGCCCCTGCTGGTTGACCTCTACGAGCTGGCCATGGCCCAGGCCTACTGGTCCGAGGGTATGCATGAGCGCGCCGTGTTCAGCCTGTTTTTCCGGGATATGCCCGAGCACCGTAACTTTGTGCTCGCCTGCGGCCAGCGCAATATCTGCGAGGTGCTGGAAAACCTCCGGTTCACGGATGCGCATATTTCCCGGTTAAGGCAGCTGAACCGGTTCCAGGAGGGATTTCTGGAATGGTTAAGGGGCTTCCGCTTCAGTGGCACCGTGCGCGCAGTACCCGAGGGTACACCGGTGTTCCCCCAGGAACCGTTACTGGAAATCGAGGCTCCCATCGCCGAGGCACAACTTCTGGAAAGCCTGGTGATGAACTACGTGCACCTGGAATCCGTGCTCGCCTCCAAGGCGGTGCGGGTGGCCTTGGCAGCCCGGGGCCGCTCGGTGGCGGACTTCGGCTTGCGGCGGATGCACGGTGTGGATGCCGGGCACCGGAGTGCCCGCGCCTATCGTCTGGCCGGGTTGTCGGCCACCAGCAACGTCCTGGCGGGAATGGATTTCGGCCTTGAAGTGACCGGCACCATGGCCCACAGCTTCGTGCAGGCCTATCCCCGGGAGCTGGAGGCCTTCAAGATCTACGCCACGCTCTACCCGGGCACAACATTGCTGGTGGATACCTACGACAGCCGGCGGGCGGTCAGGCGTATTGTGGAATGGCTCAAAAGCGATCCCGATGCCCGTGTCGGGGCGATCCGGCTGGACTCTGGGGACTTGGGCGCCGAAGCGAAGGATTGCCGCAAAATCCTGGATGACGGCGGCTATCAGGACATCAAGATTGTCGCCAGTGGTGGCCTGGATGAGTACGGCATCGCCCGGTTACTGGAAGAAGGCGTGCCCATTGACGCCTTCGGCGTTGGCACCTCCATCGGCGTCGCGGTGGATGCCCCCTCACTGGAGCTTGCTTACAAACTCACGCAATACGCAGGGGAACCGAAGATGAAAAGCTCTTCGGGCAAGGTGTCCTACCCCGGTGGCAAGCAGGTGTTCCGACAGTTCGACAGCAGTGGTCGGGTCAGGGGAGACATTGTGGCCCTGATTCATGAACAGCACGAAGGAGAGCCGCTACTGGAGGTGGTGATGGAGAATGGCCGAATAGTGGCGGGCGCGGTTCCGCCCCTCGACGAACAGGTCCGGCAGGCCGGTGCCCTGTTGAAAGCCCTTCCGGAACGCCTCCTCGGAATCGAGCCGGCAGAACCGCTCAGGGTGACCATCAGCGAGGAACTCAAGACGCTCCAGGCCGAGACACTCGCCCGGGTTTCAATCTAGGTTTCAGGCCCCTGACGGTTAGCCGTTATTCAGGGTTCGCTTGCGAATGACCTGTACCAGCTGGGTCATCAGTTCCCGTGCCTCGTGGTCGTGCAGGGCGCTGCATTTATCCCTCATCACACGGCGGTCATGGTCAGAGGGACGGCCTCCGGCGTCCTTGAGGTCATCCAGGTATTGGCAGGCGGTCAGGTGGGCCTTGATCTCCACATCAATCAACTGAGTGATCAGGTGCTCGGCTGTATCGCAGCAGAAGGGGCGGTTGTGGTTGAGTCGCGACCTGGCGTCCAGTGCGGCGTTCCGGGCGTCAAGCCGAAGCTCACCTGGCGGGTCTCCGGCTTCCACGGCCCGCAGGAAGGCGCCCACGCGGTCATACAGGTGCCAGACCTGGGGCCAGAGTCGGTCATAGGCCGCTTTCTCGGTGCGGTAGCGCGCGTCGCTGTTCTGTCCCTCGGGGTTTTCAGTCAGTACCGGGGGCTCGCTGTCGAACCCGGTCACTCTCATTTCGTCCACTTCCCGCCAGAGGGTAGAGGTTTTCTCTTCCAGCAGTTCCACCCTTTCCTGGTAGGCATTCCGGATCCGGCCCGCCTGGAATACCGCGATAACCGCGATGACCAGGGCGGCCAGGGCGATAATCATCAGGCTGCTTTGCGAAAGGAGAATGTCAGGCAGGAGCTCACGAATCATGGCAGTGCATCCCGTTCAGACCCGAAAGTTGATTTGGTTCACACCAGTATAGAAGTTAATCCGGATCCTGTTGGCGATAGGGGAGGAGTGTGAGTGCTTCCCGGTAATAGGCCTGTACCTGCGCAGCTTCGTCTTCGGTAAATTCCTGGATGGCCTCCCGGAAACCCGGATGGGTGATGCCGTGCCAGGAGTGAGTCAGGGTCGGCTCGAACCCCCGAACCAGCTTGTGCTCGCCCTGGGCACCGGCGTCAAAACGCTTGAGCCCGAGTTCTATGGCCAGTTCGATGCCCTGATAGTAGCAGGTTTCGAAATGCAGGTGGTTGTACTCCTCCAGGCAGCCCCAGTAGCGACCGTACAGGGTGTCCGCACCACTGAGGAACAGCGCGCCGGCGATCATCTGGCCATCCCGCACCGCCATGATGATGTGCAGGTGTTCCGGCAGGCGCTCGCGCAGCAGGGTGAAGAAGGTTTTGTTCAGGTACGGGCGCTGGCCTCGTTTGAGGTAGGTGGCCTGGTAGAACACATAGAAGGCGGACAGCACGTGGTCGGGAATATCGGTTCCTGAAAATCGTTCGAAGCGGATGCCCTGTTCGGCCACCTGGCGCCGTTCCTTGCGGATGGATTTGCGTTTGCGGGAGGTGAGTTCGGCCAGGAAGTCGTCAAACCCGGAATAGTCCCGGTTGTGCCAGTGAAACTGGCAGCCGATCCGGTGCAGCTGGTCCGGGTGACTGAGCAACGCCTGATCCCGGTCATCGGGAAACAGCAGGTGCCAGGAGTGGGCTCCGAGTTGAGCGATAAGACCTTCCAGTAACTCCGCCATGGTGCCGCCCGACAGGTTGACCCTGAGACTGTCCTCGAGCAACAGGCGAGGTCCACGGGAAGGGGTAAACGGCACGGCAATCAGTAGCTTAGGGTAATAGTCCTGGCCATAACGCTGATAGGCATCCGCCCAGGCCCAGTCAAACACATACTCACCCATGGAATGATTTTTGAGGTAGCCGGGGGCAACGCCGACAATAGTGCTGCCTTGCCGGAACACCAGGTGGCAGGGTTGCCAGCCGGTATCTACGGTGGTGCAGCCGGATTCCTCCAGGCTCTGGAAGAATTCGTAGCGCAGGAACGGATTGGTGCGACCTGCCAGGCGTTCCCAGTCTTCCCCGGGAATCTCGGTGATGTTTGTGCAGGTCTGCAGGGTCAGGGATTCGGCCATGGCTCGGATACATTGTTGATGCGTTCCCGATACCATACGCCAGAACCCGCCGACTGATCACTCCCGTTTGGCGGTAAGGCGTTCTGTAAAGGTTGTGCAAAGCGGGGCCGGGAAACCGGAGTGGTTCGGGCGCCATGTTAGACTTCTGGCAGGTCAGTTGGAGATACGCGAATGCAGGACAGGGTTTTGCTGGTTGAAGACGATCAGGAGCTGAGGGAGCTTCTCGCACGCTATCTGGCCAATCAGGGCTTTACCGTGCGGGAGGCCGCCAACGGCCACGACGGCCTTGCCCTGGCCCTCGGCCAGGACTGTGACATAGTGGTACTGGATATCATGCTGCCGGATATCAGCGGGCTGGATGTGTTGCGGGAGCTGCGCGCCCAGACCCACCTGCCGGTGGTGTTGCTCACCGCCCGGGGGGATGAGACCGATCGCATTGTTGGCTTCGAGGTCGGCGCGGATGATTACATTCCCAAGCCCTGCAACCCGAGGGAACTGGTGGCCCGACTGCAGGCCCTGCTCCGGCGCATCGCCTGGGACCAGAAGGCGGAGGTCAACGACAACCGGGAATATGGCGACCTGAGGGTGGAGCCCGCCCACCGTCGCATCTATCAGAACGACCAGCCTCTGGACCTGACGGCAACTGAATACGAGGTGCTTCAGGTCCTGCTGGCCCATGCCGGCAGTGTGGTGCGCAAGACCGATCTCATGCAGTGGGCCCTCGGGCGTCGTCTTGAAGCCTATGACCGGACCCTCGACATGCACATCAGTAACCTTCGCAAGAAACTGGGTAATGACGATCCACCACGGATCGAAACCGTGCGCGGGCTTGGCTACAGCTATCGGGTGCCCGTGTGAAGAAACCCATGACGTTTCCGCTGTTCTGGCGGATTTTCCTGTCCATCTGGCTGGCCATGGCGGTCACCGTCGTTGCCAGCAATCTCGCCACCCGCTACCTGCTGGATCGCGAGCGCCAGGCCATTGAGCGGCAGGTGGGCCTGCGGGACCTGGGTATGGAAGCCATCGATATCCGGGAGCAGGAAGGCAGGGGCGATGCCTGGCGCTTCCTGCGCAGCCAGGGCGAGCGGCTGGATCTGCACCTGATCCTGATCGAGCGGGATGAACAGGACGATCGCCTGCCCGAACCGATCCGGGAACGGATGCGGTCAAGCTGGAACCCTCAGAAACCGGCGGTGATCGATGTTTCCGACGACTACCGGCTGGTGGCCTGGCCCAGGCTTAGCGGGGAGGGCTGGCTGGATCCGGGTTTCTTCAAATTTATCGAGTTCGCCCTGGCGGCCGTGCTTATTACCCTGGCCTGCTGGTGGATCGCCCGCCTGGTATCCCGCCCGCTCAAGCACATGGAAACCACGGCGCAGGCCATTGCAGCGGGCAAGAATTCCCTCCGGGTGAACGAGGAAATTGCCCGTCGCCGTGATGAGGTGGGCCAGTTGGCAACCGCCTTCAATGCCATGACCGATCAATTATGCAACCTGCTGGATCGGCAGACCCAGCTGCTCCGGGATATCTCCCACGACCTGCGCACGCCACTGGCACGTCAGCGGGTGGCCATCGAGTTGGCGAGCGAAAGCGGTGCGGATGCGCCCCTGATGGCCAGCATCCTGCGCCAGAACGAGCGGCTAGAGGCCATGACGGGGCAGATCCTGACCCTTTACCGGATCACCGAGCAGGGCGAGGAAATTGACCGGTTGCCGGTAGAACCGCTGCCTTTGGTAAACCGCGTCCTGGAAGATGCCGCCGACTATGCCAGGCACCAGAAGGTAGACTGCAACATGGTAGCGGCTCCTGACGTTGCCAATGTCCGATTGCTCGGCGATGCGGGATTACTGCAACGGGCGGTCGACAATATCCTGCAGAATGCGCTGGATCACACACCGGGGGCCAGGGCGGTCCACCTGAACCTTGCAAAAGCTGCAAAACAGCTGGTTCTGGAAATTCGGGATCAGGGGCCGGGGGTACCGGAGGAAATGCTGGGCCAGTTGTTTGAACCCTTCTTCCGGGCCGACAAATCCCGGGGTGGCAAGGGCTGGGGACTGGGGCTGGCCATTGCCCGCGACATTGTAACTGCGCATGATGGTACCATCACTGCCAGTAACAGTGCCGAGGGCGGACTAAGAGTGACGATCTGCCTTCCGGTTTCTACGACCGGGTAAAGGACGTTGAGCCTCTGGTAGTTCCTCGTCCTCGGGTTTGAGCGCAGCGGCACCCGAGAAGTCGATGCCTTCCTGCAGTTCGTCCTCGTCAAAACGGATACCGCAGGCTGCCTTGCGGACTTTTGCCGGTTTGGCGGTACCCGGCGCGTTTGTATCGTCGTCGTTTGTCACAGGTTTTTCTCCATGAGTAAAGATTACCCGGTACCAGCAGGATACCTCGAACGGGAAACGGAAGTTAAGAAAAGCCGATTCATAGCCCGTGTCGCCCCGGTCAGTTCCCGGGACGAGGTCCATCAATGGCTGGAACAGGCTCATAAGGACCACCCCGATGCCCGGCACATCTGCTGGGCCTATCAGATTGGCCGTCCGGGGTCGGCGGCGGAAGCGGCCATGAATGACGACGGTGAGCCCTCCGGAACGGCCGGCAAGCCCATCCTGAACGTGATACAGCACAAGGATATGGGGGATGTACTGGTGATGGTGATCCGCTATTTCGGCGGCATCAAGCTCGGTGCCGGCGGCCTGGTGCGGGCCTATGCCGGGGCGGCAGAGAGCGTGTTGTCGGCGGTGGACCGGGTTGTCCAGAAGCCGGTGACGCCGGCCCGGGTCACCATGTCCTTTGCCGATGAGCAACCGCTGCGGCATTGGTGCGAGGTGCATGGTGCCAGTGTCGATGGCATCGATTATGGAACCTCCGTTCTGGCCAGGCTGTCTGTGCCCATGGACAAGCTGGAGGAGTTTACGCAGTTCTGCAACGCCCAGAAGCTGGATTACGTTCTGGAAACCTGAGGATCGAAACGGCATCGCCCTGCGTGTAGCAGGCGTATACTTAACTCAGTCACACTCCATACGAGCTGTGTAAGGAGCCAATCATGATGCGTTTTCTGACAATAGCGTTCACCGGGTTGCTGCTGGCCGGATGCGCCGCCAATGTGGTCACCGATTACGATGATGCGGTGGTGTTCGGCAATTATTCCAGCTGGGCCTTTGCGCCGAGTGCGGGCAACTCTTCCTTCGTCTCCCTGGACGGCAACCGGGTGCGCCAGGCGGTTGAGCGGGAGCTGAACCGGAAGGCCATGCGCCAGGTGGCTGAAGCCGAGGCCGATTTACTGGTCAACTGGCAGATTGTCGAGGAAGAACGGCTGGAACAGAGTGGTGTCGGCCTGGGGTTCGGTTTTGGTACCGGCCATTTCGGTTGGGCGCTGGCGGCCCCGCCCCCCGTGCGTGAGATCGATGAGGGCAAACTGGTCATTGAACTGGTGGATAACGGGACAGACCAGGTGGTCTGGCGCGCGGCCAGCCGTCGCTATCTCCGGGAGAGCCAGTCACCGGAAACCCGCAGCGAGCTGATTGATGAGGTGGTGTCCGAGATGTTTTCGAAGTACCCTCCGGGCCTTGAATAAACGGAGGAATCTCTCGGAGGCACCATGAAGAATCGGTCTGGCGGTCTGGTCTATTCCACGGAGCAGGGCAAGATGTGCCCGGAATGCCGGAATCCGGTCGATCAGTGTACCTGCGGCAAACCCTCGCGACCGGTGGGTGACGGGGTTGTCCGGGTCAGTCGCGAAACCAAGGGGCGCAAAGGCAAGGGCGTGACCCTGATAACCGGTATTCCCCTGGATGAGAAGGAGCTGAAAGCTTTCGCCAAGTTTCTCAAGGCCAAGTGTGGTACTGGCGGTACCATCAAGGATGGCGTGGTGGAGATTCAGGGGGATCACCGTGACCTCCTGGTGCCCCTGCTGCAACAGAAAGGCTGGACCGTCAAGAAAGCCGGTGGCTGATCGTCTGATACGCAATCCTTTTTCGCTCACGTTACAATAAGGCGTGAATAAGCGTTTCCCCGAATTCTGAGCAATCAACGAAATCCCTCACTCCGGTACCCCGGGCTGAGGGATTTCTGTGACCGGAGGCAAGCATGCATATACTGGTTCTGGGTGCAGGTGTGGTAGGCACAACCACCGCCTGGTTTCTGCAAAAACAGGGACATCAGGTCACGGTGGTGGACCGGCAGACTGGCGCCGGCCTGGAAACCAGTTATGCCAACGGCGGCCAGATTTCAGTGTCCCACGCCGAACCCTGGGCCAATCCGTCGGCACCGCTGAAGGTTCTGAAGTGGCTGTTCCAGTCTGATGCGCCGTTGTTGTTCCGGCCGCGGCTCGATCCGGCCCAGTGGCGGTGGGCGCTGGCTTTTCTGGCTGAGTGTACTTCCGCCAAAGCGGCCCATAACATCCGCCAGATGGTCAACCTCGGTACCTACAGCCGCAGCCAGCTCCAGGCGTTGCGGACAGAGCTGGGCCTGGATTACGACCAGTTGGAAAAGGGAATCCTCCACTTCTACACCAATCCCGAAGAGTTCGATGGGGCCCTGGAACCCACCCGCATCATGCAGGACCTGGGCTGTGATCGACAGATCATCGATGCCAACCGGGCGGTGGAACTGGAGCCGGCCCTGGCGCCAATCAAGGACCGCATTGCCGGGGCGACCTACACTTCCGAGGACGAGTCCGGAGACGCGCGAAAGTTCACCCAGGTGCTGGCCAAACGCTGCGAAGAGGCCGGCGTCGAGTTCCGTTACGGCACCGAAATTCTCGGTTTTGACCAGGCCGGTGACCGGATTCTCGGTGTCCAGACCCTGAGGGAAGGCCACCACGAAACCCTGCGTGCTGACAGCTATGTGCTGTGCCTGGGAAGCTACAGCGCCATCCTGGCGCGGCAATTGGGTATCACACTGAATATCTATCCCGCCAAGGGCTATTCCATCACGGTGCCGGTAAAGATCGAGGAAGCGGCGTTCAAGGTCAGCCTGACCGACGATGAGTACAAGCTGGTCTACTCTCGCCTTGGCGACCGGCTCCGGGTCGCCGGCACCGCCGAGCTCAGTGGTTACAGCCGCAAGCTGAATCTTACCCGCTGCCGCGCCATCGTTCGGCGCACCGCCGAAGTCATGCCGGAGGCGGGCGACTGGGACCGCGCCGAATTCTGGACCGGCCTGCGCCCGGCCACCCCTTCCAATGTGCCCTACATCGGCAAGAGCCACTTCGCCAACCTGTACCTCAATACCGGCCACGGTACCCTGGGCTGGACTCACTCCTGCGGCTCAGCCGCGGCGTTGGCGGATATCATTGCCCGGCGGAAGCCGGAGGTGGATTTCAGCTTCGCCGGGATGTGAAAACGGGGTCAGAAGAAAGCGTTCTTCTGACCCCAATCTCGCCTCGAGCTTCTGCCTTCCCCAGGGGGCTGATGAAAACCTTCATCTGACCCCAACTTAGACCCTATCTCCTCCCTTCTGGCCCGAAATGCCGGGCAACTGTCAACAACTGGCAATAAACTCCTCCCAATCTGTGACCTCCTCACAACATCCGGCCGGTCTGGTTCCGGCCCTGGCAAACAACAACGGAGAGCAGAATGGACAGGCAACGTCGTGCGGTCGTCAAAGGGCTCGCTGCTACGTCTTTCACTGCGCTGACCGCCTGTGGCGGTAGCAGTTCAAGTTCCTCGCCTTCAACCGGTGAATCTGATTCCGGAGTCGTGAACGGTGACACCGACAGGGTCCCGGCGGTGGCTTTCAACCATGGCGTTGCCTCGGGAGATCCTCTCCCGGATCGCGTCATTCTCTGGACTCGTGTCACGCCCACCGATGCCTTGGCCCGGGACGTCGAAAACGTGCCGGTACGGTTGACCGTTGCCCGGGACCGGGACATGCGGGAGCCGGTTGGCCAGATCAATACCTCCACGGGCCCGGACCGGGATTTCTGTGTCAAGGTGGATGTGACCGGGCTCCGGCCGGATACCTGGTACTACTACCAGTTCGCCGTGGGCAACGAGAAATCGGGGGTCGGACGCACCAGGACCTTCCCGGACACCACAATGCCGGCGGAGCGTGCCCGGTTTGCCGTGGTGTCCTGCTCCAACTACGCCTACGGCCTGTTCTCCGTGTACAAGGCGGTCAGCGAACAGGCGGATCTGGACTTCATCCTGCACCTCGGCGATTACATCTACGAGTACGGTCCCGGTGAATACGGTGATTTCCCGGGGCGGGATCCGCTGCCGGCCCATGAAATCATCGAGCTGTCTGATTACCGCCAGCGTCATGCCCAGTACAAGACCGATGCCAATCTCCAGGCGGTGCATCAGCAGTTTCCCATGATCTGTATCTGGGATGACCACGAGTCGGCCAATGACAGTTACCGTGACGGCGCCGAGAACCACGATGAGGCTACCGAGGGTGGCTGGAACGAACGCCGGGCAGCGGCAATACAGGCCTATTTCGAATGGCTGCCCATACGGGAAGTCGGTACCGAACGCGGGCGGGTCTGGCGGAAATTCCAGTTCGGCAAACTGATTGATCTGTTCATGCTCGACACCCGTCTCGAGGGAAGGGACGGGCAGGTGTCATCGCCGGCGGATCCGGGCCGCTTTGATGAACAACGCCGGATCATGAGCGAAGAGCAGATGGATTGGCTCACCCGGGGCCTGTCCGAATCTGCGGCCAACTGGCGGATGATCGGTCAGCAGGTGATGTTCGCCGAGCTGAACATTATCCGCACCCTGGACGCTGCCCGTACCCTGGGCGTGGAAGATGTGTCGGCTTTCAACGGTCAGCTGCTGTCCCTGAACATGGACCAGTGGGACGGGTACGTCGCGGACAGGGAAAACATTCTCCAGACCCTGGCCGGAGAGAGTATCGGCAACACGGTGATCTTTACCGGTGATATCCATACCTCCTGGGCCAATGAGGTCTATGCGGACTCCGGCAATCTGCTGGAGAACACGCTCGCCCCTCCGCTGGCGGCGGAGTTTGTAACACCTTCGGTAACCTCACCGGGCTTTCCCGAGGAAATCGCCGGACTGGCGGAGGTCGCCGTCCAGCTTTCCAATCCGCATATGAAGTATGTGGAGCTCAAGACCCCCGGATTCATTCTCGTTGATGTGACAACAGAGCGGACCCAGGCGGAATTCCTTTACGTCCGGAGTATTTCCAGTGTGGACGACCTGGGAACAATTGACCCCGGTATGACCAAGGTTGTGGGTGTCGATAGCGGTAACAGCCGCATCTATCAGGATCGTCCCCGGTCCGAGCCGAGAGCGGTACGCACCGCGATGTTTCACCCGCCAGTGCGCCAGTCTGTGAGTTAAGGAGGTTCTGATGACCCGTGCAATTATCCCGGAGGGAAACCGCTGGAAACGTCGCGATGTATTGCGAACCCTGTTCTTCACCGCCGGCGCGGTCGGTTCGGCGTCGTGGCTGACAGGGTGTGGCGGTTCAGATTCCATGAGCCCTGTTACACCACCTGTTACCGGTGAATTGCCAGATGGTGGTGAGCTTCCGGGGGAGGTCGAAAAACTTTTAGGCCGGTTTGCGGATCTGGGATCGCTGCGTGATGCGGATATTCACGGTGTTCGCACTCCGGAGGGCTTCGCTACCCGTGTCGTGGCAATCAATGGTGAGCTCCCGCAACCGGAAGGCATGGCCGTCAGTGGCCCACAGACGGGTGGTATCGGTAATCGCCCCTGGCATATTTTCCCGGACGGGGCCGGGGTCGTGCCCAGGGAAAACGGAGGCTGGATCTATATCAGTAACAGCGAGGTTCCCGGCGTTGGCAGTATCGGTTTCTCCTATCCCGAGCTGGCAGGACTGACCAATATCATCGAGGAGTTTACGCCTGGCCTGGCCCAGGTGGGGACGCTGGTCTTCGATCCAGACGGCACCATTGTCGACTCCTACACCATTCTCAGCGGAACCACGTTCAACTGTGCCGGCTGTGTGACACCCTGGAAAACCTGGCTGTCCTGTGAGGAATTCCCGAACGGTCAGGTCTGGGAGTGTGATCCCTTCCAACCCGGTGAGGGGCTCGCAAGACCAACCCTTGGCTTTTTCTCCCATGAGGCCATTGCCATCGATCCGGGCGAGCGCCTGCTGTATCTGACCGAGGATATGCCCGATGGTCGGTTCTACCGGTGGGTACCAGACCCCTCTGACTGGCCCGAGGGCAGTGAGCGGGCCGCTTTGCAGTCCGGCCGGTTGCAGGTCCTGTCGGTTGGCGGTGATGGTGTCGAAGCGGCGCTGGATTCGCCCCAGCCGATCGAATGGCTGGATGTTCAGAATCCCCATGAGCCCCAGCATGAAAACCGGCTGTCGGAATCAACCGTGTTCGACGGGGGTGAGGGCGTCTGGTTCTTCAACGGTATCGTCTACTTTGCCACCAAAGGCGACGACCGTATCTGGGCAGTGGACACCCTGTCCCAGACCATCGAGGTTATTTATGATCGCGCTACCGCCGTGGCTCCGAATGACATCCTCTCCGGCGTGGACAACCTGTTTGTGACCGATCAGGGGGACATTCTGGTGGCGGAAGATGGCGGCGATATGCAGGTGGTGGTGATCCTTCCGGACCGCACCCTGAAGCCGTTGCTGCAGATAGTCGGGCAGGATGCCTCCGAGATAGCCGGTATTGCGTTCTCGCCGGACGGGCGGAGGATGTACTTTACGTCGGACCGTGGGGGCAGGGATGGTTTTGGTGGGTTTACCAATGGGTTGGGGATGGTTTACGAGCTGATTCTGCCCGAGGGGTTGTGAGTGAAAACGGGGTCAGAAGAAAGCCTTCTTCTGACCCCAATCTCGCACCCCAGGGGTCTGATGAAAGCTTTCATCTGACCCCGAGTTCGCGGACATTTACTTCAATTGATCCCGAATCAACTTCTTGTTGATCTTGCCAACACTGGTCTTGGGAATATCATCCACAAAGTCCATCTGCTCCGGGATGGCCCACTTGTTGATGTCGCCGCTGTCGACAAACTGCTGCAGGTGCTTCTGGATATCCTCCTGGCTGGCGTTTTCACCCGGCTTCAGGGTGACCAGCGCATAGGGTCGTTCGCCCCATTTCTCATCGGGAATACCGACCACCGCAGCACCGGCGACGGCCGGGTGCTGGCTGATCAGGTTTTCCAGGTCCAGGGAGGACAGCCATTCGCCACCGGTCTTGATCACATCCTTGATGCGGTCCTTGATGGTCAGGGTGTTGTCCGGCTCCATGCTGGCGACGTCACCGGTATGCAGCCAGCCGCCTTGCCAGAGCTCCTCGCCTTTCTCCGGTTCCTTGAAGTAGCTCTGGGTCAGCCAGGGTGCACGGGTGACCACCTCGCCTTTGGCTTCGCCATCGTGGGGGACCGGCTTG
The DNA here is from genome assembly GCF_041690455.1 of Marinobacter sp. Lineage (GTDB taxonomy): Bacteria > Pseudomonadota > Gammaproteobacteria > Pseudomonadales > Oleiphilaceae > Marinobacter. Next base: position 21,986 of record NZ_JAWLHI010000012.1, read on the forward strand.
CCATCCGGATCGACGATTTCGATCTCCACCATCGGCACGGCGATACCGGTCTTGACCCGTTTTTCGGTCTGCTGCTCGAGCGGCAGTTCCAGGTCTTCCGGCTTGAGGTGGGTCGCACTCAGCAGCGGGCAGGTCTCGGACATGCCGTAACCGGTGTACATACGGATGCCGAGCTTCGCGCCGGCATCGCATAGGCCCTTGGTCAGGGCACTGCCGCCGATCAGCACGTGCCAGTTGCTCAGATCCGCGGTCTTGATGGATTCGGTGGCCATCATCATCTGCATGATGGTGGGCACACAATGGGAGAAGGTGACCTTGTGTTCCTTGAGCAGGTCCACCAGCAGCTCAGGCTCATAGCGCCCCGGGTAAACCTGTTTGATGCCCATCATGGTGGCGGCGTAGGGCACGCCCCAAGCGTGCACGTGGAACATGGGAGTAACCGGCATGTACACGGAGCTGGAACGCAGCAATGGCATTTCATCATAGGCCGCCAGGGAGCCGGTCATCGCCAGGGTATGCAGGACCAGCTGCCGGTGGCTGAAATACACACCTTTCGGATTACCGGTGGTGCCGGTGGTGTAGAAGGTGGTGGCGACGCTATTCTCGTCGAAATCCGGGAAATCGAACTCGGTTCCCGCCTGGCTGAGCAGGGATTCGTATTCACCGGCGGTGTCCAGGCTGGTGTCGGCGGCGGAGTCTGAGTCGGTCAGCTGGATGTAGGTCTTGACCGTCTCGATCTCGTCCTTCACGCCCTCGATGATGGGCAGGAAGTCGTCGTGGACCAATACCACGTCATCTTCGGCGTGGTTCATGGTGTAGACAATCTGCTCCGGGGAGAGGCGCACGTTGATGGTGTGCAGGACGGCTCCAATCATCGGGATGGCAAAGAAGCACTCCAGGTAACGGGGAGTATCCCAATCCATGACCGCCACGGTGTCACCGGGCTTCACTCCGGCGTCGGTCAGGGCATTGGCCAGACGGTGAATGCGCTCCACCAGGGTGGTGTAGGTGTACTTGCTGCGGTTGGCGTAATGGATTTCCTGGTCCGGGTTATAACGGGGGCCCGAGAGCAGGAGCTGTTTGATAAGCAGGGGGTACTGATAGGCGTTCTTGGCCGGGGACAGAATTCGGGTCTGTGCCATCTTGTGTTCCTCTTTCTCTGCTTGTGCTTGTTTTTACGATGAGAAAGATAAATCTGACACAGTTTGGAAAAAACGGAAACCGGTGAAAGCGAAAAAATCGCAGAACGTACGCGTCAGTTTTGGTGCAACGGGTACGCTCTGCGAATCTGGATGTTACTGATAGGTGCAAAGATAGGCAGTATCGATATCCGCTTTCGCCTTGAAGCTGGCCTGGCCGGCAACGTCAAAGCTTTCGCCCGCGCCGTAGGTCATCCACTCTTCCATGCCGGGGAGCAGCACGGTCAGGGCTCCGCTGATCACCGTCATGGTTTCCTTCTTGGTGGTACCGAACTCGTACTCACCGGGGCTGATCACACCAACCGTCGCCGGCAGGGTGGCCGTCTGGAAGGCAATGGATTTGGCTTTGCCGTCGAAATACTCGTTTACTTTAAGCATACGCTGGCCTCCTGAAATGGATTGGGCCGACTACTATACGGCAAAACGTTATAAGTCCAATGACATTTTTGAGAACGTAGGCGGAGGTGAAGATGGGGTCAGATGAAGGTTTTCATCTGACCCCGGTTTTCGCCCAACCCAGGGAGGGTGGCCTCATGCTCTGGGGTCTGATGAAAGCCTTCATCTGACCCCGTTTTCAATCACTGCTCCCAGGGCTTCCCCTCGGTCCCATCCATGGTCCTCACGCCGATATGCATCGCCGCCTTGGCCAAAATGTTGGCACTGACCGGTGCGGTCATGAACAGGAACACGGTGATCAGTACTTCCGAAATCCCGATACCGTCCCCCCGTGCGGTGAAGTAGATCACCGAGCTGAGCATGATGGCGCCCACACCCAGGGTGGTGGCCTTGGTGGGGCCATGCAGCCGGGTGAAGAAATCCGGAAGGCGCGCCAGGCCGATGGCGCCGACCAGGGTAAAGGCGCCCCCGAGCAGGAGCAGGAAAGCAATGGTGTATTCGGCAATCGGATTCATGAGGCTCTCCTATTCGATCACGCTGCCGCGCTTGAGGTACTTGGCCATGGCAACGGTACCGACAAAGCCCATCACCGCGATCAGCAGGGCCGATTCAAGATACATGCGGGTGCCCAGGGTAATGCCCAGGAGAATGATCAGGGCAATCGCATTGATGTAGAGGGTATCCAGTGCCAAAACGCGGTCGGGGGCATCCGGCCCCTTGATCAGGCGATACACGTTCAGCAGAGCGGCCAGGGTGACCATGGCGATGGTGATGTAGAGGGTAATGGTGATCATTTGAACATCTCCAGCAGAGGCTGTTCATAGCGTTTTCGGATAGTGCTGATCACTTCCTGTTCATCCTCGGTGTCCAGGGCGTGAATCAGCAACAGGCGCTGGTCGTCACTGATGTCGGCGCTGACCGTGCCTGGCGTCAGGGAAATGGTGCTGGCGAGAATGGAAATGGCCAGGGGATGCTCCAGTTCCAGCGGGTAGCAGACGAACGCAGGGCGCGGCTTGCGTGGACTGATGATCAATGCAGCAACCTCGAAGCTGGCAATAATAATGTCCTTGAGCACCCGGGCCAGGTATTTCGGCATCAGCCAGAACCGCATAAATGCAGGTGGCTCCGGCCAGAATCCCTGGGTCATCTGCGGGATGCCCCATGCGAGGATCAGGCCGAGCACCAGGCTGCCCCCACTGATGCCGTCACTGAGGAACTGCCAGGTGACAAACAGGATCAGGCTGAGCCAGGGCTGGGGAAAACTCAGTCGGTCAAGCATCAGTTCTCCTCCCCGACCATCGGAGTCTGCAGGATTTCCAGGTAGGCTGAGCGGTTGTGCAGCTGTGCTGCGGTCGCGTCGGTGTATTCGTTGATCGGGCCTGCAAAGGCAACGATAACCAGGCTCAGGCCAACCAGGGCGCCGGTGGCGGCCCGCAGGTTACCCTTGAGCGGTTTCGGCTCCTCGATATGGCCGTCAACGGTTCGCCAGAAGACGATGCTGCCGGCACGGCTGTAGGCAATAATGGTAAAGAAGCTACCAATGATCAGCACAGACCAGAGCCATGCCATCTCGGGGCCGGAAGTCACCGAGTTGAGGATCAGGACCTTGGCAAAGAAACCGCTCAGGGGTGGCAGGCCGGCAGCCGCCACTGCACCAACGAGGAACAGAACGCTGATCATTGTGCGGTTACGCATACGTGGTGCTGTCACGATCTTGTCCAACGCACTGCCTCGCTGACTGGCCACCAATTCCGCTACCAGGAAGAGCCCGCCGACGGTCCAGGTGGTGTTGAGCAGATAGAACAGCGCTGCGGAGATGCCTTCCTCGGAACCCAGGGCAATTGGCGCCAAGAGGGTGCCCACTGAAATGATCACCTGCCAGGCCACCAGAGTCTTCAGGCTCTGGGCACCCAGGGCACCCACTACGCCCATGATCAGGGTGATCAGGGCCAGCGGGAACAGCCAATCCATGCCCAGATTGGCCAGGGCCCCGGCATCGTCGCCGAATATCAGCAGGTAAACCCGCAGGATCGCGTAGATGCCGACCTTGGTCATGACCGCAAACAGAGCCGCCACTGGTGCAGTGGCACGGGCATAGGCTCTCGGCAGCCAGAAGCTCAGGGGCAGGAGGGCGGCCTTCAGGGCGAACACCACCAGAAGCATCATGCCGCCGGCCTTGACCAGTTCCAGTTCCTCACCGGAGAGCAGCAGCACCCGGATGGCCAGATCGGCCATGTTGAGCGTGCCGGTAACGCTGTAGATCATGCCGACACTGATCAGGAAGACGGCCGAACCCACCAGATTGAGCACCACGTAATGCAGGCCCGGCACGGTTCTCGCGGTGCCGCCGCCGTGCATCAGCAGGCCGTAGGAGGCGATCAGCAACACCTCGAAGGCCACGAACAGGTTGAACAGGTCGCCGGTCATGAAGGCGATGTTCAGGCCCATCAGCTGGAACAGGAACAGGCCATGGAATTGCCGGTTGCCTTCATCTGCCCCTCCAATGGAGAACAGGTGGGCGAACAGGGCCAGAACGGCCGTCATGACCAGCATCAATGCGGCCAGCCGGTCCAGCACCAGGACAATACCGAACGGAGGCTGCCAGTTGCCGAACGCATACAGGCGGTAGCTGCCATCATTGGCCATCACCAGCAGCACGATGGTGGAAACCAGCAGGAGAACTGTGGTGCCAAGTGCCAGCGTGCGCCGCAGGCTGATCGGGGCATAGCCCATGAACGCCTGCAGGACGCCACCGAGCAGGGGAATCAGAATCGGAGCGATGAGCCAGTGGTTCATTGACTGCGTTCCTCCCCGTTCTTCTGCTCCGGTTTTTCCGGTCGTTCGCCCTGGCGGCCATCCACATGGTCGTCCTCGTTATCCGCGAGGTTTCTCAGTGATAGCACAACCACAAAAGCCGTCATGGCAAAGCCGATCACGATAGCGGTCAGTACCAGTGCCTGGGGCAGGGGGTCAGAATAGTTTTCCGTGCTGCCAAGGATGGGCTGGCCACCGGTCGCCAGCCGTCCGCTGGAGAACAGGAACAGGTTGACGCCATAGGAGACCAGAGTCAGCCCGACAACCACCGGGAAAGTCCGGGCCCGCAGCAACAGGTATACGCCCGAGGAGGTCAGGGCGCCGATGACCAGCGCGAAGACAAGCTCCATTATGCACCCTCCTTCTTGGGCTTGATGGCAGAGTGGGGTGACAGCCGGCCAATGCTGACCAGGGCAAGCAGCGTGGCGCCGATAACGGTCAGGTAGACGCCGAGGTCAAACACCAGAGCCGAGGCCACTTCAAACTTGCCCACCACCGGCCAGGTGATGTAGTCAAAGGTTGAGGTCAGGAACGGATAGCTGAAGGCCAGGCTGCCGGCGCCGGCAATGATCGCGAACAGCAGGCCCAGACCGATCACATTGTGATACTTGATGCCGATCCGCTCCTGGGTCCAGACCATGCCGCTGGCGATGTACTGGAGGATCAGGGCCACAGAGGTAATCAGGCCGGCGATAAAACCACCGCCTGGAAGGTTGTGGCCTCGCAGGAAGATGAACGCCGATATCATCAATGCCAGCGGCAGCATCGGCCGGGCAATCTGCTTGAGCATCATCGGATGGGCATCCCGGGTCCAGGGATGGCCCATGCCATCGCCCGGAGGCGGCGTCAGCGCGGTATCCTTGAGCATGGCGTAAATCCCGAGGGCGGCAATCGCCAGCACCGTGATCTCGCCCAGGGTATCGAAGCCCCGGAAGTCCACCAGGATGACGTTCACCACGTTGGTGCCGCCACCGCCGGTTTTGCTGTTCTCCAGGAAGAAGTCGGAAATCGAACTGAAAGGCTGTGTCAGCATCGCCAGGGTGACCAGGGTCATACCGACGCCGGCAACCAGTGCAATCACGGCATCCCGCCCACGCTGGCCGCGAGTGCTCTCCAGTGGCGTCCAGGATGGCATGTAGAAGAGCGCCAGCATCAGCAGCACGATGGTGACCACCTCCACGGACAGCTGGGTCATGGCCAGGTCCGGCGCCGAGAAACGGGCAAAGGCCAGCGCCACGATCAGCCCCACCACACTGAGCAACACCAGGGCATAGAAACGCTCCCGGTGCAGGAAGGCAGTCAGCAGCGCACACACAATCAGTACTCCCGCCGCGACCGCGGTGGGAACGTCAACGGGACTCAGCCCCAGCTCGCCGACAAAGATGCCGACATTCATCAGAGGCGCTGCAGCCACGGCGATGACGCTCAGTACCAACAACAAGGCGTAGCGTTGCAGGGAGCCGTTCTCGATACGGGCGGTCAGGTCGTGGGAGAAAGTCGCAATTCGTGACACCACTGCTTCGAACACCGCTTTTTCATCAATTTCCTTGAATCGGGCATGGAAATCGAAGAAGCGCTGGCGCTGGGTATACATCAGCAGGCCACCGAAGAAGGCGACAAAACTCATCAGCAACGGCAGGTTCAGGCCGTGAACCACGGCGAGTTTGTAGTCCGGCACATCACCGCCGAGGGTCGCAGAGGCCGCGGAATAAAGCAGCGGTCCGACAGAAATCGCCGGGAACATACCCACCATGACACAGGCAAACACCAGGATTTCCACCGGGATCTTCATGTAACGCGGTGGTTCATGGGGCGGATACACCGGCAGGTCTACCGGCTTGCCATTGAAGAACACGTCGTGGATGAAGCGCGCCGAATAGGCGACCGCGAAGATACCCGCCAGGGTGGCCACAATCGGCGGCAACCAGGCCCAGAGCCCGGGCAGGTTCAGTTCCAGGGACTCGGCAAAGAACATTTCCTTGCTCAGGAAGCCGTTCAGCAGGGGAACACCGGCCATCGACGAGGCTGCCACCATGGCCAGGGTGGCGGTGTGCGGCATGTAGCGCCAGAGCCCGTTGATCCGGCGCATGTCCCGGGTGCCGGTTTCATGGTCGATGATGCCGGCCGCCATGAACAGCGAGGCTTTGAAGGTGGCGTGGTTGATCACGTGGAAGACAGCGGCCACGGCGGCCAGCTGCGTGCCCATGCCGAACAGCAGGGTGATCAGGCCCAGGTGGCTGACGGTGGAATACGCCAGCAGACCCTTGAGATCGTGCTTGAACATGGCGATGTAAGCACCGATCAGGAGGGTCGCCATCCCGGTGAAGCTCACCATGTAGAACCACTGCTCAGTACCCGCCAGCGCCGGGTACAGCCGGGCCAACAGGAACACGCCAGCTTTTACCATGGTGGCCGAGTGCAGATAGGCGGATACCGGTGTCGGCGCCTGCATGGCGTGAGGCAGCCAGAAGTGGAACGGGAACTGGGCCGACTTGGTGAAGGCGCCGAGCAGCACCAGCGTCAGCGCGACCGGATACATGGCGTGGGCCTTGATCTGGTCGCCCGCGGCGAGAACGTCGTCAAGCTCGAAACTGCCGACAATGTTGCCGATGATCAGGATACCGGCCAGCAGCGCCAGGCCACCGCCCCCGGTGACCGCCAGAGCCATCCGGGCGCCGCGGCGGGCGTCTTGCTTGTGGGTCCAGTAACTGATCAGCAGGAACGAGACCAGACTGGTGATCTCCCAGAAAATCAGCATCAGCAGGAGGTTGCTGGACATCACGATGCCCAGCATCGAGCCCTTGAAGCAGAGCAACAACGCGTAGAACTTGGCGATGTTTTCCTTCGGCTTCAGGTAGTAACGGGCATACAGGATGATCAGCAGCCCGATGACCAGGATCAGCAACGCAAACAGCAGCGCCAGGCCGTCCAGACGAAAACTGAGCGAGATGCCCAGGGCCGGCAGCCACTCCTGGTGGAACAGAACGTAGCCACCGTCGGCTAACACCTGCCAGTTCGGGTAAAGGGCGGCCAGTGCAATCAGGGCCGGAACGGAAGAGGCAATGGCAATTGCCGTTCGCCCCCCCTGGGCGAACAGGGGCGCAGCAATCGCCCCCAGGAAAGGCAGTAAAACAACCAGCGGTAGCGACATCGCAACCTCGTTATCGGTTTTTTTCTTCTACGTATGTAAAAAGGCGTGTGTGCAGAAGTCTAGCCTCCGGATGCGGACCCTGCATGGCTTATAAGGCAGCAGGAATACGCAGGAAGCCCGGGATCAGATGAAGGGCGGATCCGGGAAATAGGGCAGACGACCGCGGTGGCGGGCGATATCAGCCGTTACAGGCGGGCGAATGGTCTGTTTGCAGCCGAAGGACCTTTCGGTCATTGGTTGCTCCGTCAGTCAAACTTGGAAACTGATGATACGTGCCCGGAGGGCAAGGTCAAGTCACATTGTGATTAATCAATTCTATTGATCCATCTCGACCGTCAATAAAGGTTGCTGCAAAAATGGCTGCCTCGCTAGAATGGCCGTTCTGCATCTTTTGCCTGAGGCTCTATGACACTGCTGATCGCGTTTGCGGTTATCTCCATCGGTTTTTCCTTTCTCTGCTCCATTCTCGAGGCTTCCTTGCTGTCGATCACACCGAGCTACATAGCCTCACTGAAAAAGGACAACCACGCGCTTTTCCTGAAGCTGAGGAAACTCAAGAGCGACATCGACGATCCGCTTGCGGCCATACTCACGCTCAACACCATCGCCCATACCGCCGGTGCGACGGGTGTCGGTGCCCAGGTGGCGGTGGTTTTCGGAGAGGCCTGGCTGGCTGCAGCCTCTGCCATCATGACCCTTGCGATTCTCATATTGTCCGAGATCATCCCAAAGACTATTGGTGCCAAGTACTGGCGTGTGATTGCGCCGAAACTGCCGGCAACGCTAGGCTTCATGATGACGTCGCTCAGGCCGTTTATCTGGTTGTCCAAGATGATCACCCGCCGGATTGCGGCCGGTGAGGACGATACCGACATCCGTGGTGAAATCAGCGCTCTGGCCGAGATTGGCCGGGACCAGCAAGCCCTGGATGAAGACGAGCGCCGGATCATCCAGAACGTACTGCGTTTCCATGAAATCAAGGTCAGTGGCGTGATGACGCCGCGGACCGTGTGCAAATTCGTCTCTCCGGACACGACTGTGCCGGAATTCCGGGAGCAGGTGCGTAAATCCCCGTTCTCCCGTTACCCGGTCATCGACGAGGAAGGCGAAGCGTTGGGTTACCTGCACCGATCCGACCTGATTTCACTCCCGGATGATGCCGATCTGATGGAACACCTTCGAACCATCAAGCGGGTCAAGGGCAATACCAACATCGAATATCTGTTCTCCGATATGCTGCGGGAGCGGCAACACATCGCCATCGTTTACGACGAGCTGGGAACCTGGCTGGGAATAGTGACGCTGGAGGACATATTGGAGACGCTTTTGGGCACCGAGATCATGGACGAAACTGACAACGTCTCCAACCTTCGCCGGTATGCCAAACAGCGCTGGAGCCGGCGACTGCGCAAAATGGGATCCTGAGGGATCCGCCAACCGGCGTCAGCGGATCGACTTCAGCGCCGAGAAGATCGCCTCGGCTTCTGCTTCAAGTACCTGACAGCGAAAGGGATTGCCTTGCTGCAGCGCCCGGGCGAGTTGCTTCTGTTTCATATCATAGAGCCGGCTGAGGACATCCGCCCGACCCGACTTCGCTGGTGCGTTCATGGAATGCTACCTCCCCACGTGAACACCCTGTGTCAATAATCTTTACGTTCTTCAGGGCCTGATGGCCTTTACACAGATTAGATGCATAACACGGGCCAGTGTTACAAGGCGGGTTCCAACACAACCACCGGTTATGCGAATCTAGGCAGCAATAAACAGGAGACCCAGAATGACCGACACCCTGATTGACCGCCGAGACCTGGCATTTCAGCTCTACGAAGTACTCGACACCGAATCCCTGATCACCCGCGAGCGCTTCAGCGAACACAACAAAGACACCTTCGACGCCGTCATCGAAACCGCCGACAAGATGGCCCGCGAACAGTTCGCCACCCACAACAGCGCCGCCGACAAGGACGAACCCCGCTTCGAAGACGGCCAGGTCAAAATGCTGCACCAGGTCAAACAGGCCTTTGACGCCTACGCCGAAGCCGGCTTCATCGCCGGCCGGTACGACTACGAGCTTGGTGGCATGCAACTGCCCGAATCCGTCATGGCCGCCTGCAACGGCTTCTTCACGGCCGCCAACCCTGGCACTGCCGGCTACCCGTTCCTGACCACCGCGGCCGCCAACCTGATCCGCATCTTCGGAAACGAACAGCAGAAAGCCACCTATCTGCCCCACATGCTCTCCGGTCGCTTCTCGGGCACCATGGCCCTGACCGAGCCCCACGCCGGCTCAAGTCTCGCGGACATCCGCACCTCCGCCAGCCCGACCGACGAAGGCCACTACCTGATCAAAGGGGCCAAGATCTACATCTCCGGCGGCGAGCAGTCCATCACCGACAACATCGTCCACATGGTCCTGGCCAAAATCAAAGGCGCACCGGCCGGGGTGAAAGGCATCTCCCTGTTCATCGTGCCCAAGTTCCGGGTCGATGCCGAAGGCAGCCCGGGCGAACGCAACGGCGTCAGCCTCGCCGGCCTGATCCACAAGCTTGGCTACAGAGGCACCACCTCCACTGCCCTGAGCTTCGGCGATGACGCCCCCTGCCATGGTTACCTGGTCGGCGAGCCCCACCAAGGCCTCAAATACATGTTCCAGATGATGAACGAAGCCCGCCTGGGTGTGGGATTCGGCGCTGCGGTCATCGGCTACCGGGGCTACATGCACAGCCTCGAATACGCCAAAGACCGCCTGCAGGGCCGCAAACCCTCCGAAAAGAACCCGGAAAGCCCCCAGGTGCCCATCATCGAACACGCCGATGTACGCCGAATGCTGTTGGCGCAAAAAGCCTACAGCGAAGGCGGCCTGGCCCTGTGCCTCTATGGCGCCCGCCTGGTGGACGACCACAACACCCACCCGGACGAGCAGAAACGCCTGGAAGCCGGCAAGCTGCTCGACCTGCTGACCCCGGTCATGAAAGCCTGGCCGTCCGAATACGGCCCCAAAGCCAACGACCTGGCAATCCAGGTCTACGGCGGCGCCGGCTACACCCGGGAATACCCGGTGGAACAGTGCTGGCGGGATAACCGCCTCAACCCCATCCACGAGGGCACCAACGGCATCCAGGCCCTGGACCTGCTCGGCCGCAAAATCTGGCAGGACCAGAGCCACGGCCTCCAGCTGCTGATGCAGGAAATGCAGACCGACCTCGAAGCTGCCACCACCGACCGCTGCCAACAGTGGGCCCTGTCGCTGAGCGAAACCCTGCAGCAGGCGGTCAAAGTCACCCAGAGCCTGGGCAAATCCCTCATGGGCGGCGGTAACCCCGACGACGTCCTGGCCAACGCGTCCTGTTACCTGCACCTGTTCGGCCACATTACCGTGGCCTGGATGTGGCTGCGCCAGGCCAACGCCTCGGCGAAGGCTCTGGAATCCGCTGCCAGCGAAGACGAACAGAATTTCTACAACGGCAAGCTGCAGGCCGCCCAGTACTTCTTCCACTGGGAACTGCCCACCGTCGCCCAGGACCTGGTACTGCTGCGCAACCAGGATGACACCTGCCTGAACATGAAGGCGGAGTGGTTCTGAGGGAAGGAAAGTCAGTAGTTGCTGGAAAGACGAGATGCAGATATCGAGGGAGGATAACTCCCGGGTCTGAGCGGGCGGCTGGCCCCTTCTCCCGGGACTGTGTGCAGCAGGGAAGCTGCACACAAGCCTACAGGGACGTATTCACGGCGTGTCCCGGGAGAAGGGGCCAGCTGACCGCCGTCACCCAAGTCTATATTCACGCGGCTTCATCTGAAGCTGAGGCCTCTCTCCGTGCTTTGGCCTCGGCTGCCACCCTCGCAGCATAATCCGCATACCTGGCCATCAGCTCCTCCTTCCGATCCGGATCCCAGTTGATCTTGCTCAGATCACCCTCGTAATGGTCAATCACCCGCTTGTCCATCTCCTCGTACCACCAGTTCGGCACGTAAGCAGGCAACAGCATCGACGCATAGCCACCCGGCAATTGTGGCGCCTTCTCAAAGTGGCGCAACGCCTGGAAACTCCGGGTCGGATGGGCATGGTGATCGGAATGCCGCTGCAGCTGATACAGGAACAGATTGGTCACAACGTGATTGCTGTTCCAGCTGTGCTCCGGCTTCGTCCGCTCGTACTTGCCGTTCTTGTCCTTCTGCCGTAGCAGACCATAGTGCTCGATGTAATTCACGCTCTCCAGCAGACTGGCACCATACACCGCCTGCGCCGCCAGGAACGGAACCGCCCGCGGGCCACACACCAGTGTGGTGGCACCAAAGAACCCGGCGCTCATCGCCCAGCCCTGCAGCAACTCGTTATCCAGACTCCAGAAACCCTTGCCCTTGCGAGCCAGGCGCGCCTTCTCGATTTTGACTGACGACTTGATACCCCCGATCACCGTACGGGGCAGGAACTTCCAGAAACTCTCACCCATGCGGCTGCTGGCCGGGTCTTCCGGTGTGGCCACCCGCTTGTGATGGCCAAAATTGTGCTCCACCACAAAGTGGGTGTAACCGGTCGGCGCCAGTGCAGCCATGGCCAGGATCTTGTTCAGCTTGTTGGACTTGTGCCCCAGCTCATGGGCCGTGTTGATGCCCACGCCGTTGATGGCACCGACCGTCAGGGTCAGCCCGATCTTGTCCTCGATGGGGGTCTTCTTCCGGCTGGCCAGCCAGGCACCCATGAAGGTCATAGCGTACTGGGTCGGGATAAACGCCTTCACAATACGATCGTAGTACTTATCCTGCTCCAGTGGTTTGACCGCGGATTCAGGCGGGTTGCTCTGATCCTCACCGATGGCCCGGTCCAGGGCGGGAATGATCCCGTGTACCAGCGCCGGACCCGTCCAGGCCAGGGCTTTCAGTTTCTTCGGTGCGATGGCATACCCGGTCAGGGCCGCCAGTCCGATGCCGGGCAGGGCGGGGCCCAGGAGCCACAGGTAACGCTTCGGATCTTTCCAGTCTTTGCCGTCCTGCTGGGAGGCTTTCTTCTCTTCATGTTTTTGCACCGCGTCGTTGACCTTGGCATTCATATCCGGATCTCCGTCTTGTTCATTGTTTGATCCAATTTATGTCGGACAATCGGGCAATTCAAGAATTGTCGGACAATTTTTCCGGGTTGGCATGAAATGACAAGCAAAGAGAGAGTGGCGAATCCACGACAACTGAACCAAACTTTGTGCAAACAACAACAATCAGCTCGGCCGAACAGAGCGACAGGGATGATTCAGCCATGACACCTCAAGATACCCAGGGCGCCGTCGCCCATTGGTCCGTTCAGGATATGCTCCGGGAATACCTCACCACAGGCAGAATGGCGGAAGTCGTGTACCGGGATGGAGCCGGCCAGGTCTGTATTGCCCACGATATTATTCGCGACGTTTTCAGTCGCGCAGGCAAGGACTTTATCCTTCTCGGCAGGGGCGAGATGGTGGGTGTTGATCATGTCATCACTATCGATGGCAAGTTTCCCACCGTAAGTTGCTGCTAACCAAAGGGTAATGCCCTAGTAATTGTGTTATCCGAGGCCATGGGCGTAATCTCCTCCCCGTTGCGAATGATCTTCAACGGAGGGAACGTTATGAAAAAGCAAATGCTCGTAGCTATGGCACTGGCCACTTCAGTGGGCCTGGTTGCCTGCAGCTCAGAGGAAGAGGAAGCCAACCAGGGCGTGGACTTTGAACAGGCTGCTGACAACGCCGGTGATATGGTCGAAGAGGCCGGCGAATCCGCCCAGGACACCTATGACGAAGCCACAGGCCAGAATGACAGCGCCTGGGAAGAGACCAAGGACACTGCCGAAGAAGTCGGCGATGAAGCCAAAGATGCCGCAGACGAAACTGCGGAAGCGGTCGAAGAGGGATACGACGACGCGACCCAGCAGTGATTTTCACGCGCCAGCCTCCCACGAAGGAGGCTGGCGCGTGACTGTCAACGAACGGTCACGAATTTGTCTTCAAACATCTCAGATTCTGTCATATTTCTTGCCGAAACTGACCTCTCCAAAACAACTTCCCCTGACCGTTGTGAGAGAGGCAAGAAATGGCGAAGCACGATCTTGATCCGAACTACCTGGACCCGAACTACGAGCCGGTAGTCAACCATTCCGAAAACACCCCGTTCCACCAGGTTCTGGCTGCCCGCATGCAGCGCCGTACCGTTATGAAAGGCACCGTGGGTGCCGCGCTGGCCAGTGTTATGGGACTGGGACTGGCGGGTTGTGGTGGTGACAGTGACAGTAGCTCCACTACCAACACAAGTGATACGCCCGATGTGGATGTCGCCAATACCGAGCTGGGCTTCAAGGCGGTACCGGTTTCAACCGCCAACGAGATCAAAGTCCCTGAGGGTTACACGTCTCAGGCCTTCCTGCCCTGGGGCACCCCGATCACCGGTTCCTATCCCGCATACAAGCTGGACGGCACTAACACCGGTGCTGATCAGGAACAACAAATGGGTATGCACCATGACGGGGTGCATTTCTTCCCGATCGATCTGAAGGCCGGCGGCAACAGCTCTACGGAAGGCCTGTTGGTGATGAACCATGAGTACATCAACCAGGGAGCTCTGCACGCCAACGGTGCTACCTATAACAGCAACGGCAACCGCCCGACTGATGAAGTCCGCAAGGAAATTGCCGCTCATGGCGTTTCCGTTGTTCATATCAAACAGGACAGCAACGGAACCTGGGATATCGTATTCGGTAGCCCCTTCAACCGCCGCATCACAGGTGGTACGGAGATGGAAATCCGTGGCCCTGCTCGCGGTTACCACAAACTGTTCACCAAGTTCAGCCCGAACGGCAATCGCACCCGCGGCACCCTTAACAACTGTGCCATGGGGCCGACTCCGTGGGGCACCTATCTCGCAGCCGAGGAAAACTGGCATGGCTACTTCAAGACCAGTGCTGCCGAACGTCCTCGCGAGCAGGTTCGTCATGGTGTTGACGGTACCTCCCGCTATGATTGGGAGCTTGCCGAGAACCAGGCCGACGCATACGTGCGCTTTGACGTAACGCCTGGTGAAGGTTCAGCGACCGATGACTACCGGAATGAGGCCAACACCTTCGGTTACATGGTCGAGATTGACCCGTTCACTCCGGAGAGCGCTCCCCAGAAGCGTACAGCGCTGGGCCGGTTTGGCCACGAGGGTGTGATCTTTGCGCCGGCGAAAGAAGGCCAGCCGGTGGTCTGCTACTCAGGTGACGACTCCCGTTTTGAATACATCTACAAGTTTGTTTCGTCCAAGCCTTATTACGCGGCAACCGCCGGCGGCTATCTGCTGGATGAGGGCACCCTCTACGTAGCCCGATTCAACGAGGACGGCACTGGCGAATGGTTGCCGCTGGATCTGAATGATGCTGATTTTGCAGCCAAAGTGGCGCAGGCCGTCACCGATGGAGCTGTAGGCGGTATCCCGTTTGACGGCTTCGAGAATCAGGCTGACGTACTGGTGAACACTCGCCTGGCCGCGGACATCGCCGGTGCCACCACCATGGACCGCCCTGAGTGGGGCGCAGTGGATCCGAACAGCGGAGAAGTCTATTTCACCCTCACCAACAACTCCAATCGTGGCAAGGAAGGCTACGATGGCGTAAACGCTGCCAACCCGATCGTGGAGAACCGGACAGGTCATATCATCCGTTGGGCGGAAGCAGGTAATGATCACACCGCCACTTCTTTCGAGTGGGATATTTTCGTGTTCGCCGGCGAGCAGGGCACGGAAACCGTTGTTGATGATGAAGTAATCGTCTCTCTCACCGACGACAACATCTTCAACAGCCCCGACGGACTCTGGTTCGATTACAACGGTCGTCTCTGGATCCAGACCGACGGCTCAGATGCAGCACCGTACCAGAACAACATGATGCTGGCTGCCAATCCGGAGACACGTGAGATCAAGCGATTCTTCGTCGGCCCCGTCGGTTGTGAGGTAACCGGTGTGACTGGTACTCCCGACATGAAGACCATGTTCGTCAATATCCAGCACCCGGACGGAAACTGGCCGGATTCCTCCGATCCGCGTCCTCGCGACGCAACCGTCATCGTTACCCGTGACGACGGCGGTGTTGTTGGCGCCTGATAGATCAGAATCAGTAATAACCTCATTAAAAGGCCGGCCCCGGACAACCGGGGCCGGCCTTTTCTTTTATTGTGCGAGTCCGCGAAAACCACGGGTCGGCCCCGGGAAAGGCTGTGTTAGACTTCTCGAAAATCGATTGTAAGGAGTAGTGACCTTGCCCGAACCGGAATACATCCCCGCAAACGACGACCCCATGCAGCGCCGCTCCGACTCCGGGCGGAACCTGGCTGTGGCCGTTTATATCCTTCAGGCACTTTCGTTCTTCCTGGGCGGGATCACCGGTCTGGTGGGCGTGATTATCAACTATGTAAAGCTGGATGATGTCCGCAATACCTGGATCGAGCGTCACTTTCGCTGGCAGATACGGACCTTCTGGATCGGTTTGCTGTGGACGGTGATCGGCATTGTCACCACACCCCTGATCATCGGCTGGTTCATCCTGCTGGGCATCTCGATCTGGATCATCTACCGGATTGTGAAGGGCGCTCTGGCCCTGAACGAAGGCAAGGTGGTCTGACGCAAGTATCAGCCGGTCTGGCCTGACCGGGCCCAATAGCGAATCTCGGCGCAGAGTGCGCAGTGCTGTTTCTGGCAGGTTTCTTCGTCGTGGATCTGTATGCCGTGGAGCTGCAATGGCTGGTAGCGGCGCAGGGAATGTTTGTTGCCATGGCGCTTCAGATAATCATCCAGGGCAGCGCGGGCCTCTGCCTCTGAATCGAAGGGGCCCAGATCCCGGGCCTCGCGTGTTCTCACAAACCAGCCAGCGGGCGTTTTCAGAAACCGGTTGCTCTTGACCGGTCCATCCTGGATATGACCGGGATCTTCCGCCACCGATTCTACAAGTCCCTCGACCCTCTCCTTTTGTCGTGCCTGTTTTGACAGGCGCTTCAGTCCCTTTCTGATCATTCTGGTTCTCTCGTCTTGCTATGCGTCGCGGTGCTCGAAGTAGCCCGGTGCAAAATATATCAGCTTTCGAAGTGGTTTGTGACGCAGTTCACAAAAAAGTCTAAGTGCCAATAGGAGAACGGGGGCAAAAATCTGCTCAGAGGCGCTGTTTTTGTAAAAACCTGTAAAAAATCGGGCATTTTGAAGGGAGAGGTTGCTATCGATAACTCATCACCCATAAGTAAGTGTATGGTTCTAAAGATATAACGATCGCGTCACAAAAAAGAACATTCCAGAAATTCTGAATTGGTAAATTTGACGTAGGGCAATGCGGATTAAGGCCAAGTAATGTTTTGCCCATTTGGCCCAAACTGCCAATGTCGAAAAACGATCACGGGTGTGGTCACAAGGAAAAATCCTACAAGAGAAAGGAGTGGTTGCATGATGAGACGGCGAGCATTGACCTCTGTAATTGCCGCAAGCAGCCTCGCGCTGACCGCGCAGGTTGCCCAGGCTGAGACGGTCAAGCACGAGACCGAGGTATCGCTGCTGGGCACTTACATTGAGCCTGACAGTGACCGCACCGATGAATACGGCTCGGCGGTGCGGGGCATGTTCAGTATCCGGATGGGCAAGCACTGGTGGGTTGAGCCCCAGTTCTACAGCGGTGTCATTGAGACCGGCGTAAACGGTGGCGCTGACTACTATCAACAGGGTCTTGGAGCTGACCTCAGTTACCGCCTGTGGGAGAGCGACTCCTTCACGCCTTACGGCTCTATCGGCGGTGGTGTCTCGCGCAATGACGTGGCCAATAACTCAGCGAGCGAATTTGGCGGATACGCCAACGCCGCCCTGGGTCTCATCAGCAGCCCCTTCACCCAGTCCGGTCTCCGGGTGCGCGCCGATGCCCGCTACGTCTACGACTCCTACGACGATGGTCTTTCGGACCTGCATTTTAGCCTGGGTGTGACGGTACCTATTGGCGTCACCCGTACCCGCATCGTCGAGAAAACCACCGTTATCGAGAAACCCGTGGTTGTCGAGAAAGACTTCGCCGACTCCGACAAGGACGGCGTGGTGGATGGTGTCGACCAGTGCCCGAATACCCTCGAGGGTCTTGAGGTCAACTCCGTGGGCTGTGTTGAAACGGACAAAGCCCAGTCCGTGGTCTTGCAGGGCGTAACTTTCGAGTTCAACTCGGACCGCCTGACCGCAAACGCCCGGGACATCCTCATTCCCGCCGCTGACGCGCTCAAGGGCCAGTCGGACCTGAAAGTGGAACTGGCCGGCCACACCGACAGCGTGGGTTCTGAAGCCTACAACCAGCAGCTGTCCCAGCGGCGCGCGGACTCTGTGCGCGACTACCTGCTGGATCTTGGCGTTGATCCTGACCAGCTGACCGCGGTCGGCTATGGCGAATCCAAACCGATTCGCAGCAACGACACCGAGGAAGGCCGCGAACGGAATCGTCGCGTTGAATTCAATGTTGTCTCCGAGTGAGATGTAGAGGGAGTTTGAATATGAATTTCAAAAACTATAACTGGCCTTTGATTTTGCTGGTTGCCGCGCTGCTTTCGCTGGCGGGGTGTAAGTCTGACAGTATGGTGGTTCCGGACAATAGCGTCGGTGGCGATTCCCAGGTGTTTGACGCAGATGGGGATGGCATTCCGGATAATGAGGACTCTTGTCCTAACACTCCCAACTCGGGTGTGGATGCCGATGCCGATGGCATCGATGATGCCTGTGATGGAGAGGTAACCACCAACGACCTGGACAGTGACGGGGTGCTCAATAGCGAGGACAACTGCCCCCTCGTCAAGAATCCTGGCCAAGGCAATAAGGACAGTGACCTGTATGGCAATGCCTGCGATACCGATGCCGATGGCGACGGGGTCGATGACAAAACGGATAATGGTGATGGAACATTCACCGATATTCCGGTTTCAGAGGGTGGCGATAACTGCCCACTGACACCGAACAGCAGTCAGGCTGACCAGGATGGTGATGGCATCGGTAATGCCTGTGACGATGACATTGATGGTGACGGATTCAACAATGATGAGGATGCTTGTCCATACGTGATAGGTAATGATCCGGCTGCTTGTGATGCCTCTGCAGATACAGACGGAGATGGGATCCCCGACAGCTCGGATAACTGTCCTGCCATCGTGAACCCTGACCAAGAAGACTTGGATAATGATGAGGTTGGTGATGTCTGCGACGATGATACTGACGGAGATACCATACCTGATGAGAACTTCCTGGGGCAGCCTGAAGACAATTGCCCCTTGGTGCCTAACCCGGACCAGGCTGACACAGACGGCGATGGAATTGGTGACGCGTGTGATCTCGTCAACGATGCCGAGTATGCCTGCGATATTGGTGAGGCGAATTCGCCCATGTTGACCAGCGACACCGATATTCAGGCTTCAGCATCCAAAGATCTTTCCGGATGCCTGCTCGGGCTGGGTCTGGTCTGCGACGTCGAAGAGCCGGGCAATGTGGTCGATGATGATCTGGCCAACTTTGCCACAATGCTGAATACCGATTTGCTTGGACTGTCAACGGTGACCCTTCGTGTGGCAACGACTACCGGCTTTGCCTACCCGGGGAGCAACGTGGTTGGTGTGGCCTTCAACGAAAGTGCTCAGTTGCTTCAGGCAGATCTTCTGGGCGGCCAACTGATTGTTCGGACGCTTCTTGATGGTGCCGTTCAGGAGGAGAGCACAGGAACAGGAGCACTGGATCTTGATCTTCTGGGGGCATCAGGGCTTTTGGGCGGGACAGACACCTCGTTCCTCGTATTCCAGACGGAGCAGCGGTTTGACAGTGTTGAAGTGGAATTTGCCCCATCATTACTCTCACTGCTCAATGAGGTCAACGTCCAGGCAGTGTGCGCAGCTAAAGAGGGTCTTTAAACCCACTGGCAGCACATGAAAAGTCGAATCAGGGCCGGCAATTTGCCGGCCCTTTTTTTAGATTTGACTCCCCACCCAACTAACCGAAGCCAGCCCGGCGACAAATACCAGCACCGCAATTATCACCCGCTTACGTCGATGCCTTGGGACAAGGCTGGTCTCAACAGCGTTACCTTCAGTCATGCCACTCATAACGACAACCTCCCGAGCCTGGCGAAGGGTACGAAGGATTGAACGGAATGTCGGTGGGAAGATTTCTTTGCGGAGTCGGGAGTTCCACCCGCCAGCGTTTGCTGGCCAGGGGGTAAGTCGGAAAAGCACCGGGCGTGTAACTGCTGCCCTTTTGTGTCGATTCGCATATTCAATCCTTCTTCGGGATCGGAAAACAACTACACGAAATGACACATCCCTGTCGGATCGGATCCATTGGATTGACTATAGACCATCTGGTTGCTGTCAGTATAAAAACATGTGAAATATGCGAATTTGGTCTGAATCCAAACCATGGCGTCCCGGATCAGGCAATAGCCTGAAAACCTGCGAATGTCAGCGCCTCGGCACATCTACCGCAGTTGTTCTTTGCACAGTTTTCCGGATCATGAACGGTGAACCCGGAATAGCGGTCTTCAGGGTTGCGCGGATTCAGGCCTGCATGAACCCTGATGTGATCCACCAGTGCGTTGGAGGCCTGTGATTTGGTCGGGAAGGGGCCCAGGTCGGTGGGCTCCCGGGTCAGGGCGTACCAGCCAAAGGGGGTGTGTACGAAGCGTGAGTGGTCGAACTGCGGGCCTGCTGTATCGGTTCTCATGTGCAATGCTCCAAGGCTGATACCGTCACGAAAATGCACATCCCTGTTCAGTAGCTTCCAGGTATTTAACTTACACCATTCAAAGCTGGCTTGAATTGATGTTTGTGACGCAGGTCAAGGTTACTTGGGTCAGTCCTCTGTCACTTCCTTCAACCGAATTGCACTGAACATCCCGGCCAGCCCCATCAAACCCAGCACGATGATGACGGCCACCTCGGAGAACACCGAGATCGCGGCGGTCAGACCACCAGTGACCAGTAACAGCACCCCGATCACGGTATTGCTCACGGCGGTGTAGTCGGTGCGCTTGTTGCCACCGGCCATGTCCACCAGGTAGGTCTTACGGCCGAGGCGGACGCCGGCGTGAGCGATGCTGAGGACAAAGAAGGCGACCGGGTAGAACCAGACGCTGCCGATATCTTCCCCCACGATCAGCGCGGTGATGCCGACGGCCAGGCACACAAAACTGGCCATGGCAGCGCCACGGATCATGACCCGGCGGCTGGAGGTGTCTGCCGCCCAGCCCCAGAAGCTGGCACTCAGGGAACTGGCAAGACTACTGGCGAGAAGGAAAACACCGAGCATCCAGCCCATGTCGGATTCCTTCTGGGCCAGTACCACAAAATAGGGTGAGGCGAGGGCAGAGCCCAGTAGCAGCGCCCGGGTAATCACGAAATGCCGGAATGGCGCGTCGTCGCGCAGCAGGGAGAGGCTGTGAATGGCTTCGGTCAGGGCGTTACCACCGCCTCCGGTTTCACCGTCGTATTCCTCGACATTGGCGAACAGGAATCCGGCAATCACCCAGAGCACCGCTGCCAACAGCAGCAGAGCCGTGTAGAAGGCCAGGGTGGGATCGCCGCGATCCCAGAACAGCAGGACGGTCATGATGACGGTGGCGGTGCCGCCGATGGTCGCGGCCAGCCCTGACAGACGCCCCCGGCGGGTCTTGGGAATGCATTTGCCCTGCACGTCTTTCATGGAGACCGAGCAGAACCCCCGGGCCAGGGAAAACACGATCAGTGCCGCCACAATGCCGCCCCCGGCGGCGTAGCCTTCCAGAAACCAGACACTTGCGGCCATGGCCGCCACGCTGACGGCCTGACCAAAGCTGCCCAGGGTCCAGAACCATTTGCGCACCGCCTTGCGGCGAATCCAGGCGGCAATCACCATTTGCGGCACCATGGAGCCGGATTCCCGGATCGGCACCAGCCAGGCCACCAGCGCCGGCGCGCCCACGGCACTCATCAGCCAGGCCAGCACGGTCTTGGGGCTGATCAGCAGGTCGCCAAGCTTGGTCAGCACGTTGCTGGCGAGGATCAGGAAAAAATTGCGGGGCACCTCCCGACACGCTTCCTCAGGGATGTCCTTGCAGACCCGTGCGTCTTCCTCGTTTGCAATCAGGCTATACAGCTGGTCGATGGTGTCCTGGTTCCTGGCTGGCAAGTGGCCGTCCTCCGGAAGAAATTTGGCAAGAGGATACCAGTAACAGCGGTATCCCTTAAGGGCGGAGTACGGCCGCTGCCGTTAAAACAGACCAGATGATGGCCTGAGTGTAGATCTTGCACATCCGGCGGCTGCTCGGGCTTAATGGGCGCAAACCAAGGAGTTTTTTAATGCTGAGCTATCTGCACGCCTTCCATGCCGGCAACTTTGCCGACATCCAGAAACATGCCGCGCTGACCCTCGCTTTATCCATGATGCACTCCAAACCTTCGGGGATTGCCTGTTTCGATACCCATGCCGGCAGTGCGGTTTACGATCTGGGGAGTGAGCGGGCCCGGAAAACCGGCGAGGCGGATGCCGGGGTGCAGAAGCTCTGGCGGTTGCGTGAAAACCTGAAGTCGCCGGACTGGCAACCGGTAATGGAGCTGCTGGCCAAGCTGAACGCCGGCGATGGTCAGCTGACGACCTATCCTGGCTCTCCGTTCTGGTTCCGCCAGTTTCTCCGGGCCGATGACGCACTGACGACGTTCGAACTGCACCCGTCCGAGAGTGAGCAGCTGGCGGGCTGGGCTGGCCAGAAGGTTCGGGTGATGCGGGAAGACGGGCTGAAGGGGCTGCTCGGGCAGCTGCCACCGAAACAGCCGCGCCTGCTCGTGCTGATCGATCCTTCCTATGAAATCAAGGCCGATTATGGTTCGGTCGCCAAAACCCTGCAAAAGGCATGGCAGAAATGCCGACATGGCGTCTATCTTATCTGGTATCCGGTATTGACCTCCGGCCTCGAGGAACAACTCGCCGACGAGCTGCGTTCCGGGCCGGTCCGGAAAATTCTACGCAGCGAGATACACCTCAACCATCCTCCGGAACGGGGAATGACCGGTTCCGGCATGCTGGTGGTCAACCCGCCCTGGGGCTTTGATGAGCGTCTCGGCGCAATGATGGACGAGGTGTCCGGCGCGGACGGACTCGATGTCCGGCATGAGCTGGGCTGGTTGGTTCCGGAGTAGATTCCGGCCACAGATTGCAGGAGCTGTCTTTTTGAAGGACGAAAACACGACCGAGCATTCTCTCTCGCTTCCCGGTGGTCTGGTTCCCGTGGACCAGTGGAAACTACCGGAATCGTCTGTGCGACGGACGCTCAAGGATGCGCTCCGCCACCTGATGGCTCAGCTCCGGGCAGGTATCTCGCCTGATGAAGAGCCGTTCCAGAGCCTCGATGACCTGCCATCGCTCTCGGACAAACAGACAGGGCATATCGCCCCGAACCCGGACTTCACCTGCCTGGCTCAGGCCGTTCTTGCCTCCCTGGATGAGCTCAGGCAAGCGGAAGCTCTGCACCGGGACGTGGCATTGTTGGTCGCGCCGCCATTTGCCGGTATCCGGGAAGCGCTGGTGAGGCTGCCGGGGCTTGGAGCGGGTGCGGGCGAGGGTAAGGCTGGTCGCTGGCACCTGGTTGCGCCTCCCGACAACCTGCTGATGAACCGGGAGGAGGCCCGCCGATGGTGGGATGGCCAGGACCTGTCCGGTCCCTGGGTGATTCCAGAGCTGGCGGACTTCTGGCTCCGGCATAGCTCCGGTTTTGCTGTGGTTCGCGAGTTGTTGCAACGTGTTGCGTCCGGGCAGGTTGGGCCGGGTCTGGTGGGCTGCTCCAGTTGGTGCTGGCAGTTCTGGGAGAGCTATCTGCCGGATGCGCATTTCGGGGCACTGACAACCGCCCCGCTGGATGCCGAGCGGCTCGGGCATTGGCTGGAATATCTTGCTAGCTCGCGGGGCCAGCGTCCGATCACTGCCAGAATGACGAACGATGGTTTATATGTGCTGCCGGTCGAGAATCCGCCGGATGTGGGAAGACGCAAACATTCCGGCTTTTTACGGGATCTGGCGACAGCCTCCCGTGGTATTCCCGGGGTTGCCCTTTCGATCTGGCAGCATTCCTTGCGCGCCCGACCGGAGGACGATATGGAGGCGGCCGAGGGTGGCGGAGAGCAAAAAAGCCAGGGCCGAAGCTGCTGGGTGGTACCGCTGGATCAGCTGAGCCTGCCCGCCATGCCTAAAAGTGCCGACCGCGCGATCGGTTTTGTACTGCACGCACTTTTGCTTCATGACGGTCTGGACGACGAACGGATTGCCCTGGTCACCGGCATCCGTCAGCCGGAGTTGCAGCTGGCCCTGGCCCGGCTGGCCCGGGCGGATGTGGTGTTTTTCGGGGAGGCGTCCGGACGCTGGCATGTTACGCCACTGGGGTATCCCACTGTCCGGCGTCACCTGCAAGGCTGGGGCTACCCGGTGGATGCATTCTGAGGAGGGGTTATGGAAGATATGGGGCAGGGGCTCAAGGAGACTTTTTCCGCCATTACCTGGGAAGCGTTGGTGGAGGCCTCGCTGGTGGTCGCCGCCGCGGCGCTGCTGATATTCCTTATCCAGAAACTGGTTCCACGGGTTGCCGGCAAGCTCGGTGGCAAGTCCCGGCTGTATCTGCTCGCCTCGGTGCCACTGGCGCGGTTGCTGATCATTATCATCACGGTCATCGTGGTGGTGCCGATACTGGTGGAGCCGTCCTTCGAGAACATGATTGCGATTTTCGGGGCTCTCGGGTTGGCGCTGGGCTTTGCCTTCAAGGACTACGCCAACAGTCTGATTGCCGGTATCGTCACTCTCTATGAAATGCCCTATCGGCCCGGTGACTGGATAGAGGTGGATGGCAAGTACGGTGAGGTCCGTTCGATCGGCACCCGGGCCGCAGAGATGGTTACGCCGGATGATACCGTCGTCATCATCCCCCATGGCAAACTCTGGAATGCGCTGATCGGTAACGGCAACGACGGTTCGGAAAACCTGATGTGCGTGGCCGAGTTCCATCTGGCGCCACATCATGATGTCCGCCGGGTGATGGCGTTGCTGCGGGATGTGGCGTTTGCCTCGCCCTATACCAAGACCATGAGACCGGTCGTGATTGTGGTGGCCAACAAGGCCTGGGGCATGACCTACCGTCTTAAGGCCTATCCCCTGGAGCCAAGGGACCAGTACCCGTTTATCAGTGACCTGACGGCAAGGGGCTCTGAGGTGTTGGCGGGGGAAGGGTTAACCTTTGCATCAGTCCCCGTTGCCGTCAGTGCCTGAGGCCTGCTGGCGTTCCAGTTCCGTAATCATGTTCTGTAGTGATTCCAGAATCTGCTGGCCCCGTTCGCCGGCTTGCCTGATATAGGCGTCTCGTGCCGACTGGCTTGCCTGCTGGAACGCGTCCCGCTCCTGTTCGGTGAGCCTTATCACCGAAAGCTGGCCTTCTTCGAGCATGGATTCCAGCCTGGTCTGATTCAGTTCCTCCTGGATCTCCCACGCTTCCCGACCGACCTCGACCAGGGCCGTAGCCAGCCAGTTCTGCTGCTGTTCCGATAACTGGGCATACCAGTCGGGATTGGCAACAACGGACGAGATGAAATGGGCGGCCCGGGCCATGGTCACGGTGTCCTGGACCTCATAAAAACCCATTTCCTCGATGGCGAAGATCGGGTTGGTCTGGCCATCGATCTGCTTCAACTGCAGGTCGCTGTAGACCTGGGAATAGGGCGTCTGCACTGGATCAGCGCCATAGCTTCGGAAGGCCTCGGCTGACATCTGTGAGGTCATGGTCCGGATTCTCAGGCCTTCGAAATCGGCGGGCGTCTTCAGCGGCTTGTTGGCTGTCCATGCCATCCACCCCTCGGGCACAAACCCCAGGAGGGTCAGCAGCTTTTCGTTATAGGCGGCGGAGAACAGCCGTGTCAGTTCGTTCCCGGCAAACAGTGCCCGAGTGATGGCTTCGTCATCCGGCAAGACATAGTGCAACGTGAAAATCCCGGTTTCCGGGATTAGATCGGCCAGGTGCCCGGGAGAGGCAAAGGCCAGATCAACAGAGCCGTTGCGCACCAGTTCGGTCAGCTGGGAGGAGGTGCCCAGGGAACCGTAGGGGAAAATGTCCAGCTCCACCTTGCCGTCGGAGGCTTCTTCGATATGGCTCTTCAGTGCTTGGGCATAGGCGTGCTGGACACTGCCTTCAATCTCTTCCAGGGCAAATCGCCAGGTTTCCGGATAGTCCTCCTGGCTGGATGTAGAGGTGGGGGTCGTGTCCCTGTCTTCAGGGGCATCGGAACAGCCCGCGGCAAAGAATGCCACAACTGCAAACAATGACCAGATCCACGGGTGGGGGCGTTGCATTTCTGGACTCCGGGTGAATTCCTGGCGGTCGGGTTTATTCGGCAAAGGTAACACAAGATACCACCCGGGGTTATATCGGTTACCCGGTGGCCCCAAAACAAAAAAAAGCCCCGCAGAGGCTGCGGGGCAAAACTGATGAGCATGGGTTGCTGCCCGTTGCGTGCTTACATCAGGGCGTCAACGCGGTTACGAACCTTCGGCTCGCTGTTATACGCGGTGGCAATGGCATTGTAAGTGGGGATGTCCATGCCGGCATCGCGGATGATCTCGACCATGTGGTCGTTGGCTTCCATCTGGAGTTGCTTGGCCTGCTCCTGGGAGTCAGCTGACTCGATTTTCTCGATGTATTCCTCGCGAACCTCCATCAGGCCGGACTGGGCTTCTACAAACTGGCGCAGTTCGGCATCGCTGTAATTGGTTTTCTGGGTTCCGGCAGCCTCGGGATTGGCGTAACCATCGGACTCTGTAGCAACCGGTTCGCCGTCCTGGTTCTGTTGCTGGGCGACGGCCGGTGCGGCTGCGAGCAGTGCCAGTGAGGCGGTAACGGATACGAGCAGTTTATTCATCGGATGCTCCTTTTCGGTTTGCGGTATGTGTGAGTGTAACCAATGGGTATCAAACGGCGTGCCAACTTTTGATTGTTTGGAAAGTGCTTTGATTTCAGTATGTTGTATTCTTTGTGCGGTTACGCTTCTGTAATTCGTGTTGTGGCAAAATGTCACATGTGGCAAAAAGGTGTGACATTTATGTCGAAAGGTGAGCCATGAGACTGTCGCTGCGAGAAGCGAGTCGCGTTTTTCGTTCCCTCCAGATCACCCTGCTGCTGAGCATTGTGGTGCCACTGTTGTTGATCAGTGGTATTGCGATCTATGTCGGCCTCGGTGCCGTGGAGAAGAATCTCAATGACCGGCTTCGGGAAGATCTGGAGTTGGTCGCCAGAGCGGTAAGCGGGCCGCTCTCGCAGGCGTTGTCGGATGACAATGAACTGGTCATGGGGGAATCACTCAAATCCATCTTCCGTATTGGCCGGATCTCGGGCGCCTCGGTGTTTGATGACCAGGGCAACCGGATCGACAGCCTGGGGCTGGCGGACCGTGACGTAACCGACAGCGCCAGTGCCGAAGAGGTCATAGTGAGTGGCCGCCTGGGCGGGGCCTTCCGTCGGGTGGAGGGTGAGTCGGTGTTTTCCCAGTTTACCCCTCTGGTGACCGAGGATGGCCGGATTCAGGGCCTGTTACAGGTCACTCGCAAGCGTAGCGACTTTCATGAACTGGTTGCTTCCCTGCGAATCTGGGCGGTTTCAATCTGGTCGGTGCTGGCGGTTGCCATCATTCTGGTGGTGATACTCGGGCATTACGGCACCGTCGGGCGCCATGTGGGGCGGCTGCTATCGCTGATGTCGGCCATGGCGCCCGGGCAGTGGCGGGTCACGGAACCCGCGTCCGGCCCCAGGGAGCTTCAGCAGATCCATGCGGGCCTGTCCGCCATGGGCGAACGCATGGCCAGGGCAGAATCCGAGATCGAGGCCCGGATCGAGCGGGAGCGGGAGCTGGCGGAACAGCTCCGGCATCAGGAAAAAGTCGCCATGATCGGCAGAGTCGCCGGCGGTGTCGCTCACGAGCTGGGTGCGCCCCTGAATGTGATTCACGGTCGGGCCAGCATTCTTGAACGTCAGGATTTAGACGAGCCGATGCGCCGGCAGGTCCGTGATATCCAGCACCAGGTTGCCAGGATGACCACCATCATCCAGCAATTGCTGGATTGTTTCCGGCATGTACCCGACTCCCGGCGGCCGGCCGTGTTAGCCAGCATGGTTTCCGATGCGCTGACCCAGGCCCGGGAAGATGAACGCTGCCGGTGCCAGCAGCTTGACAGAGAAGGCCTGGAGTTGGAAGCACAGGTGCGTGCGGAGCCGATCCGGGTGGAACTGGCGTGTCTTAATGTGATCCGAAATGCCTGTCAGGCGGCCAGCAGCCGGGTGCGGGTAAGTGTCCTGGCGCATGAACGGGAGCTGGAGGTGCGGGTGGATGACGATGGCCCGGGTATCGTCCCCGATCGCCGGGAAGAGATCTTCGAGCCCTTTCACACCTCGCGCGCGGCGGGGGAGGGGACGGGTCTTGGGCTGGCAGTGGTCAGTAGTGTCATGAAAGAGCATGAAGGGCGAATCGAGGTCACGGACAGTGATCTTGGCGGGTGCCGCATGAGCCTGTTTTTCCCGAGGGAGGACGATAAATGAATTTCCCCGGCGCAAACATTCTGTTGGTGGAAGACGACCAGAGCCTTGGCCAGTTGCTGGCCGAAGAACTGGAAATGGATGGCTACCAGGTACAGGTCTCCGGCTCGGTCCGTTCGGCAGGGCAGTGCCTTGATGAGGCGACCCCGGACCTGGTGGTCTCCGACCTGCGGCTGCCGGATGGTGATGGCTTGCAGGTCCTGGGCAGGCTCCAGAGCGAGGGTGGAAATGTGCCGTTCATCGTGATTACCGCATTCGGGACGGTGGATCAGGCGGTGGAGGCTCTCAAGGCGGGCGCCGATGACTTCCTGACCAAGCCGCTGTCCACGGACCATCTGCGGCTGAAGATCCGCCGCCTGCTGGCACAGGCGGATATCAGTCGTCAGTTGGCGGAGATCAAGGGCCGGGAGCAGGGTGACAGCACCTTCGGACTGCTGGGAGAGAGTCGTGCCATGGATCGCCTGCGGACGGAAATCCGGCAGGTGGCGCGGAGTCACGCTGCGGTTCTGATCAACGGTGAGAGCGGCACCGGTAAAGAACTGGTGGCCCGTGCCATTCACCGGCAGAGCGACCGCAAGGACATGCCTTTTGTGGCGGTCAACTGTGCGGGCATCCCGGCGGAGCTCATGGAAAGCGAGTTTTTCGGCCATGAGGCGGGCGCGTTTACCGGTGCCCGGCAGGCCCGCAAGGGACTGTTTGCCGAGGCGGATGGCGGAACCCTTCTGCTGGATGAGATCGGGGAAATGCCGATGGCGTTGCAGGCCAAGTTGCTCCGGGTTCTCCAGGAAGGCAGGATCAAACCCGTGGGTGCAGATCAGGAAGAGCCGGTGGATGTGCGTATACTGGCGGCCACCCACGTTGATCTACACCGGGCCGTGGCTGACGGCAGCTTCCGGGAGGACCTCTATTACCGCCTGGAGACCCTGGCAATCAGCGTTCCGCCACTGCGTGAGCGTGGTGATGATATTGACCTGCTGGCCATGCATTTTCTCAGGGATGCCGCCAGGCGCCAGGGTCGGGGATTCATGAAACTGAGTGAGGTGACCTCCCGGTTATTGATGGATTACCCGTTTCCGGGCAATGTCCGGGAACTGGCCAGTGCCATGGAGCGGGCCGTCACTTTCTGTGAGGGGGACACCATCCAGCCAGAGCATCTGCCGGACCGGATCCGCAAGCGCCGGGCCGAAGTGGCTGCCGATCCGCCGCCAGCCGGGGATGGTAACCTCGCCCGATGGCCGACCCTGGAACAGCTGCAGCAGGATTATGTATCCCGCGTGATGGATGCCGTTGATGGAAACAAGAGACGGGCTGCTCAGGTTCTGGGCATCAACCGCCGAACACTTTACCGTTGGCTCGAAAACCAGGGAGAACGCGCCAGTGACTGATCAGAAACAAGCTATGTTGTACGGCCTTGCCACGGTTCTGCTGTGGTCCACGGTTGCCACCGCGTTCAAGCTGGCGCTGCGGGATCTGGCACCGATGCAGATGCTGCTGATTGCCTGCGTGGCTTCGATCATTGTGATGGCGATTATTCTGAAACTCCAGGGGCGCTGGCATCTGGTGTTTTCCCTGTCTTGCCGCCAATACCTGCAGTCCGTGGGGATGGGGCTGGTCAATCCATGCCTGTATTATTTCGTCTTGTTCGGCGCCTTTGACCGGCTGCCTGCCCAGGAGGCCCAGCCTCTCAACTACACCTGGGCACTGGTGCTCGCCTACCTGTCGGTGCCCTTTCTGGGCCAGAGACTTCGGCGGGTGGATATCCTGGCGGGGCTGGTCTGCTATGCCGGCGTGGTCGTGATCGCCACCCGGGGCCAAGTGACCTCGCTGACCTTTTCTGATCCGCTGGGGGTCGGCTTCGCCCTGGGCAGCACCCTGGTCTGGGCGTCCTACTGGATCATTGCTACCCGCGATGAGCGCGATCCGGTGGTAGGCCTGTTCCTCAACTTCCTGTTCGGGCTACCGGTGATTGCGGTGATCTGCGGGCTCACCGAGGGCTTCGAGATGCCGTCCGGAACCTCCCTGGCCGCGGCCATTTACGTGGGGGTATTCGAGATGGGGGTGGCGTTTGTGCTCTGGTCCTACGCCATGAAGAAGGCGGAAAACACCTCGAAAGTCAGCAACCTGATCTTCATCTCGCCGTTTCTGTCGCTGGTGTTCATCTATTTCATCCTGGGCGAGATTATCCTGCCATCCACCTACATCGGCCTGGTGCTGATCATGGGTGGCTTGTGGCTGCAGCAGCTCAAGGTCAAGGCCCGGGAGGCGGAACTGGCCCGTGAGCAGTGACTGGCATCTGTACCTGGTGCGAACCGCTTCCGGCGCACTGTATACCGGTATCTCAACGGATGTGGAGCGGCGCTTTGCCGAGCATCAGGCCGGTGCTCCGAAGGGTGCGCGCAGTCTGCGCGGCAAGGGACCCCTGGAGCTGGTCTTCCGGGCGCAGGCAGGAGATCGCAGCCGGGCTTCCCGGCTGGAGTGGTACATCAAGCGCTGGCCGCGCTCGCGCAAGGAAGCATTGATCCGGGGCGAAATCAGCCTGTCAGATGTGCCCTGATGTGATCGCCAGCGGTCCGTACTGCCTCGGTCGCCCGGCGCAGCTGGCCGCCGTGGACCTGGAAGACGTGCCAGAGGCTGTTGTAGATTTCCAGCTCGACTGCCACCCGGTCCCGTTTCGCCGCCTGAGTCAGGCGTTCGGCGTCGTTAAGCAGGATCTCATCGCTGCCGACCTGGATCAGTAGCGGCGGCAGGCCTCTGAGATCTCCGAATACCGGTGATATCAGCGGGTTCTTGAGGGCCTCGCCGCCGGCATAGTGTTTGGCTGCCTTGGCGGTCCAGGCCGGTTGCAATACCGGTTCGGACTCGGGCTGATAGAGCTGCTCCTGGGTAAGATCGGTCCAGGGCGAGAACAGTGTCAGCGACGAGGGCAACGGCTGTTGGTTGTCCCGCAGGCGCATGGCCAGGGATACGCACAGGCCGCCTCCCGCGGAATCGCCGGCCAGGGCGATCTGCCCGGCTTTGTAGCCTTCGGCCAGCAACTGGAGATAGGTGGCTTCGGCATCGTCGAGGGCCGCCGGGAAGGGATGCTCCGGCGCCAGCCGGTAATCCGGTGTCACCACCAGGCACTGACTGGTTTTGGCCAGGTGGCCGGCAATGCCGCGGTGGGTATCGGCCGAGCCGATGATGAAGCCGCCACCGTGCAGGTACAGGATGACGCCGTCCTGCTGTTTGCCACAGCTGGTGCGGACTACCGGCACACCGGCCAGGGTGCCATGGCTGAACCGGCAGCCACGGGGTGGAATCGAGCTGCGATAGGCCTGCCGGATCAGGGCGCGCTGGACCCTGATGGGCACCGCTGGTGTCAGTATGGGGCGCACCAGACGGTTCATGGTTTGCCGAAGACCGGCCTCAAGAAGAGGTTGCAGCATCTGTGTTCTACTCCCGCTATGCGATAGGATGGCAGTCGATTTATCTTATTCCTGAATCATGACAGGCGTTTAACTCTACGTGTACTGGAAAACGGATACCATAGAAATACCCGACTGGGACAGGCACTCGCTGTTGGAGCGGCTTGAGCCCTTCGATCCGCAGGGCGATCGGGAGCTGGGCGACGAGATGGTCGCGTACTGCCGGTTCTACGGCCTGGATCTCTGGGTGGAGCACTCGGAGGTGCATTACCATCAGGGCTACGTGAATGCCGGTGAGCACGAAGTCATGGTGCACTATTACCGGCTGCCGGAATCCCGGGGCACGGTCTTTATCCTGCACGGCTACTTCGATCACGTCGGCCTGTACAGCCAGCTGATCGACCGTTGTCTGGGGGCGGGCCTGGATGTCCTGGCGTACGATCAGCCGGGGCACGGTCTCTCCAGCGGCACGCCGGCGGCGATCGGCAGTTTCCTGGAGTACCAGCAGGTGCTGACAGCGGTGATGGATCAGGCCCGGGGCAAGGTGCGTGAGCCCTGGTTTGCCGTGGGGCAGAGTACCGGCGGCGCGATACTGATTGACTACCTGCTCTCGAACCAGCACTCGACGGAAACCTCGGATTTCAAGGAAGTGGTTCTGCTGGCGCCCCTGGTCCGGCCCATGGGCTGGCTTGGCGCGAAGTTTCTGCACACGCTGGTCAGGCCGTTCATCAGACGCTGGCGTCGGGTCTTTGCAGAGAACAGTGGTGATACCCGCTTCCTCCGCTTCCTGAAGGACCATGACCCGCTGCAGGCAAGGGCGGTGCATGTGGACTGGGTCACGGCATTGCGGCAATGGGTGCCGCATATTGAATCGGCCCGGCCGATAAACTTTCCGGTTACGGTGGTGCAGGGCGAGAAGGATCTGACCGTGGACTGGCAGCACAATCTGCGGATCATTCGCAATAAATTTTCCTCGGTAGAGGAACTGAGAATCCCGGATGGGCGTCATCATCTAGTGAACGAAGCCCAGGATTTGCAGGCAACGGTATTCAATACCATCATTGATACATTCACCAGGAAGGCGGTGAATGCGGCCTGAGTCGGTCGCATGTCACATACACCGCCGGGTTTTATAATGGCGCAGGAGAAAGCTGTGAAAAAAACGATTCTTGCATTTGCAGTAGCTACCGTGGGTCTGGGTGGCTGCATGACCTACGATCCCTACACCGGCGAAGAGAAAACCTCGAGCGCAACCAAGGGCAGCATCATTGGTGCGATCGGTGGTGCCGCAGTGGGTGCCGCAACTTCCAGCAGCAGTGACCGGGGCAAGGGCGCCCTGATCGGTGCGGCCAGTGGTGCTGCTATCGGTGGCGGTATCGGTTACTACATGGACAAGCAGGAAGCAGAGCTGCGTCGGAAGCTCGAAGGCACCGGTGTACGCGTGGTCCGTAACGGTGACCAGATCGAGCTGGTCATGCCGGGCAACATCACCTTTGACCTGAACCAGTCCTCCATCAAGCCGTCCTTCAGCGGTACCCTGGAGTCCGTAGCGCTGGTTCTGAAGGAATACGACAAGACCGTCATCCAGATCGAAGGCCACACTGACAGCTCAGGCTCTGACAGCTACAACCAGATGCTGAGTGAGCAGCGTGCCGGTTCAGTACGGGATTTCCTGCTGAATCAGGGTATCGAGCCCAAGCGTACCCGTGCGGTAGGCTACGGCGAGCGTTATCCCATTGCTTCCAACGACACTGACGCCGGGCGTGAGCAGAACCGTCGGGTGGAACTGACCCTGGTACCGATGCAATAAGGGTCAGGGAATCCAAAAAGGCTCCGGGTGTGAAAACTCCGGAGCCTTTTTTGTGTCTGGCTCAATTGGTGTTGCTGGGCAGCCACTCGTCGATACGCTGTTTGAGATTGTCCAGCTGATCCTCGCCTGATTCCTTGAGCTCACCGAGCTTGGTCCGGGCGGTTTCTATCTGGTCCTCGAGGGACTGGATCTTCTCCGAAAACTCTTTCTGAATTTCCGCTTCCGCCTTGTCATCCTCGGCCTTGGCCATCTTGGCGTCCGCCTCTGCCCGTAACTGGTCGATCTGCCTGCTCCAGTGTTCGGTCTGGGTTTGCAGTTTGTTCAACAGGGACTCCCTGAGTGACATCGATTTTCTCCTGTCGCGTTATGAATGGGCTGGTCGGAACCAGCCTCTACTCTAACCATGGCTCGTATCCCCGCTTTCTCAAGGGAAAATCCGGGATTTTTCATTAAATCTCTGAAAACCAGCGTTGTATTGGCCCCTTCTGCATGGACTTCGTGGCGTTCTGACGCAACCTTGTTCGGGTAGTTCCCCAACAAAACCACGAAGCAAAGGAGCCGATACCATGATAAGAACAACCCTGACCGCCACCTGTCTCAGCGTTGCCCTGGTGGCAGCCATACCTGCCCAGGCAGGGCTGCTGGATGGTGAAACTGAACAGACCGGCAGCGAACAGACGCTGCAGGCCGGTGACATCATGCCGGGGCGTTACATTCTTCGTCTGGATCCGGAGCTTCCGAGCCTGCTCGGGGTGGCAGACCTCCTGGCCGGTGTGAATGCCATCCTGGTGGCCGTTGGGGGAGGTGAGCTCCTTCATCTGTACCAGACCGCCCTTACCGGGGCGGCGGTTGAGCTGAGTGAGACCCAGGCAGCCATGCTCGAATCCATGCCGGGTGTGCTGGCAGTGGAGCCGGACACGGTCGTCATGGCCAATGCCACCCAGGCAGGTGCCACCTGGGGCCTGGACCGGGTGGACCAGGCGTACCTCCCGCTGGATGAAACCTACCAGTACCCGGATCGGGCCGGCGGAGGGGTGAATGTGTATGTCATCGATACCGGGCTCAGGGCTTCCCACCAGGAATTCACGGGCCGGGTCATTGAAGGGCGCAACTTCGCTGTGAACGACACCGGTCTGTTGGGCCTCGGAGGCCTGCCGATAGTTGGTTCCCTGCTTAACGTTGGCGGTGAGACTGACCCATCGGATACTTCCGACTGTAACGGCCATGGTACCCATGTCGCCAGCACAGCTGTTGGCAGCACCTATGGTGTCGCCAAGCAGGCGTCGGTGGCTGCGGTGAGGGTGCTGGATTGCTCGGGCGCGGGCAGTAACGCCGACGTGATTGCCGGCGTTGACTGGGTGGCGGCAAATCACCAGGCCCCCGCGGTGGCGAACATGTCCCTTGGTGGCGGCAATTCCGATGCGCTTGACGAGGCTGTGCGCGGAGCGGTCGAGCAGGGCGTGACCTTTGTGGTGGCTGCTGGCAACAGCGATGCTGACGCCTGCAGCGGTTCCCCGAACCGGGTGCCCGAGGCCATTACCGTCGGCAGTACCACCCGCGAGGACCAGCGTTCTTCATTCTCCAACTTCGGGACCTGCCTGGACCTGTTCGCACCGGGCTCCGACATTACCGCTGCCTGGTACCAGAGCGATACGGAAACCAACACCATCAGCGGAACCTCCATGGCCTCGCCCCATGTGGCCGGCGCTGCGGCCCTTTTGCTGGGGTCAGATCCGGGACTGACTCCGGATCAGGTTGATACGGCGCTGGATGAGCTGGCGGCGGCCAATGTGCTTGGAGATATCAACAGCGGCTCGCCCAACCTGTTGCTTCAGGTTCCGCGCTGATCTGCTGATACAAAAAAGCCCGGGCATTGGCCCGGGCTTCTGTGTTACTGCGATCGTTGCGTGGTAGCTCAGAACAGCACGCGGCAGCGGATGGTGCCCTTGACCTGGCGCAGCTTCTCGAGAGCCAGCTCGCTGTAGGCCTTGTCCACATCAATCACCACGTAACCGATGTCCTCCTTGGTCTGCAGGTACTGGCCACAAACGTTGATCTCGTTCTCGGAGAACACCTGGTTGATCTCGGACATCACACCCGGCACGTTCTCGTGGATGTGCAGCAGGCGGTGCTGGTTCGGGTGAGAGGGCAGGGCCACTTCCGGGAAGTTCACGGAGGAAACGGAGGTGCCGTTATCGCTGTACATGGCCAGCTTTTCAGCCACTTCGCGGCCGATGTTCTCCTGGGCTTCCATGGTGGAGCCGCCCACGTGCGGGGTCAGGATGACGTTGTCGAACTCGCGCAGCGGAGAGATGAACTCCTCGTTGTTGGACTTGGGTTCGACCGGGAATACGTCAATGGCAGCGCCCAGCAGCTTGCCGGAGCTCAGGGCATCGGCGAGAGCGTCGATGTCCACCACGGTGCCACGGGAGGCATTCATCAGGATGCTGCCCGGCTTCATCTGGGCAAACTGCTCGGCCTTGAACATGTACTTGGTGGCCGGGGTTTCCGGTACGTGCAGGGAAACCACATCCGCAATGTTGAGGAGCTCCTGCAGGGTGCCGACCTGGGTGGCGTTGCCGATCGGCAGCTTGGAGACCACATCGTAGAAGTACACATCCATGCCCAGGCCTTCGGCAAGGACACTGAACTGGGTACCGATGTTGCCATAGCCGATGATGCCCAGTTTCTTGCCACGGATCTCGAAGCTGTTTTTGGCGGACTTCAGCCATTCGCCGCGATGGGCCTTGGCGTTCTTTTCCGGTACGCCACGCAGCAGCAGGATGGCCTGGGCCAGCACCAGTTCCGCCACCGAACGGGTGTTGGAGAAGGGCGCGTTGAAGACGGCGATACCGCGACGGGTGGCCGCCTTGAGGTCGACCTGGTTGGTGCCGATACAGAAGCAACCTACCGCCACCAGTTTCTGGGCGGCTTCAAATACTTTCTCGGTCAGCTGGGTGCGCGAGCGGATACCGATAAAATGCGCATCGGCGATCTTCTCGATCAGCTCTTCTTCGCCCAGTGAGTGAGTCAGATACTCGATGTTGGTGTAACCCGCGGCATTCAGGGTATCAATAGCAGATTGATGCACGCCTTCCAGCAGCAGGATCCGGATTTTGCTCTTTTCGAGAGACGTATTTGACATTGGCTTGCTTCCGAACCTTTCGTCACATGAAATGACCTGGAGCCAGGGATCGTCGGCCTGGCTCACAGAACAGGGGCGGTATGATACCATAAACGGAGATTTTCACAGCGCGCCGGTTTGCCTGAATCAATTCCCTGTGAATGGCGTATCAACAGGCTCCGGCCCAACCCTGACGAGACTGACGCACTCATGAGTTCTGAACAGATCATTGCCTCCCTCAAAGAGCTGATTGCCACTGGCGATACCCCGGGCAAGGTGCTGACCGACCCCGCGGACCTGGATACCTACGGCAAGGACTGGACCAAGATTTATCCACCCAAGCCCCTGGCTATTGCGCTGCCGAAGACCACCGAGCAGGTGCAGGCGCTGGTCAGGTTCGCCAACGAGAACCAGGTGGCCCTGGTGCCCTCCGGCGGCCGTACCGGCCTTAGTGCCGGCGCGGTCGCGGCCAATGGTGAGGTAGTGGTTGCGTTCGATAACATGAACCAGATCCTCCACTTCAACGCCAGTGACCGCACCGTCCGGTGCCAGGCCGGCGTGGTGACCGAGCAGCTGCAGAACTTTGCCGAGGAAAATGACCTCTATTACCCGGTGGATTTCGCGTCCGCCGGCTCCAGCCAGCTCGGCGGCAACCTGTCCACCAACGCAGGTGGCATCAAGGTGATCCGATATGGCATGAGCCGGGACTGGGTTGCCGGCCTGAAAGTGGTGACCGGCAAGGGCGACGTTCTGGATCTGAACAAGGACCTGGCCAAGAACAACACCGGCTATGACCTGCGCCATCTGTTTATTGGCGCCGAGGGTACCCTGGGCTTCATCACCGAGGCCACCATGAAGCTGACCCGCAAGCCGGATGACCTGACCGTGCTGGTGTTGGGCCTGAACGACCTCACCAACACCATGGACGTGCTCCAGGCGTTCCAGAAGAAGCTCGACCTGACTGCTTACGAGTTCTTCTCCCACCAGGCCATGCAGCATGTACTGGCCCATGGCCAGGTGCAGGCACCTTTCGAGACCGAAGCGCCTTACTACGCGTTGCTGGAGTTCGAGGCGGTGTCCGACCAGGTTATGGATGATGCCATGACGCTGTTCGAGCAGTGTGTCGAGGAAGGCTGGGTGCTGGACGGCGTGATCAGCCAGAGCGAAACCCAGGCCCAGAACCTGTGGCAGCTGCGGGAGCGCATCTCCGAGTCCATCGCGCCTCGGATTCCCTACAAGAACGACATCTCTGTGGTGGTCTCCAAGGTGCCGGGCTTCCTGGAGGAAATCGACAACGTGGTGGCCGAGCATTACCCGGATTTCGAGATTATCTGGTTCGGTCACATCGGTGATGGCAACCTGCACCTGAATATCCTCAAGCCGGAAGACATGGCCAAGGAAGACTTCTTCGAGAAGTGCCAGCAGGTCAACAAGTGGGTGTTCGAGATCGTCCAGCGCTACGAGGGTAGTGTCTCTGCCGAACACGGCGTGGGCATGACCAAGAAGCCGTATCTGCAGTACACCCGCAGTGAGGCGGAAATCGCCTACCTGAAGGGTATCAAGCAGGTGTTCGACCCCAATGGCATCATGAACCCGGGCAAGATCTTCGACTGATGCAGGACCATATCGTCGTACTCACCGGCGCTGGCATCAGCGCCGAAAGCGGCCTCTCCACCTTCCGTGACAACGGCGGCTTGTGGGAGCAGCACAGCGTGTATGACGTGGCCACCCCCGAAGCCTTCCAACGCAACCGCGACCTGGTGTTGCGCTTCTACAACGAGCGCCGCCGCCAGCTGAAGGACGCCCAGCCCAACCAGGCCCACTGCCTGCTGGCGGAGCTGGAGAAACGTTACCGGGTGACCATCGTGACCCAGAACGTGGACGACCTGCACGAGCGGGGCGGCTCCTCCAACGTCATCCACCTCCACGGTGAACTCACCAAGGCCCGCAGCTCGGCCTATCAGGAGCTGGTGTACGACATCGGTTACAACGATATCAATCCCGGCGACTGCTGCGACCGCGGCAAACAGCTCCGGCCCCACATCGTGTGGTTCGGTGAGGAAGTGCCGATGCTGGAAAAAGCCGCCGAGGTGGTGCGCACCGCCGATCACCTGCTGATTGTGGGGACCTCGCTGCAGGTCTACCCCGCAGCGGGGCTGGTGTATGAGGTAGATATGGATGTGCCGATCACCGTGATCGATCCAGGCGAGCCCGCCTCGGTATCCCGCGCGAATGTCATTCGCAAGGGCGCCAGTGAGGGGGTTGCCGAGTGGGTGTCTCGGCTTGCGGGTAACCGGTAGGTGAAAATGGGGTCAGAAGAAGGCTTTCTTCAGACCCCGACCTGGCGCCCAGCTCTATGCTTTGCTCCAGGGTCGGTGAAAATGGGGTCAGATGAAAGCTTTCATCTGACCCCGACTTAACACTCGGTCTTACTCAGGGGTCAGATGAACGCCTTCATCTGACCCCATCTTCAGATACCTCTCCAACTCCACTCGAAACGCCGCCTGAACCCCCAGCCGCTTCAGCATCCAGTAATGCCCGGCAATCATCCGGTCGATAAAGATGCTCTCCACCGGTGGCTTGAAATAATCCAGATACTTGAACACCGTGCTGGTCTTGGCCGCCACGTGCTTGTGAATATCCGCCTCGGCGAAATCGTAGGGCTCGTCGCCCTGGAACGGAACGATGAGAATGTCCCTCCACATGGCGTAGTACGCCTCGTCTACCGCCGGCTGGCTGCCAACCCGGGCGCCCAGGTCGATCAGGTGCCGGTCCAGGGCCTCGTAGTCTTCCTCCAGCGCCGCGATCAGGGCCTTGCGGTAGGCCTCCACAATCTCCGGCTTCAGTTTCTTCACGCAGCCGAAATCATAGAGGACGATGCTGCCATCCGGGCGATAGGCGAAATTGCCGGCGTGGGGATCGCCATGGATGCACTGGAACCGGAACAGCTGGTCCGCCATGATCATGAAAATCCGGTGGCCGATCAGATTGAGGGTGTCCTGGTCGTAGCGGTCCGGGGTCACCTTGCTGACGTGATCGCCCTCCACCAGTTCCAGGGTCAGCACCCGGCGGGTGGAATGGCTGTCGATCACCGCCGGGATCAGCACCCAGGGCTGGTCCTGGTGAAAGTCCCGAAACAGCTGGATGTTCTTCGCTTCGTTCTCGTAATCCAGCTCTTCGTGGAGGCGTTCCCGGATCTCGGCGAACAGCTGGTCCACCGATTCCTTCGGCATTTTCAGCAGGCCGCCCAGGCGCAGGGTCATCCGCAGCTGCTTGAGGTCCGAGTCGCAGGAGTCATCCACGCCAGGATACTGGACCTTGACGATAACATCGGTGCCGTCGTGCAACCGAGCCCGGTGCACCTGGCCAATGCTGGCGGAGGCGTAGGGCGCCTCCTGCACGTATTCGTAGAGTTCGCCCAGGGGTTTGCCCAGCTCCGCTTCGATCTGCTCGACAATCACCTCAAAGGGCATGGGGGGTGCTTCTTTCTGCAGCTTCTCCAGGGCCTCGGAGAACTCCCGGGGCAGAAAATCCTGGGTCTGGGACGCGATCTGGCCAACCTTCATCACCGCACCCTTGAGCTCGCCGAGGGTGTCCGCGATCTGGCCGGCCATGCGGGTATAGCTTTCGCTCTGAGCGCCTTCGTCGTTTTCAGTGCGGAACACACGCCTCGCCCGTTGGCCGGCGTATTGCCCGGCCACCGAAGCGGTCATGCCGGCGAGTTTGAAGAAGCGCCCTGTTCGGGAGGTAACCGGTTTTCTTGCCATGCCATTTATACGTCCGTTATCGGGAGTGGGATCGTCACTGACAACGGGCAGTCACGACCGTTCAGGTTACCCTTGTTTGCAGGAACAGCAAGTCCTCCAGTTCCAGAGTCAGGGTCTGGCCGGATTGAAGCGGGCCGACACCTTTCGGGGTGCCGGTCAGCACCACATCGCCGGGCATCAGGGAGAAATGGCTGCTGATATGGGCGATCAGGGGCACGATAGGGTTGAGCATGTCCCGGGTGTCGCCGGTCTGGCGGCGTTCGCCGTCGAGGTCCATGGTGAAGTGGATATTGTCCCTGGGCAATTTGTCGGCGGCGACAAACGGGGACAGCGGGCAAGCACCATCAAACGCCTTTGCGCGTTCCCAGGGCTGGCCCTTTTCCTTCAGTTTGCTCTGGATGTCCCGAAGAGTGAGGTCCAGCGCCAGGCCATAACCTAGGATGGCCGATTCGGCCTCGCTGGCGGAAGCGTTGGTTAGTGGGCGACCAATCAGCACCGCCAGTTCGGTTTCAAAATGAACTTCGCCACGATCCTTGGGGATATCCAGGGGGCGGGTAATGTGAACCGCTGCTGTGAAGGGCTTGATAAACAGCAGCGGCTCGTCCGGAACCGGATTGTTCAGTTCCTTGGCGTGTTCGGCGTAGTTGCGGCCAATGCAGACAATCTTGCCGAGTGGCAGATGGACCGGTGTGCCATCCTTCCAGTGGTGTTGGTAATCGGGCATGGCCGCCTCCTGTGTGATGTTGGTCAGTCTCCTTCGAACGAACACACAGTATAGACCTGAAGGCCTTCCTCCTGCAGCTTCCGGGAGCCGCCCAGGTCCGGCAGGTCAATCATCGCTGCTACTTCCACGATCTCCGCGCCGATGCGGCGGATCAGGCGGGAAGCTGCAAGCATGGTGCCGCCGGTGGCGATCAGATCGTCCACCAGAACCACCTTGTCGCCGGACTTGAACGCATCCTTGTGCAGCTCTACCGAGGCGGTGCCGTATTCCAGCTCGTAGTCTTCCACCAGGGTATCGAAGGGCAGCTTGCCTTTCTTGCGCACCAGCACCAACGAGGCGTTGAGCTCATAGGCCAGGGCCGAACCGATGATGAAGCCCCGGGCATCAACGGCGGCCACAGCATCGATCTCGTGACCGTGGTAGCGGTGAACGAAGGCGTCGATCAGTTTCCGGAACGCTGTCTTGTCCTGCAGGACAGTGGTGATGTCGCGGAAGGTCACGCCCGGTTTCGGCCAGTCCGGAACGGTGCGGATGGCCTGTTTGATGCTCTCTGAGAAGTAATCCATGGGGTATCCGGTCACAGGTCAGGATGCCGCTCAGGCGACATCCAGGAACATGAATTTCAGGACGAAGACAACGGCAATGGTCACGACGCTGGCATTGAGATCAGACCAGCGGCCGGACAGCGCCTTGATCACCGCATAGGTAATGAAGCCAAGGGCAATGCCGTTGGCGATGGAGAAAGTCAGCGGCATGGTCAGCGCGGTGACAATCGCCGGGGCTGCGTCGGTAATGTCGTCCCAGTCTATCAGTTTCAGGCCGCTGGCCATCAGCACGGCTACGTACAAAAGCGCCGGCGCAGTGGCATAGGGGGGAATGATGCTGGCAATCGGCGACAACAGCAGACACGCCAGGAAAAGCACTGCGACCACCACCGCGGTCAGGCCGGTGCGGCCGCCGGCGGAGATGCCTGCGGTGGATTCGATGTAGCTGGTGGTGGTTGAGGTACCGAGCGCCGCGCCGGACATGGTGGCAACGGAGTCAGACATCAGGGCCCGGCCCAGGCGTGGCAGCTTGCCGTCCTTGTCCAGCAGGCCGCCGCGCTGGGCGGCGCCGATCAGGGTGCCGGAGGTATCAAACAGGTCCACGAACAGGAAGGCAAAGATCACACTGATCATGCCGACATTGAAGGCACCGGCCAGATCCAGCTGCATGAAGGTCGGGGCCAGGCTTGGCGGCGCGGAGACAAAGCCCTTGTACTCGACCATGCCCAGCATCATGGCAACCACGGTGATGGCGAGAATACCGATCATCACGGCGCCGGTAATCTTGCGGAAGGACAGGGCACAGATCAGCACGAAGCCACCAAAGAACAGCAGACTCTCGGCCACCTTGATGTCACCCATGCCCACCAGAGTGGCGGGGTGATCAACCACGATACCGGCGTTCTTCAGGGCAATCAGAGCCAGGAAGAAACCGATACCGGCAGAGATGCCGAAGCGCAGGGACATCGGGATGCTGTTGATCAGCCACTCCCTGACTTTCACCACGCTCAGGATGAAGAAGATGAAGCCGGACAGGAACACCGCGCCCAGCGCCACTTCCCAGCTGTAGCCCATGCTGCCGACCACCGTGAACGAGAAGAACGCGTTCAGGCCCATGCCCGGAGCCAGGGCAATCGGGTAGTTGGCCCACAGACCCATGATCAGGGTGCCAATGGTGGCTGCCAGACAGGTGGCCACGAAGACCGCCCCGAAATCCATGCCGGTGGACGACAGGATGCTCGGATTGACCACGATGATGTAGGCCATGGTCAGGAAGGTGGTGATGCCCGCAACCACTTCTTTACGAACGGTGGTGCCGTGGGCCTGGAGTTGGAACAGTCGTTCAAGCATGACGGATGTCTGCCTCACAGGATGCTGGAAGTTGGGGTTTGGGCCCGGTTGGAGCCGAACGGTTTTGAATTGCGTGAAAAAACGGCAATGTTACCGTCTGAGCTTTCTCAGGCCAAGGGATGATTGACAGTTCAGGATTACAGAAAGATGCCTATTGCTGGCTCGGGTCCCTTTGCAGGCGAATATCGAAGCGGACAGCCAGCATCCGGACGATCACGATGAACAGCAGCCCGATGGTCAGTGCCAGGGCCTCGCTCTCCAGCGACCATTGGCAGAGAAAGTACAGCCAGCACCCCGCGAACGAGATAGAAGCGTAGATCTGGTCCTTCCGGAAAATGTACGGCACCTCGTTGCACAGGGTATCCCGCAGGGCGCCACCGAAGGTTCCGGTCATCACTCCGAGCAGGGAAGCAACGAACCAGGAGTGGCCCAGGTCCAGCGCCAGTTGCGCCCCCAGGATGGAAAAAATCCCCAGCCCGATGGCGTCCGGAAACACAATGCGGGACTCCCGCAGGCTGTGGGCACGGCTCCAGTAACTGAACACGATGGCCATGGCGA
The DNA here is from genome assembly GCF_041690455.1 of Marinobacter sp. GTDB lineage: Bacteria > Pseudomonadota > Gammaproteobacteria > Pseudomonadales > Oleiphilaceae > Marinobacter. Next base: position 65,406 of record NZ_JAWLHI010000012.1, read on the forward strand.
GGATCAGGATGGGTTGCTCTTCGTGCTTGATCCAGTAAAGCGGGTGGTTGTCCATGATCAGATCACGCAGGGTGCCGCCACCGAGGGCCGTGATAAAGCCGATGGTAAACACACCCACCGGGTCCATGTTCTTGGAACGGGCCACGATCATGCCGGAAATGGCAAAGGCGACGACCCCGATCATTTCAAGCAGGTGGATGATGTCGAACATGGAAAATCCCGGCAAACAGACAACAGAACGGGCGCAGGCCCGCGACAGGTGCGCGAAGGATAGCCGAAATCGTCCTCTGATTCATCTCTGATCACTGCGACGGAATTCCGCCGAAGCACACCTGTGATCCGCAGCGACAGGTTCGAGCGTATCTTGCAGCCAACTTACTCTTTTCCCTTCGCCAATTAATGGAGACGCAGTATGTCCCTGATACGTCTGGCCTATGCCAGTGAAGCTACGTTCGAAGCCCAGCCCGTTGATAAAGGGGTGGAGCCCCACGTCGCCCGGATTCTGCTGACGTCCCGTAAAAACAACGCCAGCGCAAACCTGGTGGGCGGCCTCTACTACGGCAATAACCGGTTTTTCCAGTATCTGGAGGGGGAAGAAAACGAAGTCCGGAAGACCTTCGGCCGGATAAAGGAAGATGATCGGCACCGGAACATCATGACCCTGATCGAGGAACCCATCGAGACGCGGACCTTCAGTGACTGGTCCATGAAATACGTTCCGCTGTCGGCCGACGTGCGAAAGTTTCTCGAGCGCCACGGGCTGGACAGTTTCAACCCGCAGTCGTTTTCCGCCGAACAGTGTGAAGAAATGATCCAACTGATTCGCGACTCAAAGCAGGACCAGAAGCTGGTCAACCATGATGAAGCGGTTACCGCTTCCAGGAGCAAACCCTCGGGCTTTTCCCCGGCCCTGAAGTTCGGCCTGATCGCCGCGGCGGTCTGCCTGGTTGGTGCGCTCATCTATGCCGGATCGCTGCTCTGAGCATGTCCCGGAAAAGCCCGACAATAAGCGGCGTTTATTCTGAAAAATAAAGGATCCTGATTTGCCTCATGGCCCGAGAGTGTTTAGCTTGATCGCTATCAAGAATTCCGGAATCGCCGGTCGAACAACAAACAATCTCGGGAGAATCCATGAAAGCCATACTCTGCAAGGAATACGGCCCCGCCGACAAACTGGTCATTGAAGAAGTACCCAGCCCCGAAGTGAAGGGCAGGGGAGTCAAGGTTCGGGTCAAGGCCGCCGGCCTGAACTTCCCGGACACCCTGATCATCGAGAACAAGTACCAGTTCAAACCGCCCCTGCCGTTCTCGCCGGGCGGCGAAATGGCTGGCGAGGTTATCGAGGTGGGCGAGAAAGTCACCCGCTTCAAGATCGGTGACCGGGTCGCCGGCCTCACCGGTCACGGCGCCTTCGCAGAGGAAGTGGTGACCGCAGAAGACAACCTCCTGCCAGTGCCGGACGGCATGTCCGATGAGAAAGCCGCCGCCTTCACCATGGTATACGGCACGTCCTACCACGCCCTCAAACAGCGGGCCAACCTCCAGCCGGGCGAAACCCTGCTGGTGCTCGGCGCCAGCGGCGGCGTGGGCCTGGCCACCGTTGAACTCGGCAAAGCCATGGGTGCCCGCGTTATCGCCGCAGCCAGCTCGGCCGAGAAACTGGCGGTCGCAAAAGAAGCCGGCGCCGACGAGCTGATCAACTACTCTGAAGAACCCCTGAAGGAAACCGCCAAGAAGCTCACCAAGGGCAAGGGTGTGGATGTAATCTACGACCCCGTCGGCGGCGACTTCACTGAACAGGCCTTGCGCGCCATGGCCTGGAACGGCCGCCACCTGATCGTCGGCTTCGCCGCCGGCGAGATTCCGAAAATCCCGGCGAACCTGACGTTGCTCAAGGGCTGCTCCGTGGTCGGCGTGTTCTGGGGCGATTTCACCCGCCGGGAGCCGGAGGTCAGTGCCCAGAACATGATGGATCTGATGAAGCTGTTCTCCGAGGGCAAGATTGACCCCAAAATCAGCGCCATCTACGAATTCGAGGACTATGAGGAGGCCTTGGGGGCGCTCACAGGTCGCAAGGCTACCGGTAAGGTGGTGCTCAAGGTTGGGTCCTGAGTTCTGGCCTGATTTGCGTTCCTAGCCTGCCTGGTTTTGGGGGTGGTGAGAGTGGGTGGCCCCTCCCAAAAACCGCTACAAGCACGTCCGTGTGCGCTTGACTCCGGCCATCCTTGGCCTCCGACATTTTTGGGAGGGGCCACCCACTCTCACTCTCTAAACTTGGCAGAGATAGTCGAGCAGAGCAGGCCCTGGAATCATTGGTGACGTCAGACGCGTGGCTATAACTCCCAAGTTTTGATTGCCGGGCTGGGGTAGTCTTCCCAAAAATGTTGAAGGCCAAGGATGGCCTGAAACAAGCGCACATGGACGTGCTCGTAGCGGTTTTTGGGAAGACTACCCCAGCCCGGCAAACCCCGAACCTAACAGGCTAGGGCCAATCCACGACCAAACATCAAAGGTCAAAACCGAACCTCCCCAGCATCAATCCGAGAAACCAGCTCCGAATCAAGCAAGGTATACCCGGAATCACCTGGCAAGCAGGCGAACACCTCCTCACGGGGCCGGAGGGAGTAACCGAGCTTCTGGATATCCACCTTCCGGTACTTGAAGGTACCCGTTTTCTCGATGGCGTGGGTGACCCGGACAAATACCGGCACCGCATAGGGCGGCAGGTTATCCTGCAGGTAGGCGAACAGACGGTTGACGTCGAAATCCTTGCCGCTGTTGTGGGGCACCAACGTGACCATGCCGGCTTTGCCGTTCGTCCCGGGGATCTCCACACCATAGACAATGGCTTCCTCTGCCATGCCGGAGCCGTCGATGATGTTCTCCACCTCCGTGGTCGAGACGTTCTCCCCCTTCCAGCGGAACGTGTCCCCCATCCGGTCCACGAACTGCAGGTGTCCGAATCCGATTTCTTTGAGCACGTCCCCGGTATTGAACCAGGCATCGCCCTTCTTGAAGGCATCCCGGAGGATGGATTGCTCCGTGGCTTCCTTCTGGGTGTAGCCCTCGAACGACCACTTCTTGGTGATCTCGCCGATCAACAGGCCAGGCTCGCCCTTTTTGACCTCTTCCAGTTTGCCTTTGTCGTTGCGGATCGGATCACGGGTGCCCTCGTGGTACTTCACCAGTTTGTAGGGTGCGGTGGAGAAGCCGACGGTGTTGTCCATGTTGAAGAAGTTGCTGAAGCCGATATTGCCCTCGGACGAGGCGTAGAGCTCTGCCACGGTTTCGATGCCGAAGCGTTCCTTGAACTCTTTCCAGATGGATGGGCGCAGGCCGTTGCCGATCATCTTGGTCAGGCTGTGGTTGCGGTCCTGGTCACTTGGGGGCTGGTTCAGCAGGTAGCGGCAGAGTTCGCCCACGTAGCCGAAGGTGGTGGCGTTGTAGCGGCGCACATCGTCCCAGAAGGCGGTGGCGGAGAACTTGCGGCGCAGGGCGATGGCAGAGCCACCGGCCAGTACCGAACCCCAGCACACCAGCAGGGCGGTGCCGTGGTACAGGGGCAGGGTGCAGTAGAGAACGTCCTCCGGCTCCATGGCCAGCGACATCATGCCGAAGCCGCCGTAGGCCTTGACGAACTTGCGGTGGGAGCCGGGTGCGGCCTTGGGCAGGCCGGTAGTGCCGGAGGTGAACAGGTAAATGGCGGTATCGCCCATGGTGGGCGGGTTACTCAGCAGCGGGCGGGTTCCCGAATAGCTGCTGATCTGCTCCGCCATGTTGGTATAGCCGGCCGGTGCTTCGCCAAACATATTCAGGGTGTTGGTATCAGCGAGAAACTGGAAGGGCTGACTGTGCCTGGGGCGAATGTCGCCGCGGATGTCCTCGATGTGGTCCACCAGTTCTTCACCAACCACCACCATACGCGGTTGGATCAGGTTGATGCTGTGGGCCAGGACCTTGCCCTTCTGGGAGGTGTTGAGCATGGCGCAGGCAATGCCGACCTTGGCTGCGCCGGCAACCACGGCCAGCAGTTCGGGCCGGTTCTCCAGCAGCACGGCAATGGCCTCGCCCTTTACCAGCCCCTTGTCTTTGAGGTAGTGGGCGATGCGGTTGCTCCAGGTATCGAGTTCGCTCCAGGTAATGGACCGGTCCTCGAACAGGATGGCGGGGCGGTTGCCGTATTTTTCAGCGTTCTGCTCGATCAGCTTGCCCAGGGTCAGGTCTGCGTTCTCATCCTTCACGGAGTAGTAATACAGTCCCTTCGCAATGGCGGGAAACCGGCGGAGGACGCCGGGCAGGCTGCGGAAGATGTCTCGGGCAGATACGGTGTCTTGGTTCATGTTTTCTCTTCAGTGACTGTAATTTCCACCAGGAGTTGGCTGCGTTTGACCTGTGCCCCGGTGCGGGTATGCACGCCGGCGACAACGCCAGATCGGTCGGCCTTGACCGGGTGTTCCATCTTCATGGCTTCGAGGATGACCAGGGTCTGGCCTTGCTCCACGGTGTCGCCTTCGGCCACCAGTACATCAATGATAGCCCCATCCATGCTGGCCTGGAGCTTGCCGCTACCAGTGCCGGCGCTGCCAGCCGCTGGCTGGTGGGTTACATCCCGCACCGCCCAGGACTGGCCGAGCGCCTGCAAATATAGGGAATTGCCTTCCCGGTGGTATTGGCAACGCTGACGAACGCCATTGTCGATGATGCATAACAGGCCATCGGCATGGCTCTGGACATCCAGATGGTATTCGTCATCGCCGTGGCTCACGGACAGGCGGTTGCCGCTTTTGCGGACCTTCAGTTCCAGGGTTTCGTCCTGCACCTCCAGCTTGATGGGTATCTGCGTTGCGGGTGCGTTACTCCAGCCGCCTTGGCCTGAATTGCCAAGGCCCAGGGCGCAGGCGCTCAGGGCCAGTTCCCGGATGCTGAGTTTCTGGGGCGATAGGGATGGATCGTCGGCGAACGCGCTTTGCAGGAAGCCGGTGGTGGCTTCACCGGCGCCGAAGGTGTCATCGGCGATGATCCGGCTGAGGAACCAGCGGTTGGTGGTGACTCCGAATACTGTCGTGTCCTCCAGGGCGCGGACCAGCCGGCGGCGCGCTTCGTCCCGGGTCTGGCCCCAGGCGATGACTTTGGCGAGCATGGGATCGTAGTGGGGGCTGACGGCGTCGCCGGAGCGGATGCCGGTGTCGTAGCGCAGGCCTTGACCTTCGGCAGGCTCAAACCGGTGCAGTTCGCCGGTCTGAGGGGTGAAGCCGTGGGCCGGGTCCTCAGCGTAGAGGCGCACTTCGATGGCATGGCCATTGAGTGTGATCTCCTCCTGTGCCAGCGGCAGGGGCTGACCCTCGGCAACGGCAAGCTGCCAGGCCACCAGGTCCTGGCCGGTTATCAGTTCGGTGACCGGGTGTTCCACTTGCAGGCGGGTGTTCATTTCGAGGAAGTAGAAGTTGCGGTCCTTGTCCACGAGAAACTCGACGGTGCCGGCGCCTTCATAACCGCAAGCGAGCGCGGCCCGCACGGCGGCCTCGCCCATGGCCTGGCGGAGGTCGGGGGTGACGAAGGGGGAGGGGGCTTCTTCGACCACCTTCTGGTGGCGCCGTTGCACTGAGCAGTCCCGCTCGCCCAGGTAGACGGCGTTGCCGTGGCGGTCGGCAAAGACCTGGATCTCCACGTGCCGGGGTTCGATGACGGCTTTTTCCAGGATAAGTTCGTCGTCACCGAAGGCCTGTTTGGCCTCGGAGCGCGCGCGTTTGAGGTTGTCGGCGAGTTGGTCCTCACTCTCCACCAGGCGCATGCCCCGGCCGCCGCCACCGGCGGAGGCTTTGACCATCAGCGGGTAGCCGATATCGGCCGCGGCCTGGATCAGTTCGTCGTCGCTGGCGTTGTCGCCCTCGTAACCGGGAACGACGGGGACGCCGGCTTCCTGCATGGCGATCTTGGAGCGGCGTTTGCTGCCCATCAGTTCGATGGCGGATTCCGGCGGGCCAACAAAGACCAGGCCGGCGTCTTTGCAGGCTTTGGCGAAGGCGGAGTTCTCGGAAAGGAAGCCGTAACCGGGGTGAACGCAGTCAGCGCCTGTTCTTCGAGCCGCATCGAGGATGGCTTCGGCATTCAGGTAGGAGGCTGAGACCTGTGCCGGGCCGATACAGACGGCTTCGTCGGCCAGTTCCACGTGCAGGGCGTTGGCGTCTGCTTCGGAGTAGACCGCGACGGTGCGGTAGCCCAGGGCTTTTGCGGTGCGGATCACCCTTACGGCGATTTCGCCTCGGTTGGCTATCAGGAGTTTTTTTAGCATTGTGGTTTTCTCTGAGTTGGGTGCATGCCGCAAGGGGGAGGGTCGATCCACTTCCAGAAAACCGCTACGAGCACGTCCATGTGCGCTTGTTTCGGGCCATCCTTGGCCCTCAACATTTTCTGGAAGTGGATCGACCCTCCCCCTTGCTCCGCAATCATTCGTCGTTGTCTGCCCATTTGGGGGGACGCTTTTGCATGAACGCCATGGTGCCTTCGGCGCCTTCCGGGCCACGGATGGCCTCTGCGAATTTTTCCGCGGCGCTGTCCAGGAGTTTGTGCATTGGTTCGTGGCCGACCCGGTGCAGCAGCGCCTTGGTCTCGGCCGTGGCGTTGGGGGCGCAAAGGCGGACGCGTTCAAGGGCCTGTTCCAGGAGTTGGTCCACGTCTTCGTCTGTTTCCGCAACCTGATGGACGATGCCCAGGGCACAGGCTTCTTTGGCGTCAATTCGAAGGCCGAGCAGGGCCAGTCGACGGGCCGGGGTCAGGCCGATGCGTTCCACCACGAACGGGGCGATCTGTGCGGGGATAACGCCCAGGGTAGTTTCCGGCATTCCGAACTTGGCCGTGGGGCCGGCGATGGCGACGTCGGATACGCAGGCCAGGCCAAAGCCTCCACCCATAACCGCACCCTCGGTGACCGCGATAACGACTTTTGAGGATTGGTTTACTTGCTCGATCATCTGGCCGAAGGCCCGGTTCAGTTTGTAGAACGGGTCGTGCTGGCCTTC
>NZ_JAWLHI010000013.1:0-69729 GCF_041690455.1 Marinobacter sp.
AAAGGGTTGAATCAAGTCACTGAATCGCCGTGGTACGTGATCCGTATGCCCGGTGATGTGGGAGGAGGGGCATCGTGAGGTGCCTCCCTATCCCGATTAAGCTCTATTGTTGCGTGGTGCGCAACATGCTAGTATTCCCTCATGATTAAATCATTCCGTCACAAAGGACTGAAGCGGTTTTACTCGACCGGCCACACGTCTGGCATACAACCCGACCATGCCAAGAAGCTGCGTATGCAGCTGGCTGCTCTGGATACGGCGACTTCAGTGGAAGACATGGATATCCCTGGTTTTCGGCTTCATCCATTGAAGGGCAAAGACAAAGGCCGGTGGTCGATTAGGGTTAACGGAAATTGGCGCATGACGTTCGAATTCCAGGACGGCAACGCCTACATTCTTGATTATGAGGATTATCACTAATGACTATGCATAATCCGCCGCATCCTGGTGAATTCATTCGCGAGGTGTACCTGGAGCCTTTCGGTATCAGCTCTCGTCAGCTTGCTTCCAGTCTGGGCGTTTCACCTTCTACTTTGTCTCGGCTGCTCAAAGGGGATAGTGGCATTAGCCCTGAAATGTCTTTGCGGCTGTCCAAGGTTCTCGGGCGTACTCCTGAGAGCTGGTTGGCGATGCAAGATATGTATGACCTATGGGTGGCTCGCGGCACAGTCAATCTGGATGGTATTCATCGCCTGGACTTCGAAGCAGCTTAACCAGTGGCTGTTGTCGGACGCGCCTGCGCTGGCGCTCCGGCACGCCGCAAAGCCAAGCGTTACACCTCACTGATCCGACCTTGACGTCTGTACGGCAACGCCGTATATTTTGGCAATGCTATTCATCGAAACCTCAACGTTCACCAAGCTATTGCCGAATTACCTCACGGACGAGGAATATCGTGGGCTTCAAACCTACCTTTTGCAGAAGCCGGATGCCGGGGATCTAATCAAAGGCTCAGGTGGCGTTCGTAAAGTTCGATGGGCACCAGCGGGTTCGGGAAAGAGCGGTGGTATCAGAGCCATTTACTACTGGAAGAAGTCTGACCACGAGATATGGATGCTCACGCTGTACAGTAAATCAGAGCGCGCCAGCATTCCTGGCCATACGCTCAAGCAGATAGCGGAGGCAATCAAAAATGGGTGACAGGAACCTTGGGGCAGAAATTCTTGATGGCATCAATGAAATCAAGCAGTTCAAGAAGGGCAAATTGGCTCTACGAACCCATGAGCTATCAGAGCCCTCACCGCCTAAAGTGATCAGGCTGAAGTTGAACATGTCGCAATCTGCGTTTGCCGGTCTTATGGGTGTGAGTGTGCGAACCCTTCAGGATTGGGAACAGGGTCGGCGCGAGCCGCAGGGGCCTGCGGTTGCGCTTCTGCGCATTGCTGAGCAACACCCGGAAGTTTTCAATCAGCTTCACTGACCAGAGTGAGGTGTAACCAGGCCATGCACCGGATGCCAAAACCTCCGCTTCGCTCTGGTTTTGTCACCGGTGATGGCGGGCGTTATGCCTTAAAGAAGATGCCCTTCTGGCAACATGCGTTTGTGCAGGATACGGATAACTTCAACGACACCGTCGGTGGCTACCCGATAAAAGATGATGTGGCTTCCTTGGGGGTACTGTCGGTAGCCTGGGCTGATCTCCTCGCAGGATTGCCCGAGGTTCGGATTTTCACCTAGTAGGTTGAAGCACTGGTCGAACTGAAAAATGTAGTGGTTTCGCTGATCCCGGCCCCATTCACGCTCCGTGTAAAGTGCAATCGATTTGAGGTCAGCTTTGGCCTTCCTGGAAAGCTTGAAGTTCGGCATCAGCGCTCTTCGTTGTCCAGTTCGCGAATGAACGAGTCATAGGAGTAGTCTTCAAAACCACTGTCCTCGCCTTCTTTAAGCAGTTTGCGGAGAGCAGTCAGGCGGGTTTCGGACTCTTCAAGCAGGCGCAATCCTGCACGAACAACTTCGCTGGTTGAGCTGTATCGGCCATTTTTGAGTTGTTCCGCAATGAACGCATCAAAATGTTGGCCTAGAGTGATGCTGGTGTTCTTTTGCATGATGCCACCTCGCTAGTACCAATAATTGGTATATTTTGGTCCAGGTGGCATAACAATGCAATCCACGCGACAAGCGCGTGATTGGGGGCGTTAAATCAGTAGTGATACCGGAGTTGGGCGATAAGCAAAGCGTCATCCGTGACTTTGTAAACTATTCGGTGTTCTTCGTTGATCCGGCGAGACCAGTATCCGGCGAGGCTGTGTTTGAGGGGCTCTGGTTTACCAACACCTTCGAACGGTTCTCGCTTGGTCTCTTTTATCAGCTTGTTGATTCGGCTAAGAATCTTTTTTTCGGTTTTCTGCCAGTACAGATAGTCTTCCCATGCGTTCTCGGAGAAGATCAGTTTCATTCAAGAAGTTCCTTTTCCTGACCACCGCCTTGTTCCAGTTCGGCAACGGATTCCAGCAAACGACGGGCGTTCTTTGGTGCGCGCAAAAGGTATGCAGTTTCTTGCAGCGCCTCGTAGTCTTCAAGTGAGATCATTACCACGGACTGCGCCTTACTCCGGGTAATGATTACTGGAGAATGGTCCTCACAGACCTGCTCCATGGTTTTTGCTAGATTGGTTCTAGCGGCTGTGTAGCTAATGGCATCCATAAGGTTGCTCCTGTACAGGATATTGGTCATGTTCAGAATACCGTACGCCAAAGGATTTAACAATCGGCTGCACAGTGACCGATTTTCCCCCCGGTTCGCGGCTCCAAACCGGCGTGTGAGCCGGGCGTAAGCCCAACAAAAGACTCGGACCAAGATGAATACGTTCAAAAATTTAGTAGTAGTTGCATTTTTCAGCCTGATCGCAGGATGTTCAAGTGTCCAGCCTGTGGCCGGGGGTAGCTGGGCTGGATTCACTGAAACCGGGCAAGCGTCTTTTTATGGGGATAAGTTCCAGAACAGACAGACTGCCAGTGGCGAGCTTTATAAGCACGAGCTTCCTACCGCAGCACATAAAAAGTTGCCGTTCGGTTCAGAGGTGAAAGTCACCAACCTGGAGAATGGCAAGAATGTCGTTGTAAAAATCAACGATCGTGGGCCATTCGTGAAGGGCCGTATCATTGATCTCTCGAAATCTGCGTTCAGTAGTATCGGGAGCACATCATCGGGCTTGATCGACGTGAAAATCGAAGTGCTGAGGTAGCCCAAAGGGAGAGAATGCAGCGGACACCAATTACGGTTTCCCAACACTGAACTGCCAGTCAAACCTGCTTCGCTTCCACATCATCGCGGATAACCCGAAGTAGAGGGACATGTATAACGCAAAGTGCCATTCGATGACGTTCTCCGACTGATCGGCCCAGCTGACGCCGGTGGCTTTGATGACAACGTTGGCGATGCCCAGGCACCAATAGAGCACCATTAACAGGAACTGCAGGCTCAGGTAGCGGCGGATGTGGGTGTCCAGCTCGGTCGATTTCTGTTGAAGGCTTCGAATACTGAACATCTGTGCCAGTACCGTCAGGGCAAAATAGAGCGTCGTGCCGTATTGGCGCAGGAACTGGTAGAAATCGCCTTCGGTTCCCAGGAAGTCCACATAGAGAATCAGGAAGAGCGCGCCAATAGCCCCTGAAACAAAGGTCCAGGGATGGGCCTTTTGTGTGATCTGCTTTAACCAGACGCTTTGCAGGTACCAGAATAAAACCAGTAAAGCAGCCACGGGCATCATCAGGCCGCGAAACAGAAAGATCGCATTGCCTTCACGGGCCGCACGACTGATGGATGTGCACCCTCCGACATAAGGCACGCATTCGTTTGCCACCCCTTCCCATAATCCAAAGAAAAATGACCCGTGAGCCGCGATGATGGGAATCAGGCAAACACTCCAGGCAATATGGTGGGGATGCATACTGAGCTCCTGAACTTTTGAATTTTTATTATGGCAAGTTCGAGGAAAATGGGCGTGGATTGATCAAGCAAGAGCTCCCCGCTGACAGGGTGATTGCTAGTCCGTATTGGTATACTTCTGGCCGTACATAATCTGGAGGAACATTTTTTGAACGATAAACATTTGAAGTATCTGCTGATGGCATTTGCTTGCCTTGCGATCTTATTGGGTGGCGGTATGGCGCATGCTGCAAAGATGATCGATGGCAGTAAGCCTGGGGATATCCTGGAGATTGCCAAGGGTTTCGGCTATGCCACCTTGGACACCGATGATGACGGCGACCCGATGATCACTGGCCGTATCGATGGTAACCGCTTCGTTATTCACTTTTATAATTGCACCAATGGTGAGAACTGCGGCGTGATCCTGTTGAGAGCGGCTTGGATATCTGACAATGTCGACTGGGAGACGCTCAACGGCTGGAATACCAGAATGCTGGTCGGCATGGCCTATCTGGATGATGAGAACGATCCGGTCATCGAGTTGCCGGTGATTCTGGAGGGAGGGGTCAGTGCCGATAATCTTGAGGAGGTCTTTGATTACTGGCGCACCGTGCTGGGGAGCTTCGAGACGGAAGTGATCAAGGACTGACAATCAGCTTTGGTTCGGAATGATTACTCTGGCAGGCCGCCCTCATGGCTGCGGCCTGCATCTTTATTGAATCGCCGTCTTACCCGAAGTAGAAAAACGCCAGCTTGTTACCATCCGGGTCTTTCACGTAGGCCCCATAGAACTGCCCCGGAATGCGCTGCCCCGGTTCGCCGTCACAGGTGGCGCCCAGTTCAATGGCCTTTTTGTAGTGGGCATCGACGGCCTCCTTCGATCCGGGGTGGATGGCCACCATGTTGCCGTTGCCCGGATGGTTGGGTTCGCCGTTGAACGGTGTGCATACCGCCAGAGTGGGTTCGCGCATGCTCTTGCCGATGAACGCGATGCGGTCCATATCCAGCAATACCTTGGCGCCCAGATCACTCAGCAGTTCGCTGTAGAAGGCTTTTGCCCGTTCCATGTCACTGACACCGATGGTGACGTAGCCGATCATTGTGTTTTCTCCTCATTGGTTGTTGATGCAGCAGTGTAAATACGAGGCGAGCGGCGAAAAGCTCTGTTCGTCTCGGGGCTGCCAGGCGAATAGTCGGGAAGGGTAGAGATGGCGGAAGAGAGCAGGAGTCGAACCTACCAGGGATTGCTTGACAACCCCTCCCGGTTTTGAAGACCGGGCGCCCCACCGGGGAACGATCTCTTCCTTAAGCGTTTCTTGCTGACCAAGGTGGTGCAGTACTGTCCTCGCGAATTACATGGTCGTCACGGACTCGCCGAGTGTAGCCGATGCGATCGAAGAATTCGAGAATGCGAATAGCCACCTTGCGACCGCCGCTGCCGTCCGGATAGAGGATGTCCCGAAAAGGCGCTGCTCGGGCGCCGTCCTGGGTTTCATTGAGCTGGCGGACGATCCCGGCCAGCTCAGCCACGGCGTCGGTGGTGAAATAGTGGTCGTGGGCGACCGGGTAGAGTTCTCCGGCACGGGCGAGGCGTTTGAATAGTTGCCGCACCTCGTGCTCCGGCACGCCGGTGGCGTGGAAGACGTCCCGTACGCGCGGCGGGTTATAGGGCCTTTCGTCCAATAGTGGCTTGAGCCGGGCAAATTGCGCCCGGTCTTCGTCCGTGACATTGGCGCGGTGTGTTGGCAGGTGCAGCCAGGCCCGGGTCTGGATGATCTGGCCGGATGCCAGCAGTTCGTTGCAGAGGGCGTCGAAGGGAGCACCGGCGAGTCGTGCGGCAGTCATTCGGCGCAGACGGTCAGGCTCGACACCGATCATGTCCGGGCTGTTGTCGTGTTCGCGGGCAAGGGTATCGAGCAACCGGGTCTTGAGTGCCTCCCAGGCCGGTTGGGTGAAACCGGTGGCGGTCTCCCGATCCCGGATCACCTTGAGCCCTGCCCGCTCCCAGAGCACTTCAGCTTCCTCATCCGCCAGGTTCCAGTCCAGGGTGAAACGCCGCAAATCAACGCCGGCCGCAGCCTGTTCTGACAGGGTTTGCAGTGTGACCAGAGGATCGTCCCGGCGCATCTGGTCAAGCAGCGCCAGGCGTTGTTCACTGCGTTTGTGGCGCGTGGGCGGGAAGATGTCGAGCACCCGGCCTCCGCCGACGGTGCGACGCGCGCCGGCATCGCGCAGGATGAAGCAGTCCCCCCGCAGGGCCAGGGTTTCGCGTTCCAGCAGGATTTCGGCCAGCGCTGTGTTGCCGGATTCCACCTTCTTGCAATCGAGCAGTGCCACGCGCCCCATGATGTCATCGGCGCCCAGGTGTACATGCACGGTTTGCATGTGCTTGACCGGTTGCTGGCCGGCCGGAACCCGCAGTTCGCCCTGGAACCGCGTGAGCGGCAGATGCAGTGACGGGTCGATCAGCCGCATGCCCCGCTCGATGTCCTGCTTGTCGAAATCCCCTTTCAGGGCTACGGCGCAGCGGTCGCCGGCTCGGCCGGTTTCGGCTTCCCGGTCCTGAACGTGCAGTCCTCGCACTCGTGCCGTCAGGCCGGCCGGTGAGACCATGACTGTCTGGCCGACGGTGACGGTGCCTGCGTGGGCCGTGCCGGTCACGACCGTGCCGACGCCGGTAATCGAGAAGCGCCGGTCAATGGCAAGGCGGAAGCGGCCTTTTGCCGGCCGGGTGGGCCAGGCGGCTGCGGCGGTTTCCAGATACCCCCGCAGAGCCGGCACGCCCTCGCCGGTGTGGCCGGACAGGGGAAAGACGGGGCTGTCCCTAAGCCCGGTCCCGGCGAGCAGTTCCTTGATTTCTTCTTGTGCCTGCTCAAGCCGCTCGGGCGAGACCGCATCGATCTTGGTCAGGGCGACTGCGCCCTGTGTCCGGTCCAGCAGGTCGAGCAGTTCCAGGTGTTCCCGGGTCTGGGGCATCGGTCCGTCGTCAGCGGCAATGACCAGGAGCGCGAAATCGATGGCGGTCGAGCCGGCGAGCATGTTCCGGATGAGTTTTTCATGGCCGGGTACGTCAACGAATCCCAACACCGAACCGTCCGGCAGGGGGCTATAGGCATAGCCCAGGTCGACCGTGATGCCGCGGGCCTTTTCCTCCGGCAGGCGGTCGGCGTCGACGCCGGTCAGCGCTTTGACGAGGGTGGTTTTGCCGTGGTCGATGTGTCCGGCGGTGCCTATCAGCATGGTGCGGGGCTCAGCGTGTCGGGGTTTGGGGCAGATCCAGTTGCGCCGTGAAATTCGCTTCCTGTTCTGGCGGCAGGCAGCGCAGGTCGAGCAGCAGGGCGCCGTCCTCGATGCGGCCGACCACCGGCTTGGGCAGGCGGCGCAAGCGGGCCTCGAGATGGTTGAGCACGCTACCGCTGCGGCCTTGCGGACGCACCGCGAGACCGGCGGAGGGCAGGCGATCCACCGGCAGCGAACCCGAACCGATCTGGGAGCGCAGCGGGACGATCTCCACGTCCACCGGCCACGCGTCGAGCGCGGATTTCAGCTCTGGCAGCAGCCGCTGGGCGGCTTCGCGAATTTCGGCCTCGGGCCGGGTCAGTTGCTGCAGGGTGGTCAGGCGTTGTGACAGCCGATCCGGATCGCGATACAGGCGCAGTACGGCTTCCAGGCTGGCCAGAGTCAGCTTGCCGACGCGCAACGCCCGCTTTAGCGGGTTCTGTTTGATCTGGGCAATCAGGTCGCGGCGGCCCACCAGCATTCCCACTTGCGGGCCGCCGAGCAGCTTGTCACCGGAGAAGGTGACCAGGTCGGCGCCGGCCTCGATGCTTTCGCGCGGGGTGGGCTCATGGGGTAATCCCCAGCGTTCGAGATCGGTCAGGGTACCCGAGCCCAGATCCACCGCGAAGGGCAATTCGTGCTCATGGGCGAGGGTGGCGAGTTCGTGTTCGGGAACGGCGTGGGTGAAGCCCTCGATGGCATAGTTGCTGGTGTGTACCTTCATGAACATGCCGGTGCGCGGGCTGATGGCGCCGTCGAAATCCCTGAGGTGGGTGCGGTTGGTGGTGCCAACCTCGACCAGCTTGGCACCGGCCCGTTTCATGATATCCGGGACCCGGAACGCACCACCGATCTCGACCAGCTCACCCCGGGAAACCACCACTTTTTTCTTGTGGGCCAGGGTATTGAGCAGAAGAAACACCGCGGCGGCGTTGTTGTTGACCACCGTGGCGGCCTCGGCACCGGTCAGTTCGCAAAGCAGTTGCTCGACCACGTCGTCGCGATCACCCCGGCCGCCTTGCTCGATATCGTACTCCAGTGCACAGGGGTTGCGGGCCGCCTCGACCAGGGCCGCGATGGCCTCCTCGGGCAGTGAAGCGCGGCCGAGATTGGTGTGCAGCACGGTGCCGGTCAGGTTGAACACCGGGCGCAGGCGGGGAAGGGCCTGTGCCTGCGCGGCGGCGGACACATCCTCGATCAGGCTTGATTCATCCGGAATCGGTGCCCCATTACGGCCGGCCTCGCGGGCTGAGGCCAACTGGTCGCGAATCAGGCCGGTAATGACGGCGCGACCATGGGCTTCAACCAGGGCCTCGATGCGGTCATGGGTTAGCAGATGGCTGACCGAGGGCAACTTTGAAAGAGCATTCATCATGGAGTTCCATTTGTTGTCATCGTCCCGCCTTCCAGCCAAAAAGAACCCCGCCACTGGGACGGGGTTCGTGATGCTTGGCTACGAGATGAGACCGATCATTCCATGGAGGGATTCCAGACCTTCCAGACATTCCCGACCAGATCCGGCCCGGGTTTGAGGGTGGTCTTGCCCGGTTCCCAACCGGCCGGACAGGCTTCTTTGCCTTGAGTCGCACGAACGTGCTGGTAGGCCTGAATCTGCCGGATGGTTTCACCCAGCTTGCGGCCGACTGGCGGGGTGAGCATTTCCATGGCCTGGATGACACCATCGGGATCGATGATGAACCGACCGCGGAGCTCAACGCCCTGATTCTCTTCCCAGCAACCGTAGGCCCGGCCCAAGGCGCCGTTTTGATCGGCCACCATCGGGAAGGGGACTTCTCCTCCGATCATTTTGCTCAGTTCGTGCTCATCCCAGATCTTGTGCACGAACTGACTGTCGACACTGACTGAAATGACTTCAACATCCAGATCCTGGAGCTTCTGATAATTTGCGGCGACCGCCGACACTTCAGTAGCTCAGACGAATGTGAAATCACCCGGATAGAAACAGAGCATCACCCACTTGCCGGCATAATCGGAGAGCGACACGTTGGTGAATCCCCCCTTGTGATAGGCCGGTGCTGTGAAGTCCGGGGCCTTTTGCCCGACACGTGCTGCCATCACAGATACCTCTTCTTTCGCGGTTGGTTCAGTTGTTTCCGGCGGTGGGCCGCTCTCGACCGAGCCGGTAGGCCGGTCACACGATGCAGAATCCTGATTTGCCATAAGTTCTCCCTCAATAGCGGTGTGACAGATGCGAGTACAGGTACTCAAAACCCGTCACATTCAAGATTAGCGCATGGGAAACAGTTTGCCAGTCAGCCACTTTTCCAATTCGAGTATCATGAGCACGCCCAGTCCGATAGCAAGTATCACGAACCACATAGCGGCAGGGATGGGCCGGGTGCCAAAGAATGTTTCCATGAACGGTGCGTAGGTGAAAATCAATTGCAGTAATATCACCACGCCGACTGCCACCAGGACCTTGCCCGAGCCAAACAGTCCGGCGAATCCCAGCGAAGTGCTGCGAAGACGGCGCACACTGAACAGATAGAAAATTTCCATGATGACGAGGGTATTGACGGCATAAGTGCGCGATTCCTCAAGGCTGTAGCCGTGGTATTGGGTCCAGCTGAAGATGCCGAAGATTCCCGCGGCGAACAGCGACGAAACCAGCAATATGCGCCACACCAGGAAGGAGGTGAGCATCGATTCCTTGGCGGGCCGTGGCGGGCGTTTCATGATGTCGTTCTCACTGACTTCGAAAGCCAGTGCCATCGCCAGCGCCACCGAGCTGACCATATTGACCCAGAGAATCTGCAGGGGTGCAATGGGCAGAGTCAGTCCCGCGAGGATAGCCACGATGATGCTGACGGATTCGCCACCATTAACGGGCAACAGAAAGGCAATGGCTTTTTTCAGGTTGTCGTAAACGGTGCGTCCCTCACGCACCGCATCGACGATGGAGGCGAAATTGTCATCGCTGATCACCATCTCGGAGGCTTCCTTGGCTGCCTCGGTGCCCTTGTGGCCCATGGCGATGCCGACATCGGCACGCTTGAGCGCCGGCGCATCATTGACACCGTCACCGGTCATGGCGACGATGGCTCCCTGCTTCTGTAGCAGGGTGACAATTCGCAGTTTGTGCTCGGGACTGACCCGCGCGTAGACGTCCACCTCACTCAGGCGTTTCTGAAGCTCGGCATCGTCCATCGATTCCAGTTCGTGCCCGGTAATGGCCGCAGAAGTGTTCAGGAGCTTGAGTTGCGCGGCGATAGCACGCGCCGTTGATGAATGATCACCGGTGATCATCTTCACCCGGATTCCGGCTGCCTGGCACTCGCTAACGGCGCTGATCGCCTCTTCCCGGGGCGGGTCGATCAGCCCATAAAGACCGAGCAGTGCAAGGCCGTTCCGGACATCATTGAAGGTGAGCTCTGACTGGTCATCGCGAGCTGGCTTTGTGGCCACGGCCAATACCCTCTGCCCCTGTGCTGCCATCTCTTCGATTTGTTGGTGCCAGTAATCACGATCGAGCGGCTGGTTCTGATCCGCTCCCACTACCTCCTCACACAGTTCCACCACCCGCTCCGGGGCTCCCTTGAGGAAGATAAAGGCATGTCCTTCATGACTGTGGTGCAGTGTCGCCATGAACTTGTGCTCTGATTCGAAGGGAATGAGATCAGTGCGTGGGTATTGTTTGCTTTCCTGTTCCGGGTACATTCCGGCTTTCATGGCGGCGACCAGCAGTGCGCCCTCCATCGGGTCGCCATGGACTTGCCACCCGTTAGCACCCTCGCGTTTCTCCACTGAAGAATCGTTGCACAGTAGCGATGCCAGGAGCGTTTGGTGTAATAGGTTATCCTCGCTCGGCTCGCAGGTCTGACCATCGCGCTCGAACGTGCCGTGGGGATCATAGCCGGTGCCACTGAGTGCATAGTGGTCCCCGACAGTGACAACACTGCGTACCGTCATTTCGTTTCGGGTCAGGGTGCCGGTTTTGTCGGAGCCGATGATACTGACCGAACCGAGAGTCTCGACCACCGGTAGCCTTCTGATGATGGCCTTGCGCCTGGCCATGCGCTGAACGCCGATAGCCAGGGTCACGGTGAGGATCGCCGGCAGGCCTTCGGGTATGGCTGCCACGGCCAGCCCGACCACGATCATGAACATCTCCACCGCTGTGTGATCCCGAAGGGTGATCCCGGCCACAAAGACCAGCATTGCGACCAGCAGTACGGCAGCGGTGATCCAGCGCGCCAACAGGTTCATCTGTTCCAGAAGGGGCGTGGTGAGCGACTCCACATGTGACACCATGGTGCTGATGCGCCCGATCTCGGTACCAATTCCAGTCGCCACAACAACGCCGGTACCCTGCCCCTGGGTGACCAGGGTGCCTGAATAGGCCATGTTCCGTCGGTCACCCAGAACCGCATCGGGCCGGATCGGATCAAGCGATTTCGTGACCGCCACTGACTCTCCGGTAAGTGCAGCTTCCTGGACCTGTAGCCCCTTGACCTTCAGCAACCGCAGGTCGGCTGGTACCTTGTCACCCGATTGGAGCATTACCCGGTCCCCGGGCACCAGTTCCTCGGCGGGCAACGATACCCGACGTCCTTCGCGCACTACCATCGCCTTGGCCGAGAGCATCTGGCGGATAGCCCGCAGGGCATCCTCGGCTTTGCCCTCCTGGATAAAGCCGATGGTGGCATTCACCAGAACGACCGCCAGGATGACCCCCGTATCAATCCAGTGATGCAGTGCCGCGGCAATTGCGGCCGCTGCCAATAACACATAGATCAGAAGGTTCCTGAATTGGGAGAAGAGGCGGACCAGCACGCTGCTCCGCCTGGCTTCAGGCAGCGCATTCGGCCCGTATTCTGCCAGCCGCCGTCTGGACTCCTCCTCGGACAGCCCTTCGCCGTCGGTATCAAGCTGCGCCAGCAGATCGTCCTGGCTCAGGGCATGCCAGGTTGGTTGGGATGACGCGTCGTCGTCATGAGTCTGAATGCCGGATCTTGCCATGGGCTGTTCCTTTTCCCGGGGTGAGCCGAAACGATACAACAGAGTTAAACACAAGTTTGCGTTTTGCACATGACCCGGATCAGGACTCCGCTTTTCTCTGCCTGATTAGGGGTTTGTACCAAGCCTTCGAGACGAACCCCCTCAAAAACTGGATAATGACGGGTTTAAGCCTGACGGCTCGCCGAAATTCTCCAAGCCTGGTGCTCCCGCTATGGAAATCAAAGTCAATTTTCTCGACAACCTCCGCCTTGAAGCCAAGTTTGACGATTTCACCGTCGTCACCGATCAGCCCATCCGTTACAAGGGCGATGGCTCGGCCCCGAGTCCTTTCGACTACTTCCTGGCATCCTCAGCGCTGTGTGCGGCCTATTTTGTCCGGGTGTATTGCCTGGCGCGTAACATTCCCACCGACAACATCCGGCTGTCCCAGAACAACATCGTGGACCCGGAGAACCGCTACAACCAGATCTTCAAGATCCAGGTGGAGCTGCCGGAGGATCTGCCCGAGAAGGACCGCCAGGGCATTCTGCGTTCGATCGACCGCTGCACCGTGAAAAAGGTGGTGCAGACCGGCCCGAACTTCGAAATCGAGACCGTGGAAAGCCTGGACGAGGATGCCCAGGCGCTGCTGATGGTGGAGCCGGACAGCGAACATCACACCTTCATCGAGGGCAAGGACGCACCGCTGGAGCAGACCATCGCCAGAATGACCGGCATCCTGCGGGAGCTGGGCATGAAGATCGAGATCGCCTCCTGGCGCAACATCGTGCCCCACGTGTGGTCCCTGCACATCCGTGATGCCGCCTCGCCCATGTGCTTTACCAACGGCAAGGGTGCCACCAAGGAGAGCGCCCTGTGTTCGGCCCTGGGCGAGTTCATCGAGCGGCTGAACTGCAACTTCTTCTACAACGATCAGTTCTTCGGCGAGGAAATTGCCAACGCCGATTTTGTGCATTATCCGGATGAGAAGTGGTTCCAGCCGGGCCCGGAGGATGAGCTGCCCGAAGGCATCCTGGACGACCACTGCCTGGCCATCTACAACCCGGAGGGGGAGCTTGGTGGTTCCAACCTGATTGATACCAACTCCGGTCGGGTGGACCGGGGTATCTGCTCCCTGCCGTTCGTGCGCCAGTCCGATGGTGAGGTGGTGTATTTCCCCTCAAACCTGATTGAGAACCTGTTCCTGAGCAACGGCATGAGTGCCGGTAACACGCTTGCCGAGGCCAAGGTGCAGTGCCTGTCCGAGATTTTCGAGCGGGCGGTGAAGAAGCAGATCATCGAGGAAGAGATTGCCCTGCCGGATGTGCCCCGGCATGTGCTTGAGCGCTATCCCGAGATCGTGGAAGCCATCGAGGCGCTGGAAGCCCAGGGCTTCCCGGTGCTGGTGAAAGATGCCTCCCTGGGTGGTCGGTTCCCGGTGATGTGTGTGGCCCTGATGAACCCGAAAACCGGCGGTGTGTTCGCCTCCTTCGGGGCGCACCCGAGCTTCCATGTGGCCCTGGAACGCAGCCTGACCGAGCTGATGCAGGGCCGCAGCTTCGAGGGCCTGAACGACGTGCCGCCGCCCACCTTCAACAGCCTGGCCGTGTCCGAACCCAACAATTACGTGGAGCACTTCATCGACTCCACCGGCGTGGTGTCCTGGCGCTTCTTCAGCGCGAAGTCCGACTACGAGTTCAGTGACTGGAACTTCTCCGGCAGCAACGAGGAAGAGGCCGATCTGCTCTTCGGTATCCTCGCGGACCTGGGCAAAGAAGTTTACGTGGCGGTGCATGAGGATCTTGGCGCCCCGACCTGCCGCATCCTGGTGCCGGGCTACTCCGAGGTCTATCCGGTGGAGGACCTGATCTGGGACAACACCAACATGGCCCTGGACTACCGGGAAGACATCCTCAACCTGCACGCCCTGAGTGACGAGCAGCTGGCGGACCTGGCGGAGCGGCTGGAAGCGAGCCAGCTCGATAACTACATGACCATCATCGCCCTGATCGGCGTGGAGTTTGATGAGAACACCGTGTGGGGGCAGCTGACCATCCTCGAGCTCAAGCTACTGATCTGCCTGGCCCTGGGCTGGCATGAGGAAGCGCTGGAATTTGTCGAGATGTTCCTGCAGTTCAACGACAACACCGTCGAACGTGGTCTGTTCTACCAGGCCATGCAGGCGGTGCTGGAAGTGACCCTTGATGAGGAACTGGAGCTGGAAGACTACATCGTCAACTTCCGCCGCATGTTCGGCGACGACACCATGGATGCGGTAGTCGGCTCCGTGGAAGGCACCGTGCGCTTCCATGGTCTGACGCCGACCAACATGCAGCTCGAAGGTCTGGAGAAGCACCTGCGACTGGTCGAGAGCTACAAGAAATTGCACGCGGCCCGGGCACGGGCCGCAGGTATGCCATCGGGAGAATCCGGGGGCGCCTGAGCGCCCTTCTATTCCTCCACCACGACTTCAAAGCCCCCGTAGATGAGCCGCTTGCCGTCAAAAGGCATGGGATTCACATCCGGCTGTAAGCGGGGGTCTTCCATGATTCTGGGCATGGCCTTATCCCGTACCTCCCGGGAGGGCCAAACCAGCCATGAGAACACTACCGTCTCATCCGGGCGGCTTTTGACCGCCATGGGAAACGAGGTGACTTCACCCTCGGGTACATCATCTCCCCAGCATTCCACCATCTTCACAACACCGTGTTCCTTGAAGACGGCTGCCGCATCACTGGCGTGCCGGATGTATTTCGCCTTGTTGGCGGTGGGTACGGCTGCAACAAATCCATCGATATAGCTCATGGCGAGTCTCCTTGTTCAGTCTTTTGGGGGCAGTTCCCGAGCAGGTCTTACCTCGATACTGCCAAAACGGGCGGGAGGAATCCGGCTTGCCAGTTGAATCGCCTCGTTCAGATCCCTGGCTTCCAGCAGGTAGAACCCCGCCAGTTGTTCCTTGGTTTCCGCGAAGGGTCCATCGGTGATCAGCACCTCCTCATTCCGGACCCGAACGGTGGTGGCGGTATCCACCGGTTGCAGGGGCTGGCCGGTCACAAAATTGCCCTGGGCTGAGAGCCGCTCCACGCCGGCCACGCATTCCTGGTTGAGGTCGTGCCACTCCTGCTCGGTCATCGCATCGATGATGCTTTCCTGGTAATACACCAGGGCAACGTATTTCATGGTCTGCTCCTTTGTTGGTGGTCTTTTATAAGGGAGTCGTCCAGCACCAACGGAAATCGACAGCATCGGAAACTTTTTTCAGGTATTCGGCTCGAGTTCTGCCAGCCGACGTTGAAGGAATCGTTGCTCGGGACCCTGGCTGGTCAGCTCTATGGCGCGTTGGTACGCCGCTGCTGCCGCTTTCGGGTCGCCGGCGCGGCGATAGAGATCGGCGCGCGCGGCATGGAACAGGTGGTAATTGAGGATCTCTTTTTCGGTGATGAGGGCATCAAGCAGCCGAAGTCCATCTGCCGGCGTGTCACGCATGGCAACGGCAACCGCCCGGTTGAGTGCGATTACCGGAGAGGGCTGCTGGCGGTACAGGGCATCATAAAGACGGGCGATTCGGGCCCAGTCGGTGGCTTCTACCTGAAGCGCTTGGGCATGCACGGCAGCGATGGAGGCCTGCAGGGTATAGGGACCGGTAGGGGAAGCGGCGAGGGCGAGTTCCAGCCACTGAAGTCCCTGATGGATGTCCTGTTGGTCCCATAAGGTACGGTCCTGATCTTCGAGGGTTACCAGCTCACCGTGGGCGTCCTGGCGAGCATGACGTCGGGAGTGGTGTAGCCGCATCAGTGCGAGAAGTCCAAACACTTCCCCTTGAGGCAGCATGCGTCCAAGCTCCTCGGCAAGCCGGATTGCCTCATTGGCAAGACCGGTGTCAACAACCGCGTCTCCGTCGCTTCGGGAGTAGCCTTCATTGAATACCAGGTAAATAACTCGGAGCACATCCGGCAAACGCTGCGGAAGTTCTCTCGCTGCGGGAATCTCGTAGGGGATCCCCGCTTCCCGGATCTTTTTCTTGGCGCGCACGATGCGTTGGGCCAGGGTCGCGGGCTTTTGCAGCAGGGCGCTGGCTACCTGCTCGGTGGTCAGTCCACACATCTCCCGAAGTGTCAGGGCTACCCGGGCATCTATGGAAAGGCTGGGATGGCAGCAAGTGAACAGCAGCCGGAGCTGGTCGTCTGCGATGGTTTGCTCATCGGGCTCGGGAGCAACGTCTTCATCGTTTGCCAGAAGATGGGAATACTGCCGGGCGGGCGGTCTGCTTACGCCGGATCTGGTCGATGCCTTTGCGATGGGCCGCGCGAATCAGCCAGGCTGTCGGGTTGTCGGGGGTACCTTCCTCCGGCCATTGGCGGATGGCGGCGGTGAAGGCCTCCTGCATGGCCTCCTCGGCCAGAGCGAAATCGCCGAGCAGGCGGATGAGGGTTGCGAGCACCCGCCGGGACTGTTGCTGGTAGAGTTGCTCAAGTGCGAGAGGGTCGTTTGCCATTGGTTGCTGTCCGAGTTTTTCACTCCAGTGCAGTCACTTTAGTTCACTCGAAGCGGTCCCAATAGGGAGGATCTCCGAAGTAGCCGTCGAGAAAGTCGACAAAGCTGCGTACCTTGCTGGCCAGCAACTGCCGGTGCGCGTACACCGCGTATAACGCCATGGGCTCCGGTTCATGATCGGTGAGTATGACCCGCAGCTTGCCGTCCCGGATCGCTGAGCCTGCGATGAAGGTGGGCTGAACCGCGATGCCGGCCCCGGCAATAGCGGCCTCCACCAGCACATCGCCATTATTGCTGACCATGTCGCCCGTCGAATGGTCACCCGCACTCTGAAGCCAGCGGTGAACCTGTCCGGTGGCATCCTGATCCATGTAGCTGTAGCGCAGGTACCGGTGATTCCGGAGGTCCTCCGGGCACCGGGGTGTGCCGTGCTGTTCCAGGTAATCCGGCGAGGCGCACATCACCAGCCGCACCGGTGCGATGCGCTTGGCGATCAGTGACGAGCTTTTGAGGTGGCCGATGCGCAGGGCCACGTCAAAGCCCTCCTCGACGATATCCACCTTGCGGTCGTTCAGCTGCAGGTCGATGTCGACGGCGGGGTGGGTCTGCTGGAATTCGGTCAGCAGGAGGGCCATGTGGCGGATGGCGAAGGACACGGGGGCACTGATGCGTAACAGGCCGCGGGCCTCGGTCTGCAGGTCGCCCAGCTGGTTTTCCAGGTCGTCGATGTCGGTGAGCACCTGTTCGGCGCGCTGGTGGTAGCGGGTGCCGGCTTCGGTCAGGTGAAGTTTGCGGGTGGTGCGGTTGAGCAGGCATACGCCCAGGTGCTGTTCAAGCTGGGAAACGTATTTACTAACCAGCTGCGGTGACATCTCCAGTCGTTCCGCGGCACGGGTAAAAGTGCCTTCGTTTACCACGGTAACAAAGGCGCGCATGGCATCGATACGATCCATTGGTTTGTCCTGACTTGTTGTGATCGCACATTATCAACATACGGTTGATAATAAGACAACGTTGTCCACCTTAGTCTTTCATTCTGGCGATAGTAAAGTAGTCCGATCTTCTGGAGCGGCGCTTCAGAGCCAATCAACAGCGAAAGATTCAAGGTGACCCTTATGAACACTCAATTTGCCCAGGCGCTTTTCGGCTCTACTGGCGGCTTTGCCGCTCTGATCCTGCGGGTACCGGTCGGACTCATTCTGGCGGCCCATGGCGCGCAGAAATTGTTTGCCTGGTTTGGCGGCTACGGCCTGGAAGGCACCGGTCAGTGGATGGCCAGCATCGGCCTGGAGCCGGGCTACCTGATGGCGCTGATGGCCGGCAGTGCCGAGTTCTTCGGCGGCCTGGCGCTGGCCCTGGGCTTGCTGACCCGTCCGGCGGCACTGGTCAATGCGGTAGCCATGCTGGTGGCGGTCTTCGCAGTGCATATCGGTAATGGTCTGTTCATGTCCAACAATGGCTATGAGTTTGCCCTGACCCTGTTCGTGGTCAGTTTGGCCCTGGCCATTCAGGGTGGTGGACGCTTCGCCCTTGATAATGTGCTGCTCCAACGCCTGAGCGCTCGTGCTGCATTCAGCAGGCCTGCGGCGGCATAATCGAATCGGCACAAAGAACCAAAGTCGCTCCCTGATATCCCCGGGGAGCGTTTGTTCGGGAGTGACAACCATGCAGACAAGTACCGATGTGCTGTTCATTTCCCACGGTGGCGGGCCGATGCCGTTGCTGGGAGACCCCGGCCATCGCGAGATGGTCGAGCGGCTCGTGGAAATGGCCGGCCAATTGGCCAAACCTTCGGCCATCCTGGTGATCAGTGCCCATTGGGAAGAGTCGGTACCGACCATCACGTCCGGCGCTAATCCGCCGTTGATCTACGATTACTACGGCTTCCCTCCGGAGTCCTACGTCATTTGGTACCCGTGTCCTGGAGAACCGACGCTCGCGGGACAGGTTCATACAGCGCTAGGTAACGCCGGGATACCGGCGAGACTGGATGATCAGCGCGGCTTCGATCACGGCCTGTTCGTTCCACTGAAGCTGATGTACCCGGGGGCGGATATCCCGTGCGTGCAGTTGTCACTGGTGAATACCATGAATGCGGAAACTCACCTGGCCATTGGCCGGGCTTTGCGGGTTTTGGACTATGACAACCTGCTGGTGATCGGCTCGGGATTTTCCTTTCACAATATGCGCGCATTTTTTGCGCCGAACACGCCGGAAATCCAGGCCCGGAATCAGGCCTTCGAGCACTGGCTGGAAGAAACCTGCACAAATGCAACGATCACTGAAACGGATCGGGCAGACCGTCTGAGGCACTGGGACCAGGCCCCCACGCCCGGTTTTGCCACCCCCGTGAAGAGCATCTGTTGCCGCTGCACGTGTGTTACGGGCTGGCTGGGCAGGCCGCTCAAACCCGCTTTGAAGCAACCATCCTCGGGAAGCAGTCGGGGATGTTCTATTGGCGATCAAGCCATTGAAGTGGGAGTTCACACACAGCGTCCGGAGTGTGCCAGAATCGCCATGATACGGGTGAAAAAGGCGTATTCTCTTGTCCCCTGAGCTCTATCTCCTGTTGGCAGATTCACTGCTGGTGCTGCATGTACTGCTGGTGGGCTTTGTTATTTTCGGTCTGGCAGCGATTTTTATTGGCCATTTCCTCAAGTGGAGTTGGGTGCGGAATGTCTGGTTCCGGGTCACGCACCTGGTGGTCATCGTCATTGTTGTGCTGCAGGCCTGGTTGGGGGTGCTGTGCCCGCTCACGGTCTGGGAAATGGAGCTGAGGGAGAGAGCCGGCGCGGCCGGGTATGAGGGCTCGTTCATTCAGCACTGGCTGCAATCCTTACTGTATTACAGTGCGCCGGAGTGGGTATTTATTCTCGCTTACACCGCGTTCGGGGGCGTCGTCCTGGCCAGCTGGTTCCTGGTCAGGCCCGGGCGCCCCCGAAAGTGAAGGTAAGCGTCAGCTGAGTTTTTGGCCCCTGCGTTGACGACGCAGCATCAACCCACCAATTGCGGCAGCCACAAGGCCGGGCAGCAGAGGATCGAAGGGAGCATGGGGATTCACGGTGCAGCCACCGCTGCCGCCACCGCTGGACGTGGTCGGGGTTGTGGGCTCTTCAGGAGGAATGGGCTCCTCCGGAGCGGGCAACTCGAAGGCCCCGATATCGGGGGTGGCATCCCGCGGCTCGCCGCGCTGGTCTGTGGTCACTCCAGCCGTCGCAATACCGGCGCCCAGTGCCGGGCTGTCTTCCTGAAGTGCGTGGGTCAGTGTAGGCCCGCCGTTGTCTGCCAGTGCCTCAATTTTCGGATCAACGTTGTTGGTGTCGTTCGTGTCATTTAGCCAATCAACGTTGGTCACACAACTGTTATCGCTGCTCAGGTTATAGCCTAGGGAGGCTACAGAAGTGTTGCTTCCCGTTTTCCCGCAGTTAGCGGGGACCCGGTTCGCCTCATCTGAACCAGCTAGGTTGCCTTCCAGCAACACGTTCTTCAGCGTGACGGTCCCGCCGCCCGCCGGGAAGGTGTTGATACCCGAACCCGCGGTCTGGCTATCCGCATTGGCGATGTTCCGGGCAATAGTGACAAAGTTGAGATTCGCGGAGCCGTTGGTGTACAGACCACCGCCGACATCCGAGCCCAGATTGCCGCTGATGGTGGAGTTCAGCATGTTGACTGTCGCGCCAGAGCGGCTGCTGATGGCACCGCCGCCAATCGCTTCATTGCCGGTGAGAGTCACGCCGGTCAGAGAGATTGGTGTTGCGCCAGTGACGAACATGCCGCCGCCGCCTTCGGCGCTATTGTCGCGGATGGTTGAGTTGGTGATGGTTGTGTTTGCTTCGTTGTACAGGCCGCCACCATTCGTGCCGGAGGTGTTGTTGCTTACCACGATGTTGGTCGCTGTGGTTGTTGCTGCGAGGTAGAGCCCGCCACCGTCGCCCTGTGCGCTGTTTCCGTCAACCACGACGTCCGATAGGGAGAGGGAATATTCGGTACCCCCTTCCTCACCGCCGGTGGATCCACCTGTGCCTCCAGCATTGGCGTTTTCGGAACCTTCGAGATTCGGATCAACCTCAACGACAGCCGCCGCCGCACCGAGCGCCAGTGCGCCACCAGCCCTGCGCAGGTAGTAGTAGGTAGGTGAATCACCCGTGTCAGGAGTCGGGTTCGCTATGCCCAAATTATTCTCGAACGTCTGCCCGCTCGCCAAAGTGACGCCTTGAATGCTCACATCGACGTTGGTGGTGTTAACGTCCGTGGTATAGATGTGGAAAATCCGATCTGTTTCCAGTTCTGTCAATGCTGCGGGGTCCCACTCGATTCGGGTCGTGTCGGAGCCGGCTCCGGTAATGGTCATGCTCTGAATCAGGTCGAGATCGCCAATCGTCGCATCAGGGATGTTGTCTACGGTTGGTGCTTCTATTCCGCTGGTATTGGGCACCTCATCCAGTCCAGGCAGTGTCAGCCGGTACGTCCCCTCTGGCAGGATGATGGTATTGTCACCGGGTTCGTAAGCTCCTTCTGCCAGACAGTCGCTGGCTTCAGATCCCGCTGTATTGATGGCGATCACGGCTTCGCGCAGTGAGCACAGGTCGTCACCCGCATTCAAAACGTCAATTTCCGTGTTTACAGTAAGGGTCGCCGAATGCGCGCCGGTTGCGGCCATGGCGGCGCCGAGCGCCAGCGGGAAAAGCGAGTAGTGCCGAGAAACAGATCGTGTTTTCATCCTGAGGCTCCCTCCTGAAAAACACTCTGATCAATCTATAAATTGGCGAATAAGTGATCTCGCCTTCTTTTGCAGAATAGAACCCCAATGAGCTTTTCACACGTTTGATACCTCGTTGGTGTCTTGGAATTGACGTGTATCAAGTGATCCGGGCCATTGGGGTTCAGTGCAGCGGCTAGCGTGTCTGAATGACCCCGTTTTCATCCGAGATAACAATCTCCACCCGCCGGTTCTGCTGTCGCCCGGCACTGGTGTCATTGGATGCCACGGGATAAGCCTCGCCATAGCCCATGACTTCGATCCGGCTGCGGGCAATGCCTTCGGCGGTCAGCGCATCACGCACGGCCATGGCTCGTCGCTCAGACAGGTCCTGGTTGTAGGACTCCGAGCCGGTGCTGTCGGTATAGCCCTCGACCCTCACCCGGCGGTCCCCGTATTCCATCATGAAGTCGGACAGCCGCTGAACGGTGCGCATACCGGCGGGTTTCAGATCGGCCTTATTGAGGTCGAACAGGACATCGCCCAGGGTCAGGACCATACCGCGCTCGGTTTGCTCGGCCTGGAGGGCCTCCATTTCCGCCCGGAGCGCTTCTGTTTCGCTGGTACTCATTTCCAGCATGAGTTGCTGACGGCGCTCCTCCGCAGTACTGATTTCTTCCTGCAGTTTTGCGCGCAACCCTTGCTGTTCGGCAATCTGGGCGTGGCGGTTTGCAAGATAGGCCACGTGTTCCACCTGACTGATGTCGGCGTCGTCTTCCAGCAAGGCTTCCGCCCGATCCAGCTCAGTTTTGGCATTACGAAGTTCTGTTGCGGCGCTTCGCGCTACGTAAGGATTGCCCGAGATGCTGTTGTAAGCCTGGCGAGCCTCTTCGACTTTCGCGTTCTGTTCGGGGGCGCTGGCACAGCCAACCATCAAAGTGGATAGCCCGGCCGCCATAACTGTAGAAAGTGTACGGATCTTCATATCAATCTCCTTATTCCGGGCTTCCTATTGGTTCATTTCCATTTGTTTGCGGAGGTTTTCGATGCTGCTGTTGATCTCCGCTACAGCCCTCCTTGCCTTCTCGGTTTCGGCCCGAGCGCCCGCCAGCTGGGCATCAACGGCGGCCTGTTCCAGTAACCTCTCGGCTCTTCCGTACTCCTCCCGGTCTATCAGCTCACGGGCATCGGCCAGCTTGTTCTGAGCCTCGTTCAGCAATATGGGTTCGAATTCTCTGGCATCTGCAGCTTCTGCCTGCTGGATAGAGGTGTCCGCCCACTGAAGCTGGCTATCCGGTCTTGGGCCGGGACCGGCGCAGCCGATGAGCGTGGCAGTCAATCCAAGCAGAATGAGGGTGCGTGCGTAGTGATTGTGCGGCTTCATGAATGAACTCCCTTTTCCCAGACATTTCCTGTGATGTGGTGGTGCATCCGGAATTGTTAAATTCTGTAACCACTGACGTTCACTATAGCAGTCTGGTGGGAAGAGCAAGGCAGGAGTGGTGAAAAAATGATCAGCTCGGCCCGGGTACGGGTTCTACCCGGGCCGAGGCGGGGATCAACGCACCCGATCGGTCTGCAGGTACTGCTTCTTCGGCAGTGAGATGCCGTCGTCGTACAGGGTGGTTCCCGAGCGCAGGCACACGGAGAGGTTGCGGTGGGACTCTCCGGTTTCCTTAGGCAGAAGATCCTTCACGGTGTCCATCTCCGTGAGAAGTTCCTGCTCGGACAGGTTCATCTTCTCGCGGGCGAACTCACTGATCTTCAGCCCCTGGACGATCTGGTAGCGGCCGTAATCGCAACGTACGGGAAACGAGTAAATGATGCCTTTCTCGATGCCGTAGCTGCCGTCACTGACAATCCCCATGCTGACCCAGTCGTTCTCCGGTGTGCCGTTAATCCAGTCATGCATGTGGTGGAGGATGGCCGGGGCGGCGGAGGCGGCACTGGAGTGGCCGCGGGCGTCAAGGATGGCGGAGCCCCGCTTCTGGATCTTCTCGATGAAGGTGTCCCGGTACCAGTCCTGGTCGACCTGCGGCAGCGCCGGCTCGCCGTAGATGGTGGCGTGGTGCAGGTCCGGGAACTGGGTGGAGGAATGGTTGCCCCAGACGGTGACGCGGCGGATGTCCTTGGGGTTGGCGCCGGTATGGTTGGCGAGGATACCCCGGGTCCGGTTGTGGTCCAGGCGGGTGAGGGCGGTGAACTGCGCCGGTGACAGATCCGGCGCGTTGCGGCTGGCGATCAGGGCGTTGGTGTTGGCCGGGTTACCGACGACCAGCACCTTCACATCGCGGTTGGCCAGCTTGTTGATGGCCTGGCCCTGGTGGGCAAAGATTGGTGCGTTGGTGGCGATCAGCTCGCTACGCTCCATCCCCGGCCCGCGGGGCTTGGCGCCGATCAGCAATACATAGTGGGCACCGACTACGCCTTCCTCGAAGTTATCGTGCAGGCTGATGCTGTGCAGCAGCGGGAACGCGCAGTCCTCAAGTTCCATGGCGATACCACGCAGCGGTTCCATGGCCTGTGGCATTTCGATCAGTTGCAGGATAACCGGCTGGTCCTGGCCGATCATTTCACCGGTGGCGATCTTGAACAGCAGGGAATGGCTGATGCTGCCGGCGGCGCCGGTGATGGCGATTCTGACGGGACGTTTCATAGCAAGTAACCATTGTTGTTGTGGGTCCGGGTTTGCCGGCGTTCACCGGCGAAAACGAGAATGACGATTATGCTTGGAGGATAGAGGGTTCGTCATTGCCTGCGATGGTTTGTCGCACCTTCAGTCTTCGCCCTCGGCCTTGTCTTTGGCTTCCATCTCCTCTTTGCGCTTGCGGATTTTCTCCAGTTTTTCCGGTGGAAGCCGCATATGGGCAGAATCTCGCAGCAACATGAGGCTGCCAACGATCAGGGCCAGCGCGAGCAGAATAATGATCCATCCAATTATCGGCATGCCGTTTACCCTCGGGAGACACCAACCTCCATGGTGCACGAGGCCGGATGTTCCTTCCACATCATTTTGCTGCGCTGGCCGCCAATACCGCGGCCGGACTACATTACAGTCTGTATCCGGCTACACCGTTTCTGCCGAAGAGCGGGTGGGGTAACGCACGCAGGAGGGGATCATGAGTTCACAACAAGACCGGAGTGAGCCGGCAGGTAAATGGTCACAGAAAGTGACGGAGACCAGTGACTCGCTGGACCTCGAGGACGGTGTTTTTACCCTGGAGGATCCGAAGGAGATTGCGTTATCCCTGAAGCGTTCAGCGGAGCAGAGTTCACGGCGGAAATCCGAACCTTTCCGCTCCGCCATGTCGATGCTGACGTTCTACATCAACCGTGCGGGCAAACATCTTCCTGAAGAGCAACGGCATCGGCTGGAGCAGGCGAAGGATGAACTGCGGGTCATGTATGGCCGGCCACGGAAACAGTCTGGAAACCGGAAATAAGCAGACTGTGGGGTCTTCTGTTAAGTTTAGGGATAATCCCCCGAGAAGGAGTTCGACCATGTTCGTTGCCGAGAAAGCCACCGGGCACTTGATTGAAGTGCTGGACAGCGCCGCCCTGTTCGACCCTCACCTGGATTCCATCAGAGGCAGTCTTCACTACGGAGAGGAAGCGCAGGACCCGGAATCCTTCCGGAAATCCGAACTGGTATTTCCCTCCGGGGAACCCCTGCCGAAGTGCTGGACAGACCCGAATTACCGCCGTAAGGAATAAATTCTTTCCTGAGCCGTCCTCCTGATGAAAGCAACCCGAAACGGGCAAATCAGGAGGACGTAACCATGAAAAAACACGTACTGACCCTCGCAATCTGTTCCATCCTTTCCACCGGTGCACTGGCAGCCGAAGGCTCCGGTTCCGCCAATGCCAGTATGCAGGCCGAGACCAACATGAGTGCTGAGGCCAGTGCCCAGAATGGTGTTTCGGTCCAGGGCGGCGGATCCGCTTCGGCTGAAGGCAGCGCCAATGGCCAGTCGGTTCGCGACGAGGCATCCGAACAGGGCCAGGCGGCCAGCAGCGAGGCGCGCCAGAACACCAATCAGGCCGTACAGGTGGGCGTCGAAACCGGTCAGAAGGTCCGGGGCACAGCCAACGCCACGGCCGAAGCCGCTGCCTCCACTGCGGATGAACAGCGCCAGCAGGCGCAGGAGCGCATGAATGAGGCCCGGAAGGCCGAAATCCGGGCTGAAACCAATCAGCAAATCGGCACGTCTGTCTCCGATAGCGTGAAGAGTGAAGTTAGCAACACCGTGAAGGGCACGGTGCAGGGCTCCGCCACCGGCGGCGTTCTGTAAGCACTCACCCAAGCGCGGCCGGGTCCTGAAGTGGCCCGGCTTTTTTCTGGCAGAGAGGTACAGACATGCAACTGATACACCGAGCTTCCGCACTGACCCTGGCGCTGGTTTCTCCCGTACTGGCAGTCCAGGCTTCAGAGCGCGCCGACCTGAATGGCTACCTGGAAGGTGGCTATGAGCACGACAGTAACCTGACGGTTGATGAGCTGAACTCAGCTTCCGGAGAAAGCGACGAGGCCTGGGTTTACGATGCCGGCCTGGAAGCCGTGCTGAAACCGGCAGAACGACTGAACCTGACCCTGGGCTACTCGGCTTCCGGTAGCCGGTACCGGACCTTCGACCGGTTCGACCAGGATATCCATCTCGCCTCCGCGGATCTGAGCTATGATTTCGATCCGGTCACTGTGGGTGCCAGCTACCACTATTCCCGGGCCACCCTGGGTTCCGACCCTTTCCTGGATTACCGGCGGGGCAGTGTTTATCTGGGGAGCCTGTTGGGCGAGAACGTCTACCTGTTGGTGAGCCTGCAGGACAAGGGCAAGGATTTCGAAGACAGCGATGCCCGGGATTCGGACATCCGCGGCGCCAGCCTGGATGCGTTTTTCTTCTTCAATCAGGCTCGGAGTCACGTGTTGTTCGGGCTCGACGGGGATTGGGAGGACGCCGAGGCGGATGCCTACGACAACCGCCTGGTGCGGGTCAGGCTTGCGCTGGTGCACAAGTTTGTCCTCGGTGGAGAAGATAATCGTTTCCGGCTGGGTTGGCGTTACGAGGACCGGGAATATGACGAGGTGATCATCAGCAGCTCCGATCCGCTGCTTACGGACCCGCTGACCGGGGATCTGGCAGAGCGGACATCAAGCCAGCGGGCGGATAAGGCGGCGATCTTCGAGGCCAGCTGGCGCATCGGTCTGAACGACGTGTTCAGCCTTGAACCCAGCATCAGTCATGGCAATCACACCTCGAACGTGGACTCGGCGGATTACGACAGGACCGTGGCCGGGGTCACCCTGAGGGCGGGCTTCTGACCCGCACCGGTCAGTAGTCGAGAAAGCCGTGGCCAAAGGCCGGGTCACGGCCACGTTCACCCAGATCCCGGGCCTCGCCGATCAGGGCCTGTATGGCATCCTCTTTCCCGAGGCTGGTCAGACGGCAGGCGAGGGCGGCGGTAACCACGGGCGCAGCCAGAGAGGTGCCGCTGTCTGAGGTCATCCCGCCATCCGGAGCAGCGACCGGAACCAATACGCCCCGGGCCGCAAACATCACCTGCTTGCCACGATTGGCCCACCGATAGAGCTCATGCGAATCGTCCACCGCGGTAACACCGACGACCCCGGGGTAAGCTGCCGGATACAGCGGTGGCGCCGCCGGGCCCTGATTACCCACAGCCGCCACCAGCACAATGTCGCGATCCAGAAGGTTGCGGATAACGGTTGCCAGCACCCGGTTATCCGGCCCCGTCAGGCTGATGTTCAGAGCGGAAATATCCTGTTCCGACAGCCAGTTCAGGCCCTGCAGAAGATGTCCCAGGGTGGCACCGGACAGGTTCCGGTTCCGGTCAAAAAACACCGATGCGTTGAACAGCGTGGCCCCGGGCAGGCGGGCGGGCGAGTCACCGCTGAGGTCGCCCACCATCAGGCTCGCGACGGCGGTTCCGTGGGCGCGTGGTTGCGAAAGCTGGCTTTTCACACCGTCGACGTCCAGGAAACGGGACTGCACCACGCGGGCCTGACGGAACGCGGGATGCCCGGAGGCAATCGAGGTATCCACCATTCCGACCCGGACCGGGACTGAACACAGACTCTGCCACTGGGGCGACCGCGCCTGCGGCTCCGGCGGTGGCCCGTCAGCCTGGGGACTGTAGATGTGGTTCCGGTCCAGCCGGTCCGCAAGCTTTGGCAGAATTGATCGCAGAGCCTCCCGGGAGTCCAGCTCCGGCGATACCCGGAAGCGGACAAGGTTCAGGCCCAGTCCCCCCAGGTCCTGACGCTTGAGCAGCGTAATGCCGGGTTGATCGAGTCGGGCGATTTCCTCGTCCGTGCCGGTGAACAGCCACTGGCGTTCCACCGCACGCCCGCCATCTTCGACGGCAACCTCGGTAAACGCCACCTCGCCCTGTTCCGTCAGGACAGGAAGCTCCGGGGGCAGGTTTTCAAGGGGGTTACGGAGGGTTTTAGTCGCGGTTTCCACCCGGTCCCCGACCTGCCGGGCCATCCTGCGTTCCACGAGCCGTTCTGCGCTCTGTTCCACCTGCCGGGTTACAGGCCCGGCCGCACCCTCCAGCACGCTGCCGGTACCCAGCGCCAGGACCGGGGTAGCAAGAGAGGCCAGGGCAAGTGCGGGGAGCCAATGGATCTTTCGGGAGTGCTTCATCGTGTCTGTCCGGATTCGGAAGTGTTTCATTCGATATAACGACCGGGTCGGGAAAAAATTCCTTTCTCTATGGAATAAAACGGTTTCTGGCTCGTTGTACTGGTAACACGTATCAGCAAAGAGCGCTATGCGACAGGAAATCACTGAACTTGTGCCCAGGCTCAGACGCTTTGCCTACTCGCTCACCGGCTCCATGCCCGATGCCGACGACCTGCTCCAGAACACGGTGGAACGGTTGCTGGCCCGGGACATGCCCGAGGACGCGGACCTGACCAGGTGGGCGTTCCGGGTTTGCCGGAATGTCTGGATAGACGAATGCCGGGCCCGAAAGGTTCGCCGGGAGGCGGCGGAGCAGCCGGAGCTGACCGACGGTCAGGTTGTCGATGGTGAGCGTCAGACCACCCGGAAAATCGAATGGAACCGGGTGTATGCGGCCATGGCCCGGCTGCCGGAAGATCAGCGCCAGATCATTTCCCTGGTGGCGATCCAGGGCCTGTCTTACCAGGCCGTGGCCGAGATCCTGTCGGTACCCAAGGGTACGGTGATGAGTCGGCTCGCCCGGGCAAGATCGGCATTGAGCGCTGCACTGGCACCCGCAAGCATGAGGACCGAATCATGAAGATTACCGACGAGACCCTGTCTGCCTTCCTGGACCATGAACTGCCCGAGTCAGAAATGCAGGCGATGCGTGACGAGCTGGCCGCCGATCCGGCGCTGGCCGAAAGGCTGGCGGAGCTGGCGTCGGTGGATGCCGAACTGCAGGCCCACTATGGCGCGATCGATGACCAGCCGATGCCCGAGGCGGTCACCCGGCTGCTGGCCGATGCGCCGTCCGGAGCTGTCGGCGGCGAGCCGGACAACGTCATTGCCTTTCCCTGGTGGCGCCGGGTGCGGGAGCATACCGGCAAAGCTGTCGCCGCAGCCGTGATTGCCGGGTTTGCTCTCGCTCAGTGGCTGGCCGTGCCAGGCCCCGGCGAAGAGGCCGGCTGGGCGGAGGTGGCTCAGGCCCTGGAGACGCGCCCGAGCGGTGAGCCCCATGTCATTGACGATACCACCGTGACGCCGAGGCTGACCTTCCGGAACCAGGACGGAGACTGGTGCCGGCAGTACCTGGTGCAGAAGGCTGACCATGCCTCCGAACAGATCGCCTGCCGCACCGGTGCCGGCGACTGGCAACAGGTGGCGAAAGTCGATGTGGAGGTGAGCGCCTCAGCGGAGACCTATCAGACCGCGACTGGAGGTCGTGTCCTGGATGAGACGCTGGATCGACTCATGGAAGGGCCGCCCATTGGCCCTGATGCGGAAAGAACCCTGATCGAGAAACAATGGAGCGGCCAATAACGGCCGCTCTTTTTTTGAGCAAATTTGAAATTCCTGTCACGTTTCTGTAGCCTTTATTTTAATTGAACGTTCAATTAATAAAAAACAGGCAGAAATCAGAGCCTGTTTTCGACACGGAAATCATCGGGAACACGCGGAATCGCCATGCCAAAAGTTGGAATGAAAGATACCCGCAAGCAGCAGCTCATCGACGCCACCATGGAGTCCATCGCCGAGCTGGGCATGCAGAACACCACCATCGTCAGCATCAGCAAGCGGGCGGGGATGTCCTCGGGGATCATCAGTCATTACTTCGGGGGCAAGCAGGGCCTGATCGAGGCGGCCTTGCGTTACCTGCTCGAGCAGCTGGGCAAGGAACTGCGTGAGCGCATGGCGAAAACCGATGGCTCGCCGGAGCAGCGGCTTGATTGCATCGTGGAAGCCAACTTTTCCGAATTCCAGCGCTCGGCCCTGGCGGCCAAGACCTGGCTGAGCTTCTGGTCCCGCTCCATGCATGAGCCGGGGCTCAAGCGCCTGCAGCAGATCAACAACGCCCGACTGTACAGCAACCTGCGCTATTCCTTCGCCCAGGTGTTGCCAACGGGCCAGGCCACCGAGGCCGCCCGGCAGACCGCGGCAATGATCGATGGTTTCTGGCTGCGAAGTGCCCTGAGCCTGGACCCGATGGAAAGCTTCGAGGCGGGCGAGCGGCTCACCAAACAGTTTATTCACGACACCCTGGCCAAGGCCGGGGCAACGAATTCAGCGAATTGAGGTTACCGGTCACTATGTCCAACAACGTCCCTGTGGTTCAGAACTTTGTGCATGGCCGCTTTCTGGCCAACACCAGCGGTGAGACCTTCCCGGTAGTGAATCCGGCCACCGGCCAGGTCATCTACGAAGTGGAAGTGGCGGATGAGTCCGTTCAGCAGGCGGCCATGGAAAGTGCCCGGGCCGGTTTTGCCCAGTGGTCCGCCATGCCGGCCATCGAGCGCAGCCGCATCCTTTTGAAAGCGGTGGCCTTGCTGCGCGAGCGCAATGACGAGCTGGCGGCCGCGGAAGTGCGGGATACCGGCAAGCCCTGGCAGGAAGCGGAGGCCGTGGATGTGGTCACCGGCGCCGACGCCATCGAATTCTTCGCCGGCCTGGCGCCCTCGATCGAGGGCAACCAGCAGGACCTGGGTGGCGATTTCTACTACACCCGCCGCGAGCCGCTGGGTATCTGCGCCGGCATCGGTGCCTGGAACTACCCGATCCAGATTGCCTGTTGGAAGTCGGCTCCGGCCCTGGCCTGCGGCAACGCCATGATCTTCAAACCCTCCGAGGAAACCCCGATGGGCGCCGTGAAGCTGGCGGAAATCTTTGTGGAGGCTGGTGTGCCGGCTGGCGTTTTCAACGTGGTCCAGGGTGCGGCGGAAGTCGGCCAGTGGCTGACCCACCACCCGGACATCGCCAAGGTGTCGTTCACCGGCGAAGTTGCCACCGGCAAAAAGGTAATGTCAGCGGCATCTTCCACTCTGAAGGACGTCACCATGGAGCTCGGCGGCAAGTCCCCACTGATTGTCTTTGACGACGCCGACCTGGAGAACGCCATCTCCGCCGCCATGGTGGGCAACTTCTACACCCAGGGCGAGATCTGCACCAACGGTACCCGGGTGTTCGTGCACGAGGACATCTACCCGCGGTTCATGGAGCGCCTGCTGGAGCGGACCCGCAAGAACATCAGGCCGGGCGATCCGATGGACCCGGATACCAACTTCGGGGCCCTGATCTCGGAAAAGCACCGGGATCTGGTGCTGGATTACATCGCCAAGGGCCTCGCCGAAGGCGCGACCCTGAGCCATGGTGGCCGGGCCTTCGAGCCGGAAGATTCCAAAGGTGGCTATTTCGTGGAGCCCACCATCTTCACCGACTGCACCGACGACATGACCATCGTGAAAGAAGAGATCTTCGGACCGGTGATGTCGGTGCTGACCTTCTCCGACGAGGACGAGGTGATTGCCCGTGCCAACAACACCGAGACCGGCCTGGCAGCCGGTGTGTTCACCAACGACATCCGTCGGGCGCACCGGGTCATCCACCAGATCCAGGCGGGTATCTGCTGGATCAACAGCTACGGTGAATCCCCGGCGGAAATGCCGGTGGGCGGCTACAAGCTCTCGGGCATCGGCCGGGAAAACGGGCGCGAAACCATTGCTCACTACACCCAGATCAAGTCGGTGTATGTCGGCATGAAAGACCTCGACGCGCCGTTCTAAGCCAGTTAACCGACCGGGAGACACCGAATGAAAGAAAACCGCTACGACTACATCATTGTCGGTGCCGGTTCCGCCGGTTGCGTGCTCGCGAACCGTCTCACCGAGGATGGCCAGAACAAGGTGCTGCTGCTGGAAACCGGCGGCAGTGACAAGAGCATCTTTATCCAGATGCCCACGGCCCTGTCCATTCCCATGAATACCAAAAAGTTTGCCTGGCAATTCGAGACCGAGCCGGAGCCTTACCTGGACAACCGCCGCATGCACTGCCCCCGGGGCAAGGTCCTGGGCGGTTCGTCGTCCATCAACGGCATGGTCTATGTCCGTGGTCATGCCCGGGATTTTGACGAGTGGGAATCTGAAGGCGCCACCGGCTGGCAGTACGCCAATGTCCTGCCCTATTTCAGGAAGGCGGAAACCTGGGCCTTTGGTGGCAATGAGTACCGGGGCGATTCCGGGCCGCTGGGCGTGAACAACGGCAACAACATGCAGAACCCCTTGTACAAGGCCTTTATCAAGGCGGGTTCCGATGCCGGTTATCTCGAAACTGCCGACTACAATGGCGCCCAGCAGGAAGGCTTTGGTGCCATGCACATGACGGTCAAGAATGGTCGTCGCTGGTCCACTGCCAACGCCTACCTGCGACCGGCCATGGAGCGGGACAACCTGACTGTGGTCACCCATGCCCTGGTGCACAAGGTATTGCTGGACGGCAAAACCGCCACCGGCGTGCGTTACGAGCAGGGTGGCAAGGTCCACGAGGTGCAGGCCAGCCGTGAAGTGATTCTCTCCGCCGGCTCCATTGGTTCTCCGCACCTGTTGCAGCTGTCCGGTATCGGCAAGCGCGAGGTGCTGGAGCAGGCCGGTATCGAGGTGCAACATGAACTGCCCGGCGTGGGCGAGAATCTGCAGGACCACCTGGAGTTCTACTTCCAGTTCCGCTGCAACCAGCCGGTGTCCCTGAACCGCAAGCTGGACTGGTGGAACAAGCTCAAGATCGGGGTGCGCTGGATCCTGCGCAAGGACGGTCTCGGTGCCACCAACCACTTTGAGTCCTGTGGCTTCATCCGCTCCAAGGCCGGTGTCGAGTGGCCGGACCTGCAATACCACTTCCTGCCGGCGGCCATGCGCTATGACGGCAAGGAAGCGTTCGATGGCGATGGCTTTCAGCTGCACATCGGTCATAACAAGCCGAAGAGCCGCGGCTTTGTGCACGTGCAGTCCGCCGATCCGAAGCAGGCACCGCGCATCCGCTTCAACTACCTGGAGCACGAAGCCGATCGCGAAGGCTTCCGGGATTGCGTGCGGCTGACCCGCGAAATCATCAACCAGCCGGCCATGGACGACTACCGCGGGGCGGAAATTCAGCCCGGTGCCGAGGTTCAGAGCGATGAGGAAATCGATGCATTCGTTCGCCAGGCCGTAGAAAGCGCCTACCACCCGTCCTGTACCTGCAAGATGGGCACTGACGAGCTGGCAGTCGTGGAACCGGACACCCGGGTACGCGGCATCAAGAACCTGCGGGTGGTGGACTCGTCCATCTTCCCGACCATACCCAACGGCAACCTGAACGCGCCCACCATCATGGTGGCCGAGCGGGCAGCCGACCTGATCCGGGGCAAGGACCCCCTGCAATCTTCTGACGCGCCTGTGGTGATGGACGACCAGTGGCAGGCACGGCAGAGACCGGGACAGGCAAAGCGCGCGCTGGCATAGCGCGTCGTCATCCCGCCCGGGCGTGCAACGCGCCCGGGGTTTTGCAAGCCCTCAGGATTTCCCTATCAGCGCGACGGCATCCCGCCGTTTCCGGGCGCCGGATAGGCAAGTCCTGGGTTTGTGTCCGATTCGAAAGAAGCAGCGCTTACAAAGTAGAGGAGGAACACCCATGCTGTTCACTATAATGATGACCAACAACCGGAGGTGCAGCCCATGACACTCTGGTTATCCACAGGCCTGATTTTTACCTTCGCCGCCATTGCCCTGATTCTGTACAAATGGTGGGACATGCAGTGCATCGGCGTAACGCCGGTCCGCACCTTTACGTTCATTGCCATACTGTTCACCTCCGGTCTGGACGTGGGGCTGATCATGTTCCCTCTGACCGAGTTTGGCGGCTATGGCAACGTTGGAGAAAATCCGGAATACGGCTTCGCCAACCCGCTGGCCATCGAGTTCGGCTTCTGGGCGTTCCTGATCTGGGGTTTCTATTTCCTGACCTGTTTCTACTTCGCGATCATCGAGCCTCGGGTAAAGTTCTTCGAGATCCCGCTGGTGAAGCTGGTTAACAACGTGGTGATCATCGGCACCTGTGCGTTCACCGCCTACCTGCTGCTGGTGAACCTGCCCTGGTACCTGCCGCAACTGGGTGACGGCGAATCCGTGGTGCCCGCGTTCTACGTGATCGTGTTCCTGTCGATCGCGCTGGCGGTGTATTCCAGCTCCAAGGTCAAGTACATCCGCATTCTGAGCATCGGCTCCAGTGTGCTGTTCATTGCCCTCATTGTCGGCATGTGGTTCCGGGCCTTCGTACTGGGCAAGGGCTCGCCGGCGGATTTCTTCGGTACTGCCAGCATGCTGGGCGAGTACTTCGGCAACATT
Organism: Marinobacter sp.; assembly: GCF_041690455.1. Lineage (GTDB taxonomy): Bacteria > Pseudomonadota > Gammaproteobacteria > Pseudomonadales > Oleiphilaceae > Marinobacter. Next base: position 34,140 of record NZ_JAWLHI010000013.1, read on the forward strand.
CACCAGTTTGTGCTGCCGATTAACGACTACCACGCCTTCTACCTGTTCTGGTGGTTCGCCTGGAGCATCATGATCGGCCAGTTCACCGCCCGTTTTGTCAGTGGTATCCGGACCTGGCAGTTGCTCATCGCCATGCTGGTGGTGCCGTCCATCGCCATCGGCGTGTGGTTCAGCGTGCTCTATTACTACCACGCCGAGGGCCTGCAGATAGCTGCCTTCACCAACATCGCCATGATCTCGGTGGGTGTGCTGATGGTGGTGAATTCCCTGGATTCGCTGATCCGGCTGTACACCGACAACCTGAACCTGACGGCACAGCGCCTGGGCCGGGTCAACTACGTGATCTTCAACCTGGTGGCCATGGTCGGCCTGACCATGCTGTTCCAGCTGGATTTCCTGCGTATCCAGTGGGTTGGGGCGCTGGTGATTGCCCTGTATTTCGCCTGCTTTGCCTACATTCTGGCGAAGAAACGGAGCGAGGTGGCTGCCATCAAATCGTCACCGAAGGAAAATATTCTGGATTTCCAAAAGATTGAACTTGCGGGATAAGACCCCATATCAACAACCGCAGTTACTTCCCGGGATGGAAATAGCTGCGGGTTGTTGGCCCCGGCATCGTTCGGATAGGCTGAGCCTATCCCTTGATTGGAAATTATCAATTTAACCGAAGCCGGAAAAATCCGTATCTTTGCGTCCCGTAAATTCTTCAACCCTAAAATGCACCAAACAGGAGTTATCTTTAATGGGCATCATTAACAGCGAGATCAAGCCGTTCAACGCCACCGCTTTCAAGAACGGTGAGTTTGTTGAGATCAGCGAAGCAGACGTAAAAGGTAAGTGGGCTGTCTTTTTCTTCTACCCGGCCGACTTCACTTTCGTATGCCCGACCGAGCTGGGCGACGTTGCTGACAAGTACGAAGAGCTGCAGAAGCTGGGCGTAGAGGTGTTCTCCGTGTCCACCGACACCCACTTCACCCACAAGGCGTGGCACGATACTTCCGAGACCATCGGCAAGATCCAGTACTACATGGTTGGCGACCAGACCGGCACCATCACCAACAACTTCGGTGTTATGCGTGAAGGCCAGGGCCTGGCCGACCGTGCTACTTTCGTAATCGATCCGGACGGCATCATCCAGGCCGTTGAGATTACTGCCGAAGGCATCGGCCGTGACGCCGACGATCTGCTGCGCAAGATCAAGGCCGCCCAGTACGTTCGCAAGAACCCGGGCGAAGTTTGCCCGGCCAAGTGGAAAGAAGGCGAAGAGACCCTGGCTCCGTCCCTGGACCTGGTCGGCAAGATCTAAGTTTCCCGTTACGGTGAAACTGAATGGATACGAGGTCTGCTGAGCGGACTTCAGATTCCCGAAGAACCCCGGTCAATCCGGGGTTCTTTGCGTTTGGGGGACAGCAATTTGCTCAGCTCACGCAGCCACAGCACGGAGCTGGCCACTGCGGCGCAGAACAGCCAGTCCCCGAAGGTGAGGCTCACGGTGGAGAACGCCTTCTGCAAGAACGGCAGGTAAACCACCGCCAGTTGCAGTGCCAGCGACAGGGCAATGGCTGCCCAGATCCAGAGATTGGAGAACAGGTTTCTGAAGGCACTGTGTTGGTCTGAACGGGAGGTAAACACGGTAAACATCGAGAACAGCACCAGGGTGGTGAAGGCCATGGTCTGGCCGTAGGCCAGGCTCCCGCTGTTGTCGATGAAGCCGCCCGGCATGGAGGCGTCAAGGACGAACAGGGTGCCGGCGGCGGTTATGGTGCCTACCATTACGATACCGGCCCACATCCGGCGGGTAATCACACCTTCTCCCCGGGATCTGGGCGGTTGGTTCATGGAGTCTTCGTCACCGGGATCGAGCCCCAGCGCCAGTGCCGGTGCACCGTCACTGACCATGTTGATCCAGAGAATCTGGGTGGCCAGCAGGGGAAGTGCCAGACCATCACTGCTGGCCGCAAGCCCGATCACCTCCGCCAGAAGCACCCCGAAGAACATGGTCATCACCTCGCCGATGTTCGAGGACAGCAGGTAACGCAGGAACTTGCGAATATTGGCGAAAATGCCCCGGCCTTCCTCCACAGCCGCCACGATGGAGGCGAAGTTGTCATCAGCCAGGATAATGTCCGAAGCCTTGCGTGAGACGTCGGTGCCGGTAATGCCCATGGCTACGCCGATGTCGGCCGTGCGCAGGGCCGGGGCGTCGTTCACGCCATCGCCGGTCATGGCTACGATGTCTCCTTCTTTCTGCAGCGCCTTCACGATTCGCAGCTTGTGTTCCGGATTTACCCGGGCATAGACGGAAACCTTCTGCACGGTCCTTTGCAGCAAGTCGTCCGGCATCTTGTCGATTTCCGCCCCGGTCACGGCCCGGCCGCCACTGCCGATACCCAGCTCCGCGCCGATGACCGCTGCTGTCACGGGATGGTCACCGGTGATCATCACTGGCCGGATGCCTGCGGCCAGTGCCTGGGCGACGGCCTCCCTGGCTTCCTCCCGGGGCGGGTCGATCATGCCAATGAGTCCGACGAAGATCAGGTCTCGCTCAACGTCTTCGTCGACCTCGTCGGGTTCGAAGCCATCGGCTGGAAGCAATCTGGCGGCGACGCCGAGAGTCCGCAGGGCCTCGCCAGCCAACTGCTCATTCGCGATCAGGATCTCCTTCCGGCGTTCGGGAGTCAGGGGGCGGGTAGTGTTGCCCACCCGTTCGCGATTGCACCGGCCCAGCAGCACATCCGGGGCGCCCTTGGTGAATACCTGAATGTGTTCCCGTTGTTGACTGTCGGTGTGGAGGGTGGACATCAGTTTACGTTCGGAGGAGAACGGCACTTCGCCGACCCGTGGGTAACGGGCATCCAGAGTCTCGTCGGCAAGCCCTGCTTTGCGGGCGGCAACGACCAGGGCGCCTTCGGTGGGATCGCCCTGGATGGTCCATTGGTCACCTTCCTGCTGGAGCACAGCGTTGGTGGCGCGATCACCGACAGTCAGAGCCCGTTCGAGTTCCAGTCGCAGATCTCCGGACAGTGGTCCCGCGGCCTCAGCGCCCTCGCTCCACGCAGTCACCTCCCCCTCCGGCTCGTAACCGGTACCCCCGAGGGTAATCCGGCCGCTGGCGGTCACCACCGCGCGCACGGTCATCTCGTTGCGGGTCAGGGTGCCAGTCTTGTCCGAGGCGATCACGTTGGCCGAGCCGAGGGTCTCCACGGCGGCCAGGTGCCGGACGATGGCATTGCGGCGGGCCATGCGCTGTACGCCAAGGGCCAGGACCGCGGTGACCACTGCAGGCAGGCCCTCGGGCACGGCGGCCACGGCCAGGGCGACACCTAGAATGAGTACATCGAAAACTGCGGAAAATTCGGTGACGTGTTCCACCAGGATGATGGTTGCGATCATCACCACCGCAATGGCGATGACCACCAGGCCCAGCAGCCTGCCGACCCGGGCCAGGTCCTGCTGGAGCGGGGTGGTTTCCGGTGGTGCCGCCTCCAGCATGCCGGCAATCTGGCCCATCTGGGTTTGCATTCCGGTGGCGGTCACCACCGCCTTGCCCCGGCCGTAGGTTACGGTGGTGCCGCTGAACACCATGTTCTGGCGGTCACCGACGGGAGCCTCACCAATAATGGTTTCGGGTTCCTTGGCCTCGGGCAGGCTCTCGCCGGTGAGCGCGGCCTCTGAGGTCTGCAGGGCCACCGACTGGATCAGCCGGCCGTCGGCGGGGATGGTGTCACCTTCCTCCATCAGCAATATGTCGCCGGCAACCACATCACTGGCAGGAATACTGCGTTGCTCACCACTGCGAATGACCCGGGCCCGAGCCGCGGACATCTGCTGAAGTGCCGCGACCGATTGTTCGGCCCGTGCCTGCTGGATAAAACCCATCGCGGCGTTGAGCACAACGATGGCGAGGATGGCAATGGCTTCGTATGGCAGTTCCGAATCACGCTCGAACAACCACAAGCCGAGAGAGACCGCTGCAGCGATCAGCAGCAGGATAACCAAAGGATCGTTGAATTGAGTCAGCAGCTTACGCCAGGCCGGAACCGGTCTGGCGCTGACCAGTTCGTTCGGGCCGTCCCGCTCCAGCCGAGCCCTGGCCTCGTCGTCGCTCAGGCCCTGGGGTTCGTCACTGCCCAATGCCTCGATGACAGAGCTGGGAGAGAGCCGATAGGCTGCCATCGGTTCTCCCGGTATTCGTTCTCCGGCCATGGGTGATCGTCCTTGTGGGCGTGAGGGTCACAAGGAACAGTGTAGACGCTGGATATGACCGGAGAGGTGATCCCTGTCAGGAGCCGGCGATCTCGCTGCCGTAATCGGCGCCGCGGGCCTTGAGCCGGTAGAATTCCTCGATTACTTCCGCCATGGCCTCCGGGCAGTAGGGACGCAGTCCACTCAGGACCAGGCGCTTGGTTACATCGCCTACGGGTTTGCCATCGGCCTTCAACAGGTACTCCAGGGTCACATTGCCCCGTTTGCCGGCAGCTTCGAGTTCGGCGTTGCTCAGCTCCAGTTCCGGGGAGGAGGCATCCACCGTGTCCAGGGCCAGGCTCATGCTCTCATACATCACCATGGGACGGTCCGGATTGAACATGACACCGTTCGATTCCATCAGCGGTTTCAGGGTGTGCGGGAAGTTCTTGCCCGAGGCCGCCACGTAGCAAAGGGTGAAGTCCTCGATGAACTGCTCATCCCGGGTAATCTCGCCGCTGCGGATGACTTCAAGGTAAACCTTGCCGCCCTCGTCACAGACTTCGATGCAGTCATTGCCGTTTTCCCGGAACAGGAGCTCAACGCCATCACCGACCAGGGCGCGGAACCGGAACGTCATGTTCTGGGAAAGCCCGAAGCGGGACAGGACCACGGCAAACAGCAGATCTCCGGGCACACAGAAGCGCCGGGCATCGGGATCATGAATCGGGTTGAAGTCCCCGGCCACTTCCTTGGCGAACTGACTGGCCTGGAGCGCGGAAATGGTGACACGTCCGTCCTGGAGGGAGTGGAAACGTTCTAGAAACATGGTTCGCCTTTTACGGGTCGCGGGACTGACAATGGGAGATTAACTCTTCGTCCTCATATGATAGTTGAGCCGCATCAATAGCAAAATGCGCTATTTGTCCTACTGTGGACATAAAGCAGGGAAGTTACGGGGGAGCAGGCCATGGGTATCACGGCAATTCCGGTAGACCAGCGGGTGATCGATATCGATTCCCGCCGGTTTGCCTCGGTGGAAAAGGCACTCGTGGAGCTGATCACCAACAGCGATGACAGTTACTCGCGGCTGGAGCGTGCCGGCGTTGAGGTCACCGAAGGCATCACCATCCAGTACGAGCGCCACCAGAACGGCGCCATGCTGGTGGTTGCCGACCAGGCCGAGGGCATGACGTGGCAGCAGGCCCTGACCAGCCTGACTTACGGCGGTGCCCACAGTCCCCTGGCGAATGGTGACGCAACCGGGCGGGGCTTCTTTGGTCGTGGCCTCAAACAGGCTATCTACGGTCTTGGTTATGGCTGGCTGGAGACGCTGCACAATGGCCGCTATACCCGCATCGACCTGTTCCGTGGCGAAGACGGTGGCTACCTCTACGACGACGGCGAAGGTGATCGTGAGGCAAAGGATACCGATTATGAGCGCCTCGGCACCGATGCCAATGGCACCCGGGTGGCCATCGTAATAGACAATCCCCTGGTCCACATTTCCCAGTACCGTTCAGTTTTGCACTCGATCTCTCACAACATTTACCTGCGGGAGATCCTCGGCCGCCGGCGGGTGGAACTGGTGCACCGCCAGGCCGGCAAGGAAGTGGAACGGATGGGGCCGGTCCACTACCTGGAACCGGAATCCCGGGTGCTTCTGGGGCCACAACAAGCGTGCAGTTTTGTCTACGAGCAGGTGACCTATCCCTTTACCCTGACCCTGAAACGGGCGCTCAATGCCGAGCTGACCCTGCATGGTGATGAACGGACCAATGGACTGCTGGTGTTGTCCGGTAATGCGGTGCTCGATTGCCAGCTGTTCGAGTTCGAGAACCAGGTAGGGACGGAGTATCTGTTTGGCGAAGTGAACTGCCCCTCCCTGGCGGAAAAGCTGGGTCAGGGCCTGGCCATCATCAGCGATGAGCGGGATGGCCTGAACCTGAAGGATCCCTTTGTGGCAGCGTTCGGGCGGGCCGTCAGCAAGTATCTCCGCCCGGCGGTACAGGAAGAGCGGGAGCAGCTGCGCCACCTGGAGCATGCGACTGCGTCAGGCAGGACCGACCACATGATCGAGCATCTGCTGGAGCGCATGAACCGGGCCGCAATCCAGGATCTGCAGATCGCCTTGCCGCCGGCGGGCGATACTGATGCAGAATCGGCGCCGGAGCCTGAAGAACCTGCCCTGCGCTTTACCACCCCGTTCTATTTCCGGCAGGCCGGGCACCCGTTTCATGTCTCCTTGCTGGTGAACCCGGCCAGCTTTGCCCCGGATGACGTGTTGCATATCAGCTACCGTTTTCCGGATTCTGTTGAGTTGGATACCAAACCCACGGAGTTGCCGGTGTCCCAGCTGACCGATCGGAACCGCATTGAGTGGACCATCACCGGTGATTCCGTCGGCGACCGGGGGGAGATTACCGTTCGCAGCCAGCACTACTGGGCATGGTGCGAGGTGGTGATTGCGGATCATGGCGCCCATCATCGGCACCATCGGCCCAAGCATCATCCCAGGCACAATCACCGGGCCGCATCTCGTGACCACGGGGAGGCGATGTTCATCGGTTACGATTTCCGCGCCCTGCACAACGAACTGGAGCGGGCGGTATACAGCCCGAAGGAACGCAAGATCCTGATCAATACCGAGGCACCGACCGTGCAGCTTTACGTGGACGGCCGCGGACGCTTCCGGGATTCCGCCCGCCTGTTACTGGCGGAGCTGTTCATGGACGTGATTTCTGATGAGCTGGCCCGCCACCAGCTGGCACGGTCGAAGGAGTCGGAAAGCTTGGCAGCATTCCATGCCGCCAAGATGGACATCATCCGCCGCTACGGCAGCGACATTCACCGTTCTTTCATCAACGCCTGACAGTCTGCCAGGGAGTGGCTGACTATTGCTGCATTCCGCTTTATAGGGTTGCCCTATCAATCACTTTGGGGCAATTAATTTGAGGCTTAGGCTTCGAATCCTTATCTTACCTGCATCTTCAATTATCGATTCATTTTGAATTCAGACACTTAGCTTTACGACATATCAAGGGGAAAAACCTACATGTTGGATGCCAATATCAAGCAACAGCTCCAGGCCTACATGGAAAAACTGCAGCAGCCGATCGAGCTGGTGGCGGCCTACGACGACAGCAAGAAGTCCCAGGAGCTGAAAGAGTTGCTGGAAGACATCGAGCCGATGTCCTCGAAAATCAGTCTGCGTATTGAGGAAGATCCGGATGTGCGTCGCCCGTCCTTTGCGATCAACCGGGTGGGTAGCGACATTGGTGTCCGTTTTGCCGGCATCCCCATGGGTCATGAGTTCACCTCACTGGTGCTGGCCCTGCTGCAGGTAGGTGGTCACCCTTCCAAGGAATCCCGGGAACTGATCGAGCAGATCAAGGATTTGGAAGGGAGTTTCGAGTTTGAAACCTATTTCTCCCTGTCCTGCCAGAACTGCCCGGACGTGGTCCAGGCCCTCAACCTGATGGCTGTCTTGAATCCGAACATCAAGCACACCTCCATCGACGGTGCCCTGTTCCAGGACGAAGTGGAACAGCGTGAAGTGATGGCGGTGCCCAGCGTGTTCATGAACGGCGAATCCTGGGGCCAGGGCCGTATGACCCTGGAAGAGATCGTGGCGCGACTGGATACCAGTTCTGCAGAGAAGGAAGCCGAGAAGCTCAATCAGAAGGATCCGTTCGAAGTGCTGGTCATCGGTGGTGGCCCGGCCGGCTCTGCTGCCGCGATCTACGCCGCCCGTAAAGGTATCTCCACTGCCATCGCAGCCGAGCGTTTCGGTGGCCAGGTAGCTGATACCATGGGCATCGAGAACCTGATTTCCGTGCCTTACACCGAGGGCCCGAAGCTGGTTTCTGCCATGGAGCAGCACGTCAAGGAATACGACGTGGACATCATGAACATGCAGCGCGCCGAGAAGCTGATTCCGGCCGCCAGGACCGGTGGCCTGCACGAGGTGCGCCTGGCCAACGGCGCGACCCTGAAATCCCGTACCGTGGTGCTGTCCACCGGTGCCCGCTGGCGCCAGCTGGGTGTACCGGGAGAGGAAGAGTACCGCAACAAGGGTGTGGCCTACTGCCCGCACTGTGACGGCCCGCTGTTCAAGGGCAAGCGTGTGGCGGTCATCGGCGGTGGTAACTCCGGCGTGGAAGCGGCCATCGACCTGGCCGGTATCGTGGGTCACGTAACCCTGATCGAGTTCGGTGCCGAGATGCGTGCCGATGACGTGCTGCAAAAGAAGCTGCGCAGCCTGAAGAACGTGGAGATCATCACCTCCGGCCAGACCACCGAGATTACCGGTGAGAATGGCAAGGTGAATGGTTTGACCTACACCGACCGGAATACCGGCGAGTCACATCACGTGTCACTGGAAGGTGTGTTCGTTCAGATCGGCCTGGTGCCGAACACCGAGTGGCTCAAGGGCGACATCGAGCTGAGCCAGCACGGCGAGGTCATCGTCAACGACCGTAACGAGACCTCCATCCCGGGCGTCTTCGCGGCCGGCGATGCCACCACCGTGCCCTACAAGCAGATCGTGATTTCCATGGGTGAGGGGTCCAAGGCGGCACTGAGTGCCTTTGACTTCCTGATCCGGAATTCCGTCGAGGACTGAGGCCGGGGTGAAAATGGGGTCAGATGAACAAGTTCATCAGACCCCGATCAGCACCTAGCCCGTGGTCAGAAGAAAGCCTTCTTCTGACCCCTTTTTCATCCCCAAGTCCGCGCCCGAACCCCGGGGTCAGATGAACGCTTTCATCTGACCCCTCTTTCATCGCACCTCACCGCCCGGAAATATCCTTCTCCAGGCTTCCGTCTACCTCCACACTCCCCCCATCCTCCGGAAACAGATGCCCATACGCCGCCCGCACCCCATCCACAATGAACTGGTGCGGCACATCGTCAAACACCCCGTGATCGTTGATGTATTCCATGTGCGCCTGGCCATCCTCGGTGAATTCCTGGAACACCGAGTCATTCACACCATCAAACTCCAGCGGCTCCACCTTCATCAGCTCGCACAGCTGCCTGTTGAACGCCGGGGTTGCCTTTACCCACCGGCCATTCAGGTACAGCTCGATAAAGCCGTGCATGCGGAAAATGTCCGAGCGCAGCCATTCGATCAGTTTGGGGCTGGAGAGGTGGTTGCGCACATCCGCGAGGCCCAGGCGGCTGGGAATGCCGATGGCCCGGGCGGCGGCGCCGAGCAGGACGGCCTTGGGAATGCAGTAGGTCTCGCCGCTGGTCAGCGCGTAGCTGGCGGATAAAGTGGTGGGGTCAGTACGGAATACGTAGGGGTTGTAGTTGATGCTGTCCCGGACCGCCAGGTACAGCACCTTGATCTGCTCCACCGGGTCGTCGGAAGCACCCTCAAGCTGCCGGCTGATCCAGGCCTTGAGTTCGGGCTTGTTGTAATCGAAGAAGGTGGTGGGCTGAAGGTAGCGTTCCATAGGGACTCATCCAGAATTCGGGCATCAAAGCCCGATCCTCCCTGATTAGCAACCTACGGGCAATGGCCATTTCCACCAAAGCCATTGCCCGCTTTGCTCATTTCTTGCCTTCAAAGCCCTGCATGACATTGACCGCATTCACGCCGATGGCGTCCACGTCGTAACCGCCTTCCATGGTGAACACCGTGGGCAGACCCAATTGCTCCAGGCGCTTGCCGATCTTCAGGTAATCGCCGGAGGTGAGTTTGAAGAAGGAAATGGGATCCTCTTCGAAGGTATCCACGCCCAGTGCCACCACCAGGGCATCCGGCGCGAATGCCTGGATGCGCTCGCAGGCCTTCTCCAGACCCTGGCTCCAGATGTTGAAGGGAGTGTCAGGTGGGAAGACGATGTTCAGGTTGTAGCCTTCGCCATCACCCTCGCCGGTTTCATCCCCGAATCCCAGAAAGTGCGGAAACACCAGGTCCGGGTCGCCGTGCAGGCTGATGGTGAGGACATCGTTACGGTCGTAGAAAATCGCCTGGGTGCCGTTACCGTGGTGAAAATCCACGTCGAGCACCGCGACCTTGCCGTAGCCCTGGTCCCGGAAGGCCTGGGCGACAATGGCGGCGTTATTGAAGAAGCAGTAGCCTCCGAACACATCGGCATGGGCATGATGACCCGGCGGCCGGCACAGGGCGAAGGCGGCGCGCTCGCCGCCTGCGACCAGTTTCTGGGCGGTCAGGGCGACGTTGGCCGACGCCCGGGCCGCTTCCCAGGTGCCGTCTGAGATAGAGGTATCGGCGCCGAGACTGTAATAGCCGAGGCGGCCGTCGATGTCCTTCGGTAGCCGGGCGCGCATGCCCCGGCCAACCCAGAAAGTGGGGATGGCCTCGCCCGGCTTGCCGGCCGCCACCCACTCGTCCCAGCAGGTTTCCAGGAAGCTCACATAATCCGCCGTGTGCACCCGCCTGACCGGCTCAAGCCCGAACTCTTCCGGCTCCAGGATTTCCCCGAGCGCCTGATCCTTCACCCGCGCCAGGATGGTTTCGGCCCGGGAGGGCTTTTCGTGGGGCTCGATCAGCAGGCCGCCATCCAGTTCGGTTCTGACATGGCGACGGCTGTGCAGGGGTGAGAACACGGTTTTCATGGCGGCGGACATTCCTCGCTGAACGGATCGGATCACTTTGGCACACGGGGGATCGTGGCTCAAATGCGGCAATTGTGGCAGGCTGGTGCCCTTTTCAGGGAGAGGGGATTACCGCTATGACGCATTGTGTATTGCTGGAGAAACATGACTGAGCTGATTGCGGAGATGTCTCTCGCGGAAGGACTTGGGCAGCTTTGTGGCCTGATTGCCCTGGGATTCTGCATTGCCGGCTTCGCCAACAAGAACGACGACCGGCTGATGGTGCTGCTGATCTCAGCCAACGTCGCCTTCGCCCTGATGTTCGCTTTCTTCGAGAGCTGGACGGCGTCGGCACTTACGGTGCTGGTGATTGTCCGCATCACGCTCGCCCGAAAGTATCAGGGCAACTGGCAGATCATGGCGGTGATGCTGGCGGTGAATCTGGTGGTGGCCGGGGTTACCTGGAAATCCCTGACCGATGTCTTCCCGCTTACGGCGGCGGTACTCGGCACCGTGGGCATGTTCATGCTCCGGGGCATCGCGCTCAGAATCGTTCTGGGCCTGGCGGCTTTGGCCTGGATGCTTAACAACATTGTGATCGGCTCGGTGGGTGGCACCCTGGCCGAAGCCATGGTTCTGGTGACCAATATCATCACCATCATCCGCCTCTACCGGCTGCAGAAAAAGTATCCGGATTTCCGGCCAGGCGACTGACCGGGAGAGAACTGCCCACCTTTTCTCGCGGTGAATTCTGGACTATTGTCAGAGAGGATTTGCCATCAAAAACCACTTATTTCTGCCTGGAAGAAGGAACAGACTATGGCCAACGAAAGCTACCATGAACCCGTCGAAGAGCTGTCCGACGAGACCAGGGACATGCACCGGGCAATCAGTTCGCTGATGGAAGAGTTTGAGGCCGTGGACTGGTACAACCAGCGTGCATCTTCCTGCAAGGATTCCCAGCTGAAGGCAATTCTCGAGCACAATCGGGACGAAGAAAAGGAACACGCGGCCATGGTGCTGGAATGGATCCGCCGGAAGGATCCGACCATGGACAAGTACCTGCGAGAGTTCCTGTTCAAGGACGGACCGATCGGGCACTAGCCAGTTTTCGACCGCGGCCTTCAGTCCGGGTAGGTTTGCAGAAGTTCATTGCCTGTCCGGCGAATGGACTCGAGGGCCTGCACGTTCTTCCAGTCTTCCCGGTAGACCATCCCGAAACTGAAAGAGATCCTCGGAGAGAAGGGCCGCATTACCACATCGCTGCGGCCCACCAGCTGATCCGTCGCCGTGATAGGATTCATCACACTGATCCCGACATCGTTGGCCACCATTGCAGCAATGGCGCCGATATTCGACTCGGTTTTGCCCGCAATAGAGATTGAGTGGCTGGCGGCGAGATGGAGCAGGGGGTCCGCGCCCACGTTAGGTTGGTTGCTGATGACGAGGTGTTGGTTCTGCAGGTCCTCGATTGTGACTTCTTCCCGGTTTGCCAACGGGTGATTTGCGGGTACCAGGCAGTGCGCCTGGGTGGTCAGCCACTCCTCGATCCTGAGCAGTCTTGAGCTCACCGGCAACGTGACGAAGCCGATGTCTGCGTGACCGGACTCCACCTCCCGAAGTACATCGTGGCTGGACATCATGTCGAAACTGATGCTGAAACCGCGATTCTCTTCCAGCAGGGTGCCAATCAAGCGGGGAACAAATCCGAATGCGAGCCCCGGAATCGCAGCAATGCGCAGGCGAGAGGTGCCGAACTCTTTCAGCGCCAGGACGCTGTGCCGCAGTTCCTCGATATTCCCCATCAGGCGCAGGATTTCCTCGTAAAGCTCATACGCCTCGGGCGTCGCGACCAGTCGGTTTTTCTCCCGCAGGAATAACTGAATCCCAAGGTTGTCCTCCAGCTGGGCCAGGGAACGGCTCACCCCGGATTGGGTAATGCCCAGGGTTCGTGCGGCCTGTGAGGCGCTCCCGGCTTCCAGCAGTGTCTTGAAGATCGCCAGCGATTTCAGGGAATGGATGTTGACGTCAGCCATGATTGCAAGTCATCGAATCCGGTAAAAAAATCATATCTTGAAATACTTTTACATATCTTTCTAGACTGCAAATCAACAACATTACAACCATACCGGATTGCAACATGTCATCTTCTCCCCTTTTCTACCAGGCCGGCCCTGCCATGCCTGAGGTCTCCCACGGACGTGGCGTCTATCTCTGGGATAGGGACGGCAAGGAATATCTTGATGGCTGCTCGGGTGCCATTTCCTGCAACCTGGGTCATCACCATGACGGTATTCGTGATGCCATGCTGGCGCAGCTGGAAAAGGTCGCTTTTACCTACCGCACCCAGTTCGAGAATGCGCCGGCCATGGCATTGGCTGAAGAGCTGGTCAACATGACCAACCGGGACCTGGAAAAGGTCTTTTTTGTGTCCAGTGGTTCGGAGTCGGTCGAATCCGCGATCAAGCTCGCGCGCCAATATTTTGTGGCTCGTGGCGAATCCCATCGGCGCCACTTTGTCTCTCTGCGTCCGTCCTATCATGGCAGTACCCTTGGCGCGCTCGGCGTGACCGGATATCAGCCCCTGGAGGCCCCCTTCGCAGACATCACCCAGGGTTCCATCAAGGTGCCTGGTCCCGATTTCTATCGCCACACCGAGACGGATGACGATACCCATATCCGCAAAGTGCTGCAGGAAACACGTGAGCGAATCGACGCTGCCGGTGGCGAAAGCATCATCGCGGTGGTTCTGGAGCCGGTCGGTGGTGCCAGTACCGGCGCCCGCATGGTCAACCAGGCCTACCTGGAAGGCATCCGCAAGCTGTGCGACGAGATTGGTTGTCTGCTTATTTTTGACGAGGTCCTGTCTGGCGTCGGTCGCACCGGCACCTGGTTTGCCTACCAGTACTGGGGCGTTGCGCCGGACCTGCTGACCACTGCGAAAGGCCTTGGAGCCGGCTATTACCCGGTGGGTGCACTGCTTTGCCGGGAGGACATTGTCGATACCGTCATGGCCAATGGAGGGTTCCAGCATGGCCATACCTATGCCGGCAATCCGTTGGCCTGCGCAACTGGTCTGGCTGCCGTGGAAGCGATACGGAACGAGAAGCTGCTGGATAACGTTGCCGCCCGGGGGCAGCAGGTGCGCGAAGGCCTTGAGGCCCTGAAAGCCCGTTATGACTTTGTGGGTGATGTTCGCGGAATCGGACTGCTCTGGGGCGTGGAGCTGGTCATGGACCCGGCGACCAGGTCGCCGTTTCCTGCGGAGGCCAACCTGTTTGCCAGTGTGACCGCCCTCGCCAAGGAAGAGGGACTGCTGATCTACCCCCGCCGGACCCTGGACGGGCTGGCCGGTGACCATTTCCTGATCAGCCCTCCGCTCAACATCTCCGAACAGGAAATCACGATACTGCTGGAGCGCCTGACCCGGGCCCTGCAACGTCTTGAAAGCGAAGTGGTGGCGCCCCTGGCCGCCACAATCGCCGAACCCAATGCCCAAAGCACCATAGGCTGATCTCGCATGACACTGCTGAACCAGAAATACACGTCCGTCGAAGATGCCATCGCGATGATTCCCGATGGTGCTTCCATCATGGTCGGCGGCTTTGGCTCACCGGGCACCCCGTTCGCCTTGCTGGACGAACTGCTGGCCCAGGGCCAGAAAGGACTAACCCTGATCAAGAACGACGCCAACGAGCCGGATATCGGGATCGGGCGGCTGATCCGTGCGGGTCGTGTGGATCGCCTGATCACCTCGCACATCGGCCTGAACCGTGTGGCGATTGAAGAAATGAACCAGGGTCGGCTGGCGGTGGAAATGTATCCCCAGGGCCTGCTGGCGGAGAAGATCCGCTGTGCCGGTGCCGGCCACCTCGGCTTCCTGACCGACATCGGGCTTGAGACCGAGATCGCGCAGCAACGGCGTGAACTGGAGCTTAACGGCCGCAAATGTGCCATCGAGCCCGCCATCACTGCGGACTTTGCACTGATTCATGCGGATGTCGCCGATACCTACGGCAACCTCGCTTACCGGGGCACGGCGATCAACTTTAACCCCCTGATGGCCATGGCCGCGGACAAGGTGATTGCCCAGGCCTTCCGGGTGGAGTCGCCGGGAGGCCTGAAACCCGAAGCCATTCATACGCCCTGTGCCTTCGTTAACCATGTGGTCCGGGTCGATCCTGCCACCAGTGAACAGGGGATACGTGCCCATGCCGTCTGATAAGGAAAGAATGCTTGCCCGCGCCGCCAGGGAAATCCTTCCCGGCCAGATAGTGAACCTGGGTATCGGCCTGCCGACGCGTCTGTTTCATTACATGCCCGAGGATCTGGAGGTGCTGGTGCACTCCGAGAATGGCGTGCTGGGCTGTCAGCCTCTGGGCCAGGGTGTGGCCCCGGACTACGAGCTGATCGACTCCGGCGGAGCCTACATCGGTACCCGTCCGGGTGCCAGTGTGTTCGACAGTGCCCTGTCCTTTGCCATGATCCGGCGCAGCCGCGTGGACGTGACTTTCATGGGCGCGTTCGAGGTGGACCAGCAGGGCAACCTCGCCAACTGGAAAATCCCGGGCAAGTTCTCTCCCGGTATCGGCGGGGCGATGGAACTGGCCCAGAAGGTCGAGAAGCTGGTTGTGCTGTGTTCACACAACGACAAGCACGGTAACTCGAAGATTCTCAAACAATGCCGATTGCCGCTCACAGCCCCCCGGTGTGTCTCGCTCATCGTGACCGAGAAGGCGGTAATGGAAGTGACGGAGAAAGGGCTGGAAGTGATTGATCTCGCCGAGGGCATGGATGTGGAAAGCTTGCGCGCTGCCACGGAGGCCGAGCTGATCATTGATGAAAGCCGGCTCGGGAGGTTCTGATGCTGTCCGCCATCGAACAACGCATTCTGGATTGTTGTGATGAGCTCATGGGCGACACCGTGGAGCTTACCCGTGAACTGGTGAGGGGGTATAGCGTTCTCGGCCGCGAGCACAGCGCGCTGGAAACCATGGAGAGCTGGTTCCAGCGCCTGGATTTGCCGGTGGAACGCGTGGCGCTGGATTCCCCCGGTTTCTCGGAGCATCCCCATCGCGCCCCCACCGAATGGTCCAGCGAAGGCCGCTACAACGTCGTTTCCCGTCTTAATCCCTCCTCCAAAAAACCGCACCTGATCTTTAATGGCCACCTGGATGTGGTGCCGGCTGAGCCGACCGATATGTGGACCCGGTCACCCTGGGAGCCTTGGGAGAAGGATGGCTGGCTGTATGGTCGTGGCGCCGGTGATATGAAGGCAGGCATTGCCGCGATGGTGATGGCGGTCGAGGCGGTGCGCCAGGCCGGCGTGGAGATTGATTTCCCATTGACGTTGCAGACGGTCATCGAGGAAGAATGTACCGGCAATGGCGCACTGGCCTGCCTTCATCAGGGCTACACCGGCGATTTTGTGCTGATTCCCGAGCCCTTCGGCGCCCAGATCTACAGTGGCCAGGTGGGCGTGCTCTGGTTCCGCATGCGCATCGATGGGGTGCCGGCTCACGTACTGGACACCAAGGCCGGTCGCAATGCCATCGAGACGCTTCAGACCTACCTGCCAGCGTTCAAGGCACTGGAAGAGGAAATCAACAGCCTGCCGCGTCCTGCGCCCTACGAGGCCAAGGCGCATCCGTTCAACCTGAGCATCGGCAAAATCGAGGGCGGCAACTGGGCTTCCAGCGTACCCGCTCACGCCATTCTGGAAGGCCGGGTTGGCTTCCCGCCGGGTACATCGCCCGATGAAATCATGACCCGGGTGCGTCAGGTGATCGCCGACCACCACCAAGCCCTGGGTGATGGCTCCCCGGAGCCACGCGTGGAGTTCCATGGCTTTCGCTCCGAGGGCCATCTGGTGGATCTCGAGACCCCAGGCATCCGGCTGCTGTCCCGGTGCCACGAGGATCTCGTGGGGGAGCCTCCGGCCCATTACCTCTCGACCTGTACCACCGACCTGCGGGCCTTTCATGTCTCTGGTGGCATCAACGGCACCTGCTATGGCCCCGTTGCCCAGCGCATCCACGGCGTGGATGAGTGTGTCGATATCGAGTCAATTCGCCAGGTGTTGGCCACCTATGCCCTGTTTCTCAGCCGCTGGTCCACCGCACGGGAGATCCAGACCGGGGGGATCGCGATGATTATCGAGCGGTGCTGACTTGTGCTGCTACAACGACCAACAAGGATTAAACAATGACGTCGTTTTTTGAGAATCTGTTATCTACCTTCCCGGCTTTTATGGAAGCCGCCTGGATGACCCTTCGCCTGACCGGGGTTTCGCTGGTCCTGGCCCTGGTCATCGGGCTGATCTTTGCTCTGATGAAGGTCACTGGTGTCCGCTGGCTGGGCGTGATCTACAACGGCTATGTGGGCATTATCCGCGGTACACCCCTGATTGTTCAGATCATGTGGCTGTACTTCGGTATAACCCACATCGTTGTGCTCTCGGCTTTCTGGGCCGGCACCATTGCCCTCGCCATTCACAGCGGTGCCTACATCGCCGAAATCTTCCGGGGCTGCATCCAGTCGGTGGACAAAGGACAAATGGAGGCCGCGGAATCCCTGGGGATGAAGCGGGCCCTGGCCATGCGACGGGTGATCCTGCCCCAGGCTCTGAAACGGGCCATCCCACCGCTGGGTAACCAGTTCATCATCGGTCTCAAAGACTCGTCGCTGGTGGCTTTCATTGGCATCACGGAAATCTTCAGCCTGTCCATGGATAACGCTGCCGTGACCTTCAAGCAGCTCGAGTTCTACACCATCGCAGGCCTGTATTACCTGGCCATGGTCGCCATGGTCACCTTCGTTCTGAGCCGCGTTGAAAACCGGATGGATACAGCCAAATGATCAAAGTCGAGCAACTCCACAAGTACTTCGGTGACCTCCACGTTCTCAAGGGTGTTGACCTTGAGGTGGCCCCCCAGGAAGTGGTGGTCATGATCGGTGCCAGCGGGTCGGGCAAGAGTACGCTGCTGCGCTGCCTCAACTTTCTCGAGATGAAGGACCAGGGGCGCATCCTCATTGATGGCAAGGAAGTGGACCCGGCCACCACACCCTTGAACAAGGTGCGTGAGCACGTCGGTATGGTGTTCCAGCATTTCAACCTGTTCCCGCACATGACCGTGCTGGAAAACGTCATCGAAGCGCCGGTCCACGTCAAGAAGGTCCCTCGGGCCGAGGCCCTCAAGCGCGGCCGGGAATTGCTTGAAAAGGTCGGCCTTGGCGACAAGGGCGACGTCTACCCGGAGAAGCTGTCCGGCGGGCAGAAACAGCGAGTGGCTATTGCCCGCGCTCTGGCGATGGAGCCGTCGGTCATGCTGTTCGATGAGCCCACATCCGCCCTGGATCCCGAACTCGTAGGCGAAGTGCTTGAAGTCATGAAGAGCCTGGCCGCCGACGGCATGACCATGGTGGTGGTGACCCATGAGATGGGCTTCGCCCGGGAGGTCGCCGACCGCGTCGTCTTCCTGGACAACGGGCAGATTGCAGAGCAGGGGGATCCGGAGACCTTCTTCAGTAATCCCCGGCACCCAAAAGCGCAACAGTTTCTCAGTCGGGTTCTGTAAGCCATGAGTATCGCGATCCAGGCGCTGGAACCGTGTTATATCGATCAGCTGGCAGCCTGGCACCAGGCCCAGTGGTATCACCTCGACGACTCGGTGAACGAGGCTGTCCGTCGGAAACGGCTCGCCGAGCACTGTGACACCCGTTCGCTACCGGCCACTTTCGTTGCCCTCGAGGACGGCGAACTGGTCGGCAGCATCTGCCTGGTGGCACATGACACGTCGGATCGGCCGCAGTATTCGCCCTGGTTATCGCGAATCTTTGTGGCACCGGAACATCGAGGCAAGGGGATCGGCAAGGCGCTGATCGACCGGGCCAAGGCGGAAATGCGTCGACAGGGCCACGACGCGCTTTACCTGATCACGGAGGATAAGGGCCCTTATTACGCCCGGATGGGCTGGATAAAAGTCGAAAACTACAAACTCAACGACCACCCAGTGGAAATCATGAAGATCTCATTGCACGGATCTTCTTCAAAGAGAGGGGAACACAATGAAAAAACTGATCCGTAACCTGATTGGGGTGACCAGTGCGCTGGTCGTCGCCGCTACCATCAACGTAACGCACGTGGACACAGCGAAGGCCGCCGATAAAGAGGTCTTCACCTACGCCATGACCGGTCTTTATCCGCCGTTCAGCTTCCGTCAAAGCGGCGATCTTGCCGGTTTTGACATGGAAGTCGGGCAGGCACTGGCGGAGGAAATGGGTATGCAGCCCAATCCGGTCGCCAATCCCTGGCAGACCCTGATCGCGGCACTCAAGTCCGGTCGTTTTGATGCCATTATCGGCAGCATGGCGATCACCGAGGAGCGTCTGAAACAGGTGAACTTCACCGATCCGTACTACAGCTCCGGGGCTCAGGTTTTCGTCAGCACCGATAACGACGAAATCACCGAAGTTGAGGATATCCGTGGCAAGACCATCGGCGTTCTGGTTTCCAGCAGCTTCGCCAAGGCCGCTCGCGAATACAGTGACAACATCACCACTTATACCGACGACGTCACCGCGTTGCGGGATCTCACCGTGGGTGGTCGCGTGGACGCGGTGATCACCGATCAGCTGATCGGCGAGAATGCCATCCTGAACGCCGGGCTTGGGGTCAAGCCGCTGGGCGATCCGATTTACGTTGATGACATCGGTATTGCGGTCAACAAGGGCAACGAGGCCTTGCTTGAGAAGCTCAACCAGGCCCTGGCCGCCATCAAGGCGAATGGCAAGTACGCACAGATCAGCGAGAAGTACTTCGGTCGCAACATTGCCGAGTAAGCCTTTGCCTGAGAGAGCGAAAAGCGCCGTCGGGTCGGGGTCAGTTACCCCGACCCGACCTTATTAACACAGCGCTTCAAGTGCCCCTTCAATCACATTCAGTCCTTCCTCCAGCACCGAATCTTCGACCGTGATCGGTACGAGAATACGAATGGTGTTGCCGTAAAAACCACAGGACAGCAGGATCAGGCCATGGTCACGGGCTTTGGCGCACACGGCTCCGGTGAGGGCCGGATCGGGATTGCCATTGCTGTCGAGCAGTTCGAAGGCGGCCATCGCGCCCAGGTTACGGGCATGGCCCACCTGTTCAAAGCGCTTTTCCCAGGCGGCAAACCGGTCTGCCAGTTTGTCCCCGAGTGCGGCACTGCGCTCGAGAATGTTTTCTTCCTCAATAACCTCGATGACGGCCAGCGCCGCTGCGCAGGACAGAGGGTTGCCACTGTAGGTGCCGCCCAGGGAGTTGGGGCCGGAGCCGTCCATCACTTCGGCGTTACCAACCACCGCTGACAGCGGCATGCCGTTAGCCAGGCTCTTGGCGGTGGTGAGCAGATCCGCCTCGATGCCACTGTGTTCCAGGGCGAAGAGTTTGCCGGTGCGGGCGAAGCCGGACTGTACTTCATCCACGATCAGCAGGATGCCGTGTTCATCGCAAAGCTCGCGCAATGCCTTCAGGTACGCTGGTGAGGCGATGTAGAAGCCGCCTTCACCCTGGACCGGTTCGATTACGATGGCCGCTGTACGGTGTGGCGCGATATCGGTCTTGAACAGGGTGCGCAGTGCCTTCAGTGACGCTTCTTCACTGACGCCGTGGATCGGATTGGGGTAGGGGGCCCGGAACACATCGCCGGGCATCGGGCCGAAGTCGTTCTTGTAGGGTAGCACCTTCCCGGTCATGGCCAGGGTCATCATGGTGCGGCCGTGGAAGGCGCCATCAAAGGTGACGATGCCGGTCCGACCGGTGGCGGCCCGGGCAATCTTGATGGCGTTCTCCAGTGCCTCGGCGCCGGTATTGACCAGCATGGCCTTGCGCCTGGGGCCACGTACCGGGGCCAGCTGGCAAAGCTTCTGGCAGAGCTGGACGTAGGGCGCGTACGAGATGACGGCGGCGCTGGTGTGCATGACCTTGTCCAGCTGCGCCCGGACGGCGTCGACAATTTTCGGGTGGCGGTGACCCAGATTGAGCACGCCAATTCCCCCGGCAAAATCGATCCAGCGTTGACCGTCGGCATCCCAGAGCTCGGCATTCTCGGCCCGGTCGGCAAATTCGGTAGTGGGCGTCGCCGCGCCGAACGCGACGTATTCTTCTTTCAGGGCGTTGAGTTCTGCGTTGTTCATGGTGTTATCTCTTGTAAGTGTCGCGTGATGTCATGCACAGGAGCCTGTCCGGCCCCATTACAGGCCGCCCAGGCAGACGTACTTGAGTTCGGTGAATTCATCCAGGCCATGGTGGGAACCCTCGCGTCCGAGGCCGGATTCCTTCACCCCGCCAAACGGTGCCAGTTCGCTGGAGATCAGGCCTTCGTTGACCCCCACCATGCCGTACTCGAGGCCCTCGAGGGTGTGCCAGATACGCCGATAGTCGGTGGCATAGAGGTAGGCGGCCAGGCCTGAGGGGGTGTCATTGGCAATGGCAATAGCTTCCTCGGCAGTGTGAAACCGGAAGACCGGCGCCAGCGGTCCAAACGTTTCTTCGGTGGCGACGGCCATGTCAGGGGTGACATCAGCGAGCACCGTCGGGGTGAAAAAGTTGGGTCCCAGCTCATGGGGCTGACCTCCACCGGTTACCCGGGCGCCCTTGCCGACGGCGTCGTCCACATGACGTTGAACCTTGTCGATGGCGGAGCGGTTGATGAGCGGGCCGACGGCAATGCCGTCCTCCAGACCGTTGCCGACTTTCAGTTCGGCAACCCGGGTTGTCAGCTTCTCCAGAAAGGCGTCATAGACGCCGTCCTGAACCAGAAAACGGTTGGTGCAGACACAGGTCTGGCCGGCATTACGGAATTTGGAGGCAATCGCTCCGTCAACGGCGGCGTCCAGGTCGGCATCATCAAACACGATAAAAGGGGCGTTGCCACCCAGCTCCATGGCGGTTTTCTTGACCGTCGATGCGCATTGAGCCAACAGTTTCTTGCCGACGGCGGTGGAGCCGGTGAAGGACAGTTTGCGCACCCGCGGATCGGTACTCAGCACTTCGCCCACCGCCACCGGTTCGGAAGCCGTGACTACGTTGATTACGCCCTTCGGTACACCGGCCTCCAGCGCCAGGCGGGCGAGAGCCAGGGCCGTCAGTGGTGTGGCTTCGGCGGGCTTGATCACTACTGTGCAGCCGGCGGCAATGGCCGGGGCGCATTTGCGGGTGATCATGGCCATGGGAAAATTCCAGGGGGTAATGGCAGCAACCACACCCACGGGCTCGCGCATCACCAGTATGCGTTTGTCCGGACCCTGGCCGGGCAGGGTTTCACCGGCCATCCGTTTGGCTTCCTCGCCGAAGAACTCGATGAACGAAGCACCATAGGTTACTTCACCCCGGGCTTCTGCCAGCGGCTTGCCCTGTTCCAGGGTCATCAGGCGGGCCAGGTCATCGGCATGTGCAGTAACGAGCTCGAACCACCGGCGCAGGATGCCGGCGCGCTGCTTGGCAGGTACGCGTTTCCATGACTGACCCGAAAGCTCCGCCGCCGCAACTGCTGCGCGGGCATCGTCTGCATTGCATTCGGCGACCCTGGCGATGATCTCGCCGGTTGCGGGGTTGGTGACGTCAAAGCGCTCCTCGCGCTGGCACCAGTGCTGGCCAATCAGGGCGGGCACCTCGTCATTCAGCACGCTGGTCAACAAAGGCGTATCTACTGGAGACATGAACCGATTCCTCTCGAAAGTAACTGGAATGCCAGGCACCCTAGCAGGTACGCTAGGGACTGGACATGAACCACTTTCGAGTTCAACTGAACCACTTTGATGTGGTCGATTCCGACACAGGGCCCCGATGACCGAAGACCTCATACCCGACGATCCGCTCGAGAGCCTGGTCCGCCGTTACCGGCAACAGCCGAAGAGCCTCAGCAAACAGGTCAGGGCGCAGCAGTCACTGCGCCTTCTGGTCGAGCAGGACTGGCCGTCCGGTATGAAACTGCCTTCCCACCGCCGCATCTGCAGTGCGCTGGGACTGGCGCGTAATACCCTGGCCGGAGCAATCAACACGCTGGTGGAGGAAGGGCTGCTGGTGACTGGTCATGGCCAGGGTACCTGGACCCATCGACCCCAGTCTGGATCCGTTCTACCGGCACGACCTGCCCTGGATGGTCTTTCCGATCGAGCCCGTGAACTGCTCAGCCAGCCGGGGGCGGCGGAGGTCCAGAGCGGCGCCTTCGTGCCCGGGATACCGGATATAGCGCAGTTCCCCATGCGCAAATGGCGCCAGCTCTATGCCAGTGTCACGGTGCCCCAGAACGCCCTGCTGTTGTCCTACTCCACCGGAGGCTATGGCCCGTTGAAGCGGGCTATCCGGGACTTTCTCCGCCGGTGGCGGTACTTTGACTGCGATCCCGAGCAGATCATCATCACCGAGGGCACTCACAATGGTCTGGAACTCTGTGCGCTGGCGCTGGCAGATACCGGCGACCGGGTGGTAATGGAGTCGCCCTGTTACTGGGGGGCGCGAAATGTATTCACAGCCTGCGGGCTTACCCTTGAGATGTTGCCCTGGTATCCCGGTGCGGGGCACAGGGGCGAGGCGCAGCCGTCGCCGAAACTGCTATATTTCACCGGTTCCCAGCATTACCCGCTCAGTGTGCCTACCTCGCGGGCGGACAAGGAGGCCCTGTCGCAGCGCCTGTCACCGGATTACATCATCGAAGACGATTATGAATTCAACGGCCAGCGCGATACCCGGCTGGTATTCGATCCGCGTTCGCAGAAGCACATCCTCGCGGGCTCTTTCTCCAAGCTGTTGTTTCCCGGGTTACGGCTGGGCTACCTCGTGGTTCCGCACCACCTGGCGGCCACAATCAGCCGGCTGCGCAGTGAGGTTTTCCGTGAAGGGCGAATGCTGGATCACGCAGTGCTCGCGACCTTTATCGCCAATGGCGATCTGGATCTGTGGTATCAGCGCATCCAGAAAGAATATCTGGCCAGACAACAGGTAATGCACGATCAGCTCCGCCAGGTGTCCGCTATTACGCAGCTGTCTGCTCCCAGCCATGCGATCAGTCTTTGTGCCCAGTTTTCGGACTCGGTGGATGACCTTTTGGTCACCAGACAGTTATTCCGGGAACATTTCATTGTCAAACCGCTAAGTGCCGTTTGTGCACCGGAAGACAGGCGCCGCGGGTTGATCATGGGGGTGGGCATGCTGAACCGCGAATCTTTGAGAAAAGAGGCCATCCGATTCAGGGAAGCCCTGAAGCGACTGACCCTTTGAGCATGGACCTCGTGTGGCGAGGGCCAATTTGCGATACACGGGAACTCGTTACTGTTGAAGCATAACGAACCGGCTCGGGTCTAAACTTCAACAGAAAGCCGGCGAAACGTGCCTATTACCAGTGAGGCAAGCACAATGAGCCAACACCATTTTGACGTCCTGATCATCGGCGCCGGCGTTTCCGGCATTGGCATGGCGTGCCACCTGAAGCGCGAGTGTCCGGGCAAGTCCTTCGCCATCCTGGAGCGCCGCCAGTCCCTTGGCGGCACCTGGGACCTGTTCCGCTATCCCGGCATCCGTTCCGATTCCGACATGTTCACCTTCGGCTACAACTTCCGCCCCTGGACCGGAGGTAAGGTGCTGGCGGATGGTGCCTCGATCAAGAATTACGTGCGCGAGACCGCCAGGGAGCATGATGTCGAACGGCACATCCGCTACGGCCTGGCGGTAAAAACGGCGGACTGGTCCGGTGTCGACAAGTGCTGGAAACTGACCGCCCTGAATGAGGCCACTGGAGAAACCGAACACTACACCGCCAGTTTCCTGGTGGGCTGCACCGGCTACTACAACTATGACCAGGGCTACAAACCGGATTTCCCGGGCGAGAGTGATTTCAAGGGCCAGATCGTGCACCCCCAGCACTGGCCTGAGAACCTCGACTACACCGGCAAGAAGGTGGTGGTGATCGGCAGTGGTGCTACCGCTATTACCCTGGTGCCGACCATGGCCGAGAAGGCGGCACACGTAACCATGTTGCAGCGGTCGCCCACCTACCTGATGCCCTTGCCATCGACCGACAAGGTGACCCTGGCTCTGCAGAAGGTGCTGCCGGAGAAGACGGCGTACCGGCTGACCCGCGCCCGCAACATTTCCATCTCGCGCCTGCTGTACCAGCGGTCTCGCAAGAGCCCGAAGACCATGCGCCGGCTGTTCATGTCGGTGATCAAACGGCAGGTCGATGGCAAAGCCGATATGCGCCACTTCACGCCGGACTACAACCCCTGGGACCAGCGCCTGTGCGTGGTCAAGGATGGCGATCTGTTCAAGGCGCTCAAGGCCGGCAAGGCTTCCATAGCCACCGATCACATCGACCGCTTCACCGAGACCGGCATCCGCCTCAAATCCGGTGAGGAGCTGGAGGCGGATATCATCATTCCGGCCACCGGCCTGGACATCCAGATGCTCGGCGGCATCAAACCCAGCGTGGATGGCCGGGAAGTGGTGCTCAAGGACAAGGTGATCTACAAGAACGTCATGGTCGAAGGCGTGCCCAACGCCGCCATGATTTTCGGCTACACCAATATTTCCTGGACCCTGAAGGTGGATATTGCCGCCGAGTACCTGTGCCGGTTGGTCAACCTGATGGACAAGCGCGGTTACCGCACCGTGGTGGCCCGTGATACCGAGAACAGCCGGGGCGAAGACACCATCCTGGGTTCCCTGAACTCGGGTTACATCAAGCGCGCGGCGGATCGTCTGCCCCGTCAGGGCACCCAGGGGCCCTGGAAGTCTTCACAGAACTATCTGGAGGATGTGAAGATCCTGCGCTTTGATCCGATCGAGGATGGCTACCTGGAATTCGATGGCCAACGTTCCCGGGCCGGCGAAGGCCCGGCCCGGGGCTTTCTCCGGCCCTTGCGCTCGGCGCTGTTCGGCTCCTGATCAGTCGAACGCCGGGCGAATCACATCCCGGTAGTTCCGGATCCTTTGGACATAGTGCACGGGCTCATAGCCCCGGGCGTAGCCGTAGCGGGTGCTGGGGTAATAGCGCTTGTCGGCCTTCAGGGGTAAGACCTGCACCATGTCCTCCCAGGAGTCCGGATTCTTGCCCAGATCCCGGGCCAGCTGGCGGACGTCAAGCAGGTGGCCGCGGCCGATGTTGTAGCTGGCCAGTGCCAGGAAGGTGCGGTCCGGCTCCGGGATGGTTTCCGGCAGTCGGCGGTGCCGGTCGGCCAGGTAGCGGGCACCACCGTCGATGGCCGCTATAGGATCGAGGCGGTTGGTGACACCCAGGGATTCGGCGGTGCGCTGAGTCAGCATCATGATACCGCGTACCCCGGTCGGCGATTTCGCGGTGGGGTCCCAGTGGGACTCCTGGTAGGCGAGGGCAGCCAGCAGGTCTGCGGGCATACCGGTTTTGGCTTCCGCTTCCTCGAACTTGTCGATGAATTTCGGTAACCGCTCGTCGATGCGGCGGTTCAGTGCCCGCAAGTCGACAAAGTCGAACTCGCCGATGTAGGCGTAATAGCGGTTCTCCATCTCTCCGATGGCCTCGTCACCCTCCTTGCTGTTCATCCATTCCCGGGCATCCGAGGCCAGCTCATCGGCGCCGGCTGGCAGATACCAGCCCAGGTTGCGGCCTTCGGTCAGGGGCATGGCGACTTCCAGGTGCGGGAAGTGGCGGCGCATCACCTGCACGATGTTGGAATCGGAGACGGTACACTCGATGTCCTGTTCAGCCACTTCGGACAGCAGAATTTCGGTGGTGCGGCCGGCATCTTCGGTGAATTCGATACCGGGGTACTGCTCATTCAGCCGGCGCAGGGTCTCGGCGTAGCTGGACCCGGCGGTGATCACGATCCCGGTACCCGGGATGGCGTCCGGTTTCCGGGGCAGGGGACGGGCATCCCGGTGGCACACCAGCTGCTCGGTGATTTCCGTGTGGGCCGGTCCGCGGGTGAATTGATCATCCCGTGATGGCAGGTGGGTCAGACCGGCTGCGGCCAGGTGTGTGTTGCCCGCGGCGAGCGCGTCGAGCACGTCGCTGGTGGAATCGAGCATGGTCCACTCCACCTGCCAGCCGCGGGCAGCGGCGTAATCACTGATCAATGCATGCTCAGGCCCGATCGGATTCTCGTGGCGGTCCAGATAATAGGTGGTGGAACCGTTCCGTGTGGCAACCTTGAGGATTCCGCTTTCAGAGGGGGGTGCGAGTTCCTCGCTGATGACCTGCTGGTTTTCGGTTTCGTTTTCGAGTCCGATTTCGCTCTCGGGTTCGGTTTCGCTGCAGCCTGCCAGCAGGATAGGTACGATCAGAAGACTTCTTCTGTACATCCGACCTGACATCATCACAACTCCGTGGCCTGGTGACTGTATAAGCATTATTACGTACTTATCAGAGACATACTCCCAGACTTCCGGAATGGATGCATCAGGATTCGACCGGTGGTCTAGACTGGAGGTTACATTTCCCTGAAGGGACCACCGCTATGAATTTCCTGATCAAACCTGTTTCGTTCGTACTCGTCCTTCTGCTGGGTTCACTGGCCCATGCCGCCGACGGGCTGATTGTGGTGAAGAGCAACCATCGTGTGGCCGAGACTGCGGACCGGCTCGAAGCCGTATTGCAGGAGAAAGGCATGAAGATCATGAACCGGATCAACCACGCCGCTGGCGCGGAGTCTGCCGGTCTGGAGCTGCGCCCCACGGAGCTGGTGATCTTTGGTAACCCGAAAGTGGGGACGCCGCTGATGCAGTGCGCCCAGAGTGTGGCAGTGGACCTTCCACAAAAGGCCCTGATCTGGGAGGACGAACAGGGTCAGGTGTGGCTCGGCTACAACGATCCCGCCTACCTGAAAGCCCGGCACGCCATCGAGGGCTGTGACGAAGTCCTGGGTAAGGTGAACAATGCGCTGGCCAATTTCGCCGAGGCGGCCACCAAATAGATCCCGGCCACCCGGGATCTATCCCCATAAATGCTGATGGCGGTGCGTAAGTAGCTTCCTTAATATCGGCTCCTCGCCTATTGAGGAAGCATGCCCTTGCAGTCGATCCGTTCCATTCTCGCCTACCTTGCCCTGATTGCCGCGGTGCTCTCGTTGTTGCCGGGGATGGCGCTTGTGGGTGCGGTCGCGGTGGGCCTGGCGGTGCTGCTGGGCTGGCAGGACATGCGTCGGGTGCCGAGGGTGGTGTTTTCTGTTGCCGTCCTGGCCCTGGTGTTCGCGCTGGGCCGGGACCCGCGCCTGATTGTGGATGCCGCGAACAATATGACCCGCCTGGCGGGACTGGTGCTGGCGGTGATGCTACTGTCCAACGTGCTGGGTCGTTCCGGGGATCTGCAACGGATTTCAGCCAGCCTCTTCGGCGGCAAGCCGCTGACCCGTTACCTGAGCCTGGCCTTTGGCACCTCCCTGGTGTCCATTCCGCTGAATTTTGGCTCGGTGGCGGTCGTCGGCAGCCTGGTGGGCGAGCGTATCCGCCGAGGGGGCGACTCGGCTGCTACCCGCAACGCCACCCGGGCTGTACTCCGGGGGTTCGGGGTATCGCCGACTTTCTCACCGCTTTCGATTTCGGTGGTGCTCACGCTCACCCTGTTGCCAGGCCTTGGCAGTATCGAGCTGCTGTCGCTGGCCATTCCTTTCTCGGTTTTGCTGATCCTGATGGGCCTGCTCTGGCGTGACCCGGAAACCGGCCAGGAACAGGTTGCCCCGGAAGACATGGCCGGAGTGGCAAGCTGGCTCCGGTTTGGTGGCCTGGTCCTGGCCATCTGCGTGGGTGTCTTCGTGCTCAGCCACCAGTTCGACTTCAGCTACGCCTACGCGGTAACCCTCTCCTGCCTGGGCGCTGTGTTGGGAGGGCGCCTGCTGGCCTGGAGCCGTCGCCAGAATCCGCCCATGGCCAATATGGCGAACGTCAGTAACGAGCTGGCCATTGTCGGCGGTTCGGCTTTTATCGGTTCGGTCATCAGTGGCGTGGTCCTGGGACAGATCAGCGGTAACGCCGACCTGCCGGCCTGGAGCTGGCCCATTCTGGCCGTCTGCGTGCCCTGGGTCTATTTCCTCGCGGGCCTGGGTGGTGTGAACCCGATTGTGGTGGGCACCCTGATTGGCGGGGTCCTGGGGTCCCTCTGGCCGGCAGAGGCCCTGATCGGACTGGGTATCGGCATGGTGACCGGCTGGGGCATTACCGCGTTCGGGACACCCTTTGCCGCCAACGCCCTGATCATGGAGCGGTTGACCGGGTACCCGGCCGTGGATGCCTCATTCCGTTGGAGTCTTCAACTTTCCCTGTCCGGGCTGACCCTGGCCAGCCTGACGGCCGGTATTCTGACCGCCTGGCTGGCATGATCTCCAACATCATTCAGGGCTTCGGGCCCATCATGCGCTCCAGTGCCTGGGGGTTCGGCAGGCCCTGCACCATAATTACCTTGCCATCTTTGTCCTTGTAGAGCGTGCTGGGCGTGGCGCGGAGACCCAACTCCTGCATCAGGCGGTTATTGGCTTTGACGTCCATGTGAGCTGCGCTTACCAGCTTGCGGTCAACCTCGATGCCGCCCTGCTGGTAGCTGGCCTGGTGATCGTGCAGTGCTTCTTCAGGGTTTTCACTGCCGAGAATGGTGGCGGCTTTGGTCAGACTGTCTTCCTTGAGAATCCCCACCAGGATATGGCGCAGCTGGACGTCGCCGGCCTCAATCCAGGGTTTTGCCTGTTGGCGGAACCGGTAGCAATAGGGGCAGTTGGGATCGGTGAAGGTGTAGATGATGGTGTCCGCATCACTGGAACCATCCTGTACCCAGTTGCTGTCCTCCAGCTGCGGCCAGGCTTCTGCGAACTTCGGGCCCTCGATCAGTTCCTGGATGCTGGCGGCGCTGAGGTTGTTCCCTTCCTCGTCCAGCAGGGTGCCGACGATCACGTGGTTACCATCCGGTGTCAGGTAAAAGGCCAGCGAACGTCCCTGCATTTCGCCGACATAGCCGGTCATGCCGCCCGGGGCGTCAAAGCTGTCCACAACCTTCACACCCTGTTGCACCAGGGACTGGATGGCCGGCGGATAGTCCTGTGCCTGCACGGCAGCTGCGAAAAGGGCAGAGGTCAGCAGGGCGCCCCTGAACAGGCGCGGGAGTGGGGAATTGATCATCGGGATGTTAACTCCTTGGATGGGGAGGATTGGAGAAAGCCGGAATCGAAGCGCTCGAGGCTCCGGGCGAGGCTGGCGTGTGACAGTTCGCCCATGTGGGTGTCCACCAGGTTGCCTTCGGCGTTGTAAAACAGGGTGGTGGGCAAGCCCTGGCTGCCCACGACCCGGCCGAAACCGCCCGGGCGGTCACTGAGTACATGGTCGAGGTGCAGGTTCTGTTCGTTCAGGAACCTGCGGATGGTCTCGGGATGCTCGCCCTGGTTGGCGAACACGAAGTTGATGCCGGGGTAACGTTGCTGGGCTTCCTCCAGTACCGGCATTTCCCGGATGCACGGCGGGCACCAGGTGGCCCAGAGATTCACCACAACAGGCTGGCCCCGGGAAATGTCGGCCAGGCTGACGGGCCGTTCGTTGAGGTCGGTCAGCGCGACTTCGGGCAACCCCTCGGTCTGTTGGTTGATCAGGGTAATGACTCCGGTGGTGAAGCCCCAGGTGATCATGCCTGCGGCAACGGCGGAGCCCAGGGCCTGGCGAATGTTTGCGCGTCGCCACATCAGGTATCCGGCGAAGACGAGCGCGACGATCATGCCGGTAACCGGATCAAAACCGCCATCGCGGATATCGATCATGCCCAGCCAGTCACCCTGGTAATGCTCGAAGTAACGGACCACGAAGCCGATCCTGGCACCGATCATAGCAACCAGGAAAATATCCGCCAGGGAGCCGGATACCGGGGTTTTCTGCTTGCGACCGGTGAGCGCGCCGACAATCAGGGCCACAACAAAGGCCAGAACAATAAGCAGATGCCCGATGGACAGGCTGAGGGGACCAACGCCGACGCTGAGCATGGAGTCTCCAGTATTTGGCGGATTTGTAGAATGATACGGGCGCTAGTGACCAGAGACATTCGCCGGAGTTCCATCTTTTTCCGAAGATGAAAGCCTGCTAATGAAACCACTTATAGCTATTTCCCGGACCCTCTGTTACTGTGCCTGCATCCTGCCTCTAGGGATTCCGCACTATCACGGCCAACAGGCCGCTTTGCGAACCTCCATACGACCTGTCAGAGGACGTCCCGCCGTTAACGGCGTGTGACTGTAGTCGTCATTTTTCCATGAATCATCATGGCTTCTGCCCGCATTCGCCGATGGACGGTGTTCGTGGAGGCAGAATCAATCAAGAGTTAATCCAATATGAGTTTTTCTTCTCTCGGTTTGTCCGAGCAGCTGGTCCGTGCCACCACCGACCAGGGCTATGAAACCCCGTCTCCGATCCAGCAGCAGGCCATTCCGGCGGTGCTGTCCGGCAAGGATGTGATGGCTGCCGCCCAGACCGGTACCGGCAAGACCGCCGGCTTTACCCTGCCGCTGTTGCAGCGCCTTGCGGCCAATCCGCGCACCGGCAAGGGCCCCCGTGCCCTGATCCTGGCGCCGACCCGCGAGCTGGCGGCCCAGGTCCACGACAGCGTGGCCCTGTACAGCAAGTACATGCCCACCAAATCCGCCGTGGTTTTCGGCGGGGTCAAGATCAATCCGCAGATGATGAAGCTGCGCAAGGGTCTGGACGTGCTGGTGGCAACACCGGGACGGCTGATGGACCTGTACCAGCAGAATGCGGTGCGCTTCAACGAAGTGGAAATCCTGGTGCTGGACGAAGCCGACCGCATGCTCGACATGGGCTTCATCCGCGACATCCGCAAAATCCTGGCGCTGTTGCCGGCCAAACGGCAGAACCTGCTGTTCTCCGCCACCTTCTCCAACGAGATCCGTGGCCTGGCCCAGGGTCTGCTGAATGATCCGGTACAGGTGGAAGTGGCGGCCCGTAACACCGCAGCAGAGAGCATCAAGCAATCAATCTACCCGGTAGACCAGAGCCAGAAGACCGCCTTGCTGAGCAAGCTGGTGCGCGACAACGCCTGGGAGCAGGTGCTGGTGTTCACCCGCACCAAGCATGGTGCCAACCGCCTGACCAAGAAGCTGGAGCAGGATGGTATCACCGCCGCCGCCATCCATGGCAACAAGTCCCAGGGTGCGCGCACCCGGGCGCTGGCCGAGTTCAAGCAGGGTGATATCCGGGTACTGGTCGCCACTGACATCGCGGCCCGCGGTCTGGACATCAAGCAGCTGCCCCAGGTGGTCAACTTTGAACTGCCGAACGTGCCGGAAGATTATGTGCACCGGATTGGCCGTACCGGCCGTGCCGGCGAGAGTGGCCATGCGTTGTCCCTGGTCAGTGCTGATGAAGGCAAAATGCTGGCGGGCATCGAGAAGCTGATCAAGAAGCAGCTGCCGCGCAAGGAAGTGGAAGGCTTCGAGCCCAGAAACAACCTGCCCATCAAGCCCAAGGCCAAGGCCGATCCGGCCAAAGCCCGCAGCCGTAACGGGCGCGGTGGTGCCAATGGCAAGCCTGCCGGCAATGGCCGCAGCTTCGGCGGCCGCCCCGGTGAGAGCCGGAGCCGCAATGGCGGTGGCCAGCGGGGCCGGTCGGCGCAACGCCAGAGCGCCTGAGTCGCCCGGTAAGTTCTTTCAAAGCGGAGCATTCGCTCCGCTTTGTCGTTTCTGGCGCCTGACTTTGGCCGGGGTAATGCTCTAGTATCCAGAGTTGTTACTCCGGCAAAAGGCGCAAGTGCCCATCCATGGCGACCGAAACAAATGTAAGGGAAGATCTGGGGCTGGTACCGCCGCCCCGGCTGTTCACGGACCGACAGTTCATTCTGGCCCTGGTGGCCGGGTGTGGTGTGAGCCTCCTGGTGGCGGGCTTGTCTGTCGCCGGTTCTTCCGGTGTCAGCCTGACCCTGCTCCAGGCCTTTTCCCTTGTGCTCTGGTACCCGGTACTGGAGGAACTGCTGTTCCGGGGAGCGCTCCAGGGCTATCTCAGTTCCACCTCGTTTGGTCAGCGGGCACTGATGGGGCTGTCACTCGCCAATGTGCTGACGGCCACCCTCTTCACCACCCTGCATCTGGTTTACCGGGCTGACCCGCTGGCCTGGCTGGTGTTTTTCCCTGGCCTGGTGTTCGGCTATTTCCGCGACCGCCATGGGTCCCTTCTTGGCCCCGTGATCCTGCATTCTGCCTACAACGCCTGCCTGATTCCCGGCTGGTTGCTGTTCTCCGGATCCTGAACGAAAAACCCCGGCACAGGGCCGGGGTTGGTAGAGTTACGACTCTCAGCTATCAGGCGCGAGCCTTGATCTTGCGGACAGTCAGACCACCGATGGCTAAGGCTGTCAGCAGGAACAGGGTCGGGTCAAACGGTGCCCCCGGCTTGTAGCTGCAGCCGAAGAGAGTGCCATCGCTGCTGCTGGATGAAGCGGTGCTGTCGCCGTCGTCGGTACCGCCATCAGTGCCATCATCTGCAACTTCAACCGTTGTGGACTGACGGAACATGGCATGGGTTCCGCCATCCCGGTTCTCGTTCCAGACCACGTACAGGTTGTTGCCGGCCGGAGTCATCTGGATCTGGGACTCGAAGTCTTCCACATCGTCGGCCTCACCGGCGAACCGAACCACATCCGTGTAGGTGGCGCCCTTGTCTTCGGCGAGTGCGGCATACAGGTCCAGCTCACTCGGCTCTTCCAGGCTCCATTCGGAGACGTTGGTCTGTGTGCCCCAGGCTACGTAATAGCGGGTTACGTCGCGACATTCCTCCGGATTTGCCGGACAACCTGCAGTGCTTCCAGGGGTACCCACGAGACGGGGCTCACGCACGTTGATGGTGGTGTCGGTGATGTTGCTCAGATTTCTCGGAGCAGACCAGGTGCCGGCCACACCATCGTAATGGCGGATGTAGAAGTTGTAGTTCTTGGTATTGGTGTACAGCAGTTCCGCCAGGACTGGCGTGTAGGTGTAACCAACATAGAGGTCATCACCGCGGAGCAGGCCCCGGTGGGCGATGGCGTTTTCTTCAACTTTCTGATAGGTGTCGTCGGACAGTGTGGAGGTGGGAATATCCGCGTCTGTAGTAGCTTCGGCCTCCTCGGTACGGCTGCTCATGTTCAGAGCCGGAGCGTTATCAAGCCCGATTGCCGTGAGGAAATCCGATTCAAAGCAGTTGGCATCCACGGCAGGAACCATCTCTCCGGGAGAGAAGCCGTTGCCGCCGTTAACGATACCCTTGCGCAGCATGATGTCGGAGGGACCGCCCTGGGTGAATTCACCTTCCTTCCAGAAGATGCCCATTCGCATATTGGTTTCTGTGCCGGGCGCCCCCTGGACAACAAAACGTACGCGGCGCGCGTTCAGGGTTGGATCGCTGATGATACAGCCGGCAGTTTCGGCTGGAGCCGTGCTCGGATCAGCCTGATCTGTCCACGCAACTGGGTTGTTCCAGTCGAACGTGTGATAACGGACAAACTTGCCTTCATCCAGGCCGCCGGACCCCTTGGTTTCTTCATAGGCAACAATGGCCTGTGCGACTTCACCTTCAAGATAGCCGGGTTGAACAGCCAGGTTGGCGCGGGAGGCTCCCGCTATACCGCTTTCGATCGCCTCATCTGCAACCGGGCCGGTTCCCGAAAAGATGGTGTTGAAGTTACCGGACGCCGTCTGTCCATTGAAGTTGTCAGTAATACGAACGGGATCAGACCAAACGGCACCGTCCGGACCGAAGCTATCGGCGCGACTGTACCAGATGTCGGTACCGGAGCTGACGTTGGCGCCCGAGGCTCCGTCGCCCGGCCCATCAGCCTCACCGAGTTGCAGGCCGCGGGGATCTTCCTGCCAAGTGATTGCCCACTCTCCAGTGCTCAAGCCGCGGTTAACATCCTGTTTGGCATCCCGGATACCGCTTGAAAGTTGCACCGGGTTGCTCCAGGTGGCTCCGGCATCTGAACTGGTCACGGCATAGGTGCAGGCGAATGGCACTTCGCGGTTGCCGAGGGTCAGGTAGCTGACGGAACGTTGTTTCGATGGCTCGCCTTCAACGAGAGAGGGACAGTATTTGTCGACCCAGGTAATAACAATCCTGCTGCCTGCGGCAAAGAGGTTAGGCTTCTCCGAATCACCGTAAAACGGCTGAGGATTTCGTGGATCAGTTTCATCAACCACGCTGAAGCCATCCCAGTCGGTAGCGATTGACGACTGACTGGCTGTGTTTGAGATGTTTTTCAGTTCTGACCAGTTGGATTCAACGGCACAGTCCAGACCGGCCTCACAGGTGCGTACAAAAAGATCCCGGGCAGGGCGCTCTGCCTGTGCCTTGACGTCATAAATGGTATAGCCGTTCGGGTCAACATAGTCGCCGAACACGGCCAGCAGTCGCCCGTTACCCAGGCGAGAAATCTTGCTTTTATTCGCGCCGCCATTGGCGCTCAGCTCAACACTCTCACCAAAGCTGAGCCCAGTTGCCGCCAATGCCGCTCCCGGGCACGCAATAGCCGCTACAATCGCACTAACCAGTAACTTCTGTTTCATTGCAGACCTCATTCCCTTCGTCATTTTGGGGTCAGGGACAACTGGCTCCTGATCGCTTTTTGCACTTTACTTGTAGTTCAGGTTGTCATTTCGGGCTATTAGTATTTTCTGCCGTCTGAGCAAAATCTGATCAGGGTCAACGTCGGCAAGGCCGTGCTGTATCACATTAAAGGGAATCAAAATCAGAGGGATAGCAGCATGAACACAAATGTTGCCGCTGTATCGGGATGGGTGCGACATAGTGTCGCAGTATTCGTTATTGCGCTTGCAGGCTGTAGCGACGGAGGTGGGGGAAGTTCCGGAGACACGG
>NZ_JAWLHI010000014.1:0-68870 GCF_041690455.1 Marinobacter sp.
CGGCCATCGACGTACCCGTTACGAAGTCATCTTCCAGCCCCCGCTGTGGCGCCTCGGCCTGATGCACAACAGCCGCATCTTCCAGGGCCAGAGTACCGAGGTCATTATCCGAACCCTGCTGGAAGAGCGGGGCATCGTGGATACGATCTTCGATCTGAAACGCGCTCCGGAGGAACGGGAATACTGCGTCCAGCACCGGGAAAGCGACCTGGCCTTTATCGAGAGGCTGGCCGCCGAGGAAGGCTGGCATTACCGGTACCAGCACGGCAGTGTGGATGCGGAAGAGCAACCGGCGTTGGTCTTCGCCGATCACCACGGCGATGCCCCGAAGCTGGAGCCGGCCCCCTACAACGGTCGGGCGGGTGGCAGTACCCGGCAATCCTGTATCTTCCGCTTCAAGTACCAGGAACGCGTCCGCGCCGCGTCCGTGGCCCTCAAGGACTACACCTTCAAAAATCCCGCCTACGCCTTGATGCACGAGCAGGGCGCGGCCGACCTGAACCACCGCGAAGACTACCAGCACTACGACTACCCCGGCCGCTACAAGGCCGATGCCAGTGGCCAGCCCTTCACCCAAGCCCGCCTGGACGCCCTGAGAAACGATGCCTCCGCCGGCCACGGCGAAAGCAACCGGCCTGATTTCACCCCCGGCGTCAAACTCTCGCTCACTGAGCACGACAACCAGGCCCTGAACCGGGAATGGTTACTCACTGCCGCCACGCACACCGGCAAGCAGCCCCAGGCCCTGGAAGAGGAGGGCGGCCAGGAACCGACCACCTACCATAACTTCTTCAACGCGGTGCCCGCGGACAGAACCTGGCGACAGAGAACAGACCACAAGCCAATCATGGACGGCCCCCAGATCGCCATTGTGACCGGCCCGGAAGGCGAGGAAATCCACTGCGACGAATACGGCCGGGTAAAGGTGCGGTTTCCGTGGGACCGCTATTCAAACAACGATGAGCACAGCAGCGCCTGGCTCCGCATCAGTCAGGGCTGGGCCGGTGGCCAATACGGTTTCATGGCACTACCCCGCATCGGCCACGAAGTCATCGTCAGTTTTCTGGATGGCGATCCGGACCAACCCATCATCACCGGCCGCACCTACCACGCCATCAATCAGCCCCCGTACGAACTACCGGCGCACAAGACCCGCACCACCCTGAAAACCAAGACCCACAAGGGCGAGGGCAGCAACGAACTGCGCTTCGAGGACGAGGCCGGAGAAGAGCAAGTCTACATTCACGCCCAGCAAGATCTGGACCTGCTCATCCAGCACAACCGCACCGAGGTCATCAAAAACGACAGTCACCTGACTGTGGAAAACAACTGTCACAGTCACACCAAAGGCTCAAGCCATCACACTGTGGACGGCGAAAAACGCGAACAGACCGGTAAAGACCACAGCCTTAGGGTTACCGGTACCCTTCACCTGAAAGCCGGCACCGCCTGGCTCAGCGAGTCCGGCACCGAATTGCACATCAGGGCCGGTCAGAAGGCAGTGATTGAGGCCGGTGCCGAGATCACGCTCAAGGCCGGGGGCAGTTTTGTGAAGATCGACCCCGGTGGCGTTGCCATGGGGGGCGCGGCTATCAGGATGAATGCCGGTGGCTCGCCAGGCAAAGGTAGTGGGCAAAAGGTCCGGATGGCGGAGATGCCGGAAGTGGTCAGGGAACAAGGGATCGTGGTGGCACCCGCTCGGTTTGCCGATGCTAGTCAGCGATCGGACGCGGCTGCCTCTCCCAGCTTCAGGACTGCTCTGTTGACGGCAGCTTCGGAAAGAGCGCCAGCGCAGCAACGTTGCCAGAAAAAACTCGACGGAACCTGCGATGTCCGCAACTGCCCCTGCACCAGCCATGTGTGAAATGCTGTCGGGTTTCCGGCAAATGCTTGATCGTCATCGGATTGCCCGGGACCAAGGTTGCCTGCTGATCATTGATGCCGCGAGGTATGAAGAGGGGGAGGTGCTCCGGCAGATTTATACCCTGGACGATGATCCGGATTGGTGCTGGCTGTTTAATCAAACGCCATTTGAGCGCTACAGGGACGCCGGTCCCATTGTGGTGGCGACCACTTCCGACAGCTTGCTCTGTCAGCATGCCGTCACCGGATGGGCGGCGGACGAAGCAGTGCTGGTGCTTGTGTCCGGCCGGGAACCGGGTGCGGCATTGGCCGGTTTCCGACAAAGCCTGATGGTTCAGCTGGAGCATTACGGACCGTGTTTTCTGCGCCCCTACGACAACCGATTCCTTGAGAGGATGGCCGCATGCCGGCCTGAAGCGCTCGTCAGCCTGACTGGAAAAGGGGATCTGCTGATCTGGAGTATTGATCGCGGAGGCGGGGTTGATTGGTCGAGTACGGTCGGTCTCAAGGAAGACTTCCGTGGCCTGAACCATGAGCAGGATGCCGCCTTTGAACGGCTCTTGACCTCGGTGCACGGGTTTTCCCGCTAATTGTAAGGATCGGCCTGCGCAGGATGTGCGGGCCTGAAGGAAAGGAACTTCAACAATGTCAGCCATTAAGGCACCACCCTGTGCACCGTCCAGTACGTTCTGGCTGGAACTGACCGGAGAGCAGTCTCTCGCAGGCCATCACTACTGCCTCCATGAGCGGAATGGCGATCAGGTGGAAGTGATTCCCATGGAACCGTGTGCGGACCGGCGCG
Organism: Marinobacter sp.; assembly: GCF_041690455.1. Lineage (GTDB taxonomy): Bacteria > Pseudomonadota > Gammaproteobacteria > Pseudomonadales > Oleiphilaceae > Marinobacter. The sequence goes on from NZ_JAWLHI010000014.1 coordinate 2,666, forward strand.
GCCGAATGGGCCCCATCATTGCTGGCCACCTGGAAGCATCCGGAAAGCGTTCACTTGTGCTGGAACTTCAGGGTGAAAGCAAAAAGGTCGTGATTCCGGTAATCGAGAGTGAGGAATTTGGCCCGCAGGCTCTGAAACCGCCTCAACGGGAATACCAGGACAACCTGATGGTTTCCGTTCATCCGACGCTGTTTTGCGATGCCGGCGAGCTGACCCGGAATCGTCCGGTCAGCGGCTTTGATGAAGTCATCCCGGCGCCCATGCGCACTGGTTGGATCTATGTCTTTTTCCGTGGCCGACTGTGGCGTGAAGGGTCCGTCATGACCCTAGAGGATGGAGCGCCGGTCATGCGTGACACCGATCTCGTCAAAGTCCGCGAGAGTGATTCGGATCGAGCGAACGACCGTGTGCCGGTCGGACCGGAAATCGACGTGATCCATGTGCCGGCTCGACTGCTCGGGTGTGATGTATGGGATGAGGTGCAGCTGGCGTTCAGCGAGACCCAGTGGTCCTGGCATTATGTCCGGGCCCTGGAGGAGGATCAGTCACTTCGTAATCAGCGATGCCGTGACGCCCGAGCGGTTCGGGCATTCCTGGGACGTCATCCGGGGCACCCCGGAACGGACTGGTGCCGGTTGGATGACATGTCTCCGATGCGCTCTCGAGAGCATGCGATCGAGCACGACCACACCTGCCCCGGACACTGGTTGTGCGATGTGGATGGCCAGGAAGCGGGCGCGGCCCAGCAGACGTTGGTGGCACAACGAGACGCCATTGAGTCGGACGACGCGAGCGTCGACGCCGACTATTTCATTGAGACGCCTTCCCTGTTTCCGAGTTGGCGTCGAGCCCATCTCCGGGGCGCAAGGCTTCCGGACATTACCGAAGGTACCGATGCGTTCGAATCGCTCCGGGATCGTCATCTACTCACCCTTCACCTGAGGGATCCCGTTCAGGCTGCCCGACATCTGGTGGGGCAGGTCAATGCCTCCCTCGCGTTATTGCTGGCCCTGGTGGATAACGTCAAGAAACGGCCCTTCGGTGTCACGGCGGAGCTGTTCCACAACAACTTCCGGCGCAGTGTGCTTCCCGACGGCAGAGACAATCCGCTGTACATCGACGGTGGCTGGTTTGACAACCGGCTGGACGACAGCGAGGAGGGCCGTCTCTGTCGAACGATGTATGACGTTGAACGCAGGGCAATCCGCGAGTTTGTGAAAGAGGCACAGGCGGCGATTGTCCGCATGCTCGAGAATACTCAATCGGAGAGCCTGACCGCGGTGCTCCGTGACCTGTTTGCCCTTGAGTCTGGCAATGCTGTCGCCGGTTTCTACCAGACGGTGCCCATCCTTCAGGTGCTGTCGTTGCCCGCGGATCGCATTGATCCTCTGCTGTTGCCCCAGGAAGTTGACGAGGAGGCGGGGCAGAGTGCTGAAATGCTGGCGCTCCGCATCGCCCGGGGTGAGCACCCGGTGGGGGCAATGTTGCTGCCATTCGATAACTATCGGCAGGAATGCCAGATTGGCGATGCCACCGCTGAAACCCTCCGGGCCATGGTTGCTGCCCTGGAAGACCGAAGCCAGAGCCTGCGGGTGCTTGAGGGCAACGTTATACGGGAACTGGTCGATCATCAGGCACAAAGCCGGGCGCCAGATACCGCCGCGGTCCTCGCTGCGACAAGATCTGTGAGCAATGCTTTTACTGGCATTGCTGGCGGCGTAGCCCAATGGTGGCTGGGTACGATCCAGAAAGAACTCCAGCAGAAAGGCGCCACATTCAGTGCGGAAGTCAGCCGGATTCAGGGAGCTTTTGAAGGTTTTGCCCAGGCGGCGATTCCAGGCCGCACCCGGGTCCAGCTGGAAGGCACGGAAGAAGGTCGTGCGTTCGTGGTGCTCGATGTTGTGGATGAAAGCGGTCAGACCCTGACTTCCGGGGCGGCGGTGGGAGCGTCCCTGAGGCTGGCGGAGGCTGACGCTTTTGATGGTACGGTCAAGGACCAAAGGGTACGGCACTGGCTGCATCAGAGTACCACCAGTCCGGTGGGGTTGCCGGGGATTTTGGTGGTGTTTGATTTGTGGAATTTGGGGATGGCGTTTGGCTCACTGAACGCTCCGAATTCCCGGAATGTAATGGGCTTTCTCAGTGCTGCTGCAGATCTGGGAGTGAGTGCTGCGCAACTTATTGCTTTGGTCCCAAACCAACCCCGGAGACTTGCACTCGAAGTCTCGAAATGGAAAACGGAAGCGAGATGGTTTTCCAGTCTTGCAGAGCAATTTGGTACGAACGACCGTTTGGCCAATTCAGTTGTGCGTAATCACGTCGAAGCCGGCGGTTGGCTGGCCGGTATGTTCACCACTGCACTGATCCTTAGTGACGCCGTGACTTCATTTCTGCATCAGCGCTGGGGAACCGGAGCGGCTCAGGTAATCCAGGCGTCTGGTGTGGCCACGACGACCAGCGCGGATATTATTGCAGCGCGAATTTTAACTCCTGCAGGTCGCAGAGCCGTTGAAAGGTCATCGGTTAAGGCTGTTCAAGCCGCATTGGGGCGGTTGATACCTGCGGCTGCGAGCTGGGGAGGCACGGTAGCATCGGGTTATGTTACGGCATTGGGGTTTGCAACCTATGTCTTGGGAGAGGCCGCCTGCTATCGACTTAAAGATGATGCTGTCAGTCAATGGCTCAGGGCCGGCCCCTTTTCGGGCGACCTGAAGGAAAGGGATGACGCGTTTGAGAATGAGGGAGTTGCCTATATCGAACTGATCAAGGCGATGACTCCCGTGGCTCTTCGACGTATTGAAAACGAGCGAATGTCCGAATGGCTGAATGCTCATAGGCTAAACGCATGGGAGGGGTATGCACAGAGTGTCCTGACCTTTGCCAGTCCCGCCCTGGCGATAACCGGTGAGCCCGCCGACATTGAGCTGGATATCGTCTTTGAACAGGAGTTGTATCGAATCCTCGGCCCAAATCCGGCTGGCGGCTGGCAAACCGAGACCCTGGCCACTCGCTCTGGTCGAATTGGCCGTGGCATTGAGGAGCGTTACGACGCTGTTCGTCAGGCTATCGACTTCCTGATAGCTGACACTCAGTTGTCGGATTTGAGACCCAGAGGACGTTATGAGCGGCTAACTACTCGCTACCGCGTCGAGCGATTGTCGCTCACCTTTACCCTGAATGTCTGGCATCGAGAAACACAGAAATACACAACCCGGAGAGTGACCCACACGATGGAGGACCTGGATGTCGAGTGGCAAAAGTAGTTTGGCGGAGCAAGTAGAAGGGTATAGCGATGATGCCTTCAGATCCGATGCCATCCCGTTACAAAAGCCACTTGAAGATCCCGGTGGTTTTGCCAAGGCATTGGAAGGCGGAGACTTCATAGAGCGTCTGGCTTGGGGGCATTACTCTGGTCTGGACATTCATTTAAAACCCAGCTCGGTTGGGATCTACCAGAAAAGAGCAAAGGGTAACGGAGCAACTCGCCTGGCAGGTCCAAAGTGGACGCATCAAGTCATGCCAACGGACTTTATCAAAACCCGGTGGCAGCTTTTACTGATGTTCGCAGGCGGTTTCGCTGATTACTACATGTTCGGGTTCTGGATGTTCTGTGCCATTGCCACTTTTTTAGCTGCGGCGATTCAGGCCGGCATTGTGGCTGCGTTCATCAACGCCACGTCTCCGATAATAGCCATTGTGTGTCTCCACCTCTTCTTCCGTTACCCCTTCACCTGGTTCCTGGAACGCCACCCCGACTTCATCGTCAAGGACCTGGGCTGCGGTTTCTTTCGCCCGACCGGGATGGTGAAGTTCCGTACCTGGCGCGAGGAAACCTTCGAGGCGCCGTTTATCGAGTTTGATCCCTACATTTCGTTTCATGTGAACCCCAAAGGCCCTACCAGCTGCAAGCTCCAGCTGCGTCACCGGTATAGCGGGTGGCAGACCGCTGTGACGTCTGTGCACTCCACCCTCAAGCATGAACTCTATGCCCACTGGGACGAGCTGCAACGTTATATGGATGTGAGCCAGCCCCTGCCTGATATTCCGGCTCTGGAACCCTATCGGCACCTGGATCCCACCACCGCCGAGTACGATGCCGCCGGCAATCGTGGCCGCCCGGCAGACTACTGGGCCACGCTGGACCTTGAGTGGTGGGAGAAGGAAGGCTATCCCGCCCATCTCAACGCCATCCGGGAATTCCCGTGGCACCAGCTCAGGGACCGAATGCAGGACAGTGTCCCGAACCTGAACGCCGGAGCCATGGTGTGAGGTGTATAGCGACCCTGATACTGCTTCTGGTGTTTGTTGCCGGTCACGCCTATCCGGAACCTCGCCCCCTGCCACTGGCGAATGTCTACCAGAAGGGCGTCAATCTCGCCGACTACTGGGTCAGTGAAAAGCTTGATGGGGTTCGGGCTTACTGGGATGGCGAAAAGCTTTGGTCCCGGGGCGGGCATGTGTATCAAGCCCCGAATTGGTTCACCGAGGATTTTCCGACGCATCCGCTCGATGGTGAGCTGTGGCTGGGGCGGGGACGGTTTGCCGAGCTCTCGGGCATTGTTCGAACCGCCAGGCCGGATGAGGCGAGCTGGCGACAGGTTGCCTTCCACGTTTTCGATTATCCGTCGCCAAATATCCCGTTTTCCAAACGCTACGAGAAACTGAAGCGGCTGGTCGAGGCCACAGAGTCAGATTATCTCCGACTGGTGGAGCAGAAACCGATATCCGGTCACGAGGCTCTGATCGCAGAGTTGAACAGGATCGTGGCGGCCGGCGGTGAAGGGCTGATGCTCAAACGCAAGGCCAGCCGCTACCTGGCAGGGAGATCGGATGATCTGTTGAAAGTGAAAACCTTCCAGGATTCCGAGGCTGTGGTCGTGGATCACATCAAGGGACAGGGCAAATACGAGGGGCTGCTGGGCTCGCTGCTGGTGGAGTTACCGGACGGTCGCCGGTTCCGAATCGGTACCGGGTTCTCGGACGATGAGCGGGCCAACCCGCCGCAACCGGGGCAGCTGATCACCTTCAAGCATCACGGCTACACGGCGACCGGGCTTCCCCGCTTTGCCAGCTTTCTGAGAGTCCGCCAGGACGAGCCGGAAGCAGCCCCCACACAGTGATGTTGACCAGCGTCAAGATGGTGGTGACCAGGGTTTCATAGACTGAATACAAGAACCTTAGTTCACCCTGGCAGGAGCCAACCATGTCCCTTGAAAAGCACGATCTGATCCACGAGTTGCCCGAATCCCGCGAAGCGATCCACCAGCTGAAAACAGGCAGCACGCACTTCGCCAAACTGTTCGACGAGTACCACGAGCTGGACCATGAAATTCATCGCATCGAGAGCGGGGCGGAGAATACTTCGGATGACTACCTTGAAGACCAGAAGAAGCAGCGTCTGCACCTGAAGGATCAACTTTACTCAATGATCCGGGAGTATGAGGCTTCTTTGGCCAGCTGAGCCCCTTTTGTTCTCCGCATCAAAAGTGTCAGAAAAATATACAGCTCTTTGCTGCCAGCATCCCCGATGATTTTACTTCGGGAAAGCTTTCAGGCGCTTAGAGAGCTGGCACTGAATATGCTGAACTTCTACGGTCCCCCGATCCTATCCCCGGGAGGTGGTCGTTATGGTTCGGCGCTTCTTTGCTTTCCCCCGCCACGCCCGCGTATTGACGTGTGCTACTGGATTGTTCCTCACCCTGTTTCTGGTGCTGGCCCTTTTGCCATTGCGTGCGTCTGGCGCCGAGCTACTGGTGTCGCTCTCATCGGATCGAAGCTCGCCCCAGAGCCTTGAGACAGCGCCGCTACAGGGCCAGGTCTATATTTTTGTGGCCGATGCCAATGCGGTGGATCAGGTTCGGTTCTATCTCGATGGGACTCTCGTCAAGACTGAAAACCGCATTCCCTGGGACTTTGCCGGCACTACTCCGGATGATTTGGCCTATGCCTACGACACCCGTGACCTGGTGGATGGCAACTACCAGGTCAGTGCCGAGCTTTACCAGGGTGGTTCGGTGGTACAGACCCTTCAGGGGCTGATGCAGGTTGCCAACCAGCCGCCACCGGAGCCGGGCGGCGAGGCCGGGCAGCTGCATACCGGTTGGCAAGGCGATCCTTCCGGATCGCTGGCAGTGATGTGGTTCTCGCCGCTTGCGGGAACCCCGGCTACGGTGAGCTACCGTCGGGCTGGTGAGAGTGCCTGGGAGCAGGCCAGTGGTACGGTCAGTCACTCCACAGCTGATGGTCAGTATCTGTTGGTCAACCTTGAGGGACTGCTTGCTGATACGCGTTACGAGTTTCGTGCGGCGCTTGCCCCGGATGTTTGGAGTCGGGTATACGAAAGTTATACAGCACCGGCACCGGGCCCCGCGGACTTTGATGCAATTTTTGTCGCCGATACCGGTCTGGTCGGTCGTCTTGACGGGCTGGCAACCGGAACTGAGCAAGTGATTCTGGAAATTGCCCGGCGCAATCCGCGCTTGGTGCTTTTGGGCGGTGACTACGCCTATTTCAATACCGATAAGCGCTATGTCACCCTTGAGCGCTCTATTGCCGCCTGGTTTGACCAGATGTCGGCAATCGCCAGCCAAAGCCCGATGATGCCGACCTATGGCAACCATGAAGTGCTTTTAGGGGAGGGCTTTGATACCTGGGTTAATTACTTTGTGACGCCCGAGGGCTGGAACGGTCGTCGGATGTACAGCTTTGATGCCGGTGAGGCCCATTTTGTATCAATCTTCGGACTGAATGAGTACGAGCAACTCCCGCAGGATGCGCTGGACTGGTTGAGCGCCGATCTGGCAGCTGCCAGAGGCCGGGGGCAGCGCTGGCTGGTGCCTTATCTGCACGCGGCCCCGTTCTCGGAGGGCACCAATCATCCCTCTGCCCTGCCACTTCGTGACCAGCTCGGGCCGATCTTTGAGGCTGCGGGTGTCCAGGTGGTGCTCACTGCCCACGATCAGTCCTATGAGCGAACCTATCCGCTGGTCAATGTGCCTGCCACAAACACGCCAACATCAGACAATCGCCATTGTTATGGCCCAGACGATGGTGTGAGCTGGCTGAAGGTTGCCCCCGGTGGCAAGCTCAGCAATATTTCGCAGGATTTCTCACCCTGGCGTACCTCGGAGCCACCTGCCTGGAGCGTGTTCCGGAACAATACGTTGCACCATTTTGCCCACCTTTCGGTAACGGCCACGGGCACGCTCGATGTGGATGTGTTCGGAGTTGCAGGCGATGGTTCTGAGCCGCTGCAGATAGACTGGGTCAGGTATTCTTTCAATGGCTGTGCGCCGGAGGTGGTGGCGCAGCCTCGGCAAGTCGCATTACTGGCCGAGCCGGGTGAAGTGGTCTCTGAAAGTCTGAGCGTAACCGGTGGTGATGGCGCTGCACTGGATTTCGAAATCAGTCAGGTCCCGGGCTGGTTGTCACTTTCGCAGGTCTCGGGAGTGACGCCGGCAAGTATAGAGTTAGTGGCAGATGCCTCCAGCTTGGCGGTCGGTGAGTACCGCGGCATCCTGCAGATCACTGCCGGGGAAGACAGTGCCACCTGGGTGCCGGTGGTGTTGCGGGTTGGCGCGTCCAGTTATGGACTTTGGGTGTCGAACAGCCCCGAGCGGGCGGGAGCCGTTCCCCTGGAAGGCGCCATATTGCAGGGTGAACAATATGTTTTCACCAGTCCGGATACCGACGTTAGCCAGGTGCGTTTTTACATGGACGATCCGACCGGCACCGGCGTTGTCACCAAAACCGAGAATGTGCCCCCGTTCGATCTGGCCGGCACAGCCGCCGATGATACCGCTTACCCCTATGACACCGGGACGCTGGCGGACGGTGGCCATGAACTTGGCGCTCGCCTCACCATTTCCGGGGGGCTTGAGGTTCTGGTGTCGGCCGGATTCATGGTGGCCAATGACGTCCCGCAGCTGGATGCCACCCCGGGCAGCGTTCTGTTCGGGCTAACGCCGCCTCAGTCACTGGCCCAGCAGGATGTCCTGGTACAGATGACCGATGGCAGTAACCCGAGCTACAGCGCGCGCAGTACGGCGGCCTGGCTTGGCGTAGAGCCCGCTATCGGAGAGCTACCCGAAACTCTCGTTCTGACTGCCGATGCCTCGGCGCTTTCCCCCGGCCAGTACCAGGCGGATGTAGTGATTGAAGCAGGGACCGGAGAGCAACTGACCGTTCCGGTCAGTCTCGTCTATGACCAACCCTCTCTATACACCCTGGCGGTATCGCTGGCGGCGGACCGGAGCAATGCGGTGCCGCTTGACGGCTCAAGCCTGAGCGGTGAGGTGTACATCTTTGTGCCTGACATTGACGGCATGAAGAGAGTAGAGTTCTATCTGGATGATCCGGACCGACTGGGCAGCCCGATCAAGGTGGAAAACCGTGCCCCCTGGGATTTTGCGGGAACGGATACCAAGCCTCCGCGCGATGCCTACCCATTCAGCCTTGAGGGATTGGCTGGCCAGCACGTCATTACCGCTGTGATCACGGACGCTGGTGGCGACGAAGTAGTGCATGGGGTATTTAACGTCAGTCCCTGAAGGGACTGACGTCCGATGGCCGTTACCGCACGTTCTCCAGCTCACCAAGCCGGTCAGTAAACAACCAGGGTGAGCTGGTTCACAATGATGGACCGGAATCTGATATCGGCAGCGCTTTTGTTACTCCCCGATGGAGTACATGCAATCCGGGCAGTACACGTTACCCAGTCGCAGGTGATAGCGTACGGTGACTCCGGCATCAATTTCATTGCCACAGCTGTCGCAGAGGGAGCCTACGTCGAGATTGACCTCGTCAAAACCGGAAACCGGTATCTCTATGTCACCGATTTTTCGGTTCCAGGGTTTGTCCTTGACGATATCGCTGCGGAAACTGTTTTCAAGCGCCCTCCAGCGCTCAACCAGCTGCTCCGGCAGCCCATGACGGCGCAGGCAATCCAGCATGATCGATTCGCGGTAGTCGAACAGTTCGTTGGAGATGACCATCCAGTGATGAGCATTGCGAGGACGGTCGCCAAAATAGACTTTCTCGCCAGTGAACTTTTGCCGCAGAAATAGAAACTGCTTTTCAATCGCACGTTTCATCGTGACGCCGTGGAAAAAAGGTGACAAGCGGGGATCCTCGTATACCCGGCTATAAAAGTCTTCGAGTATCGCCCTGAGCACTGACCCTTCCCCGAGTGCCTGCCACATTTCCGGATCCGGACTGTGGACGCCGCTTTCGGTTTCCTCCTCCGACGGAGTTGCGCACCTGTCTCTGCTGCGTTTCGGTCGAGCAGCAATCACCATATCGTCCACGGGACGGCATAGACAGGGGAGGAAGCAGCCCTCATCTTTTTTCTGGCTATCGAGCCCTTTCTGGGCTTCTTCCGAGAGACGTCCTTTTTCCGCGATGTGGATGCAGGCGTGGCAGGAACCCTTGCGGCAAGAAAATGGGAACTTGACTCCGTGCCTCAACATGGCCTCGAGAATCGTTTCGTCGCTCCTGCATTTATAGTCCTGACCCTGATATTCAATGGTATACATACAACACTGTCTCTTTCGGAACGTTCATGAAAGTCATTGCCGCTGCACGCGGCAATGACTTTCATCTCGCAACTAACTGAAACCAGATGGCTTAAAGGGCAGCTTCGACCTTTGGCAGAGCTGCGCGGGCCTTGGTCAGTACCATCCCGAGGTTTGCGGTCCGGCGACATACAAACGTTACCACGTGTTCCTGATTTGCCTTGCTGCGCATGAAGATGTGGATCAGGTTTTCGCTGTTAACGATGATTTCCTGGAAGTAGTGGAAGTCGTCCAGTGGAAGCCCGCGGGCTTTCTTGAACATATTCTCGATGGTGACCACGTTGGGGCCCTGGAACAGGTCGGCTGTGGCTGCAGCCAGCATTTCGAGAACTTCCTGAGGGTGGGAGTCTACCGTTTTTATACCCAACAGCATGCCGCTGGTAAGATCTACATAGCCGCCCGCGAGACACTCTGGGATCTCGGAAATGGACTTCTGAATGGCCTCTTCAAGACTCATCTGTGCATTCTCCTTTCTTATATACTGTTGTTATCGTTAGTTTGGTGGCTGTATCTCAAGACACCTGAACTGCTTGTGTTCGCCCGGCAAGAAACCGGGCGAACTGTTCCAGGAACTCCGCCTGGGCTTCCGACTGGACCCAGCGTGGTTCAATACGCCGAGCTGCTTCCAATGCGTCCAGTGCGTTGGCGCCTTCCCAGATCAGGTAGGCGGCCAGAATGGTTCCGGTCCTTCCAAGGCCTGCGCGACAGTGAACCGCCACCACTCCACCTGCGCTGTTGATTTGGTAAATCTTCTCGCACAGATCCAGCGCCTGTTCCTCACTGGGAGGGGCCATATCGGGAAACGGGGACCAGATATTCTCTATTCCGAACTTTGCGAGCGCCTCGACTTCGGGTGGCGTCGTGGTGAGGGTTATCAGGTTTGTAACACCGACCCGGCGCAAGGCCTTCAGGTCGTACTCAAGATCCTGGACGATGCCCGGCCGGGGGGTGCCGGCCAATTGCCCCTTTTGGAGCCAGACGAAACCCCGTGGCCCGAAACTGTCGCTTACATACTGTTTTGCCTTGGCCGGGATAACAGCGGGTCGAGGCGCCTCAGGGTCAAGACTTTCCGGATCTGTATCGGGATCAGGCAGGGAGCAGGATCCGGATCGAATGAACGCTCGCCCGGCCTCGGTTCCCGGCTTTATCAAAAACTCTTCGGTAGGTGTGACTTCCTGAATGTTGCCACCCGCCAGCAAAATAGTGTCGCCTGCGAGTTGTCGGGCGTGCCCCAGATTATGAAGAGCGACAATGATCGAGCGTTTCCGCCCTTCATCAGCGATGCACTCCAATAGTCGTTTCGCCTCCGGTTCGTTGAGCCCCGCGGTCGGCTCGTCCAGCATTAACAGTCGTGAGCCGGTTGCAGCCATGCGCATGATGGCCAGGTGCCGTTGGAGGGCAAGATCAAGATGGACTACCGGTTCGTCGATTCGTTCAACGAGTTCACTCAGGCCGGCCGACTCCAGAAGACGCATGGCGAGTTGCCGTTGCTGCAGAGGAGAAAGTCCCTGGCGTTCAGGAAGGTCATGGATGATGTTCTCCAGGACGCTGGACATCATCATCCGGGTATTTTGGGCCACAAGCGCCGGGCGCTCTCTGGTGGAAATCGGGTTGCCCAGATAGGTTGCCTCTCCCCAGGTCCTGAGGTTGGGGCTGGCATCGTTATAACCACTGAGGGTTCGGAGCAGCGTTGATTTTCCGGTACCGGCTGGCCCGAGGAGGATTGCCACCTGTCGGTCGGGGATATCCAGATCCAGGCTGACGAGGATGTTTTTTTCTCCGAAGCCGACGCCGAAACCTCGCAGGGATAAAACCGGAGGTGTGGAATCCGCCGAGTCGCCAGGCGTCATCGTTGAGCCCCCGGGTCCAGCATGGCCAGGAGCGCCTGTAGCATGATGGAGACGTCTGTCCTCTCACGGGCATCCACCTCAAAAACGGGAGCCTGAATGCCGAGCTCGGAGAGTCGGGTGTGATAAGAGTAAAGTCCCGGGCGGGGCTTGGTATCCATGCGGGTAACGCCTACAACCAGCGCGTTCTTTTTTATGAAAGTCTCGAAGGCGCGGACATAGAAGTCCAGATCAGCTAGTGGATCTTCGCGGTCATTATCGATCAGTATCACGATGCCCAGGCCGCCAATGGTGAGGATGTCCCACATAAATCTGAAACGTTCCTGCCCAGGGGTGCCGTAAAGGTGAACTTTCAAGCCTTCCCCGAGCTTCATTACGCCATAGTCCATGGCAACCGTTGTTGTCGCTTTTTGCTTGGCGACCTCGTCACTGGCCTTGCTTTCGGTACTGACAACCGGGATGTCACTGATGGAGCCGATGGCGGTGGTTTTGCCAGCACCGACCGGTCCGGTAAAGATAATTTTATGCTCCACTCCGTTCTCCTAGAACCTGGCAATCTTTTTCAGAAGTGACGAAAGCAGCGATTGGCTGCGATGAGGCTCCAGGCGAGGTTCCTCAGCTTTCCGGTTGATGGTGCGACTGAGGCCCGCCGCTTTGGCTGCACTGTAGATTTGATAGATTTCGCTGGCCGGCACCTTCAGTAACCTAGAGGCAAAGAACACTGAGGTCGGATGTTTTGAGAGCAGTGCCAGGATTCTGAAACTGTTGGGGGTATGGGGTAGGCGGGTCAGGTTAGGCCAGTAATCCAGTTGAATCACGTCGGCCTGGTTACAGCCTTCCATTAGTCTACCCTCGGAAACGTGAAACGCAGCTTGCCACATCAGCTCATCGATATTTCGCCCAATCCTGGAGTCCGGAGGGGGTTGATGGTCCCCTGTGTCAAGAATCCTCACGCGACAGTTATCCGGGCTCTGGCAGAGTAATGCGGGCAGATCCGGGCTATCTGTAAAATACTCTCCGCGGCTGCTCATTATCGTCAGGCTGCCAATACTCCCGCTGCTTACGCGAATATCCTGATTGTTGGCAACTGCCCGTTGCAGAGTATTGAGAAGATAGTCGTCTGGACTGAAATAAGTGGCTGCTACAGAGGCATCCGGGGATTTGTTATTGAGAGTCTGTGCGTCCATACGCAGTGAATGTCCGGGTTGAGTTTTGTTGTTGGCTACAGGCCAGCTTTATTGGGCCTTAACTGGGCAATTGGTCTGGCTGTTCAATACGAAGGCTGACTCTTTGGGAATGCTCCAGGCAATGGTATTACAGTACCTTAGGTAGCATCTAAAAGGTGCGTAATATACGACATGTCTTGTTTGGCAACATTTGTGCCGGAATTTGTTGCCAAATGTAAAACTTTGTTTTGCGCTGGCGTTTTAGAATTTTGTTCCTAGAATTCTCGTGAACGTCTTAATAACCTTTTTTTTGTAAGGTTATTTTCCGGACTTCTGGATCTTACCTTATTTCCGTCCGTTATCAAGGAAGGCTTCGCTGACAGCATGAAGATGCATAACCACCTGTATCAGGATCAGGAATCACTGTTGACGTTTGTCAGCGATCACGATCTCGCCTATCAGGCTGGTTTAGTGCAGGTATTTGCTGGTGATCAGGACGAAGCTGGCGTCAGGACACTTCTGAGCAGACTCAATGACCTGCTCCCGGATTTTCGAATGATTGGGGCGTCGACCTGTGGCGAGATTGTCGACGGTAGTCAGTCGGAAGGCCGTATTCTGCTGTCTTTCTCCTGTTTTGAGGCGACGACGGTCGAAACTGGCTATACGCCGGATGTGTCCTATGAAAGTGGACAGGCCTGGGCGCGGCGATATCGAGACAGTGACGCCCGCCTCGTGATCATCTTTGGCAACGGTCTGAGGGACAATCCGGAAGATTTTATTAAAGGCTTCAACGCTGCTGCGCCCGGGTTGTGTGTTGCCGGGGGGAACGCTGGAGACAACAACCGGTTTGAGCACACTTTTGTTATTGAAGCTGACCGGCTGTATGACGAAGGGGTGGTGCTGGCGGTTCTCAAGAGCGAGGCGCTGGAAGTCCATAGCGACTGTGTTCTCGAATGGACGCCTATCGGTATACCTCTGGAAGTCACTCGTGCCAAGGGTAATGTTCTCTATGAACTGAATGACCAGCCTGTGGTGGAAGTTTACCAATACTACCTTGGCGAGGATGTTGCGCTGGACATTCCGCGGACGCTGATGGAGTTTCCCCTGCTGCGCACCCAGGGAGATTTTCTGGTGGCTCGGTCGCCGGTAGGGATCACCGATGACGGGGGATTGATATTTGCCGGTAAGTTGGAGTGTGGAGAGTGTGTTCGGTTCGGGGTGGCCGATGTTGAAACAATTACCGATGGTGTTCGTAATACCGTTAACCGGATTTCCGAGCAATTCCCTATCGAGGGAGTCTATACCTATTCTTGCACGGCGCGCCGATCCTTTCTCGCATCAATCATCTCGGCGGAGATCGCCACAATTGGCTCACTGGGCCCCAACGCAGGATTCTTTACTTATGGCGAATACTTTCATTCGGGAGCCGATTGCAGTCTGCTGAATATCACCACCACACTGGTCACACTCTCTGAAAAGGGTGAAGTCTCGAGGCGCGCAGGCAGAGAATTGTCGGTATCCATCCCGCGGGTTTCAACACTCCGTTCGCTTACGCACCTGGCAAATGCCACAGCCAGGGATCTGACCAACTCGGTCCAGTTTCTGGAGCAGTACAAGCATGCGCTTGATCAGACTGCAATCGTGACCAGGACCGACCCGGCAGGCAGGATTACCTATGTAAACGAACTGTTTGAAATCATCAGTGGTTTTCCGAAAGACGAAGTGATCGGCAAGACCCATCAGATTTTGCGTCACCCGGATATGCCGGCGAGTGTATTTCGTGATTTGTGGAACACCATTTTGAACCGGCAGGTCTGGCAGGGCACCCTCAAGAATCGCAAAAAAAATGGCGATTCCTACTATGTAGACACCACGATTGTTCCGATTGTGGACCACGAGGGTGAGATTGAGGAGTTCATCAGTATTCGTAACGACATTACCGAGATCATCCTGAACCAGAGCAAGCTGGCGCAGCAGCGAACCGACAAGCTGACGGGGCTGCCAAGCCGGGCGCGGCTCATAGAAGATCTGGAACGGCTGCAACCTTTGCAGTTAGCACTGGTGGACGTCAGAAGTTTCAAGTCATTCAACGATTACTACGGCATTGCAATGGGGGACCGTATTCTTGTGGAGCTGGCTGCCGAATTGGAGGAGCGCTGTGCCACGTATGGTATTGCGGTATACCGCCTCCATGGTGCGCACTTTGCCTTGTTGCCGGACAGTTCTATGAGCTATGAGAGCTTTTGCAGCCATATTTCTGAGTTGGCAACCCGGCTACAGGGTAAACCCCTTGCTGTAAATAACGAATACTTTGACATGGATTTCTTCTTCGGTATCGGGCGTGGAGAGGATCGCCTGTTAACGTTTGCGGAGTCGGCGCTACAAAAAGCAAAGCAGGATAATATCACTCACAAGGTCGTGGATTTGAGCGAGGAAGACTTCGATCACACCGAGAATATCTACTGGTTGAATGAGATCAAGGAGGCTCTCCAGGAGAATCGACTCACCAGTTTCTACCAGCCAATTGTGTCAGGCAGCGGCGGGGCGGTGAAAGATCGGTACGAATCCTTGTTACGGATGATTGGCCGCAATGGGGAGGTCATTCCGCCATTGCACTTTCTCGACCTGGCGAAACAGTCCCGCTATTACCCCCAGATAACCAAAAAGGTTATCTCTGATGCAATTTCCCTTGCGTCCTCCCGGAATCTTTCTATCAGTGTCAATCTCTCAGCCAAGGATATGGAAAATCCGGACATCTCGGCCTTTATTCTGCAGCAGCTTTCGCTCCATGGTGGCCACAACCTGATTTTTGAGATTACGGAAACGGAATCAATTCAGGATTATTCAAAGGTCAAGCAGTTTGTGGAAGGTGTACGCGCCAGGAATTCGAAAATTGCAATTGATGATTTTGGCAGCGGCTATTCCAACTATTCCTATCTGATCGAAATTCAGCCCGACTTTATCAAGATCGATGGTTCAATCATCTCCCGAATACTGGAGGATGAGAAGAGCCGTTTGATCACTGAGAGCATCGTTGAATTTGCCCACAAGATTGATGCAAAGGTGGTTGCGGAGTTTGTGAGCAGCGAGGATATTGCCGATTTACTGCAGGAGATGAAAGTGGATTATTTTCAGGGTTTCCATTTCGGAAAGCCGGAGGTGCTTCCGGATTTGTCCGACTAGCCTGGGCCTGAAAACAGGGGGCTCACGCCCCCTCTTCAGACAGTTCTGCTCCCTGGAACTTTTTGCCGGTCTTACACTCCAGCCAGAGCGATTAAGTATTGATCACCTGGTCGATCTTGGCGGCACACTTGCGCGCTTCAAGGAACACCCTACCGAGATTTATCGTCGGTTTGGCGGCCAGAGCGAGAACCTTGTCGTCGCCGGCCCGGATCAGAAGCATCAATCCCTGTGTTCCCTCCACCAATAATTGCTTCATTTGACCGCGACCGATCTCGTCGGACGCCTGCTCGGCCAAGGCCAGCAGTGAAGCGCACATGGCGGAAAAACGATCTTCATCAGTCGTGGTGCCCAGAACAGCACCAATGATGTAACCATCTGTCGTCATGGTGGCGGACGCTTCAATTTCCGAGGAGTAAGCATTGAGCTCCCGGAGAATGGAGCGGGCGGCACTGGCTTTTGGATGGGACTGACCAAAATCACCCATGGTGTTCATCCTTCCTGTTCAAAAAACCCTCGCAGTGAACCGGAGTTCAGGCTTTGGGTCAATTGTCGCTATGTAACGGTTACAGAGCGGCTTCCACCTTGGGTAGTGCAGCGCGGGCTTTGGTTAAGACCATGCCGAGGTTGGCGGATTTACGGCACACAAATGTAACCACGTGATTCTGATTCTCTTTGGTACGCATGAAAATGTGAATCAGATTCTCACTGTTAACGATAATTTCCTGAAAGTAATGGAAATCATCCAGTGGAAGGCCTCGGGATTTCTTGAACATGTTCTCGATGGTCACAACGTTCGGGCCCTGGAACAGGTCAGCAGTCGCAGCTGCCAGCATTTCGAGGACTTCCTGAGGATGTGAGTCAACGGTTTTGATGCCAAGAAGCATCCCACTGCTGAGATCCACATAACCACCTGCCAGGCACTCCGGAATAGTGGAGATAGCCTGCTGAATAGTATTATCAAGGTTCGACATTAATAACTCCGGATTTTCATTATTGATTGATGCAGGTCAGTTTTTTAGCCTGCTTGTAGTTTTTCGCCTGGCTAAGAACCGGGCGTATCTTTCTAGAAACTCAGCCTGGACTTCGGATTGCACCCAGCCAGGCTCCATCTGGCGGACCGTCTCAAGTGCGTCCAATGCCTCTTTGCCTTCCCAGATCAGGTAGGCCGCGAGAATTGTTCCCGTGCGTCCCAGGCCTGCCCCGCAGTGAATGGCAACAATGCCGCCGCTGTTGGTGATTTCCTGAATTTGTTTGCACAAACCCACTGCTTGAGTGATTGCAGGGGCTGCCATGTCCCTGAAAGGGCACCAGATACTTTCGACTCCAATCCCGGAGAGTCTGGTTGTCTCAGGGAGTGTCTCGGTAAGGCTGATCAGAGTGGTGACCCCTACCCGCTGCAGGGCCCTCAGGTCATCTTCGAGATCGTCCAAGAGTCCTGGACTCGACATGCCGGCCAACTGCCCCTTTTTCAGCCAGAGAAAACCCCGAGGTCCGAAGTTGTCACTGGCGTAATCCTTGGCATCAGCCGGTGTTTTTGCCGGGGCAGGAGTTGAGACATCCAGAATATCGGGGTCGGTGTCAGGCGAGGGAACCGAGCACGACCCGGTACGAACAAAGGAGCGCCCCGGATCAGTCATCGGAGTGCTAAAGAAGGTATCTGTCCGAGCCTTCTCCTGGACAATGCCGCCAGCGATCAATAAGGTCTCTCCACCCAGTCGTCGGGCGTGGATCTGGTTGTGTACGGCCATAAATATAGAGCGCGTGGCACTTTTCATGGCAATGAAGCCGAGTAATCGATCAGCTTCGGCTTCGGAGATGTCAGCCGAGGGTTCATCAAGCATTAGAAGAGGGGCACCTGTTGCTGCCAGCCGCATGATGCCAAGGTGACGTTGCTGGGCCAGCTCAAGATGTATGACTGGCTCATCAATCCGGTCGACGAGTTCCTGAAGTCCAGCTGATTCCAGCATGGTTACGGCAAGTTCTCTTTGCTGCATTGGGGACAGGTGCCGTCGCCCGGGCATGTCATGAACGATGTTTTCCAGGATGCTGGCCATCATCAGACGGGCATTCTGTGCGGCAAGGACAGGACGTTCTGTAGAGGCACCCATGGGTTTGCCACGATAGCTGGCTTGCCCCCAGGTTCTCAGGTTTGGGTTGGGATCGTTGAATCCCGCGAGTGTTCGTAACAGGGTTGATTTGCCCGTACCGCTGGGCCCAAGCAGCAGCGTAACGCCGGACTCTGGCAATTCCAGATTAATGTCGGCGAGTATGGTTTTTTCTCCGAAGGCGACTCCGAATCCGGATAGCGAGAGCAAGGGTGCTGATCGGCCGTGACCGGGAACATCCAGCACCTCATTAATGGCTCTATCGGGCATGATCTACTCTTTGCAATTGCTGATTTACGCTGTATCCGGATCGGAAAGTCAGGCCTTGAAACCGTTCAAACCCTGACCGGAGCTTGGCAGGCTTTTCTGCGTAATAGGGTACTGGTCTGTATGCCAGTCGGAGGACGCCAAATTTTCGCCATCTCGTTCGGAAGAGCGAAATGGTCTGACTTTTCTTTCACTGAGTTGATTAAAATCAAGGCGCAGTTTAGTGATCCTTAAGTTTATGCACAAGTAGAATAAGTAGCTTAAATCGACACTTAATTATTAAGTCGAACGTTTAGGTGGGCTTGAGAAGGAGTGGTGACAATGACCTTTGCGGTGGATGATACTGCCCTGTGAAGGGTAAACGGGGCGCCCGGGATGTGGCGCCCTGCTGAGTTACTGGACTGTTTCCTGCTCGCTGAAAATGCCCGCGAACAGGGCCGTTGACAAATACCGCTCCGCCGAATCCGGCAGCACCACCACGATGTTCTTGCCCTGGTACTCCGGCTGTTTGCTGATGCGAACGGCGGCGGCTACGGCGGCGCCACAGGAAATCCCGCACAGGATGCCTTCCTCCTGCATGAGCCGATGGGCCATGTCCATGGCTTCGTCATTGGATACAGCTTCGACCTGGTCCACCAGGTCGAGATCCAGATTCTTGGGTACGAAGCCGGCGCCGATGCCCTGGATCTTGTGGGGCGCGGGCTTGGGTTCTTCGCCGTTCAGGGTCTGGGTGATGATCGGTGAGTCGGTGGGTTCCACGGCGACCACGGTGATGTCCTTGCCCCTGGTGCCCTTGATGTAGCGGGCCACACCGGTGAGGGTGCCACCGGTGCCAACACCGGATACGAAGATGTCTACTTCGCCGTCGGTGTCGTTCCAGATTTCCGGGCCGGTGGTGTCCTCGTGGATACGGGGGTTGGCCGGGTTCTGGAATTGCTGGGGCAGGAAATGGTTGTCCGGGTCGGAGGAGAAGATTTCCTCGGCCTTGGCGATGGCGCCGGGCATGCCCTTGGCCGGCTCGGTCAGCACCAGCTCGGCGCCCAGGGCCTTGAGTACTTTACGGCGTTCCAGGCTCATGGACGCGGGCATGGTCAGGATCAGCTTGTAGCCACGGGCGGCGGCGACAAAAGCCAGGGCGATGCCGGTGTTACCGCTGGTGGGCTCGACGATGGTCATGCCGGGTTTCAGGGTGCCGCGTTTTTCGGCATCCCAGATCATGGCCGCGCCGATCCGGCATTTCACCGAGTAGGCCGGGTTGCGGCCCTCGATCTTGGCCCAGATGGTGGCGCCGTCGTTGACGCGGTTGAGTTTGACGAGCGGCGTATTGCCGATGGACAGGGAATTGTCCTGATAGATTCGTGCCATGGCGTTATCCTCCTTTTTGAGGCCATCATAGCACCGGTCAGCCGGCCGTGGGGCCGTCGCCGCCCGTCGTTTGGTCAGCCCAGTTCGCTGTTGAGCCAGGCCGAGAGCTGGGCGCCGGGCATGGCGCCGCTCTTGCGGGCAATCTCGCGGCCGCCCCGGAACAGGATCAGGGTGGGAATGCTGCGGATGCCATACTGGCTGGAGGCCTGCGGAGCCTGTTCGGTATTGAGCTTGGCAAAGGCGACTTGACCGGCCCAGTTGCGGGCGGCCTGCTCGAATTCCGGCGCCATGGCCTTGCATGGGCCACACCAGCTGGCCCAGAAATCGACGAGTACGGGCAGGTCGGACTGCCCGGTAAAGCTGGCCATGGAGGCATCGTCGAGATTGGCGACATCGCCGTTCAGCAATGGCCTCTTGCAGGCGCCACAGTTGGGTTTGTCACCAAGGCGGGCGACCGGTACGCGGTTGGCCCTCAGGCAATGGGGACACTTGATCTGGAGTGGATCAGACATCAGGAACTCCTCGGAGAATGGATCTGTTTATCAGATAGTAGCCCCGATGCCTGAATTCAAGCCCGGCTCATTGATTGACTTCACGCCCGGTGTAATAGGAAAAGTCCGGCTTATGCGGGTGGTGCTGGTCGTCGGTCATGTAGGCGGAGGTGAGCACAAACTCGGCGGTAGCCCGGTTGCAGGCCACGGGAATGTTCCAGAGGGCGGCAATCCGCAACAGGGCCTTGATGTCCGGGTCGTGGGGCTGGGGTTCCAGTGGGTCCCAGAAAAACACCAGCAGGTCGATCTCGCCCTCGGCGATCTTGGCGCCGATCTGCTGGTCACCGCCCAGCGGGCCGCTCAGCAGGCAGTTGAGATCGTCCCGTCCGAGGCTCTCCCGCAACAGCCTTCCGGTGGTACCGGTGGCATAGAGGCGCAGGGGCGCGAGCCGGGTCCGGTTCTCGTTGGCCCACTCCACCAGTTCCTTCTTCTTGTTGTCGTGCGCCACCAGGGCGACGGATTTTACGGCCATTTGCGGTAAAGTCTCCTGTTATGGATCAAGATTGGTTGTCAGTGTTCCACAGCCTGACGCCGGACGAAATAGGAAAGAGGGTTTATGAGCACTACGCAGTTTGACTGGCAACACACACCGGCGGCCGTCTGGCGCCGCCACCGCTCGGGTCTGCGGGCGATCCGGCGGCTGGACCCGATCAGCTGGAACGATCTCAAGGGCATCGACCGGCAGAAGCAGGCGCTGGCCCGCAATACTGAACGCTTCCTGGCCAGTGAGCCCTCGAACAACGCCCTGCTCTGGGGCTCCCGGGGCACCGGCAAGTCCTCGCTGATCAAGGCCCTGCTGAACCGCTATGGGGACCAGGGGCTGCGCATGATCGAGGTCGACAAGGACGACCTGGTGAACCTGCCGGAGATCGTCGATGATATCTGTGATTTGCCCTTTCGCTTCGTCATCTTCTGCGACGACCTGTCGTTTGACGTGGGGGAATCCGGCTACAAGGCCCTGAAGAGTGTCCTGGAAGGCTCCCTGGAGCTGCCGCCGGAAAATGTCCGGGTGTATGCCACCTCAAACCGCCGGCACCTGATGCCGGAGTTCATGAGCGACAATCTCAAGAGCGAGGTGCGGGACGGCGAACTGCATCCGGCGGAGGCGATTGAGGAACAGGTGTCCCTGGCGGACCGGTTCGGCCTGCAGCTGTCGTTCTACCCGTTCGCTAAGGATGTGTACCTGCAAGCCATTGATGCCCTCTTCCCCGAGGTTCCGGACCGGGAAGCACTGCACCTGGAAGCCATCCGCTTTGCCACCAGCAAAGGCGTGCGCAACGGGCGTACTGCCCAGCAGTTTTTCCGGCAAGTGGCCGGAGACCGCCGGTTCCGTTGAGCTGGCTACTGCCGCCTGGCCATCTTGATGAAGTGGTGATGGACGATACGGATACCCAGGAACACCAGGGCCATGACCACCGGGATAGCAATGCCCAGCACCAGGGTCTTGTTGAACATCACACCACTGTCGTAGAGCGCGTCCAGCCCCAGTTTGAGCAGGCCGATCAGGTAGTAGGAGATGGCCACCACGGAGAAGCCTTCCACCGTGTGCTGCATCATCAGCTGAATCCGTGATCGGCGGTCCATGGAACTGAGCAATTGCTGGTTCTGGCTCTGGATCGCCAGCTCCACCCGGGTGCGCATCATGTCCGAGGCCCGGTCCACGCGCCGGCTCAGGTCTTCCACCCGCTCGCTCACCGCCTCGCAGGTTTTCACCGCCGGCGTCAACCGCCGGGTCATGAACTCGGTCATGGTGAGGTGGCCGGAAAGCTCGTCTTCCCGCAATTCCTCCAGCCGGGTCAGCACCAGACGGTGGTAGGCCCGGGTAGCGGAGAAGCGGAAGGTGGAGTGGGCGCGGAACGCCTCGATCCGGGCGGCGATGTTGCTGAGCTCTCCCAGCAGCCTCTGCTCGTCCACCTCCTGATTGTCGGCCAGGGCCTGGGTGATGATCGCCAGCTTCTGGTCCATGTCGTTCAGCGAGGGTGTGATTTCCCGGGCCACAGGCAGGGCCAGCAGGGACATCAGCCGGTAGGTCTCGATTTCCATCAAGCGCTGGGTGAGTCGGCCCAGCTGACTGTTGGACATGTGGTGGTTCTGGACCATGAACCGGCCAAAACCATCGCTGTGCAGCTTGAAGGTGCCCCAGATTCTGGCTGCGCCTTCCTGGGGACTGCTGCCCACCAGGCGCAAGCCCTCGAAATGCTGGCGCACGAAGGCCAGGTCGCTGGCGGCATCGTGAGATGAGGGGCGAATATCCACGTGGAAGGCGGCAATCACGGTGCCCGCCAATTGCTCCAGCCAGCCCTCCGGCAAGGGCGTGATCCCCGTTTCGGTGAAGGGATCGGCGCTGCTTTCGGCAAGGTTCGTAAAGGTATAGGAGGCGAACTCCATGTGCATTTCCCGGCGCACCTTCAGGGTGCCAAAGGTTTGCTCGAAACAGCCGACTTCCTCCTCGGGAACCGGGTAGCCCAGCAGTCGGTGGAGTTCCTGCAGATGCCGGAACTGCTCCCGGCGCTGCTCCGGTGTGGTCAGGATCGCCATCTGGGTTACCCGCGCAGGCGTGGGCAGCACCTGGAAGGGACGGGAGTGAAGTTCATTGTACAGCTCATCCCGCAGGGGATGGATGTCGAGATGTTCCAGTCGTGTGCTCACAGCAGAATCCGGGCTTATCTGGGCTTGACCGGGATGATAACCCGGAAACGAACCCCGTCAATGCCACCATGGGTCTCATTGGCTGCTTCGACCCGGCCACCATGGTACTCGGCAATCAGTCGCACGATCAGCAGTCCCTGGCCGAGATGGCCCTCCCCGCTGCCTTCCCGATGAGACACGAAGGCGCCGAAGATGTCAGCGGAGCCATCCTCCGGCAGGGCCGAGCCCTGGTTGAACACGGACAGTTCCAGATGCTCCGGGTGCTGCGCCAGGGCGACCTCGATCAGCCCATGCTCTGGGGTGAAGTCCCGGGCGTTGTCCACCAGCTTGTCCAGCAACTGCACCATGTGTTCCGGGGAACCGGTCAGGTTACAGCCACGGTCGGGACCCACGTACCGGATCTCATGGGTGCTGTCGAGGCCCTGGTAAGCAGCCGTGGCCCCGGCGGCCACTTCAGCCAGGTCAAAGGGTTCCCTGTCGGCCTGGTCGAAGCTCTGTTCCAGCCGCGCCGCTTCGCTCATGCCGTGGAGGATCTGGCGCAGGCGTTCCGTGGCCGTTGAAGCGCGCTCCAGGTACTGCTGGCGCTCCGCCTCCGATTGGGCATGGGCGAGGTTCTCCAGGGAAGAGCGTACGATCGCGACGGGGGTCTTCAGCTCGTGGGATAGCCGGCGGGAAAAACTCTCGAGATAGCGGTTATAGCCATGCAGCCGTTCCACCATCTGGGCAAAGTGGGCCTGCAGCTGGCCCAGCTCGTCGCGGCTGGCGGTAGTCGGCATAGTGCCGCTGATCCGGCCGTCTTCGTCGACGGTGGCGCTCACCAGCCGCTGCAGACGGGCAATGCGCCAGGATAACCAGCTGGCATAGCCGAGCAGAACCAGGGTCAGGGCAACGATGATCAGGGTGCTGCGGGCAATCACGGAACCCAGGGTGGAGCCGGAAAGGGTCAGTAGCTGATCGAGGGATTGTTCCAGGATGAGGGTCCGGTCGCCGAAAACCGGCTTGGTGACCAGCAGCCATCGGCTGTCATCCGGGTGCCGGAAAAGGCCCTGGTCCGGCAGGGAGCTGGCCTCCAGTTGGCGCGCCTGGTCAGGGAGGAGTCCGGGTTCTGGTTGGTAGAACTGGACCAGGTAACGCAGGACGTTGAGGCTGATTTGCTCAAGCACTTGCACGGGGCTGAGGCTGTCGAATTCCGGTGCTGCATCATTGCCCGGCTTTCGGGCTTCTGCAATCACCCAGCCGCCCGGTTCGACAATCCGGACCTGTTGGCCTGTGTCGAGCTGCTGTTCCAGTCGCCGTTCCAGTGCCGGTCGCGGCCCCACCAGTACCGGCAGTGGCTCAAGAGAGGTTGCCAATGGGTTCTCTCCGTCCCGGTGCGCGGAAAACCCTAGCCGGCTGTTGTCCGGTGGTTGTGGTAACTGGAGTTCCAGCTGCCAGCCTTCCCCGTGTTCCTGCCACGCCCCTTTGAGGCGGTAGTCCGGACGGGGCTCTTTGGTGTCGGTCTGGCCATAGAGCTCGCCGGGTGCCGACGGACGAATCAGCCAGGCCTGGCGCGCCGGGGACTGGTCCACCGTGGTGGCGGGTGCCTGAAGCCAGAGTTTCAGGTAATCGTGGGGCTGTTCTGGGGCCGCGGGGCTGAAGAACCGGGACTGGCGCCCGCTCAGGCGGATCAGCAGATACAGGTATTGGCCATTGCTGGCCGCCTGCCACTGCAGTTGCAGGCCGTCTTCGGTCCGGGTGCCTTGCCAGGGCTGGGACGCGGCAGTGTCGTCATAGCCGGGCCATTCGGAACCATAGCCGTCCGGGGTGAAGGGCTGGTTCAGGGGCGCAATATAGATGACCGGCGCCTCGGCGGGGATGGCCGGCTCGCCCAGCAGCCGGTCTCCGGCCAGTTCGGCCAGTTGTCCGGCACGGGAGTCCAGTTGTCGGATCGCCTGTTCCCGAAGCGCTGTATCCAGTTCGAGCACGAATTTCAGGCCCGCCCAGGGAATGAGCAGCATCAGCAGGCTGGCAACAAGGAGCTGGCGCTTGAGGTTCAAGGGTCAGACCTCATGGGCGTTCCAGCGATAGCCCATGCCGTAGGCGGTCTGGATGCCATCGAACCGGTCGTCCACCTGCTGGAATTTTCGGCGGATGCGCTTGATATGGGAGGTCACGGTGTTGTCATCGAGCACGGTGCTGGCAGCGTCCATCAGCTGATCCCGGCTACGGACATGGCCGGGGTGTCGGACCAGTGAGTGCAGCATCCAGAATTCGGTGACGGTCAGGTCAATGGGCTGGTCGTTCCAGGCCACAGTCATCCGGTCCACGTTCAGGGTGAGTCGGCCCCGCCGGAGCATCTCGTCCGGTTTCTGCAACGCCTCGGCCCAGGCATCGGCCCGGCGCAGCAGTGCGGTGATCCGGGCCAGCAGATGATCGATGCTCATGTCCTTCGTCACGTAATCATCGGCGCCCAGCCGAAGGCCGTGAACCGTGTCGATGTCGCTGTCCCGCGCCGTCAGGAAGATGATCGGCAGGGTCATCGACAGCTGCCTGAGATCCTGGCACAGCAGGAAACCGCCTTCGGGCTCATCGCCAAGCCCGACATCGATGATGGCAAGGTCCGGCAACTCCTGCTGCAGCGCCTGGTAGGCAGATGTCCGGTCCCCGTAGGCCGAGACCCGGTAGCCACGGCGCTCGAAGGCGGCCCGGTAGTTGTCCCGGATCGCCGGTTCGTCTTCGATCAGCACAAGGTGTTTCTTCATGGTTATCGACCGGTTGCCTGCATGGAGTCCCTATTTAACCATGGCAACCGGTCAGGACAAGGTCCAGGGCCCTGTTGCCATAATTGATCATTATTCGTCGCCGTATTGTCGCACTCTGCCACGGCCTGCACCTTTCGGGCTGGTGAAATAGCGGTCATCCACGGACTTGATCAGGAAAGGACCTTGTGATGATGCTATCGACGACCCTGCTGAGACTTTCAGTGCCGGCAAAACCCGCAAACCGGGCCCGACTGCGCCGGTTCATGGAGGGCATCACCCTCTGGCTGGCGTTCCTGTTGCTCCTGTTCGTTCAGCCCCTTTACGCCGAGGCGAATGTGGCTGACGAACTCCAGCCGGGGCTGCTGCATTTTACCGACAGCCAGGGTAACTGGCAGGCACCCGCACTGGTGCTTGAAAGTGACTTTGATGTCACGGTCAGCGGCCTGATTGCCGATACCCGCCTCACCCGGCGTTTTCGCAACACCAGTGATGACTGGCGCGAAGGTGTCTTCGTATTCCCGCTGCCGGAGAACGCCAGCGTCTATGCCCTGACCATGACGGTGGGCGAGCGTACGATTACCGGCGAAGTGCGGCCGAAAGAGCAGGCCCGCCAGGAGTACGTCGAGGCCCGGGACAGTGGCCGGCAGGCTGCGACAGTGGAGCAGCAGCGCCCGAACCTGTTCACCTCCCGGGTAGCGAATATTCCGCCCGGGGACAACATCACCATCGAGTTGCGCTATCAGCAACCGGTAGATTACCGGGATGGTCAGTTCTCGTTGCGACTGCCCACCACGTTGACACCCCGATACATGCCCGGACCGCTATTACCGACTGGCGAAGCCTCTGGCTGGAGCGAAGGCTGGGCAATTGCCACCAGGGAAGTGCCGGATGCCGATGCCATCAGTCCGTTCACGGTGCGACCGGAGGACGTTGCCGCCGACAGTCATCGGGCCCGGATCAGGGTCGCTCTCAATGCCGGACTGGAGCTGGCGGACGTCTCCAGCCCCGGCCATGAACTGGAAACCCGCACCGATGGCCAGCAGGTCCAAGTTTCGCCTTCGGAAGGGACAGTGCTGATGAACCGGGACTTTGTGCTTCGTTGGCGCCCGGTTCGTGGCAGAGAGCCGGTTGCCGCGGTCTTCCATGAGCAGTTCGGCGGTGAGGACTACCTGATGACCATGGTGGTACCCGGCGCCGCTTCGGATCAGACCCTACCCCGGGACCTGGTGTTCGTGATCGATACCTCCGGGTCCATGGCCGGCGAATCGATACGCCAGGCCAGGCAGGCGCTCGGGCGGGGTCTCGATACCCTCTCCGCCAACGACCGGTTCAATGTCATCCAGTTCAATTCACAACCCCATGCCCTGTTCATGGAGCCGGTACCGGCCGATGGCAACAATCTGGCCCGGGCTCGCCGTTATGTCAGCCGGTTACAGGCTGAGGGAGGCACGGAAATGGCGTCTGCCCTGTCGCTGGCACTCGGCGGGGCCGGAAATGATGACGCCGATGATGCCGCACGGGTCCGGCAGGTGGTCTTTATCACCGATGGCGCTGTGGGCAACGAGGCGGGGTTGTTCCGGCAGATTCGCCAGCAGCTGGGCAACCAGCGTCTGTTCACCGTCGGCATCGGTTCAGCCCCCAATATGCACTTCATGCGGGAGGCGGCCCGTTGGGGGCGGGGTACCTATACCGCAGTCAGCAATCCGGCCGATCTTGGTGGTCCGTTGGAGGCCCTGTTTTCGGCCATGGAGGCACCGGTGCTGACGGGGCTTCGAACCGACTGGCCCTCGGCAGGGGCGGAAGTCTACCCGGAACGCACTGGCGACCTGTTCCGGGGTGAACCGCTGATCCAGGTCGTTCGCGGTGTGCCGCCGGAGGGGAAGCTGTCGGTCACCGGCCTGGCGCCGGATGGCAAGCGCTGGGAGCGGACACTGGACCTCCGGCAGTCTGCCGAGGGCGCCGGGCTGCACCGGCGCTGGGCTCGCGCGAAGATTGACAGCCTGCTGGACCGGGCCAGGATTCAGGGCGATCACCCGGACGAAGAGCAGATTGTCCGGCTGGCGATGGCCCACAGCCTGATGTCGCCGTTTACCAGTTTCGTGGCGGTGGACAGCACGCCGGTGCGTTCGGGTAATGATCCGCTGCTCGCTGACAGTGTGCCTACCCTGTTGCCGGCCGGAACCTCAGCCGGAATGTTGCGATACCCCCAGACGGCGACCATTTCACCACTACTGATTGCCCTGGGGCTGGTGGGGATGATGTTCAGTGCAGCGATCGTGCTCCTGCGCGGGAGGGTAGCGCTGTGAGCCGGATCCTTTTGCTGCTGCTCAGTTCATCCGCCACCCTGCTGGTGTTCGGGCTGTGGATACCCATCAAGGCGGTGGTCGCTCAGGAACTGCTGGCATTGGCGTGGGCGGAGAGCCAGGCCCGGCAGACCGAAACCCGCCCCTGGCCCTGGGCGGACACCTGGCCGGTGGCCAGGATGGCGCTACCGGAACTGGACCGGTCCATGGTTGTGCTGGAGGGTACCCACGGTGAGAGCCTGGCCTTCGGTCCCGGTCGGGTGCTTGGCGGGTTGCCCGGTGAGGGACCGGTCATCATTGCCGGCCACCGGGATACCCATTTCCGGCAACTCAACGAGCTGGTGCCGGGAAGCGGGATTCGTCTGCAGGGCCAGGATGGCCAGTGGCAGGACTACCAGGTTGAGGCATCCCGGGTGGTGGACAGTCGCCAGGAGCAGATTGACACCCAGCGCCTCTCCCCGGACACCCTGTTGCTGGTGACTTGCTACCCGTTCGAGAGCCTGGATTCCGGCGGGCCGTTGCGTTATGTGGTGACAGCGCGGCGCCAGGATCCGGCACCGGTTAACCCGCTGGAACAAATTGATACTGTTGCAGGGCTATGACCTTGGCGTACACTTGTGCGCCAGTTTTACGTAACAGAGAAGCTGTACCTGATGGGTGTTTTGAGAAAGCTGTTGGCATGGCTGAGTGTACCGGTAATCAGCCTGTTTGCACTGGTACTTTACCTTGCCCGCCCGTTCAATCCGGATAACAACCGTATGCTGGGGTGTGTGGTCGCCCGGTTTGGCCGCTTTGTCCTGGGCATGGAACGCCCCATCGAAGGCCTGGAGAACATGCCGCCGGACCGGCCCACCGTGGTGATCGCCAATCACCAGCACAACGACGACCTGTTCGTGATGGGGGATCTGCTGCCTCCCAGGACGGTCACGGTCGGCAAGTCCTCTCTGATCTGGTTGCCGTTTTTCGGCCAGGTATTCTGGCTCGGGGGCAATGTCATCCTGAATCGGTCCCGCTCCAGGAAAGCCGTAGCGGCGATGCAGCTGGTCGGCGAAACCATCGCCCACGACCGGAAAAGCCTGTGGGTGTTCCCCGAAGGGACCCGTAGCCATGGCAAGGGGTTGGGCAGTTTCAAGAAGGGTGCCTTCTATGCTGCCATTGCTTCCGGTGCCCCGATCACCATGGTCTGCGCCAGTGAATACGCCGACAAGACCTGTGGCCTGCTGGGGCGCCGTGAGCCGGTGGCCATTCGCATCCTTCCTCCCGTCGAAACCGTTGACCTCAGCCCCGAGGATGTGCCCGAGCTGATCGAGCGGTGTCGGTCCCGGATGGCCGAAGCCATTGCCTCCATCACGCCTGCCTCCCGTGCCGGAAGTGCTTGAAGCACCGCAAGAAACAGGGCAGTCTTTGCGTGGATTGACCGTTTCTTGAAGCATCCTCAGGGAGAGGCGAGAGATGAACCTGATTTATTTTCTGATTATTGGTGGTGTGGCCGGCTGGCTGGCCGGGCTGATCATGAAAGGGCGCGGCTTTGGCGTACTGGCCAACATTGGTATCGGTATTGTCGGCTCGTTCATTGGTGGTTTCCTGTTCGGACTTCTGCAGCTGTCGGCCCACGGCGCCGTCGGTCGGCTGGTGACGGCAACCGTGGGCGCCGTTCTGCTTCTGGCCATCGTTAACAAGATCAAGAAGGGTTAAGCATGATTGTCCCGGTAACCGGTGTCTTTGCCGCTGTAATCGGTTTGCTCCTGCTGGTGCTTTCGGCCCAGGTGGTGAGGTTCCGGCTCAAGTACCGCAAGGGCCTGGGTGTCACCGATGACCGGGATTTCGAGGCTGCGGTTCGCGCCCATGCCAACTTGGTGGAATATGCGCCCCTGGGGTTGCTGATGCTGGGGCTCGCGGAACTCAACGGCGTGCCCAGTGGTTTCGTGTACTGGACCGGCATGGCTCTGGTGGTGGGGCGCATCCTGCACGCCTGGGGCATGATCAATGGTCGTGGTGGGCCGCACCTGGCCCGGATGATCGGCATCATTCTGACCTGGCTGGCGATCCTGGTGGCATCACTGCTGTTGTTCTGGAACGTCTGGCAGGTGTACGGCGGCTGAACCGCCACAAATACAAGCGGGGGCCTCGGCCCCCGTTTTCCGTTGTGATATGTCCTTCCCGGACTACAGGGCCTGGGCCATTTCCTGGGTCAGGTATTCCAGTTCCACGCGCCGGTTGGCGGCGTGATCCTCGAGAGTGGCCAGGGGCCGGGTTGATCCCCAGTGCGCCAGCTGGATCTGGTTCTCGCCCACGCCTTCCCGGATCAGAACCCGGGCGATGGTGCTGGCCCGCAACCGGGACAGGAACTGGTTGTAATCCTCGGTGCCGAAGTTGTCGGCATGGCCATGGATCCGGACTTTCAACCCAGGATATTGCCGGAGATAGAGCGCATGCTGGCGGATGATCGCCAGATCATCGCGATCCAGGGCATGCTTGTTGAATCCGAAATGAAATTTCAGTCGATGAGGTCTTTGTCCCGCAGGGGTGGCCATCGCCGCCGTAAAACCTGATGCCAGCGCCGCTTTGGCCAGCAGTTCCGGGTTGTCCAAAACGAGTACGGTCATGTGCAGTATCCTTGCTTCCAGTATCCGGTTTTTCTTGTTATTCCCATCCACTATTGGTGGTGGCAGGAATAACGGCAATTGGCGAAAGGTCGATAGCTGCCACCGATTTAATGTCATTTATATGACTCCGGTGTGACAGTGTCTCGCACCGGCCCCGCTATCTGTGGGGCTGTCCACATTTCTCGGGTTAAGCCGTTGTAACCGTCGCCACAACACCTATTACACCGGGAAATATGGGCAGGGCTGTGGTAAAAAAGCAGGTTTTCAGGGACAGAATATGATGAATTGTGACCGCCGATGCTGATTATCCCCGCCGAGAACGCCGTTAACTGGAAACGCCCACCCCTGGTTACCCTGGGGCTGATGTTCGTCTGTCTGCTGGTTTTTCTTTTCTACCAGGGCGGAGACAGCCGCAAGATCGAGCAGGCGGTCGAGCAGTATCTCTCCCAGGACCTCCAGGAGCTTGAAGCGCCCGTCTATGAGGATTACCTGCAACGGCAGATCCAGTTCCGCGGCGAGCAAGAGCGGGTCTACGACTTGCAGGAATTCCAGCAGTTGCGGGAGGAGAACGCCGACTTCTGGATCGCCATCAGCCTGATGATGGACCGCGAGTTCTACCACTACCTGCTGGAGAACCGCGGCATCCTCTGGGCACCGGCGGAACGGGCATACTGGCTCGAGCACCGGACCGCCATCGAGGAGGGCTACATCAGCCAGCTCAGTGCCCAGCAACTGGGCCTGGTGCCGGCCGATCTTAAACCCTATACCCTGATTACCTACCAGTTCCTGCATGGTGGCTGGGGCCATATCATCGGTAACCTGCTGTTCCTGTTCCTGCTCGGCTTTACGGTGGAGAAGGCGCTTGGTCCGGGGCGGTTCCTGGTGGCCTACCTGGTGTGCGGTGCCATATCCGGCCTGGTGTTCACCGCCTTTTCCGCGGGCAGCCCACTCCCGCTGGTAGGGGCTTCAGGGTCGATCTCCGGTCTGATGGGCATGTACGTCGCCATCTATGGGCTGCAGAAGATCCGGTTTTTCTTTTTTCTCGGCGTTTACTTCAACTATTTCCGGGCACCGGCCCTGGCCATGCTGCCGGTCTGGCTGGGCAAGGAAATCTACGATTACTGGTTCGCCGGTGCCACCGGCATCGCCTACATGGCCCACGCCGGCGGCCTGGTGGCCGGGGCCGGCCTGGTCTGGCTGTTCGGGCGCAGCTGGCTGCATGTGCGGGAGGAATTCTTCGAGCCGGAGGAAGCCGAACAGGATGCCCGTTTTACCACCAGCTATGCCCAGGCAATGGCGAGCCTGGGCCGGATGGAGTTCGATCTGGCGCGTCGGCAGTTTGAGGCCCTGCGCCAGCACTACCCTGACAGGCCCATCCTGCTGGAGCACCTGTACCAGCTGGCCAAGCTGAGGCCGGACCTGCCCGAATACCGTGATCGCACCCGTGAACTGATGGAAGATGCCCTCAGCCGGCGTCAGCCGGAGCAGATGGTTGACGTGTGGGAGGAATATCTCGGCAAGGGCGAGCACCACCAGCCGTTGGCCGCCGAGGACCACAACCGGGTGCTGTTTACCAGCCTGAAACAGCAGAATTTCAAGGCCGCGGAAAAGGCTTTCGAGCGGCTGCGGGCCACCGGGGATGAGTTGCTGACCTCAGAAGCCTGCCGGCTGCTGGTGAGCGAATTCGAGAAGCGGCAGATGGAACCCAAGGCACGGCATTATCGGCAGTTGCTGACCTGAGAGGGGCGGCTGGCGGTGAAAACGGGGTCAGATGAACGCTTTCATCTGACCCCAACTTCACCTTCACGCCTCACTCAGCAACAGCAAATTTCGCCTTCGGCCCCTTCAACGGCTCCCGTTTCTCCGCCTGTTCCAGATACGTCCCGATCTGCCCGTGCAACGGATGGTTCGGGCACTTTTTCTGGATAAATGTCAGAAATGCTGTGGCTTTCTCCCACTGATTGAGGCCATTGGCCAGGATTTGCGCCACCAGCAGGTACGCCGGGGCCAGCTGGTCACTGTCCGGGAAGCGTTTGTGGAAATCCTGGAGCAGCCGCAGGGCGGGTTTGAACCGGCCCCGGTGATACATGGCGCTGGCGCAGCGGACAGACAGCTCCGGGTCCTCGAGCCGGCAGGTGGGTTCGGCCTCCTGCAGCAGGGTGACCAGTTCGGCAATGGCTTCGCCGTCGTTACTGTTTGCCAGCCAGTTGAGGATCCGGACATGGTAACGGTGCAGTTCCGGGACATCTCTGCGTGCCATCAAAAGCTTGTACAGCTGGGCGATTCGCAGGGCATTGTCCGGGTCCCGTATCAGGGCTTCCCTGAGCATCGACTGCACCCGGTCGTAGTTGCCGTCCTTGAGGTTCATGTCGATATCGGCATCAAAGCGGGCGGTCCTGTCCCGGCTCTGTGCCTGGGCGAGGGTCTCGCCGTCCTGGACGTCGGCGGCAAAACCCAGTTCTTCCTGGTACTGGAACAGCAGGTAGCCGAGCATGTGGAACAGGATCAGGGTAAAGGTACTGTTCAGGAACCCGGCGAGGGGCTGGGAGAACCAAAGCGGAAAGTGGTTCAGGGCGAAATCCTGGGCGGCCCCCGAAGCCAGGGTGAGCAGGATCAGGTAACCATAGAGCAGGAAATAGGGTGTCCCGATGCGGGAAATCAGCAAAGCCAGGTTCATGGGGTTCACCGCTGCGCCCACTGAGCGTTCCATGGCCAGGACCATGATGCTGGCGGGCAGGGCGAGCACCACAAAGGCGATGGCCAGCATCCCGAGGATTGGCCCGCCCAGCATGGCGGCGGCCCCGACCAGGCCGCCCATCACCACGAACACCAGCAGTTGCAGAACCACGATATCAAAGCCGCTACCGGTAAAGGCTACGGCCACAGGCGGTGGTTTCAGGTGGCCTTCGGCCGTGTGATTGATCACCGCATACGTATACTTGAACAGGGCCAGCGCAAGCACAATCCAGATCAGGATACCGATCAGGTTCGCCGGGGCGATCACCGGCACCAGGGTGCAGATGGCAATCACGATCAGCGGGTCGCTGTGGAACGGGTAGCGGAAGAACGCGCCGATCCGGTTCCAGAACGGGACCGCTTCGGTGGCGGCCCCGAGGTAGCGCATGGCTTTACTGCAGTGCGGGCAGAGCGCCTTGCGCTGGCGGGTATCAGCATCGGGCATGCAGCGGCTGCAGTAGTGGATCTGGCATTCGCCGCAGTGCCATTTGGCGGGTTCACCGGGGTGGTAGTGGCAATCGTGTTTCACAGCGGGTCGGGTTCCTGGTCCGTCAGAGTCAGGCGGGTCATGATGACAGAACTGAAAGGGCCGCGCAGCTACCTGGTTAACAGGTAGACTGACAGTCCATAGCGTCCGTATTGAACCGAAGGTATTCGGGGTCCGGAGGAGTCTTGCAACACAACAACCTGCAACAGTCGGCTGATTCCGCTGGCGGGCATCAGCCTTACCGCTGGCGCGACATTTTCCTGCTGGCGCTCAAGCACAAGCCGCGTCTGGTGCGCGCCAATCTGCTGGCGATCCTGGCGACCATCATGGCCGTACCGGTGCCCCTGTTGCTGCCGGTGCTGGTGGACGAGGTCTTGCTGGAGGAAGAGGGCCCCGTGCTTCCGGTCATGGATGCCATCCTGCCTGCCGGGTGGCAGCAGCCTGTGGTCTACATCGGGCTGATGGTGCTGGCAGCACTGCTGCTCCGGTCGGCCGCACTGTTCTTCAATGTCCTGCAATCCCGCGAATTCTCCAAGGTTTCCAAGGATGTCGTGTTCCGCATGCGCTCCCGCCTGCTGGGCCGGCTCCAGCGCGTGGCCATGTCGGAGTATGAAACCCGTGGTTCCGGGGCCATCAGCAGCTACTTCATCACCGACCTGGATACCATGGACCAGTTCCTGGGGACCTCCATCAGCCGGTTCCTGGTGGCCAGCCTGACCGTAATCGGTACTGCTGTTGTATTGCTGTGGGTGCACTGGCAACTGGCGCTGCTGATTCTGCTGTTCAATCCACTGGTGATCTTCGCCACTATCCTGATCGGAAAGCAGGTCAAGGAGCTCAAACGCCGGGAGAACAGCGCCTACGAAGAATTCCAGGGGGATCTGACCGAAACCCTTGATGCCATTCACCAGCTCCGGGCGGCCAACCGGGAGAAGCATTACCTGCGCCTGCTGATCGATCGCGCGCGGGTGGTCCGGGATCATGCCATCCGCTTCCAGTGGCGCAGTGACGCCGCCACCCGGGCCAGCTTTGCCCTGTTCCAGTTCGGTGTGGACGTGTTCCGGGCTGCGGCCATGGTCACGGTCCTGTTCAGTGATCTGAGCATCGGCATGATGTTCGCGATCTTTGGCTACCTGTGGTTCATGCTCACGCCGGTCCAGGAAATGCTGAACATGCAATACGCCTGGTTCGCCGCCAACGCCGCCCTGGGGCGTATCAACCGGTTGCTGGAGCTGAAGGAGGAACCGCGTTATCCGGCGCTGGAGGACCCGTTCCGTGGCCACCACACGGTAAGCCTGACCCTGCGGGATATTCATTTCGGTTATGGCGACGAGCAGGTGTTGCGGGGCATCAACCTGCATCTGGAACCCGGTGAGAAAGTGGCGGTGGTCGGTGCCAGCGGCGGTGGCAAATCCACCCTGGTGCAGATCATTCTGGGCATGTACACGCCCCAGCAGGGCGAGGTACTCATCAACGATGTGCCGGTGCAGCGGATCGGGCTGCCGAGGTTGCGGGAACATGTGGCCACCGTGTTGCAGCATCCGGCCCTGTTCAACGACACCATCCGGCAGAATCTCACCCTCGGCCGGGACAAGCCGGATGTCGAGTTGTGGGAGGCGTTGCGCATCGCCCAGCTCGATACCATGGTGGCGGCCATGCCGGAGCAGCTGGATACCGTGATCGGCCGCCAGGGCGTGCGCCTGTCCGGGGGGCAGCGCCAGCGCCTGGCCATTGCCCGGATGGTGCTGTCGGATCCGTCGTTGGTGATTCTCGATGAAGCCACCTCGGCACTGGATGCCGAGACCGAGTACCAGCTGCACCGGGACCTGGAAGGCTTCCTCAGGCAGCGGACCACCCTGATCATCGCCCATCGGCTCAGTGCCGTGAAACAGGCGGATCGCGCCTGCGTGTTCGAGGATGGCCGGATCATCGAGGAAGGGCGGCACGAGGAACTGATCGCCCGAGAAGGTATCTATGCCCAGCTCTACGGCGAGCGGCAGACCTGAGATCCGGGTTGCCGGCCCGCCTTTCCGTGCCTGCAACTTTTGGTGTCGACCTTGGTCTGATATTCACGGAAGTGATGCCGAACATTCACCGGCCACCGGTTGAAGTCCTGTCAATAGCTGCAATAGTTAATGGTGACTTCACAATGCTGTGCCTTTTCATCACCCTGTTTGGTCTATCGCGGAGCGCGTTCCTGCAAGCAGTATGATGAAAAGGCTCCCGAGAAGCCTTCCGGAATGTTCGGATAACGACGAAAAGGAGGCACCACATGTCGAATGAAAGTCTGGGTAAAGACAGCCTGAATACCCTTTCCGCCCTGGATGCGGGTGGCAAGACCTTCCATTACTACAGCCTGCCCGAGGCAGCCAAAACCCTGGGCGATCTCAACCACCTGCCGTTCTCGCTCAAGGTATTGTTGGAGAACCTGCTGCGTAACGAGGACGGCGCCACGGTCGACCGGTCCCACATCGATGCCATGGTGCAGTGGCTCAAGCACCGGACTTCCGACACCGAGATCCAGTTCCGTCCGGCCCGGGTCCTGATGCAGGACTTCACCGGCGTGCCCGGGGTGGTGGATCTGGCGGCGATGCGTGAGGCCGTCAAGAATGCCGGCAAGGATCCCGCAATGATCAATCCCCTGTCGCCGGTTGACTTGGTAATCGACCACTCGGTGATGGTGGACGAATATGGCACCCCCGCTGCCTTCAAGGATAACGTTGCCATCGAGATGGAGCGTAACAAGGAACGGTACGAGTTCCTGCGCTGGGGCCAGCAGGCCTTCGACAATTTCCGTGTGGTGCCGCCGGGTACCGGTATCTGTCACCAGGTGAACCTGGAATATCTGGGCAAGACGGTCTGGCACAAGGACGTGGACGGCAAGACCATTGCCTATCCGGACACCCTGGTGGGTACGGATTCCCACACCACCATGATCAACGGCCTGGGTATCCTGGGCTGGGGTGTTGGCGGTATCGAAGCTGAAGCCGCCATGCTCGGTCAGCCGGTGTCCATGCTGATTCCCGAGGTGATCGGCTTCAAGATCACCGGCAAGTTGCGGGAAGGTATCACCGCCACCGACCTGGTGCTGACCGTAGTGGAAATGCTGCGCAAGAAAGGTGTGGTAGGCAAGTTCGTGGAATTCTACGGCGATGGTTTGAAAGATATGCCGGTAGCAGACCGTGCCACCATTGCCAACATGGCGCCGGAATACGGCGCCACCTGTGGCTTTTTCCCGGTCGACGAGCAGACCATCGACTACATGCGCCTGACTGGCCGCGAGGAGGGCCAGCTGGAACTGGTGGAAGCCTACGCGAAAGCGCAAGGCCTATGGCGTGAGCCAGGCCACGAGCCGGCCTACACCGATATGCTCGAGCTGGACATCGGTGATGTGGAAGCCAGCCTGGCGGGCCCGAAACGCCCTCAGGATCGCGTAGCCTTGAAGAACATGAAGGCCACCTTTGATCTCGTCATGGAAACCTCAGAAGGCCCGGCCAAGCCCCGGGAAGCCAGGATGGAATCCGAAGGCGGCGGTACGGCTGTAGGTGTTGATGAAGCCTATTTCGAACATCCTGCCAGTCAGCCGATCGAGATCGGCGGCCGGCAGGCCAGGCTGGACCCTGGTGCCGTGGTCATTGCGGCGATTACCTCCTGTACCAACACCTCCAACCCGAGCGTGATGATGGCTGCCGGCCTGATCGCCAAGAAGGCGGTGGAGAAAGGCCTGAGCACCAAGCCCTGGGTGAAGACCTCGCTGGCACCGGGCTCCAAGGTGGTTACCGACTACCTGAAAGTCGCCGGGCTGCAGGACGATCTGGACACGCTAGGCTTCAACCTGGTGGGGTACGGCTGCACTACCTGTATCGGTAACTCCGGGCCGCTGTCGGATGCCGTGGAGAAGGCTATTAGCGATGGCGACATGACTGTGGCCTCGGTACTCTCCGGTAACCGTAACTTTGAAGGTCGGGTGCATCCGCTGGTGAAGACCAACTGGCTGGCCTCACCACCGCTGGTGGTGGCCTATGCCCTTGCCGGCAACGTCCGTGTCGACCTGACCAAGGATCCGCTGGGTGCCGACAAGGACGGCAATCCCGTCTACCTGAAAGACCTGTGGCCGAGCCAGAAGGAAATCGCCGAGGCGGTGGAGCAGGTCAAAACTGAGATGTTCCGCAAGGAATACGGCGAGGTGTTCGAGGGCGACGAAACCTGGAAGTCTATCAAGGTACCCGAGAGCAAGGTCTATGAGTGGTCCGACAAGTCCACCTATATCCAGCATCCACCGTTCTTCGAGGGTATGGGCGAGGAGCCGGATCCCATCGAGGACATCAGGGATGCCAATATCCTGGCCCTGCTGGGTGACTCGGTGACCACCGACCATATCTCGCCGGCCGGTTCCTTCAAGCCGGATACCCCTGCCGGGAAATACCTGCAGGAGCATGGTGTGGAGCCGAAAGACTTCAACTCCTACGGTTCGCGCCGGGGTAACCATGAGGTGATGATGCGCGGCACCTTCGCCAACGTGCGCATCAGGAACGAGATGCTCGATGGCGTGGAAGGCGGATTCACCAAATTCGTGCCCACCGGAGAGCAGATGGCCATCTACGATGCCGCCATGAAGTACCAGGAAAGCGGCACCCCGCTGGTGGTTATTGCCGGCAAGGAATACGGCACCGGCTCCAGCCGTGACTGGGCGGCGAAAGGTACCCGCCTGCTCGGCGTCAAGGCCGTGGTGGCGGAATCCTACGAGCGGATCCACCGCTCAAACCTGATCGGCATGGGTGTGATGCCCCTGCAGTTCCAGGAGGGTGTGGACCGCAAGAGCCTGAAACTGACCGGTGAGGAAACCATCAGCATCGAAGGCCTGTCCGGTGACATCAAACCCGGCCAGACCCTGAAGATGACCGTGAAGTACAAGGACGGCTCCACCAACAGCTGTGAACTCAAGTCGCGGATTGATACCGCGAATGAGGCGGTGTACTTCAAGCATGGCGGCATCCTGCACTACGTGGTGCGGGAAATGCTGAAGAACGCCTGAAGCGTGAAAGTGGGGTCAGATGAAAGCTTTCATCTGACCCCGAGTTTATTTCCGAGTCCGAGTGAATCCCCCGGGGTCAGATCAGCCGATCTGACCCCAACTTCACCCCGTGTTTTACCCTTCGATTTCAGGTAAGCTGGCGCCCTTCCCACAACCCGTTGAACGAAGACAAGGTCCCATGGCTGAATCCTCCCGAGACGACATCAAGGCCAAACTCAACCTCGAAACTTCCCGCATCAACTGGCACGAACTCCAGACCTACTTCGCCCGGGGTCAGGTCGTGCGTGTGGCACCGGAGCTGGATTTGCTGGAGGTTGCCGCCGAGCTCACCGCCGATAACAAGGCACAGTTCGAGCAGTGGATGCAGAAAGACCAGGTAGGCGAGGTGGCACCCGACCTTGCCCGGACCTGGTACGATCGCAATGCCGAACTCTGGGCGGTGGTCGTGGCGCCCTGGGTACTGGTTCAGGACCGGTCAGGCCACGTGCTGCACTGAGCCTGATCCTGTCAGACATTCCGGCGCCCCGCCCGGGGCGCTACCCCGTTACTCCAGCCTGAGGACACCATGCTCACCGGAGCCCTGCTGATACTGGCACCGCTGTTTCTCGGTTTTGCCATTCCCCTGACCAATCGCCGGGTGATGACGGTTATCCATTACACCGTCGAGACGCTGGTTTATTTCATCCTGGCATTACTGGGTCTCGGGCTGGGCCAGATGGAGGGCTTGGCGTCCCAGTTGGGCAACATGGCGGCACAGGTCACCGCTCTGGTGGCCGTATTGTTCGTGGCCAACATGGCCGGTCTGTGGCTGTTTCACCGCTGGCAGCCGATGACAGTCGAGACAGATGACAACGACGGTCGCCCCGGATACCGGCGCCTGTTCCTGGCTGGATTGAAGCCACTGGTGGCGGTGATCGCCGGCCTGGTTGCCGGTTATTTCCTGCTGCCCGCTCTGCCCATGACCGACCAGGTGGCCACCTGGGCACTGATGCTCCTGCTGTTCCTGATCGGCCTGCAACTACGCAATGCCGGGCTGTCCCTGCACAAGCTCCTGATGAACCGGCAGGGTCTGGGCATGGCTCTCTCGGTGATGGCCAGCTCGCTGGTCGCTGGCGTGTCGCTGATCCCCGTCCTCGGGCTGCCCTGGCACGATGTGCTGGCCCTGGCATCGGGGTTTGGCTGGTATTCCCTGTCGGGCATTGTCATCGGTGATGCCCTCGGTCCTGCCTGGGGTGGGGTTGCTTTCCTCAACGACGTGCTCCGGGAGATCATCGCGCTGGCGATCATCCCGCTGCTGATTGCCGCGAGGCCCGCCTTGGCAATCGGTTATGGTGGCGCAACGGCGATGGATTTTACCCTGCCGGTGATTCGCAGTAGCGGTGGTCTGGTATGTGTACCGGTGGCCATCGCTTCGGGATTCCTGCTCTCATTCTTCTCGCCCGTTCTGATGGGCGTGTTCCTTTCCCTGGGCTAGGGCCTTTTACCGGCGGTCAATCGGGGTTTTACCGTTGTAATGGCACGCAGTAAGATAATAACCTACAAGAATATGAAGAAAACGTAACGCTATGGGCCGGAGTTTCTGATGCACCGCCGCCATTTCCTTGGAGCTTCTCTGGTAGCCGGTTTTGCCGCCCTGGGGCTCCGTGGTTGTGGTATGCCCCGTCCGCTCCGGTTCGGAATCCATCCCTGGATTGGTTACGAATCACTTTACCTTGCCGAGGAGTTCGGCTGGCTGCCGGCTTCGGTGGAGTTGGTAAAGGGGGCTTCGGCCCTGGATTCCATGGAACTGCTCAAATCAGGGAAGCTCGACGGTGCCGGGCTGACCCTGGATGAAGCGATACGGGTGCATGTTGAAAGTCCGGAGCTGTTGGTGGTCGGGGTAACCGATGTGTCCGTCGGGGCGGACGTGCTGGTGGCAAAACGGGGGATCAGGAATCTTGATCAGTTGCGCGGAAAGCGGATCGCTGTGGAACTGGCCGGAGTATCCGGGACCCTGCTACTGAATGTCCTTGACCAGGCTGGCATTGAGTGGGACGAAGTGACTGTCGTTGATGTGCCGGTCGACAAGTATGTCGGTCTATGGAAGCGGGGGGAGGTGGATGCCATCGCCTGCTACGAGCCGACTGCCTCGATTCTCCTTGGTCTGGGCGGTGTGCGCCTGTTCGACAGCAGTCAATTGCCCGAAACTATTTTCGATGTTCTCGTGGTGACCCGTAAATTCGCGGCCATGGTGCCGGATGCTGTTCGGGCCCTGCTGGAGGCCCACTTTTCCGGTCTCCGCCACCTGGTTCGAAACCAGCATGATTCGGTCTATCGGGTTGCAACCCGTCAGGGGATCTCCCCGATGGACGTGAGATTGGCGCTGGCCTCGGTCATGTTCCCGGATCTGGCGTCCAACCGGAGGTACCTGGCGAAGGACGGCCGTGTCGAGCAGGTTGCCCGTAGTCTTTCCCGAATGCTGGCCCGGGAGGGTCTGGTTCATCGACCACTTGGGGTGGACCGCTTCAGTGACAACGACTTCCTGCCCAGGAGCGTTGCATGAAGCGCTGGATTCTCGGGTATCTGGCGTTTGCTGTCCTGATTCTGCCTCTCGCCGGGACGACCCTGGCCCAAGGCATCCCGGACGTGCGATTCGGCATCTATGCCTATCGTCCCGATTTCATCATGCAGGAGCGATATCAGCCCCTGGCGGACTACCTGACAGGCCGGATCGGCATCCCGGTAAAGCTGCAGGTGCTGGACCAGGAGCAGATGCGCACGGCGCTGGCCTCCAACCAGCTGGATTTTTTCCTGACCAATCCGAGCCAGTTCCTGGTGATCCGGAGTGAGCGCAGTCTGACCGGCGTGCTCGCCACCCTGGTGCGCAAGCACGACGGGGTTGCCTCAGCCAGTCTCGGGGGGGTGATCTTCACCACAGCCGCACGGGAGGACATTACCAGCCTGGCGGATGTTCAGGGCAAGACCGTTGCCACGCCGGGACGTCATTTCCTGGGTGGTTTCCAGAGCCAGGTCCTGGAGCTGAAAGAGGCCGGTGTGGATGTCCTCAGGGATAACCGGGTCAAACTGGTGCGGAGCCATGACCGGGTGTTGCGTTCGGTGTTGACTGGCGACGCCGAGATCGGATTTGTACGGACAGGAATCCTGGAGGAGCTGGTCGCGGATGATCCTGGCCTCGCAGACCGGATACGGATTCTCAATCGCCAGAACCTTGCCGGCTTCCCCTACGTGGTGTCCACGCGGCTGTATCCGGAATGGCCCATTGCAGCCTTGCCCCATGTAAACAGTGATGTTGTGCGTCGGGTCGCGTCGGCCCTGTTCGCCATCGAGGAGAACTATCCGGCGGCACTGAGTGCCGGTATCGCCGGCTTTGCCCCGCCCGCGGATTACCAGTCGGTTGAATACCTGGCCCGGGAACTTCGTGTCGAGCCCTACGATGAGTTGCCGCAACTGACCTGGGGCGAACTGATCGGACAGTATTGGGGCTGGCTGATTGCGGTCGGTAGCCTCGTCCTGCTACTTACCGGTGCCATGTTGTGGTTGCGCCGCAAGAAACGGGAACTGGCGGCTGAGCAACGCCGCCTCCGGCGTTTGATCCTCAGTTGGCCCCAACCCATGCTGATGCTTCGTGGTGGCGAATTCGTGGATACCAATCGTTCCGCCCT
Organism: Marinobacter sp.; assembly: GCF_041690455.1. Classification (GTDB taxonomy): domain Bacteria; phylum Pseudomonadota; class Gammaproteobacteria; order Pseudomonadales; family Oleiphilaceae; genus Marinobacter. The sequence goes on from NZ_JAWLHI010000014.1 coordinate 44,941, forward strand.
GGAACTTCTGAGGTTTGTCATGCCTCAGTCGTTACTGGGTAAGGATATTGCTGCCTTTTCGCCCCATGAACAGCCAGATGGCGACGTTTCGCGGCAAAAAATGCAAAGGCTGTTGCAGCAGGTGGCCCTAGGTGAGGTTGTCCAGGTCGAGTGGGTATTCCGGCGTTCTGACGGTTCGGAGGTCTGGGTCGACATGACCCTGGCGCCGGTGCATGAACAGGATGAGTCACAGCCCCATGTACTGTGTTCCTGGTACGACGTCACCCGTCGAAAGGAGGCGGAGCAACGCCAACGCATGGCGGCCAGCGTGTTTGACCATGCCCGCGAGGCCATTTTCATTACCGATCTCCATGGCCTCATCATCGACGTCAATGATGCCTACGTGGAGATCACCGGCCGGGCCCGCGCTGACGCCATTGGTCGGCTGCCACCCTTGCCCCTGGAGGAGGGCATTGGCGTGTTCGCCAGCGCCCGGTCCCACGGTTTCTGGTCCGGTGAGTTTACCAGCAAGCGTCAGAGTGGTGAGCATTTCAGCTTGGCGCTGACGGTGAGTGGGGTCCGGGATGAACGTGGTGCTATCAGCCATTTCATGGGCATCTTCTCGGACATCACCCGGCTCAAGGCCCAGGAGAAGGAGCTGCGCACCATGGCGCATTACGATGCGCTGACGCACCTGCCGAATCGCGTTCTGTTCACCGACCGGATGCAGCAGGTCATGGCCCAGGCCCGGCGCCACGATGATCTGTTGGCCGTGGTCTACATCGATCTGGACCAGTTCAAGCCTGTTAACGATGCCTATGGTCACAAGGCGGGTGATGAGCTGCTGGTGGAAGTGGCCAAACGTATGCGGGCAGAATTGAGGGAGGAAGACACCCTGGCCCGCCTCGGGGGCGATGAATTTGCGGCACTGATCGTCAATATTACCGAACCGGCTGTGCTGGAGAATCTGCTCGCGCGGCTGCTGCACGCTGTTTCGGAGCCGGTCCCGGTGGCGGGCCACCTGGTACAGGTTTCCGCCAGCATTGGTTATACCCTGTATCCCCGGGCCGAGGAGCTCGATGGCGACCAGTTACTGCGTCAAGCTGACCAGGCCATGTATCAGGCCAAGCAGAAGGGACGCAACCGCTACTGCGGATTTGACAGCGCCGCTTCCTGATCCCCGTTCAGGAGCCGGGAGACCGGCTGCCAGGCGAGCGCCTTGTGCCACTGGTCAACCAGGCGCCGGACCGAGCTGAGGGTGTCCAGGGTTTGCTCGCCATCGGTGGTGGCGATGTCGCGACGGACAATCATGGCTAGCAGCTCCGATTTGAGCTGATGGTAGATCTTTTCAGCCTCATCCACGGTGGCTGGCAGAGGCTCATCTGCGGCGACCAGGGCTCTCAGGGTGTCGGTGTAGCGTTCCAGGGATTCGGACAGTCGGGCCATGCGTGGCTGGTCCTTGGCCACCTTGAGTTTGAGCAGCTCCGCCGCCAGGTCTGTAGCCTCCATCAGGTAACGGCAGGTGCGGATGCTCAGGGTCAGGGCATCCACGGTCGAGGGATGCATCTTTTCGGCCCGGACTCTCGAGACGTAATCCACGATGGCCGAGTTCAGGCTCCGGCAGGCGTCCGCCTTGGGCTGGATCTGTGCCGGCTTCAGGTCTTCCCGGTCCAGGCAGACCCTGAGCAGCCCCCGGATCAGGCCGATCAGGCGTTTCATCTCCTCATCCACCGCGGCGACCGCCAGTTCCGGCGTGGCCACCAGGGTGTTGTCCAGGTGCCGGGGCTCGGCGTTGTCCTCTTCCTTGCTTCGGAACAGCCGGCCCAGAAAGCGTGCGAAGTGGGGCGTGAACGGCAGCATCACCAGTGCCCCGAGCACGTTGAACAGGGTGTGGAACAGAGCCAGTGACACCGCGACGTTGGCGTCCAGTTCAAGCCACCGGGCCATCAGCGCCACGACCCAGAGCATCACCGGCAGAATGAGCAGGGCGATGGCGCCGGTCGCGGCATTGAACAGGATGTGACCGATAGCCAGCCGCCGGGCATTGGCGGTGGCCTTGAGCGCGGACAGGGCGGCGGTGGAGGTGGAGCCCAGATTGGCGCCAATTACCGCGGCTGCGGCGCTGTTCAATGGAATCAGCCCGCCGGCGGCCGCGGTGAGGACAATGGCCAGGGCCGCACTGGAGGACTGGGTCAGTACGGTGGCCAGAAAACCGATCAGGATGAACATCGGCAACCCGTAACCCATCTCCACCAGGGTCTGGCTGTCGATTCCCGCGGTCAGGGATTCCAGCGACGTTTTCAGGATCGACAGGCCCAGGAAGAACAGGGCGAAGCCGGCCAGGGCCTGCCCCAGTGCCTCGCTACGGGTGTTGTTGGTGGCCAGCTTGAGCCCCATGCCGAGGGCCAGCAGGGGCAGTGCAAAGGCCTCGATATTGAAGCCGAAGCCCACCAGGCTCACCAGCCAGGCGGTCATAGTGGTTCCGATGTTGGAGCCGAATATGACCCCCAGGGACTGGGAAAGCCCGAGAAGACCGGCATTCACGAAGCCGATGGTGGCCACAGTGACCGCGCCGGAGGACTGCACCACACCGGTGATCAGGAAACCCGCCGCGAGGCCCCGGAGGGGCGTCCGGGTCCAGCTTCCCAGCAAATGGCGGAGATGGCGACCGGCGGCATTCTTCAGGCCATCGGTCATCATCTCCATGGCCAGCAGGAACAGCGCCAGCCCGCCCAGGATCTGGAAGATGGTCGCGGTCATCGTTCGGGGAAGAAGGTCCTGAGGCTGTTGGCATAGGTTTGCGCCAGAACCTGGTCCAGCGGCAAGTCCTTGACCTCAGCGATCTTCTCGGCCACGAAGGGTAGGTAGAATGGCGCATTTTCCCGGCCCCGGTAGGGCACCGGAGTCAGGAACGGGGCGTCGGTTTCCAGCAGGATCTGCTCGATGGGGGCCATGCGCACAATGTCCCGCACGTTCTCCGCCTTGTTGAAAGTGGTGATGCCGTTGAAACCCAGGCACCAGCCCTGGTCCAGGGCATAGCGGGCCAGCCCCGGGCCGGAGGTGAAGCTGTGAATGACACCACGGCGTTTCAGGGTCGCCTCGAACTCCTTGAGGATGGTGATGGTGTCCTCGTCCGCTTCACGGCTGTGGATCACCACCGGTCGGTTGGTGTCGCAGGCAATCTGCAGCTGACGGCGGAAGACGTCCCGCTGTATCTGGCGGTCGGCGTTGTCGTAGAAATAATCCAGACCGATCTCACCCACCGCCACGATCTTGTCGTCACCGGCGTGGGCACGGATCTCTTCCTCGACCGCATCGGTGTAGGTTTCCGCCTCGTGCGGGTGGATGCCCTGGGTGCCGTAGACCCAGGGTGCGATCTGGCTCAGTTCCCGGACTTTGGCCAGGTTCTCCGGTGACACCGCGATGGTGATCACTCGTTCAATGTTCACCCGCTGGCTCTGCTCCAGGGTTTCCTCCAGGGGGCGGTCCTTGAGGTAATCCAGGTGACAGTGGGTTTCGATGATCGGGCGATCAAAAACCGGAATCTCGCGACGTTTCTTGCTCATTGCTTTGACTGAACTCCATCGCAACCTTTGGTCAGGCTGCTATTCTGGGAACTTGATCCCGAAAGTTTACCAGTTTGTGCGATTGTTAACCTGTTTCGGACTATGACTATGGGAAAGGATGTTATGGAGGTATCGCCGTTCGCCAGCGCCTGGTGTTTTGATCCCGGCAAGCCCCGGTTCCGGGACTATCCCACGCTGCTGGAAGATGACGAGGAGATTCCCGCCCTGGAAGCCAGCCTGGAAGAGATTGGCGAATATCAGCGCAGGCTCTGGGCCAATCGCAAGCGGGCACTTCTGGTGGTGGTTCACGGGCCCGACACCAGCGGCAAGGACAGCCTGATCCGAACCCTGGCCACCTACGCCGACCCGGCAGGTTTCCACGCCTGGTCGTTCAGCCGGCCGCAAGGGGCGGAAGTCCGCCATGATTTTCTCTGGCGGGTCACGCCCTACCTGCCGGGCCTGGGCGAAATGGTAGCCTTCAACCGGAGTCATCACGAAGCGGTCATTGCCGAGCGGGTCTGGCCGGTTCATGCCCCGGAAAGCTACAACTGGGACAACCGTTACCAGTCGATCCGTAATTTCGAGCGCCACCTGGTACAGGAGGGCACGACGATCCTGAAAGTGTGGCAGAACCTGTCCGAAGACGAGCATCGCCGGCGCCTGCTCAAACGCCTGGACAAGCCCCGCAAGCGTTGGAAATTCGATAAATCCGATATTGATGGCTGGGCCAGACGCGCGGATTATGGGGCCTTTGCCGAGCAGGCGGTGGCGGCAACCCATACCCGGGAAGCGCCCTGGTTTGTGGTTCCCGGGGACAGGAAACCCCAGGCCCGGGCGATTGTGGCCGCGATGCTGGCCGAACAGCTCAAGCAACTGGCCCCGGACTATCCGGCGGAAGATGAATCGGTGCTCGAGGAATACCGGCAACTATTGGCCCGGAACGGGGTCAGCTGAGAATAACGGACACGGAGGCGTACATGCACATTGTAGTAGTCGGTGGTGGTGTAGTCGGGGTGACCACGGCCTGGGAACTGAACCGTCGGGGGCATCAGGTGACTGTCATCGAGCGCCATGACGTTGCCGGTAACGAGACCAGCAAGGGCAATGCTGCCCAGCGTTCCTACGGAGTGGTCTACCCCTGGGCGGATCCCTCAATGGTGTTCAAAGCATTGCCATGGCTGTTCAAACAGGACGGCCCTCTGAAACTGCGGATGCCACCGTCGGTGGAAGCGGTGAAGTTCATGTTTGCCACCCTCCGCTATGCCTGGTCGCCGGGCCTGTACGGCCTGAACCGGCGCGCCATGCTGCGTTTGGGCATCCACAGCCGTGAGCGTTTCCTGAAGCTGGAGGAAGAGCTGGACCTCGATTTCGACGGTGACCACAAGGGGTTGCTCCATCTGGCCAGCACGCCGGAAGCCCTGGAGGGCTACCGTGCCGTGTATGACCTGCTGAGTGAACTCGGAATTCCGTCGCGACTGCTCACGCCGGAACAGGTCCGTGAAACGGAGCCCGGCATGGTTGGCGGTGGCCCGCTGTACGGGGCGCTGAGCTACGATACCGACGGTACCGGTGACTGCCACCTGTTTGCCCGGACCCTGGCGAGTGCTTGCGAGGAAAAGGGTGTGAAATTCCGCTATAACGTTGAAGTGGATAACCTGATCGCCGATGAACACCGGGTGGATGCAGTCGCCCTGCGCAACGCCGAGGGCGAGCGGGAGATCCTCAAAGCGGACGCCTTTGTGATCAGTGCCGGTTGCTGGTCACCAGCACTTATGCGCCCCCTCGGGCTGGACTTGCCCATCTACCCGATCAAGGGCTACAGCATTACCGTGCCCCTGAAAAATCCGGAGCACGCGCCAGTCAGCACCATCCACGATGACAACTACAAGGTTGTGTCCACCCGGTTGGGCAACCGGTTGCGGGCAACCGGTTTCGTGGAGCTGGCGGACTTCAACCGGGACATTCCGGAAGCGCGCATTGCCACCATTCGCAAGTCGGTGGAGTCCCGCTATCCCGGTTGTGCCGATCTGGACGCGGCAGAGACCTGGACCGGTTTCCGGCCCATGACGCCGGATGGACCGGCCATCATCGGCCGGGGCCCGAGAGAGAACCTGTACCTGAATACCGGCCACGGCACCTTCGGCTGGACCCTGTCCGCCGGCAGCGCTGATGTCATTGCCCGGGTCATTGACGGTGAAACTTCACCGGTAAACCTGGATGCCTTCCGGCCCGGACGCTTTCAGGAGTAAGGTTATTTCTTCCTGAGGGTCCGTTCGATGTTCCCGCACAGGGTGTGGACGAACCCGATATCCCGCTCCGACAGCAGTGGCAGGCGTTCGAACACCCACTGCGACAGCTTGCCTTCCGGGGGCGTGTCGACACTGGGCAACAGGTGCTCGAGGCGTTCCCGAAGCGCGCCCAGGCCGGCATCGGCGGGTGCGGGCTTGTCGCCTTCTGCCTCGCTGCTGACAGACAGCCCGGACATCTCCCAAGCATAGAGCATGACCGACTGGGCCAGATTCAGGGAGGGGTAGGCGACCTTCATCGGAATGCCGGTGAGCAGGTCGCACAGGGCCAGTTCCTCGTTGCCCAGGCCCCGGTCCTCGCGCCCGAACACCAGGGCGGCGGTGGCGACGGATTCGCCCTTGTCGGCGAGCACCGTGCGCAAGCGGCCCGGTGTGTGCCAATCCTGGCGGTTGTGGCGGGGCTTGGCGGAGGTGCCCATCAGCAGGTCTACGGAGTTTCGCACCGCCGCCAGATCAGGGAAAATGCGCGCGTTATCGAGAATATGATCGCTGCCGTGGGCCAGCCAATGGGCTTCCGGGCGGGTGTGCAGGTCGGAATTCACCAACCACAGCTCGCCGAACCCCATGGTACACAGGGCACGGGCAGCCGCTCCGACGTTTTCAGGAACCTTGGGTTCGACAAGTACAAAGGCCAGTTGCATGACGTTTCCTCCGGCCGCGAGTTTACACGAGCCGACGACATCTTTTTATAGCCGATGGCAGGCGCTGAACCACTGGCTTGCCGGCCACGCAGAATTCTGGCGGCCGGCACCGTTTATGGAGCCGACCCCGGCCTGGGCACAGGCGCGTCCGGAGCTGTCGGCCTGGCTTGAGGGCCTCAGTGATGAGGATTGCGATTACTACGAACAGCACCTGAGCGAGTTTGCCAGGCGGATCAGTGGCTGGCTTCCGGGCCTGGCCGATTATGAGCAGAGAATAGCGGTACCGGTTCTCTCTCCCTCCCCGGATACCGTGGACGGGACAACCCTGCCGGAGGTGGCTGCCACCGACATGCCCGGTCGCAAGCGGCTCCAGGCCGGGGCTTTCGCGGCTTCGGTGATCCCCATGAACCGACCGGTGCTGGACTGGTGCTGCGGCAAGGGCCACCTGTCACGAACCCTGGCCCGGCAATGCCCGGAACCGGTGCAGGGATTTGAATGGGACCCGGCGTTGGTGGATGACGGCAACCGGCTGGCCCGCCAGTTTGCCGATGACGTGACCCTGCATTGCCAGGACGTGATGGCGCAAGACCTGTCCTGGCCGGCCGGCAGCCATGGCGTGGCCCTGCATGCCTGTGGTGACCTGCATCGCCAGTTGATCCGTCGGGGCAGCGCCGCCGGTGCGCCGCGCCTGAGTCTGTCGCCCTGTTGCTACCACCTGACCGCTCACTCCGATTATCAGCTCCTTTCCGGGCAGGCGAAGGAACACCCGCGGACGCTCAGGCTGACCCGGAATGATCTGCGGCTGGCGGTCCAGGAGACCGTTACCGCGCCGGCCCGTGTGCGGGCGCAAACGGCGCTGGTCAGCCAGTGGCGACTGGGGTTTGATGCCCTGCAACGGTACCTGCGCGACTGTGGAGAATACCTTCCGGTGCCCTCCCATCCGACCCGGTTGGTGAATGAGGGGTTTGAAGCCTTCTGTCGATGGGCGGCACGAAAAAAACAGCTGGACCTGCCGGAGCGGGTGGACTGGGATCAATGGCTGGAGGTGGGACAGCAACGGTTCCGACAGGTCCGCCGCCATGAACTGTTGCGCCACCTGTTTCGCCGGCCGCTGGAACTCTGGCTGGTACTGGACTACGCAACAGCCCTGGAAGAGCAGGGCTACCGGGTGCGGCTGGGTACCTTCTGTGACCGCTCCCTGACCCCGCGCAACCTGCTGCTGGACGCGGTCAGGGCTTGCGATACTCCACCCGCTCCACGCAACCGTCCCTGAAGTACACGTAGGTCAATTCATACAGTGCGCCATAGTAACGGGTCTGGTAGATCCAGACGTCCCGCGGGCTGGTGTGAACTTCCGGAGGATTGCCAAAGGCCCGCCTGACGTGATCCCGGGTCATGCCCCGGACCACCTGCTCCCGCACCATGTACCGTCGCAGATCCGTGGAGTTGATGAAGCGGCAGGTGGAGGCCTCCTCGGGTTGTTCGGTTTTCCTGTCCTCGCGCCCGGAATCCCTGCTGGCCGGTTTGGGCAGGTTCTGGTTGAAGCTGCCGCCGATCCGGTTGTCCTGGATCTCGATGGCCCGGGCATCACTGCCGCAGGGCTGATCCGAGAAGGTCACCGAGCCGTTGCTCTCGCAGCGGTAGACCTCGGCCAGGGCTGTGCCGGAAAAGGCCATCAACAGGATTGTCAGTGCCAGAACGCCCTTCATGTTGTTATCGCCATTGATGATTTTGTTGATACCAAAAAGAAAGGCGCCCGCAGGCGCCTTTCGTTCGTTCCGGCTTCGCGTTAGCGGCGAATCTGGATACGAGCCTCAACGCGACGGTTGGCTGCACGGCCTTCCGCGGTATCGTTGGAGGCAATGGGCGCTTCCTCGCCATAGCCCATGGCGTTTACACGTTCCGGATCCACGCCCAGCGGGCCTGTAAGGCGCTCAGCCACAGCCTCGGCGCGGCGTTGTGACAGGAGCTGGTTGTAGTCGGCTTCACCCATGCTGTCGGTGTGACCGGCGATCTCCACGATGGTTTCCGGATTCTCGTTCAGGAAATCGGCCACACGGCTGATTTCAGCATCGTAGGAGTTGCCAATCACCGAGCTGTTGGTGGGGAACCGCACTTCGATCTCGAAAGTTTCGATGGTCTCGACCACGCCCACACAGCCGGTGGCATCCACTTCCGCGCCAGCGGCGGTATTCGGGCACTGGTCCTTGCTGTTCACGACGCCATCGTTGTCGCTGTCCAGCTCACAGCCACGGGCGTCAACCTCAGCGCCTTGAGGCGTGTTCGGGCAGGCATCGCGGGCATCGGCAACGCCGTCCCTGTCCGCATCCGGCTCACAGCCGGTGCTGTCCACAACCGCGCCCGCCGTGGTATTCGGGCACTGGTCACTGGTATCAGGCACGCCGTCGTTGTCGCTGTCCGCCGGAGCGGCTTCACCCACGGTCCGGTTGAAAGCGAAGCTGATACCCAGGGAAACCATGGTATCGAAAGTGCTCTCGTCGATACCGTGGAACTCGCGCAGGTCGCCGCGCAGGGAAATGTTATCGCTGACGTTGTAGCGGACACCGGCCCCGACATTCACCCGGGATTCGTCGTGGTTGCTGCCAGAGGTGCGGGGAGCTGCTGCATCCTCCCCAAAATCAGCATGACCTGCGCCGAGGGACACATACGGGTTCCAGGCCTGATCCTGACCTGCGAAATAGTACGTGCCGTCCAGTCGGATTTCATCGAAATCGGAAGATCCCGGAGCTCCCTTGCGATCGGCATCGGCACGGGAGTACACGGCCTCAACAGCCCAGTGGGGTGCGAAGCGGTACTCAACACCCACGCCAAAGGTACCGGTTTCGCTCAGGTCCCGCTTGTCATCGAAATACTGGAAGCCGGCAAACGGGTTGAGATAGATGGTTTCCTGGCGTTCCTCGGCCAGCGCGGGTGAGGCCATTACAGCGGAAAGGGCTGCCACGGCTATTGGACGCATGATGTTCATGCTGAACCTCCTGTTCGGTTGTCGTTCTTGCTACTGCTTTCTTGCAGAAAATTAGGGTGTTACATGAAAACTAGGCCAGTAAGACAAAAAAGACAAAAAAATGAAACATTTTGTTACCTCTGCAATTGTACGGAGTTACGGTGCGGGCAGGACGGTGGATCAGGCCAATGTGGTGAAGTACAGGTGGGCGCTTTTCTTGCTGAAGTTCAGGGTGTCGCCGTTATCGAAGCGGACTTCGAACGAGCTTTCGTCTTCACCGACGATGCGACCGGCCCCGAAAATGGCGTGGCTCACCCGCTGGCTGTGCCAGACCGGCGCCTGGCGATCGTTGGTGGCCGGGGCGGTGCCTTCCAGGGACACCCCCTCCCGCTGGGCATAGCGCTGGCTGACCGGGGTGAGCGGTGCATCCAGCCTGATGGGTGAGGCGGGCCGGCTATCCGCATCCAGGTGTTGTCCCAGCTCTTCCGACAGTTCGAAACAGCACTCCTCCACAAACCGGCTGGGGCCCTGGTCACCATCCAGATGGGGCCGGGTGCTGAGGGGCCGGCTGATCAGATGCAGGGTTTCCCGCGTCCGGGTCATGGCCACATACAACAGCCGGCGCTCACTCTCCAGGAACGCCCGGGCATCATCGTGCGACCGGGGAGAGTAGGGCAGGTATTTCTCCTGCAGACCGGGAATGATCACCACCGGCCATTCCAGCCCCTTGGTCCGGTGAATGGTGGACAGCAGCACGCCCCCTTCCCTGTTCTCACCGGCCTGCTGCTTCAGGGTTTTCAAATGCGTCAACGCACCTTCGGCATCCACATCCAGGCCCCTCAGGTACTGCCGGAACCCCTGCACGGTATCGATCCGCTCTTCGGCGCTCTCATGGGTCAGGGCCAGGCTGCGGATGCCCTCGTACAGGTCGGTGTGCTCGGCATAGACACTGATCAGCCCCGCCACCGGCCCCTTGAACCCGGACAGCTGGCCCAGCACCTCGCCCAGTTTGCGCAACTTGCGGGCAGGCATGGGCGCCAGGGCATCAAAATCCATGGCCAGAATTCGTTCATGCCAGGCCTCGCCGAAACCGGCCAGGAACTGCGCCAGATTCTCCAGGTCCGGCTCCTTCAGCCCGACATGGGGAAACCGAAGCAATAACCGGGCGAGTTCCAGCCGGTCCGAATCCGGCAAGTGCGTCAGCTTCCCGGTCACCACCATCAGCAGTGCAGTAATCGCCTGAACCTCGCGGCTGAACAGCGCCCCCTTGCCGGCATCAATCCGGTAGGGAATCTGCCGGGCCAGCAGTTTCAGCTCGATCGGCACACTCTGACTCCAGACCCGGAACAGAATCGCCGTCGCCGACAGGGACTCGTGGGATTGGTTCTTCAGAATCTGCAGGACCTGATCGCTATCGCTTTCCACCCGGTGCAGATGGATGGCGGTGTCCGGCGTCGACGGATGGGAGTGGCAAAGCACATCCTTGCGACCGGTGTTGTGACAGATCAGATGATTGGCCAGCAGCGCCACCCGGTGGCCGTAGCGGAAGGTATAGCTCAGCGTCTGCTCCAGCGGACTCTCGAACTCATCACTGAACCGCTTGAGAATAAACTCCGGCTTCGCGCCCCGGAATTCATAAATCGTCTGGTCCGGATCCCCCACCACCGTCACCCGCGCCCGGTCACCGGCCACATAGCGCAGCAACAGGTGCTGGATCTCATTGGTATCCTGGTACTCATCCACCAGAATCAGATCCATCTTGTTGCCCACCAGCCGCTGCAGCGGCGGATTCTGATGAATCGCCATCACCGGCTCATACAGCATATCGGCGTAACTTATCCGGCTCTGGGACTTGCGCCACTGCTCGAAGCTGTGGAACAGATCGATCAGGTACCGGTGCTTGTCCGAATATCCCAACTCCTCGAACACAATCTCAGCCGGCGACAGCGTCGTCTTCACCAGATCGATAAAGCCGGTAGCCGTCTCCACAAAATCCTTCTTGTTGCGCCGGATCTCATCCGCCAGATCCTCCGGCGCCAACCGCCGCGTCAGCTGCCAGGCCTGAAAACTGATCTCCTGCTCGGTCAGGATCTTGTCCGAAAACCCCGGCAGATAACCCTCCCGCACAAACCGCTTATAGAGCCGCAGCCCCATGGCGTGATACGTCCGGATCTCCGGCAACGCCAGCCTGGACTGGTGACACACCTCCTGCAGCTTACGCCCGAAATCTACCCGGGCACTGCGGTTGAACATCAACACCAGCATCCGGTCCGGATCGTGCCCCTGTTCCAGCAAATACCGGATCCGCCAGGCCAGCGTCGACGTCTTGCCACTACCCGCCACGGCAGTAATCACCGAATGCTCGTAGCCGGCAGTAATAATTGCCCGCTGCTCATCGGTCAGAAAACCCGGCAGGTTGGATGTGTCAGGAGTTTGGGGGTTGGTCGGCATGGCCGGTATTGTACTGGCCAACTGGTAGTGCGGATACCGGTCCCGCATAATTGAAAGCAAACCGCCATGCACCAGAGACTATAACTCCCAGGTATGACAGTGAGTTGGTGAGGGCTCTTCCAAAACTGTGCGGAGCCAAGGATGGCGGAGCTCAAGCGTCACAGGGACGTGCCGCCAGGAGCGGGTTTTGGAAGAGCCCTCACCAACTTACTGCCCCCAAAACTGGAAGGTCCACCAAATGGAAATGTCAGAATCAGTAAATGTTCTAGGCGAAAAACTGGAAATCTGCGGCACCGACCCCGAAACCGGCTTCTACCGCGACGGCTGCTGCAACGTAGGCCCCGATGACCTCGGCCTACACGCCGTCTGCGCCGTCGTCACCGACGACTTCCTCGAATTCTCAAAAAGCCGCGGCAACGACCTCAGCACCCCCAGACCGGAATTCGGCTTCCCCGGCCTCAAAGCCGGCGACAACTGGTGCCTCTGCGCCGCCCGCTGGCAGGAAGCCTTCGAAGCCGGGTGTGCCCCCAGGGTCCGGCTCCGGGCCACGCATCAGGCCGCCCTCGAAAAATGCGACCTGAACGACCTCAAAGCCCACGCCGCAGACCTCAGCTGATGTCTCTGTCCGCCGGTGACAGCCCCACAGGCCCTGAAGCCTGGGGGCAACTGGTTGAACACCTCGGCGCCCTGGGACAACGGCGCCTGGTCCTCGTCGAGGGTGACCGGGACCGTGCGCTGGCCTGGCTTCAAGAACTCCTGCCGGAACTGTACCAGTCGCCGGGCATCTGGACCGGCCCCGCTGATGACAATCCATCGGCAGGCCTTACCCCGGTCCCGCCGGCCAAAGCCAGAGACTGGCTGGGCCGGGAACTGGCGGTGGTGGTCTGGGACGGCTGGCAGGGTAACCCGCCCGATGGCCTGGCAGCGATTGCCGGCACCCTCAGGGCCGGAGGCCTGCTGTTCTGGTTGATGCCACCCCTGGCGGACTGGGCCCGGTTTGCGGATCCCGACTACCGTCGTACCGGCCTCGAAAGCGCCGAGCATCACCCATTTGCGAGCCGCATGGCGACCATTCTCGGCAACGATCCCGGTGTGATTCGGGTTGATGCCCGCGATCCCGGGGGTACCCGGATGCCGCGATTGCAGGCGCCGGCCACACCTTTCAACGTGGCAACCACCGACGACCAGCAACGCCTGATCGAGCAATTGGTGCATTTCGGCCAGGGCCGACGCCGGCGCCCGCTGGTGGTCACCGCCGACCGGGGGCGCGGTAAATCTGCCGCCCTCGGGATCGCCGCTGCCAGGCTGTTACAGCAGGGCCGCGAACGTATTGTGGTGACAGCGCCCATTCGCGAGAGCGTTGATACCCTGTTTCACCACGCCCGGCAAACCCTCGGGAATGACCTGACAACTGACGATGGCAACGGACTTGTCACCCGAACCGGGGCCGAACTCCGTTTCCTGCCGGTGCCGGAACTGCTGACCCGGAAACCGGCGGCCGAAGTGGTCCTGGTCGACGAAGCGGCAGCGATCCCACCCCAGATACTTGAGACCATCCTGCTGGGCTGGCCCAGGGTGGCTTTCTGCTCCACCGTCCACGGCTATGAAGGCGCAGGCCGCGGCTTTGCCATCCGGTTCCGCTCCGTGCTGGATCGCAAAACCCGGCATTGGCAATCCGCTACCCTGACCGAGCCGGTGCGCTGGGCCGCGGGGGATCCATTGGAGGCGCTGGCCTGCAATCTGTTCCTGCTATCCGCTTCCGGCATGGTCCGGGACGATGCCCGGGTTCCGACCAAAGCCATCCGGATTGAACGGTGGTGCCCCGCCGACGCGCCGGAGCCCGAGCTCGCCGAGGCCTTTGGCCTGCTGGTTGATGCCCACTACCGGACCACCCCGGCCGATCTTCGCCAGTGGCTGGATGATCCGTCTTCGGTCAGCTGGTGCGCCTGGCACGAAGGCCGCATCGTCGGGGTGCTCTGGGGCGCCGTTGAGGGCGGACTGGGCGAGGACCTGGCGCAGAAGGTTACGCGGGGGCGGCGCCGTATCCGGGGCCATCTGCTGGCCCAGTCTCTCGCTTCCCACAGTGGATTTCCGGAAGCCGCAACCCAGAAGACCCTCCGGGTAGTACGGGTTGCCGTGGCCAGTCCGGCCCGCCGCAGTGGGGTTGGTAAGCGCCTGGTGGCAGCGGCGCGGGAGTGGGTGGCCGAGCAGCAGCTGGATAGCCTGGGTACCAGCTTTGGCGGCAGCCCGGAATTGCTGGCTTTCTGGCAGTCCTGCGGGATGAACGTGGTTCGCGTCGGGTTTCACCGGGAAAATACCAGTGGTGAGTACCCACTGCAGATGCTGACCGGATCGAGTCCTCCAGGTGTCGAGCTGGTCGATCGACTGCGGGGGCGGTTGGCACGGCACTGGTTGACACTGCTTCCCCGCCACTGGTCCGCGATGCCCGCGGAACTCCTGGCGGCCATCAGCGACGACCTGCCTGCAACCCACGTACTCAATTTCGATGACCGGCGTGATCTCGACAACTTTGCCCACGGCCACCGGGGCTTTGACCTTTGCCTGCCGGTGCTGGGGGAGCTTGGTCAGGTACCGGGTGTCATGAACTGGCTGAGGACCCGGCCGGAGCTGGCCCTGTGGGTCGGGGCAGTGTTGCAGGGTCGTTCCTGGGCCGAGTTGCAGGCGGCCGGCTTGTGTCTTGGCCAGAGGGATGGCGAGGACCGTTTGCGGGCAGTGGTGCGCGAACTGCTGCAAAACGGGCCGGAGATGTGAACCGCTCGATTTAATTCCTGTCGGGTGCTGCCCAGAATAGGCCAACGTTCAAAACAGAGATTGTTGATATGGCCAAGGGATCCGGCACCCTCCACGCACTGTTCCTGTCGTTTCTTGCTTCAACCCTGCTGTCCGGATGCGCAGTCCGGGATGAGGCCAGCAACCTGGCCCGGGAAACGGCCACCGAGACCGCTACGCCGCTGATCCGGGCAGCGGCAGCCGGCAATCTTGAGGAAGTCGAAAACCTGGCGGAGGCCGGTCACTCACTGAACACCCTGACCGAACGGGGATCCCCACTGATGGTAGCGGTAAGTGCCGGACGGGACAGGGTGGCCTGGTATCTGCTCAGCGAAGGGGCTGATCCGAATCTTGCCGCGCCGGGTGAGGCGACGCCCCTGATGGTCGCCTCTGGTGATGGCAGCCGGCGACTGGTCCGGTTGCTGCTCTCGGCCGGCGCTAGCGTCAATGCGGTGGATGAACAAGGGTATACGCCGGTGATCCGGGCGGCTGAGCAGGGCAACCTGTCCGTGGTCAAGGTGTTGCTGGCCGCCGGGGCGAACGTCAATGTCAGTCAGGGCGGCGAGTCGTTGCTGATGAAAATTGTCGGCAGCGGGGATCTGCTGACTGCAGAGATGCTGCTGGCGGCCGGGGCCGACGTCAACTACCGGGCCCACGACGGCAGCACCGCCCTGAGCCGGGCCCGGGCCATCAACAGCCAGGATCTGGAGATGTTGCTGGTCCAGGCCGGGGCCCGCTTGTAATCCCTTACTGCAACTGCATCGGATCTGTTTCGTCGTCCCATTCCGGTTCGAAGTGGGCGGCGACGACATCCTCCGGCACCTCGGCCACCGAGCCATAGGACCAGGCCGGTTTCTGGTCCTTGTCCACCATTCTCGCCCGGACGCCCTCGGCCAGGTCCGGCCGCCGGCTGCACTCGAGGGCCATGGCCAGTTCCATCCGGAACACATCCTTGAGCGACATCTGCTGGGCTTTCTTCAGCTGGGTCCACACCAGCCAGGCGGAGACCGGGCAGCCGCTGCGTAGGTTGTCGATGCAGGCGCGCCACCAGTCACTGTCAATGTCCGAGCCAAGCAGCTGATCCACCACTGCGGGCAGTTCCTCCCCGGCACTGAGGCGTGAAATCGCCTGTTCGTGTTGTTCCAGGTTGCTTTGTGGCAGTGCCCGGTAATCCGGTGCGGGCATCTGGTTCAGCAGTCGGAACAGCCGGTTGTCATCGGCAGCGGCCTCCCCGGTCCAGCGCTGTTCCTGCAGCCGGGCGAGCAGGGTGTCCAGGTCTTCAGGCAGCAATGCCATATCCGCCAGGCCCACCCGCAGGGTATCGGTAACGTTGAGCCGTGCCCCGGTCAGCCCCATGAACAGCCCCAGGCGGCCCGGCAGGCGGTTGAGGAACCAGCTGGCGCCGACATCCGGAAACAGACCGATGGAGATCTCCGGCATGGCCAGGGTGAGGTCCGGCGTTACCAGCCGGTAGCGGCAGGCGGACAGCAGGCCCAAACCGCCGCCCATGACCACGCCGTGGCCGATGCCGACAACCGGCTTGGGGAACCGGTGCAGGCTGTAATCCAGCCGGTATTCCCGGGTAAAGAAGCGGGAAGGAGCTTGCTGGTCGCCATGACCGGTCATGGCGTCATAGAGAAGGCGGATGTTGCCGCCGGCACAGAAGGCCCGGTCACCAGCCCCTTGCAGCACCACCAGGCAGATCCTGTCATCTGTCGCCCAGCGATCCAGGGCCTCCTGGGCCTGTTCCACCATGGCTTCGCTCAGGGCATTGAGGGTGCCGGGCGAGTTCAGGGTGAGCAAGCCAAGAAAGCCTTCACGGCAGGGTAACTCTTGGACCTCTACGGACATGGGGCGCGTCTCCGGGTTGGATAAAACAGAAATCTGGGTATTCTACGTTGTCGTACTTTCCCACTAACCCGCGAGTGCGGTAAAGGGGACGATTGTCGAAATGAGCGCCTTGATCTATCACATTTGAGCCAGGCGCGCTCTGTGCTATAAGTGCATTACAGTCGAGTTTTAATAACACCTGACGGCATTATCACGCCGACAACGATGAGAGGGTAGTAACTATGAAATTCAAGAACTTCGCGATTGCCGGACTGATGTCTGCTGCTGTTGCCCTGCCGACCCTGGCCGCTGCCGCGGGCGATGTGGAAGCCGGCAAGGCCAAGGCTGCCGTCTGTGCCGCATGCCACGGCCAGAATGGTATGGCCCAGATCCCGACCTATCCGAACCTTGCTGGCCAGAACGAGCAGTATCTGGTATCTGCCCTCAAGGCTTACAAGAACAAGCAGCGTTCCGGTGGCCAGGCTGCCATCATGCAGGGCCAGGCTGCAGCTCTGAGCGATGAGGATATCGCCAACCTGGCAGCTTACTACGCCAGCCTGCCGGCAGGTGGTCAGTAAGCTCCGGCTTGATGTCAGTGGGGCGGCTCAGGCCGCCCCACTGACAATACGATAACACGGCTGGTAAGCCTGCAGGCCGGGCAGTTTCATCCGGTTCTGGGCCACGAATTGCTCCAGCATGGCTTCCAGAGGCTTGATCAACGAGGGGTCCCCGGCGATCTCGAACGGCCCTTTCTCCTGAATCTGACGTATCCCGCTTTCCTTCACATTCCCCGCGACGATCCCGCTGAACGCCTTGCGCAGGTTGGCGGCAATCATGTGGACCGGCTGATCCCTATGCAGTTCCAGTGACCGCATGCTGTTGTGGTTGGGCTCGAATGGCAGCTGGAACACAGGATCGATCTTCAGCATCCAGTTGAAATAATAGGCATCCTGCATGGCCCGGCGGAAGGTCTCCACTTCCTTCATGCCCTTTCGCATGGCTTGGGCGACACGGGCGGGGTCATCAATGATGATCTCGTACTTGCTGGCGGCTTCGTCCCCCAGGGCGTTGCGGATGAACTTGTCGATCATCTCGAAGTATTCCGCATTCTCTTTCTCGCCGGTGAAAATGACCGGGAACGGCAGGTCGGCGTTATCCGGGTGGAGCAGGATGCCGAGCAGGTACAGGATTTCCTCGGCGGTACCCACACCGCCGGGGAACACGATGACGCCATGGCCGCAGCGCACGAAAGCCTCCAGACGTTTTTCGATATCCGGCATGATCACCAGTTCGTTGACGATCGGGTTAGGCGCCTCGGCACCGATGATCGCCGGCTCGGTAATGCCCACATAACGGCCATTCTTCACCCGCTGCTTGGCGTGGCCGATGGTGGCTCCCTTCATCGGTCCCTTCATGGCACCGGGACCGCACCCGGTGATGATGCTCAGGCCGCGCAAGCCGAGCTGGTGGCCGACTTCCTTGCTGTACTGGTACTCCGCCTGGCTGATGGAGTGACCGCCCCAGCACACCACCATGTCCGGCTGGCGCCCGGCTTCCAGCACGCCGGCGTTGCGCAGGATGTGAAACACCAGGTTGGTGATGTCTTCGGGGTTGTCCCGGCGGAACCCGGCAATGGTCTGGGGAATGGAGTGGGTGTACACGATATCCCGGAGCACGGAGAACAGGTGCTCGCGGATGGCCCGCAGCATTTGGCCATCGACAAAGGCATAACCGGGGGCGTTGATCAGCTCCAGCTTCAAGCCGCGGGGCTGGGGCACCAGTCTCACATCGAAATCGGCGTGGGCCTCCATCAGGGCCTTACAGTTGTCGGTTTCCACCCCGGTATTCAGCACGGCCAGAGCACACTGGCGGAACAGCTGGTAAAGACCGCCCTCGCTCCGGTCCTTGAGCCGGTTGACTTCATGATTGGAGAGGATTTCAAGGGCGCCCTCCGGGGAAACCAGGGCGTTGTTCGTGGGTTCTGTCATTTAATGGTGAAACTCCTGAAGGTTTCGGCAATGCCGGATTTTGAGGCACTCTGACAAAACGGTACACTAAGCGCTTTCCTCTTTGTACGCCACCCGACAAAACTCCGATCTATGAAATTACTGATACGTCCCGCTCCGGAAGTTGCCATCAAGAGTAAGCCCGTTCGTCGGCAGCAGATGAAACAACTCCGTCAGAACATCCGCAAGCTCCTGGCCCGACTCGATCACGAAATTATCGTGGAGGGCAGCTGGGATCGGGTGGACGTAGAGGTTCCGGATGACCGGGGCCTCTATGGGCCGGTTATTGACGCCCTGTCGCGCATCCCGGGTATTTCCAGCATCCAGGAGATCGCGGTGTATCCCTTGCAGTCCCTGGAGGATATCGGTGAGAAGGCCGTCGCCGCCTTTGCCGGTCGACTGGATGGCAAGACCTTCGCCGTCCGTGCCAAGCGCCTGGGCAGCCATGATTTCCGGTCCATCGATATTGAGCGCTCGGTGGGCGCGGCACTGTGCAAAGCCTTCGATACCGCCGGTGTCGATCTGAAATCACCGCAGGTGGAAGTGCGGATCGAGGTCAAGGAGGACGGATTCCACATCGCCCGGCGCAAGCACCAGGGCCTGGGCGGCTACCCGCTGGGTTCGGTGGAAAGCGTCATGACCCTGATTTCGGGCGGCTACGACTCCTCCGTGGCCGCCTACCTGATGATG
Source organism: Marinobacter sp. (assembly GCF_041690455.1). Lineage (GTDB taxonomy): Bacteria > Pseudomonadota > Gammaproteobacteria > Pseudomonadales > Oleiphilaceae > Marinobacter. The sequence goes on from NZ_JAWLHI010000014.1 coordinate 64,165, forward strand.
CGCCGTGGCCTGCGCAGTCATTTCCTGTTCTTCAACCTCGGCGGCACCGCTCACGAGGTCGGCGTGCGCCAAGTGGTACATTACCTGTGGGACCGCTACGGCGCCTCCCATAACGTGAAGTTCATTTCCGTGCCGTTCGAAGGCGTGGTGGCCGAGATCATGCGTTCGGTGAACAACCGCCACTGGGGCGTGGTGCTCAAGCGCCAGATGCTCAAGGCGGCAGCCGAGATTGCCCGTGACCTCAACGTGGCTGGGCTGGTGATGGGGGATGCGGTGGCCCAGGTGTCAAGCCAGACCCTGTCGAACCTGAACGTGGTGGACCGGGCCAGCGATGAAGTGGTGTTGCGGCCGCTGATCGCCATGGACAAGCAGGAAATCATCCGCATTGCCCACGACATCGGCACCGAGTCTTTTGCCCGCAACATGCCCGAGTACTGTGGTGTGATTTCCCAGAAGCCGGCCACCCGCGCCAAGCTGCACCGGGTCGAGGCCGATGAGGCGAACATGGACGCCGAAGTGCTGGCCCGCGCCATCGGGGAGCGGACCGAAACCCCGGTCAACCGTCTGCTGGAAACCACGGTTACCCCGGAGGAAGTGGAGCTGGTGGAAACGCCGGGGGTGAACGACGTCATCATCGATGTGCGCCATCCGACCGAAGAAGAGCGGTCACCGCTGGCCCTGACCAACAACCGGATCCTGAAGATCCCGTTCTACGAGCTCAACCAACAGATCGAGGAACTGCCGCAGAACCGCCAGTACCTGCTGTACTGTGACCGGGGCACCATGAGCCGGATGCACGCCGGCCACCTGAAGGCCGAGGGGCACGACAACGTCAAGGTCTATGCCCCGGCTTCTTGAGAAGTGAGTCTCAGCCCTCCAGGCCCCGGAAGAACTGCTGGACGTTGGTGCTCAGGGCCTCAAGGTCGTAGCCGCCCTCCTGGACAATCAGCGTGGGCAGGCCCAGCCGGCGGATGTGGGTGCTTAGCCGGTGGAAACCTTCCGAGGATACCGATACCTTGGCCTGGGGGTCGTTCTTGTAGATGTCAAAGCCCAGGGTGAGGATCAGGGCATCAGGCTGGAACAGCTTGATGGCGGCCAGGGCCTCGTCCACTTTGGCAAAGAAATCCTCCTCACTGGAGCCGTGGGGCATGGGCATGTTGATGTTGTAGCCGTAGCCTTCGCCCTCGCCACGCTCGTCCTCGAAGCCGCTTACCACCGGGTAGAAGTTGGTGGGGTCGCCGTGGATGGAGATGTAAAGGACATCGCTGCGATCGTAGAAAATTTCCTGGATACCCTGGCCATGGTGCATGTCGGTATCCAGAATCACGATTTTCGGGAACCGGGATTTCATGTGTTCAGCGGCAATGGCAGCGTTGTTCAGGTAGCAAAAACCACCGGCCGCGTCCCGGCGCGCGTGATGCCCGGGTGGTCGGCATACCGCATAGGACGTCCTGTCGCCGGCAATCAGTGCATCAGCCGCACCCAGGGCACTCTGGGCTGACCAGTAGGCTGCGTGCCACGTGTGTTCACCAATCGGACAGCTGCCATCGGCCTGGTAGCGGGCCGCCTCGGCGAGAATGCCGGTCAGGTGATTGGGCGAGCGGACGAAGATGTTCGAGATCACCTCGTCACCCCAGTCATCCATCTGTTTCCAGCGGCGGTGGGCGGACTCCAGAAAACGGAGATAGCCCAGATCATGAACCTTCGATATCGGGCCGGCACCCTGATCCGCCGGTTGCAGAACCGAAATACCCATCTCCTTCAGGCCGTCCAGCATTTGACCGGTACGATCAGGCACTTCCTGCGGCTGACGCATCTGCCCACGGGTAAAGTAGGTCTGGGGAATATGCTGATCCTGTGCGGGATGGAAAAACGCTTTCATTGTCCGGCCTCCTGGAATGGTAATGCTCCGAGTATAGGCACAGTCGGAGGATGTTCAAAAGCCCGCCCTTGACTTTACAGGCTACGCTACAACACTCACTATGAAAGACATCATCCACTGACGCAACTGGTCCCGTGCGGGGCGCAGACAAACACTGAAGAGGAGCCGAGATGATCGAGTCACCCCTGCTGGAGAAACTCACTGGTTACATCGGCGGTCGCTGGACGGACAGTGCCCAGGGCAACACCTTCGATGTCTACAACCCCGCCACCGGCGAGGTGATTGCGAAAGTGCCCTCCATGCCGGCGGAGGACATCGAGGCTGCCATTGCGGCGGGCAAATCGGCCCTGAAACTTACCAGCCCCTATTCCATTGAAACCCGCCGCAAATGGCTGGAAGACATCCGGGACGGTCTGAAGGAAAACCGCGAGGAAATCGGCCGGATTCTCTGTATGGAGCACGGCAAACCGTGGAAAGAAGCCCAGGGAGAAGTGGACTATGCCGCCGGCTTTTTCGATTATTGCGCCAAGCACATCCAGGCCCTTGATGCCCACACCATCCCCGAGAAGCCCAAGGACTGCACCTGGACCGTGCACTACCGGCCGGTTGGGGTGACTGGCCTGATTACGCCGTGGAACTTCCCCATCGGCATGATCGCCAAGAAACTGTCCGCGGCGCTGGCGGCGGGTTGCCCGTCGGTGATCAAGCCGGCCAGCGAAACCCCGCTGACCATGATTGCCCTGTTCAGCTTGATGGACAAGCTGGACCTGCCGGATGGCATGGTCAACCTGGTGATGGGCAAGGCCAGCGTGATCGGCAAGGTGCTGTGCGAAAGCCCGGACGTGCCCATGCTCAGCTTCACTGGCTCCACTGAAGTGGGCCGCAAGCTCATCGTCGACACCGCCGACCAGGTCAAGAAACTGGCCCTGGAGCTGGGCGGCAACGCTCCGTACATCGTATTTGAAGACGCTGACCTGGACGCTGCAGCCGATAACCTGATCGCCAATAAATTCCGGGGCGGTGGCCAGACCTGCGTGTGCGCCAACCGCATCTTCGTCCACGAGAAAGTGGCGGATGCCTTCGGTGAAAAACTGGCGGAACGTGTGAACAAGATGACCGTCGGCGACGGCATGAATGAAGGCGTCGACATCGGCCCGCTGGTGAACAAACAGGGCTTCGACAAGGTCAAACGTCACCTGGAAGACGCCCTGGGCAAGGGCGCCAACCTGGTGGCCGGCAAACAGCCGAGCGAGCTCGGCGATGGCCTGTTCTTCCCACCGACGGTAGTGCTCGGCGTCAACCGCGACATGTGCTGCTACCAGGAAGAAACCTTCGGCCCACTGGTTCCGATGGCCCTGTTCCGCACGGAAGAGGAAGTTATCGACGCCGGCAACGACACCGAATTCGGCCTGGCCTCCTACGTCTTCACCGCTGATCCGGAGCGCGCCCAGCGCGTCGCCGCCGGCCTCCGTTTCGGCCACGTTGGCTGGAACACCGGCACCGGCCCGACCCCGGAAGCGCCATTCGGGGGTATGAAGGCCTCCGGTATCGGTCGTGAGGGTGGCCTTGAAGGTTTATTCGAATTCGTCGAACCGCAAACTGTGCCGCGGGGTTTCTGATCCAGGTAGGCGTTTAATGTCGAGGGGGTGAGACCCCCCCTTCGATGCCAGACAGCGCAGGGGCGGGGCCTTCTTTCCAGGACTGTCTGTGGCCATGGATGGCCACAGTCAAGCGCACAGGGACGTGCTTGTAGCGTGTCCTGGAAAGAAGGCCCCGCCCCTGTGCGTTAACTCCAAAACCCGAAGTCAAAAGCCCGAGCCGAGCCCCCGACAAGCCCTGCCATACCCTGTTATACTCCCAGACCTGTTTATTTAACCAGTAGCGAACCGAATCTCTATGGACGTCTCCCACATCATCGATCCCCTGAACGATGCCCAGCGTGAAGCTGTCACCGCGCAGAACGACCACCTGTTGGTACTGGCCGGTGCCGGCAGTGGCAAAACCCGGGTACTGGTGCACCGGATTGCCTGGCTGATGACCGTGGACCGGGTGCCGCCGACGGCCATCCTGGCGGTGACCTTCACCAACAAGGCGGCGAAGGAGATGCGCTACCGGGTCGAACAGATGATGCAGATCCCGACCCGGGGACTGTGGATCGGAACCTTCCACGGGATTGCCCACCGGTTGCTGCGGGCCCACTGGCAGGATGCCGGCCTGCCGGAGAACTTCCAGGTACTGGACAGTGACGACCAGCTGCGGCTGATCAAGCGGGTGATGCGGGAGAACCAGATCGACGAGAGCCGCTGGCCGCCGAAGCAGGCCCAGTGGTTCATCAACAGCCAGAAGGATGAAGGCCTGCGGGCGGACCACATCCAGGAGAATCCGGGCGATCACTTCACCTCCACCATGCTGAAGATCTACCGCCAGTACGAGAAACTGTGCCAGCAGGGCGGGCTGGTGGATTTCGGCGAACTGCTGCTGCGCTCCCATGAACTCTGGCTGCACAAACCGGAACTGCTGGCGCATTATCAGCAGCGCTTCCAGCATATGCTGGTGGACGAGTTCCAGGACACCAACACCATCCAGTATGCCTGGCTGCAGGTACTTGCCAGCAACCGGGTGCCGTTGACCATTGTGGGGGACGACGACCAGTCCATCTACGGCTGGCGTGGCGCCAAGATCGAGAACATCCAGCAGTACCAGCGGGACTTTCCCAACGCCCGGCTGGTGCGCCTGGAGCAGAATTACCGCTCGACCCAGACCATCCTGAAGGCCGCCAACTCGGTGATCGCCAACAACCAGGGGCGTCTTGGCAAGGAGCTGT